>DASYUY010000087.1:0-82419 GCA_036000705.1 Candidatus Limnocylindria bacterium | reverse complement strand
TTCACCGACCCAGATGCGTCACACACGGTGAATGTCGCGCAGGCGACGAAATACACGGCCGGCTCGCGCGGTACTCGGAGCAGGACAACCGGAAAGTCCGGTGCCACACTCGAAAGCGTCAGAAGGAAAGGGGCCTGAGATGCCGACCACCAAGGAATCGCTGTTCGAAACGTTCCACATCGACGAGGAGGGCGTCGACCGCGTCATCGAGCGGATCAAGGCGCTCGTGGACGAGGGGAACGCTCGCCGTCTCCTGGTCAAGACCCGCGACGGCGTCACGATCATCGAGGTCCCGCTCACCCTCGGCGTCGTGGGCGCGCTGTTGCTGCCGGTCTGGGCCGCGATCGCCGCCGTCGCCGCGATCGTCACCGACGCGGTCGTCACCGTTGAGAAGCGCACGGACGCGAAGGGCTAGCTGACCGGGTCTCCTCGCGCCGTGCGCCGCCGGATCGCGATCGGCGGCATCCACATCGAGTCGAGCACGTTCTCGCCGCACCGCAGCGGACCCGCCGACTTCACGGTGATGCGCGGTGACGCGCTGCTCGCGCGATACGACGACCTTCCGGCGAGCGTCGAGTGGCTGCCGCTCGTGCACGCGCGCGCGCTGCCCGGTGGCGCCGTCGAGCGCGACTTCTATGACACGGTCAAGCGCGAGCTGCTGGAGCGGTTGCGCGCCGCGCTCCCGCTCGACGGCGTCCTCCTGGACATCCACGGCGCGATGACGGTCACGGGCCTGACCGACGCGGAGGCTGATCTTGCCACCGCGGTGCGCGGGGTCGTCGGTCCGAGGACGCTCATCTCGGCGGCGATGGATCCGCACGGCAATATGTCGCATCGCCTCGTGACCGCGCTCGATCTCGCGACGTCGCATCGGATGTCGCCACACGAAGACGCTCCAGAGACGAAGCGGCGCGCCGTCGCGAACCTCGTCGCGTGTCTCGAGCGGGGCGTGCGACCGCGGCGGGCCTGGGTGCGCGTGCCGGTGCTGCTTCCCGGTGAGAAGGCATCCACCCGTGACGAGCCCGCGCGATCGATCTATGCGCGGCTCGCGCAGGTCGAGCGTCTGGCGGGGATCATCGACGCTGCGGTGTGGATCGGCTACGCGTGGGCCGACGAGCCGCGCTGCAGCGCCGCGGTCGTCGTGACCGGGACAGACGAGGCCGCGATCGCGCGCGAGGCACGCGGCCTCGCGGAGATGTACTGGAACGCACGTGCCGAGTTCACGTTCAGCACCGCCGCCGGCGATGCGGACTGGTGCATCCAGGCGGGGCTGAACAACACCGCACGCCCGTACTTCATCAGCGACTCCGGTGACAATCCGACCGCGGGCGGTGCGGGCGACGTCGCGTTCATGCTCGAGCGTCTGCTGTCGCATCCCGCGCTCGCGTCCGGACGCGCGACCGCGATCTGGGCGAGCGTTGTCGATCCGGACGCCGTGGCGCGCTGCGTTACCGCCGGCGAAGGCGCGACCGTCGATCTCCGCGTGGGCGGCGCGTTCGGTTCCGATCTCGGTTCCGTCACGCTCCGCGGCACGGTGCGCAGGCTGCTCGTCGCCGATCCGGTCGCCGGCGATATCGCGGTCGTCGAGTCCGGCGGCGTGCGCGCCATCCTCACCACCCGGCGCAAGCCCTTCCACTACGTCGCCGATCTCGCGCAGCTGGGTCTCGATCCCGCCAAGTGCGATCTCACCGTCGTGAAAGTCGGTTACCTCGTGCCCGATCTCTTCGCCGCCGCGAAAGGCTGGGTGTTGGCGCTCACGCCCGGTGGCGTCGATCAGGACATCGTCCGGCTCGGCCACACGAGGCTCGATCGCCCGATCTATCCGCTCGACACGGCGATGCCGCTGCCTGACCTCGCGCCGCTCATCGCGTCGACGTAGATCAGTTACAGAACGGAAGCAGTCCGGCCGCCGCGACGGCCGCCCGATGAGAAAGCCCGCGTCGGGCGTTAGTTGGGGCGGGTGAACAGCACCGAGACGACGCCCGCGCCCGCCGTCGGCGGCCGCCAGGTCGGCCAGCTCCTCGCCGGCCGCTATCTCCTTGGGGTATTCAAAGGCGGCGACGACATCGCCGACGTGTGGCATGCGCTCGACGAGTCGACCGAAAAGGTCGTCACGCTCGAGATCCTGCGCGACCGCGAGAACGAAGGGGCGCGCCAGCGTTTCCTCGCCGAGGCGCGGCGCATGGCGGCGGTCGAACGGCCGTCGGTGATGCGGGTCGCGGCGATCCACGACGAGGGCACCGATACCTTCATCGTGTTCGAGCACCTGATCCCGCTGCCGGTCGTTCTCACCGGCTTGACCGGCATCGCGAAGGACAGCAAGCCGCAGACGCCCCCGAGCGTCGCACCTTCGCCGCTCGCGTCCGTCGCTGGACCGACGCGATCCGCCGCGACGCCGGATCTCTCAGTGGAGGACGCGACCGCGCCCACCATCGTCGACCTCGACGTCCCCGAGACGCCGTTGGCCGAGGCGACGGCGCGGATCCCCGAAACACCGCAGACCCTGTCGAGCTCGCTCATGGCCGCGCGATCAGATGTGTCTGGGCTCGCGCATGACCTCGTCGCGGATGTGAGAGGCGCCGTGCGCGACGCCGCCTTTGACGAGCTCGTCGCAGCGGCACGCGCTCGCATTCCCCAAGGCCTCGATGCATCGCGGCTCACGCCGCTCGTCGCGCGCGCGACCGCGCTCACCGCGCGCGCCAACGCGCTCGTCGCGCGGGCCGCCGCGCTCGTCGCTCGCGCCACCGCGCTCGCGTCGCGCGCGACCGCGCTCGCGTCGCAGGTCGCAGCGCCTCTGCGCTCAGTCCGAAGCATCGCGCCGAAGGCGCGTCCTTCGTCGCCGCGCGCCGCCGAGCCCGCCAGAAGCGAGACCACACACGTCGGCGCCATGCTGCCGACCGTCACCGCGAAGATCGGCGCCGGGCTGCGGCTCGCGATGTCGATCGCGACTCGCGTGGGGTCGGCACCGGGGGCGCTCATCGGTCGCCTGCGCCCAAATCGTGTGGTGACCGCGGGCGCGATCGGGATCCTCGCGCTCGTCGCCTTCATCATGTCGCCGCTCGACGATGCCGTCGTGAGTGCGCTCCGCTCGGCGACCGCGTCCTCATCGGCGACCACCTCGCAGGGCGTGCTCGCTCCCGCGCCGTTCGAGCTCCCGCCCCTCAGCGCGTACGCCGCGGCGTTCGAATCGCAGGGGGCCTACCCGACGACGACGCCCAACGGCACCGTCGAGTGGGTCGTCGCGCTGCGCAACAGCGGCTCGGTCGGCTGGTACCGGGGCATCGACGGCGCGCAGGCGGCGCTCGCGCTGACCGATGGGACCGGTGTCGCCGTGCAGTCGACGCCGTATGTCGCACCGGGCCAGGTCGGCTGGTTCGTCGTGCACTTCCGCGCGCGTGCCGAACCAGGCACGTACACGGTGCCGCTGCTGCCGCGGATCGACGGTCGGGGACCCCTGCCGGAACTCGGCATCTACGCGGTCGTCACGGTCGCAAAGAACCCGTAGCGTCGCGCCATGCGACGCATCCGGACCGCGTTCACCCTACTTCCATTCGCACTCGTCTTGGTGTTGGCCGTGGGCCTCGCGATCGCCGGCCGGCTGTCGACGCACGACACGGTCAGGGCCGGATCGCCGACACCGGCGCAAAGCACGGTCGTCGCGGAGCCGGCGGCGAGCGCGACAGCGTCCCCCAGCGCGAGCGCTACCGCGCCCTCGGCGAGCCCTGCGCAAAGCGCCTCGGCCACGCCGAGCGCCGCGGCGACACCGAACGCGAACGACCCCGCCGCGATGCTGCGCGCGCACAACGAGCTTCGTGCCGCGGTGGGAGCACCGGCCGTGCGCGCGGACGAGCGCGTCACGGTCGCCGCGCAGAAGCATGCGGAATATCTCGCACGCAACGGCGCGCTCGGT
The DNA here is from genome assembly GCA_036000705.1 of Candidatus Limnocylindria bacterium. Lineage (GTDB taxonomy): Bacteria > Chloroflexota > Limnocylindria > P2-11E > P2-11E > CF-39. The sequence continues at coordinate 78,509 of DASYUY010000087.1, read as the reverse complement.
CACGACGAGACGCCCGGCGCGCCAGGGTTCACCGGCGTCTTCGTCCACGATCGGCTCGCGGCGCAGGGGTACGCCGACGCGAATGCGAGCGAGGTCGCGACCTCGTTCAGCTCCGGGACCGACGGCGTGCGTTCGCTCTGGGTCCTGCCGTACCACCGTCTCGGCCTCATGCATCCGCACGCCATCGTCGCCGGTTGGGGTCACGCGGAGATCGCGGGCCGCACCATCACCGTCGGCGTGATCGTCTATGACTTCACCTCGACCGCGCCCGACAAGGTGCGTGCGCCGGCGCCCGATCAGCGCGTCGCGGGAACGTATTCGGGCGACGAGGTCCCCGATGTCTTGCCGGCGGGCGCGTCGCGGCCGGTCGGCTATCCGATCATGGTGGTGTACTCGAGCGCGCGTGCGGTCGACGTGAAGAGCGTGCGCATCAGCCAGGTGAACGGGCCCGACTTCGCGTACCACGTCGTGCCGCAGCTCTACGAGCGCGACTATGTCGCGATCGTGCCCGCGGCGCCGCTCGCGCCCGGTGCGCGCTATCACGTCCGACTCGAGCTGACGGTCGCGGGCGCGGATATGGTGGAAGAGTGGGAGTTCGACACCGAGCGCTGAGAAGCGCGCTGCTCGTCGCCGCGGCGGGCGGCACTGCTGCTCGTCTCGTTCGTCGGCGCGGGAGTGGTCATCTTCGTGATGCGGCGCGGGGCAGCTAGCGCGTGACCGTCACCACCGCGTGGATGCCGAGATCCGGAAGCGGACCACGGCCGTTGATCGCGGGACGGAGCCGGATCGTGTGTGGGCCCGGCTCGCTCGGCGCGCGGAAGCGCGCGGTGAACCACCCGACCTGGCCCGGCCCGACGTACTGCGTCGACTGGACCGCGACGACCGTGCCGTCGTCGAGGATGAGCGAGGCCTGCGCCCCGTCAACTCCGCGGTACCAGCCGGCCGAGCCCGTGTTGCGAAGCGCGAGGGTCCACTCGACGTTCCCGTTCGGCGACGCGCTCGGATATGGCGCCTGCGATTCGAACCTGGCGCCGTACGCGCCGAGCGGCGGGACGTCGAATGCCGGCCGGACCAGCGCGGGCATCGTGTCCGCGTTGGCCGCGCCGTCGGCCGTGGGGTGCACCTGTTGGAGCAGCAGTCCGGCCGCGATGAGCGCCACGGCGGCGGCGCGGAACGACAGCTCGGGCCGCGCCTTGACGAACGCGACGGCGCGACGGCCGGCGCCGCGCGAGAAGAGGCCCGCGACGGCCGCGCGCACCCCGCGCGTCGCGCGGTCGAGCGCGGCGAGCTCTTCGTCGATCAGCACCGCGAGCGCGACCCGGTACACGAACATCCGCGGGCGGCCGTAGCGCCGCGCAGGGTCGGTCTCGAGACCATGCCGCAGCACGCTCGCGACGCGCGGTGTCGGGTGCGCGCCGAGCAGCTGCTTCGCGATCGCCGCGAGGCCGTAGACGTCGCTCGCGCGCGATGCTGCGCCGCCAGCGGCCACTTCCGGCGACGCGAATCCCGGACTGCCGCGCGGTGTCTCGGGTCGATGGCCGATCGGCTCGGCGATGCCGAAGTCGAGAAGACGCACGCGGCCGTCGGCGGCCATGAGGACATTCGCCGGCTTGAGGTCGAGGTGGACGAAGCCGTGCGTATGGAAGGCCTCGACCGCGTCCGCGAGCTGGATCAACAGGAGCGCGATCTTGCGCGGCGCCATCGCCGGTCCCGTGCCCGCGAGCTGATCCAGCGGCTCGCCTTCGACGTGCTCGAACGCGATGAGCGTGTCGCCGAGCGCGTCGTGGACGCCGAGCACCGGCACGATCGACGGGTGGTCCAGCGTCTCGAGCCGTCGCGCCTCGGCCAGGAAGTGGCGCCGCGCGTCGGCGTCCTCCGGATCGCGAAGGATCTTCAGCGTGACCGCGCGGTCCCGCGATTCGTCATAGGCGCGCCACACATCCGCCGACCCACCGGTGCCGATGTGCGCGGCGAGCCGATACCGTCCAGCCACGACCGCGCCGACGCCGCGACCCGCGCGCGAGAGGACCTCGGTGACGTCCGAACGTCTCATCGCTGCGACTAACGGGCGAGCGCGCCGCCCGCTGCGCTCTGGCCTAAGGGGGCAGTACGGCCGTACGGCTTGACCTCGGCCGACCCGCGCACCGCCTGCCGGCGGTCGGCGTCAGCTCGCGAGACCGATGTCGAACGTCGCGGCGTACGCGCCGCCGCTCTTGGTGACGTTCAGGAGAAGCTTGCCGCCGCTCTGCTGATAGATGCCGTCCGCCGAGTTCCGCATGATGCCCTGCGTTCCCTTCTGTGAGTAGGGCGCCTGCGCGTACACCTCGGCGTTCAGCGCGTCGTCGAAGAAAAGCTGCGAGGTGAACTCGCTCGCGGACGTCGGTCGGATCTTGAAGTGGATGTGCACCGCACGGCCCTGGTACCAGCCGGGATACATGGTCGTGAACTGCGCCCGGCCCGACGCGTCGGTGGTCTGGAAGCCGCGCAGGAACTTCTGCCCTTTGGTGTTGAAGCTGGGGTCGGAGACGTCCGAGTACACACCGAGCGCGTCGCAGTGCCACACGTCGACGGTGGCGCCGCTCAGCGCGGTACACGCGCTGCCGCTCACGCGCGACACCAGGAACGTGAGCGTGAGCTGCGCGCCGGGCTTGGCGGTGCCGCTGGCCGGATCCGAGCGGATGTCGGCGCGGTTCAGCTTCTCGTCGACGAAATACGGACCCTCCGTGAGCGCCGGCCGGACGATGCACGACGGAAGGGCCGTCGCGACCGACGACGCGGCGGTCGCCGACGCCGCGGTCGTCTGCTGCGCCGCGGTCGCGGGCGCGGCGGATCGATCGGAGAGCGTGCAGGCCGCGAGGAGCGCGACGCTCGATCCACCGAACAGGGCCAGGACCTCCCGACGACTCAGGATGCGTCCGATCGGGGCGTCGTCACTGTCCATCTTCATCTTCCTGCTCACCCGAGCTACGCCGTCGCCGTCGCGACGAGATCGACGACCAGGCGGATCTCGTCGACGACGCTTACGACACGGAACGGCACCGAAGGCGCCGTCATGCCGAAGTCGGCGAACTTCCAGGTCGGGCTGGCGGTCGTGGTCGCGGTGAGCTCGTTGCCGCTGCGCTTCGCCGTCACGTCGAACGTCACGTCCTTCGTCTTGCCGTGGATGGTGATCTGACCGGCGAGCTTGAAGGTGAAGTCGCCGCTCGTCGGCAGAGGGAGCGTAAGCCCGGTCGTCTTCGTCGGAACGAACGTCGCGGTCGGGAACTGGCGGGTCTGCAGGGTATCCATCTTGACGAAGTTGTCGCGATCGCGTTGATCGCTCGCGAGCGTCGTCAGATCGAAGGTGATCTTCGAGTCGGACGAGAACGTGCCGTCGTCGTTCAAGACGAAGGACCCGGTCGCGCCGGTCGCGACGAGCACCGCATCCGACGGAAGGTTCACGCCGACCAGCTGCTCGCGTACACGGACCGTCGCTTTCGAGGTGTTGCTCACGGTCCACGTCCCGATCGCGAGCGTCGTCGTCGCGGCGGTCGCGCTCGGACTGGGCGCCGGTGTGGTCGTGCTCGCGGCGGCCGTCGGCGACGTGGTCGGGTCCGGAGCGATCGCCGCTCCGCCGCACGCTGCGAGCACGAAGCTCGCGACCGCGAGCGGCACGGCGATGCGTGAGAGATATCGAGAGATCATCGGTTCCTCCGCGGTGGTGTCTCCGACCTTACACGGCGGAGGAGTGCCGCGCGCTAAGGATTCTCTAAGAAGGCGTCAGAAGAGCGTCGGGCCCGACGGCACGTAACGGTCGAGGTGTCCGAAAGGCGCGGTCGTGAGGAGATGGGAATAACCCGCGAGGCGAAGTCCGCGCGAGAGCGCGAAACGGATGGTGTCGTGACTCGCGCCAAGGGCGCGCAGCCGCACGGTCGGCGACTGGACCCGCGCATCCGCGATGGCGCGACCCAGCACCAGATCGGCGTCGGCACGTGACGCCCACGCGGCGGGGCCGACCCCGCCGCCGCGCGCGTAGTAGTAGCCGATCGTTCTGCCGTCACGCACGACCGCGCGGCCGACGCGTCCCGGCTCGGTCAGCCAGAAGCCGTGGTCGAGCGCGCGCGTCGTCCCGATCACATCACGGTCGAGCGTCGCTGCGCTCTCGAGCGTGAGCGGCGCGACGTCGGATCCGTCCGCCGTCGTGGGCGCGGGCTCGCCGACGAAGCTCAGGATCGGAAAACCGGGGAGCATGCTGCGCCGCAGATAGCTCGCCATCGCCGTGAGGTCGATCGAGGACCAGGTGAAGAACGTCGCGGCGCCACGGTCCCGGCCTTCGTCCCACACCTCGCGCAACAGAGACCCGCCGATCCCGGTCCGCTGCCGATCGGGTCGGGTCCAGAATCCGGACAGGAACCACAGTGGCCCGCGCACGATGGCGTGACAGATCGCGACGAGCTCGCCATCGTCCTCGGCGACACGGAAGATGCCCGTGCGGAAGACGTGCGCGTATCCATACCGCCACTCGTCTCGGTGCAGCTCGCCTGGATCGATCCCGTTGCGCGCCAGCATGTCGCGGAGCGTCCCGATGAAGAGATCGAGCGCCCCGTCGACGTCCTCCACGCGTGCGGCGCGGCCGCGGACCGTCATCCGCACCTCACGATCGCATGAATTCAGCGAGCAGCCGATGGAAGTGGTGCACGCCACCCTCGCGCGTCGGCGAGTACCGGCCGCGGTCGTAGAGGCGCGACCGCACGCCGCGCTGGACGGCCTCGACGATGGATTCGTCCTCACGCTCGACCCGGTCGAGGCCGGCGCCCGCTCCCTGCTCGCGTTTGGCCGCGTCCCATATGAACGGCAGGAAGGACACGCGCGTGCGATCGACGGCGAGCGGAACGACGACGTTCACCGAGACGCCCCACGGATAGACGTTGAACATCGTCGTCGGGAAGAGCCAGTAGTAGTACGCGCCCACGCGCTTGCCGGCGTCGGCGTGCGAGCGCGGCGCCTCGAGTGCGGTCTCGCCCTGCTTCGCGATCGCGACCTGGAGCACGGCGTATCGCTCGAGCTCGACCGAATACGCGCCGTAGTCGATGACCGCGGCGAGGCTGCTGTGGACGTATGGGATGTGGAAGCCCTCGAGGTAGTTATCGATGTAGAGCGCCCAGTTCGCGTTCACGACGTAATCGCGCACACCCGTCGTGTCGAGCACGAGCTGATCGAAGGGCAGGTGCGCGAGCCGCGGGCGCATCGGAGCGACGACCGCGTCGAACGTCATCGCCGGGGCGAGCGCGACCATCATGAAGCGCTGCCAGGTCCCGAGTGAAACGTGGGGCAGGTCGTCGGCGGGTGACGGAAAGTTGGCCGTCCCCTCGAACTCGGGCATGGAGTGGAATCGACCGTCGAGCGTGAACCGCCGTCCGTGATAACGGCAGCGCAGCTGCTGCTCGTGCCGGGGTCCGTCGACGACGAGCGTGCCGCGGTGCGTGCAGACGTTCGAGAGCGCATGCACGCGGTCCTGCGCGTCGCGTGTCAGCAGCAGCGGCTCGTCGAGGGCGCCCGGCAGCAGCGTGAACGGGTGGACCTGACCCGCGACCTTCACGACATCGTCGTGCGCGGCGTACTGCCAGGTCCGCGCGAACACGCGGTCACGCTGTGCGTGGAACAGCGCCGGATCGGAGTAGACGCGTGCGGGGAGCGTTTTCGCGACGCGTATGTCCGCATCGATCACGAAACCGAAGTCGTCCATCGCCGGCGATGCTATCGGCGCGGCGCTTTCAGCGCGGACCGCAGCGCGGGATGGCGCTGCGTCGCGACGAGCAGGACGAGCGCGACGAGCGCCAGCGACGCCGGCGCGAAGGTCGGCGCGGGTCCGACCGTCTTGCTGAAGGCGGTCGACCACCGCTCGATCTCGGACATACCGTCCCACAGACGCTCGTAGCGCTGGTCGAGCGGACCGGCGACGTAGTTCTCGTTGACGTGGAGCGCGACGCCGACCGCCGCCGCGATCATGACCAGGCCCGCGAGCACGCGCGCCCGGCGGACCGCGGTGGCCGTGGGCTGACGCAACAGCAGCAGCGAGGCGTAGGCGAGCGCGACGAGACAGGCCCAGGGAACGAGGCGCACCGGTGTGCCCCAGTGGCGCTCGACGAGCAGCTCGGCGGTGAGTCCGGCGAGCGCGACGAGGACGAGACCGATGAGACTGCGGCGAAGGACCGACGCGTCGTCCGTCGCGTCGCGCATCACGGCAGGCTGAGCGCCGCCAGGATCCGGCTCAGCGTGTCGGCCGAGGGGGTGTATTTCGCAAGGTTGCTCTTCAGCTTCGCGAACGAAGGGTCATCGGTCGGGTAAGGCCGGTACTCCCGTATCTCGATGACCCAGCGCGACGCGTTGGGCACGCCCGCCGCCTCGAACGCCGCCTGCAGCTGCGCGGCGGTCGCGTTGTTGGCCGAGGCCTTCGTCGTGCTCGACGACGCGGTCGTCGCGGCGGCCGTGTTCGTCGGTGCCGCGCTCGCGAGCGACGCTGGCGCGTTCGCGCTGGGAGCGGTCGCCGCGCCGCCACACGCGGCGAGCACGATCGTCGCCGCGATGAGGATCGATGACGCGTGTCTCATATGGGCTCTCCGTACGTGGGGTCGCACAAGGACACTATGCCGCGTCGCTCGCTGCATGAAAGCCGCCTGAGACCTGGGCGGCACGCCGACCACGGCATGTCGCCCAAGCGCGACGGCCGTCCGGTGCGTATCGCGCCACAATGGGACCGATGACCGAAGCGTTCGCCCTGGTCCTCCACTCACATCTTCCGTACGCGCGCGGCGCTGGCCGCTGGCCGCACGGCGAGGAGTGGGTGCACGAGGCGATCCTCGGCACGTATCTGCCGCTGCTCGGGCTCCTGCACGACCTGCGCGATGACGACGTCGCGTACCAGTTCACGATCGGACTCACTCCGACGCTGATCGAGCAGCTCGCCGACCGGGACATCGATGCGCGGTTCATCGAGTACTGCGACGATCAGATCCATCGCGCCGACACCGATGCGCGTCGCTTCGCCGGAGATGGCAACACCGAGCGTGGATCGCTCGCGCGCTTCTACGCGTCTTTGTATGGCGCGCACCGTGACGCGTACGTGCGGCGCTTCGATCGCGATCTCGTCGGCGCGTTCGCGTCGCTCGCGCGCACCGGCCACGTCGAGATCCTCACCTCCGCCGCGACGCACGGCTACCTGCCGCTCCTCGATCGGGCGTCGGTCCAGGCGCAGCTCGCCGTCGGCGCGCGCACGACGCGCCGTTTGCTGAGCGTCGAGCCGCGCGGCATCTGGTTGCCCGAGTGCGCGTACGCGCCCGGCCTCGAAGACATCCTCGAATCGCACGGCCTCACGCATTTCTTCACCGACGCGGCGCTGCTCGGCGGGAAGCGACTGGTCGCCGAGGGTCATGCCTTCGAGCGCGAGCGCAGCGGCAGCGCGCTCGACGCGCCGCTCGTCGCCGCGGCGGACGCCGACACGCTGCGCCCGTATCTCGTCCGCGAGTCGAACGTCGTCGCGATCGCGCGGCACGACAAGGTGTCGGGGCAGGTGTGGTCCGCGATGATGGGATACCCCGGCGAGCCCGCGTACCGGGAGTTCCACCGCAAGGACGATCGCAGCGGTCTGCGCTACTGGAGCGTCACCGATACGAAGACGGGACTCGGCGCGAAGCAGGCGTACTCGCCAGGCGCGGCGTCCGAGCGCGCGCGCGAGCACGCCATCCACTTCGTCGGCCTGCTGCGCGAGACGCTCGCGCGCCACCGCGAGGAGCACGGCAGCGACGGGCTCCTGACGGTCACGTTCGACAGCGAGCTCTTCGGTCACTGGTGGTTCGAAGGAGTCGATTGGCTTGGCCACGTCCTGCGCGAGCTCGCGGCCGGCGGCCCGCCGCCGCTCAGCGTCGCCGAGTACCTCCGGCGGAACCCCGCGACCGAGCGCGTGGATCTGGTGGAGGGCTCCTGGGGCAAGAACAACGACCACTCGACGTGGTCGAACGAGCGCACCGCCTGGATGTGGAGCGATCTCGCGCGCATGTCCGCGGAGATCCACGAGCTGCGGATGTCGCGGCCGCAGGGTTCGCTCCGCTGGCGCGCGGCGCGCCAGGCGGCGCGCGAGCTGCTCCTCGCGCAGTCCAGCGACTGGCCGTTCCTGCTGACGACGGGTCAGGCCGCGGACTACGCGGTCGAACGCTTCCGCAGCCACGCCCTGCGCTTCCGCCGATCGATGGAGCTGGCGCGTACCGCGACGAGCGCGGACGACATCGAGCTGCGCAGCCTCGAGCGCGCCGACAATCCGTTCCCCGACGCGACCCCCGACGATTTCTCGCCGATACGCATGCCGGTGGGCGCGCGAGCCTAGCCCTTCTTCGGGGCCTCGCCCTTGGGCGCGGGTGCGCCCGGCTTTCCGGCGGGCACGCCCGGCTTCGCACCGGGTGCGCCGGGTTTCGCGGCCGGAGCAGGCGCGCCCGGCTTCGCGGGTGCACCAGCCGGAGTCGCCGCACCGACCGCGGCGGGTGCGGCACCTTCGGCCGCAGCCTCCGCGCCCTCCGCGGGAACTTCGCCCTCCGCGGGAACGGCCGCGGCAGCGACGGGCTCCTCCTCGACGCGGACCGGGACGGCCTTCACGACGAGCTCATCGTCATCGTCGACGATGAGGACCGTCGTCTTGTCGACCACCAGGTCGCGGACGTAGAGGGCATCGTCGATCTCCACCAGCGGTGACAGGTCGACGTCGATCGCGTGCGGGATGTCCTGCGGGAAGGCCTCAACGGTGACGTGGTCGCGGGCGTGGACGAGGACCGCGCCGAGCGTCTTCACCGCGGGCGACTCGTGCACGAAGTGCAGCGGCACCTCGGCGTGCGTCTTCTCGGTGAGGCTCACGCGCTGGAAGTCGACGTGGAGGAGGCGGCCGGTCAGCGTGTCACGCGCGACGCCGTGGATCAAGGCCGGGATCGCATCGCCGTCCAGGCCCTCGAGTGAGAGCAGGGTCGTGTTGCCCCAGCGGCGGTAGGAACGCTCGAACGAGCGAAGCTCGGTCTGAACCGGCGACGAGTCCTTGTGCCCGCCGAAGACGACGCCCGGCAGCACGCCGTCGCGGCGGAGCTGGGCGACCTTCTTACCCACCACCTGGCGGGGTCGGACGGCGAGCTTTTCGGCTTCAGCCAAGACGGAACTCCCCTAACGAACGCGTGTGAAGTCCTCAGTATCTCAGGGCGGCGTCGGGAAATCCAAGACCAATCGCACCGGGGCGGTGAGGGCCAGCAGAGTGGGGCACACCAGGCGCTGGAGGCCGACCCCCCAGACCATGACGCGCTCGAAGTCCTCGACCAGGCGCACCTCCTTGATCAGAGGCGTCGTCGGCTTCAGCGACGTGGCGCCGGTGTACGTGCGTGTGCCGTTCGGATCCACGGTCGACGCGTTCTGGAAGCGCACCCCGAAGAGCGCGCTCCCGTCGATCGGCACCGGCTGGCCGCTCGGCCCAGACAGCGATGTCGCGACCGCGACGCGGTAGGGCGGCATCGCGTAGACGCCGGGCGCCGTGCTGGGTCCGAACTCGAACACGAGACGATCGAAGCCAGCGTTGTGGGCGATCCGGATGGCGGTCAGCTGGGCCTGGCTCGTCGCGGTGCCGCCGGTCCGTTCGGGGCACGCGGTCGCCGGGGTGCTGCCGGGGCTGGCGGTGCTGGTCGGGCTCGGTGCGGCGGTCGTCGGCGCCGGCGTGGTCGGTGCGGCGCTCGCCGTGCGCGTGGCGGTGGGCGGCGCCGTCGTCGCCGTGGCCGTCGGCACGACGCTCGGACTTGACCGGGGTAAGACGACCCGCTCTGGACCACAAGCGGCCACCGCGACGACGGCGATGGAGACGAGAAGGGCGCCGTAGAGAAGGAGACGACCTATCAACGCCTCGATCGTGACGTACTGACGCTGCTCTGTCGAGTTCGCTGACAAACGAGCGAGCCCTTCGTACGGAGAGCGTACGAAACGGGCGTCAACAAGCGTTCTACGGTAAAATGCCCCTAATTGGCCGACCGGCTGCGCGTGGCGCTGGTCTTCCACCAGCACCAACCCGCGGGGAACTTCCCGTCTGTCTTCTCAGAGGTGACCGAGCGCGCTTATGCGCCGCTCGTGGCCGCCCTCTATCGCCATCCCGAAGTGAAGGCGAGCCTCCACTTCTCCGGACCGCTGCTGGACTGGCTCGAGGCCAATCGTCCCGACGTCATCGGCGACCTCTCCGACCTGGTGCGGCGCGGCCAGATCGAGCTTCTCTCCGGCGGCTACTACGAGCCGGTGCTCGTGGGCGTACCGCGGCGCGACGGCGTCGGACAGATCCGGGCCCTCACCGACCGGGTCAACGCCATCTTCGGGCAGCGGCCTCTCGGAGCGTGGCTGACCGAGCGCGTGTGGGAACCGCACCTTCCGTCGCTGCTCGCTGAAGCCGGTGTCGCGTACACCGTGCTCGACGACGAGCACTTCCTCCGCGCCGGCCTGAAGAGAGAGGAGACCGGCGAGTCGTACATCACCGAGGATCAGGGCCTTCCGGTGATCGTGTTCCCCGGGAGCATGAAGCTCCGCTACCTCATCCCGTTCCGCGACGTGAACGCCTCGATCAAGGAGCTGCGCGAGCGGCATGCGGCGGGTGCGCGACTCGTCGTGTACGCCGACGACGGAGAGAAGTTCGGCGCGTGGCCGGGCACGTACCAGCGCGTGCACAAGGACGGCTGGCTCGAGCAGTTCTTCACCGCGCTCGCGCAGGCGGATTTCATCCAGACCGCGACGCTCGAGGACGCGTGGATCTTCCAGAAGCCGGCGCGTCGCATCTACATCCCGGGCGGCGCGTACCCGGAGATGAACGCTTGGGCGCTCGACGCGACCGCCGCGCGTCGCCTGCAGCAGGCACGCCACAAGCTCGGCGAGGATCTCGAGTCGCTCGTGACCGCGCCGCTATGGCGCAACTTCTTCGCGAAGTACCCCGAGTCGAACGCGCTCCACAAGCGGATGCTCATCGTGTCCGAGGAGCTCGCGCGCCGCAGCATCCTCGACTCGTCGATCGAGGTGCGCCAGGCGCAGCAGAACCTCTGGCGCGCGCAGGGCAACGACGTCTACTGGCACGGCGTCTTCGGCGGCATCTACTTCCCGCATCTGCGCTCCGACGCGTACGCGTCGCTGCTCAAGGCCGAGCGCATCCTGTCGGAGCGACGCGTCGCCGCGGGCGAGGCGCGCGACTACGACGTCGACGGGTACGACGAGTACATCTTCCGCGGCAACGCCGGCGCGGTGTTCGTGCACGTGCAGGGCGGCGCGGTCGTCGAGTGGGACATCTACGCGTCGGCGACGAATCTCGTCGACACGCTTGCACGCCGGCCGGAGGCCGAGCACGACGACCTGCGCCGCGCCGAGAAGGCGGGCAAGGTCCTCGTGGGCAAGGCCGCCGAGAAGGAGACGAAGTCGATCCACGAGGCCGTTCGCGCGAAGGAGCGCGGGCTCTCGAAGCTGCTCGAATACGACCCGGCGCGCCGCGGTCTCTTCCAGGACAGCTTCACCGTGCGCAAGGGCGAGCCGGTGAATCTCCATGCGGTCTACTACGCGCTCACGCCGCAGCGCGAGGCGCGCACCGTGAGCCTCACGCTCGAGCCCCCGGCGCGCACCCTCGCCGCGACACCGGGACTCGGCATCCGGAAGGACATCCGCATCGCCGACGAAGGCCTCGCCGCGGGCGTGCGCTACCGACTGCGCAACGATGGAGACGAGGCGATCGGCCTGTCGTTCACGAGCGCGTCGAATCTCGGCCTCCTCGGTGAGAACGAGGCGGCCGACGTCATCACGATCGGGACGCGCAAGACGACAGCGGGCAAACCGATCGAGGTGCGCAATGTGACCGACGTGCAGGTGCACTCTGAGTCGAAGCACTTCGACCTCACGCTCGCGATCGATCCGCCCGCGGTCGTGACGACCAAGCCGATCTACGCGGTGACCAACTCCGAGTCGGGCTTCGAACGCGTCTATCAGCAGCTCGAGATCACCATGACGTGGACCGTCGAGATCGAGCCGGACAGCCACGTCGACCTCGAGATACGCGGCACCGCGCTCGGTCAGATGGTCGAGCCCGAGGTCATGCGTCCGACGTCACGACGACGTAAGACGACCACACCCGCGGGCGAAACACCGACCCGCCCGCGGAGGTAGACCCTCCGCCGATGTACGAGCCCGCCCCGACCCCTCCACACAACCCACCACCACGATCGAGCGGTCCCAGCGGCGCTGCGCTGCTCCTCGTCGGCGTGATCCTCGGCGGTGTCGCGGGCGGCGCGACGGCGACCGTCTTGGACGGTCGCACACCGACCGAGCTGGTGCCCACGCCCGTGCCCACCGCGCTCGCGTCGACGGCGCCGGTGACGGTGCCCGCTGGTGCCGATCCGATCGTCGACGTGGCGAAAGAGATGTTGCCGTCGGTCGTGACGGTCGTGAACCGACTCCCGTCGGGTCAGCAGCAATCGAGCGGTTCCGGCTTCGTCGTCGACGCCAAGGGCTACGTCGTGACGAACAACCACGTCGTCGAGAACGTGCGCGGCGGCGGCGCGGGGGCGTCGTTCGACGTCATCTTCAGCGACAACCGCACGCAGAAGGCGACGCTCGTCGGGCGCGATCCCGACACGGACATCGCGGTGCTGCAGATCCCGTCGACCAGCGGTCTCAAGATCGCGCAGCTCGCCAACAGTGACGACGTGCCCGTCGGAGCGACGGTCGTCGCGATCGGCAGCCCACTTGGCGAGTTCCAGAACACCGTCACGACCGGCGTCGTCTCCGGCAAAGGACGTCGTCTGCAGGAGTCGGCGAACGTCTTCCTCGACGACCTCATCCAGACCGATGCGGCCATCAATCCCGGCAACTCCGGTGGCCCGCTCATCTGGGCCGCGGTGCGGCAGGTCGTCGGTATGAACACGCTCATTGCGGACCCGGCCACGGCGCAGGGCATCGGCTTCGCGATCTCCTCGAACACGATCCGTACCGTGTCCGACGAGCTCATCAAGAACGGACGGATCGAACGCGGCTTCATCGGCATCCAGTACACGCCGCTGTCGCCACGCAACGCGGTCGCGCTCGGTCTCCCGCCGGCCGCGGGGATTCAGATCTCCCAGGTGACTCCCGGCTCGCCGGGTCAGCAGGCCGGCCTCCGCGCCGGCGACGTCGTCACAAAGATGAACGACCAACAGATCGACCAGGAGCATCCGCTCCAGTCGCTGCTCGTGAAATTCCGCCCTGGCGATCGGGTGCGCCTGACGATCATCCGCGGGACCGCGACACAGACGATCGAGGTGACGCTCGGCACCCGGCCGTCGGAGTGATCCTCGGAAGGCGCGACGCCTTCCTCTATCTGGCGGCCGCGACCCTCGGTAGCTTCGGTCTCGGCGTCGCCGCGTTCTACCTGAACTTCCTCTACCGGTCGCTCGGCTACGACGGCGTCGCGCTCGGCGCGCTCGTCGGCGCGGCCGCGCTGGGCGTGGTCATCGGGGCGGTGCCCGCCGCGACCGTCGCGCGCGGCCGCTCGCGGCGCACGGTGATCCTGAGCGGGGGCGTGATCGCGGGGTTCGGTCTCGCCGGGCTGGTGGTCTTCGCCGCGTTCGTCCCGCTCTTCTTCGCCGCAACGCTGTTCGGCCTCGGCGGGATCCTCGCGTCATCATCGGGCGCGGCGCTCCTCGCCGACGCGACCGCCGCCGGCGCGCGCTCGTCGCGCTTCGGTCAGCAGATCGCGTTGGGAACGATGGCCGCGTTCTTCGCGAGCGCCCTCGCCGGAGTCCTCGCCGCGCCGGTCGCGGCATTCCTTCAGGCCGATCCCAACGACACGATCGTGCTACGCGTGCTCGTCGCCGGTGGCGGCATCTGTGCGGCGCTCTCCGCCCTGCCCGTGCTGTTCATCACGGACGTGCCGGTCGCGGAAGCGACCCTCGATGCGCCGCGCCGGTTCGGTCTCCTCGCCCGTTTCCTCACCGTCGAGTTCGTGTTCGGCCTCGGGGCCGGGAGCTTTCTGCCATTCTCGAACCTGTTCTTCGCCGAGCGCTTCGGCGTGCCGTTTGCGGCGCTCGGCGTGCTTCTCGGGATCATCGCGGTCGCTGGCAGCTTCGGTGCGCTCGCTCACGGACGTTTTCTCGCACGCCGCTTCGGCGCCATCCCGTCCGTCGTCGGCGTCGTCTTCGGATCGTTGCCGTTCGCGATCGCCACGGCATTCGCGTCCGACCTGCCCGTCGCGGTCGCCGCGCTCGCGCTGCGGGCGTGGCTCATGTACGGCTCGAGCGCGACCTGGAACGCCGTCACGTTCTCATCCTTCACGCCGCGAGAGCGCGCGGGCGTCAACGCGATCGCGGCGCTCGCGTGGAACGCCGGCTCCGGCTCCGGCGCGGTGATCTCCGGCGCGATCCGCGGCGCCGTCGGATCCGGCGGGTACACCGTGAACCTGCTGACGCTCGCCGTCTTCTACGCCGCGGCCGCGACGCTCATCCTCGTGTTCTTCCGCGCGCACGTTCCGAGCGGTGACGTTGGCGCGGTCGTCATCGCTGCCCCAGACTCACGCGCGTGACCACTCCCGCCCGCGACCTCGTCGCCGCCGCATTTTCAGACGCCCTCGGGCGTGTCGCGCGCGAGCGTGGCTGGCAGGGCACGAACAGCGTGCCGATCGAGGTCTACGTGCCGACGATCGCGGAGCACGGCGACTACGCCACGAGCATCGCGATGCGCCTCGCAAAGACAGTTCGCCGGCCGCCGCTCGAGATCGCCAGTGCCATCAAGGACGCGCTCGAGATCCGCGCGCCGCTCGCGTCGGCGGAAGTCGCAGGCGGCGGCTTCGTCAACGTCCGCCTCGACGAGGGCTGGCTGCGCGCGCAGGTCGACGCGATCCTCGCCGACGGCGCGGACTACGGCCGCTCGACGATCCTGCGCGGCCGGCGCATCCAGGTCGAGTTCGTCTCCGCGAACCCCACGGGTCCACTCACGCTCGCGAACGCGCGTGGCGGTCCGCTCGGTGATGTCCTCGCGTCGGTGCTGCGGTTCGCAGGCGCCGACGTGGAGCGCGAGTACTACGTGGAGGACGGCGGCACCCAGGTCAGGCGCTTCGGCGAATCGGTCGCGATCCGCTACCGCCAGCTCTTCGGCGAAGAGATCGAAGTGCCGCCGGATGCGTACCCGGGCGACTACGTGAAGGACATCGCCGCGCAGATCAAGGACACGCACGGCGACGTCTACCGCACGCTCTCGCTGGAGGAGCAGGGACGGGTATTCGCGCCGATGGCCATCGACTGGGTCGTCGCGGACGCGCAGCGCGTGACGAAGAAGTTCGGCATCAGCTTCGACACCTGGTTCAAGCAGTCCACGTTCATCGAGTCCGGTTACTTCGCAAAGACGATCGAAGAGCTGCGACGCCGCGGCTGTCTCGTCGAGCGCGACGGCGCGGTGTGGTTCGAGACGCCCGAGGCGCGCGCGCTCGACCGCGAGGGCGAGGAGGGCTGGGTCGTCATCCGCTCGAACGGCGATCCGCTCTATCTCGGAACGGATATCGCGTACCACCGCCTGTGCCTCGAGGAGCGGGGGTTCGACCACAAGCTCAACGTGTGGGGCTCGAACACGCACTACCACCTGCTGCAGATGAAGATCGCTCTGCCGGTGCTCGGCATCAGCGAAGACCGCTGGAGCGTCGTGCTGTACCAGTACGTGCGCTTCCTGCACGAGGGCGTGCTCCAGCGCATGGGCAAGCGAACCGGCGTGTTCTTGCTGCTCGAGGACGTGCTGGACGCGGTCGGCAAGGACGCGACACGCTTCCTGCTACTGCAGCGCAGCGCCGACAGTCAGCTCGACTTCGACTTCGAGCTGGCGGTGCAGCAGTCGAACGACAACCCCGTCTACTACGTGCAGTACGCGCACGCGCGGATCGCGAGCATCTTCCGGACCGCCGCCGAGCGCCGCATCACGCCCGACGGCGCCGACCTCTCCGTCTTGACGTCGCCCGGCGAGCTCGCGCTCATCAAGCTCTGCCTACGCTTCCCCGAGCTGCTCGCCGACATCGTGTGGCACCGCGGCGTGCATCTGCTGACGGGTTACGCGCTCGAGCTCGCGGGCGCGTTCCACGGTTTCTACCGCGACCACCGCGTCGTGAGCAACGACCTCGCCGTGTCGAAGGCGCGCCTTCGCCTGGTGCAGGCGGTGCAGCTCACGCTGCGCCAGGCGCTCCGTCTGCTCGGGGTCAGCGCTCCCGAGTCGATGTAGCGAGCTTGGGATTCTTCGACTATTTCGCCGAAGTGTTCAGTTCTCGATCGTCCTCGCAGGCCCGAGCCCGATAGTGCGGCTGGCGCGTGATCGCGCGCCGGATCGAGATCATTTGGCCGCCCGCGCTGGCGCGCGCGTTCAAGGAGATGGCCGAAGCCGAAGCCAGCCCGGATTTCCGGGAGCGGTTCGACAGCATCAGTCGCCGCTACGGCGTGCGCGCGAACCCCGAGCTCATGCCCGAGCTGTATGAGCGGTATGGCTTAAAGCGCCCGTAGCGGGTCGCCGCATCGCGACGTCGAAAATCGTTGACCCGAGAGCCCCGCTTCGACCAAGACATGCCGGAGCTCCGCGACGAGGTCGTCATAGAGCTCCGCGGATGAGCGCTCCATACCGGGCAGGATGGAGGCCCGCGTGATGCTGACCATCTTCATCGCGAGCCGTTCGATGTCAGCCGCGATCCGCAGGTACTCACGATGCTCGAGTGAATGGACGATCAGCGCGCGCAGGTGGCTTAGTGGATCGCTCGACGCCCGCCGCGCGCGCGTCAGTACGATGCCGGAGAGATCGCTCGTGGCTTTGATCGTTGCGTCGCGATAGCCGAAACGCGCGAACACCGGCGCCGCGCGCCGATAGAGCTGCCAGCGCCTCAGGCGCAGGTCGCGCGCGGGCCGAGACATACGCTGAGCCTACGTTGTGTCAGGCCATCGCGGGCGCTTCGCTACGGTCGCGCGCTCGGGCTGGGGCTCGGGCTCGCGCCACGGCCCGCGCCACCAGCCTGACCACCGAACAGACCCTGCAGCGCGTTGCCGCCGGCGACGATCGCCGTCGCTGACACGTTCCCGTTCGCGTCGGTCGTGCCGACGATCGTGACCTGGTCGCTCGGCTTGAGATCGGTGAGCTTGATGTCGGTCTCGGTCGTCTTCACGATCCGCGTCGTGCTTCCGATCAAGACGATCTGCGACGTCACCGTGGGTGACGCGCCCTGTGCCCCGGGCTGGCGCACCTCGACCGTGATCGAGCCGTCGTTCACCGACAGGATCCGCCCGGCCACGGCCTGGCCGCCGAGCGCTCCCGAACCGCCCTGCGCGCCGCCCTGACCAAGCCGCCCCGTGATGGCTCCGCGTCCGGCCGCGCCTGTCGGGGACGCCGACGCGTTCGCCTCGGTGCCACTGGCACGGCCGACGGTCATGCCTGCTGCGAATCCGCCACCCGCGAGCGCGAGCGCGATGACGGCGGCGATGGCGATCTGTGCTGGCTTCATCTCGGAGTCGTTCCCTTCTTACTCGTAGCGGAGTGCTTGGATGGGGTGCAGACGCGCGGCGCGCATCGCCGGGTAGAGCCCGAAGATGACGCCGATCGCGACGGAGACGCCCACGGCGATGATCACGGTGCCCGCCGTGATGACGAGAACGAGACCGCTCGCCTGCGGGATGAGCGACACGACGAGGGTGATCGCCCACCCGAGCAGGATGCCGAGGATCCCGCCGATGCCCGTCAGGCCCATCGACTCGATGAGGAACTGGATCATGATGTCCTGCCGCCGCGCGCCGACCGCCTTGCGGATTCCGATCTCGCGCGTCCGCTCGTTCACCGAGACGAGCATGATGTTCATGATCCCGATCCCACCCACGAGCAGCGAGATCCCGCCGATGGCGCCGAGCAGGAGCGTGAAGGACGCGGTCACCGCGCTCAGGGCGGAGAGCGTGTCGTTCTGATTCGTCACCGTGAAGTCGGCGGACGCCGGATCGGTGATCTTGTGCCGTTGCAGCAGCACGCTGGTGACGTCCGCGGTCGTGTCGGCCATCGCCTCGCTCGAGGTCGCCTTGACGACGATCGTGTTGACGACGTTGAGGCGGCCGGTGAGGACACGCTGCGCGGTCGTGATCGGGACGAGGACCTGATCGTCGCGGCTGAAGCCGAACGTGCTGCCCTTCGTGTCCAGGACGCCGATGACCTTGAAATTCACGATGCGTGCGCGCTGCTGCCCCTGGCCCTGCCCGCCACCCCCGAAGACCTGGCGCAGCTGCAGCGTCTGACCCACGGCGTCGCCTTCGCCGAAGAGGTTGGTCGCGGTCGTCGAGCCGATGACCGCGACCTGCGCGTTGATGGTCATGTCGGACTCGGTGAAGAAGTCGCCGCTCTGCATGCTCCAGTCCCGGACGATCGGGTACTGCTCGGTCACCCCGTTCACGTTGGTGTTCCAGTTCTGGCCCGCGGCCGTGACCTGCCAGCGGCCGGCGCCCTGCTCGGCGTGGATCGCCGCGATCGTCGGGCCGAGCTGGGTCTGGAGGGAGCGCATGTCGTCGAGCGTGAGGTTCTGCGACTGGGCGCCGGCGCCGCGCAGGCTTTGATCGGTGAGATTGCCCGGACTCACCGTGATGAGGTTCGAGCCCAGCGAGAGGATCGTGTTCTGCACCTGCTGGGACGCGCCGTTGCCGACGGCGACCATCGCGATCACCGACGCGACGCCGATGATCACGCCCAGCATCGTCAGGGCCGAGCGCAGCTTGTTCACGACGAGCGACTGCAGCGCGGAGCGGAAGGAGTCGTAGATCTTCACTCCGCGGCTCCGATGCCCGCGGCGATCTCGTCCTGCGCGCGGCGCGGCTCGAGCACGGGCTCGTCACGCGAGACCACACCGTCGCGCATCCGCACGATGCGCCGGCAGTGCGCGGCGACGTCGAGCTCGTGCGTGACCATGACGACGGTCTTCCCGAGCTCGTTGAGCCGCTGGAAGATCGCGAGGATCTCCGCGCTCGAGTGCGAGTCGAGGTTCCCGGTCGGCTCGTCGGCGAGGATCATCGAGGGGTCGTTCAGCAGGGCGCGCGCGATCGCGACGCGCTGCTGCTGTCCGCCGGAGAGCTCGCTCGGACGGTGACGCACGCGGTCGGCGAGTCCGACCTGGTCGAGCGCCGCGAGCGCGCGGGCGCGGCGATCGTGCCGGTCTCCGCCGTAGACGAGGGGCAGCTCGACGTTCTCGATCGCGTTCAGGCGCGACAAGAGATTGAACGTCTGGAACACGAAGCCGAGGTGCTTGTTGCGGATCGCTGCGAGCTGGTCGTCGGACAGCTTGCCGACGTTCTCGCCCGCCAGCTCGTACGTCCCCGCGTCGGCGGCATCGAGACAGCCGAGCACGTTCATGAGCGTCGACTTGCCGGAGCCGGAGGGGCCCATGATCGCGACGAATTCACCGGCGTGTATGTCGAGATCCACGCCCGCGAGGGCACGGACCAGGATCTCCTTGCCGATGCGGTACGTCTTCGTGATCCCACGCAGGCGCACGACCGGGCGCGCAGCGGCGGGCGAGCCATGCCGGTACGGGACCGACGCGCGATCGACGAGGGTCAACGGATCACGATCCCCTGTCCGCCGGGTCCGCCGAGCTGCTGGCCGCCGCGGTTCGGCGCGGTCGTGGCGCCGGCCCGCGCCTGCGGCAGGATGACGAGGTCGCCCTCTTTCAGGTCGCCGCCGGTGACCTCGGTCAGCGTGTCGTTGGAGATGCCGAACGTCGCGTCGACGTCGACCGGTTGCCCGTCCCTCAGCACCTGCAGGTAGCGTCGCGTTCCCTGCGTCTTGATCGCGAGGTTCGGGACGGCCAGCACGTTCTGGCGGCTCACGAGGATGACGTTCGCGGTGCCGCTCATGCCGGGCTTGATCGCGGCGTTCGGGACGTCGATGGTGACGTCGACGCCGTACACCGGCACGCCCTGCTGGATCGTCGCGACCGGGTCGAGGCCGGTGACCTTGCCGGTCATGCGCGTCGTGGCGCCGAGCGCGTCGACGACGATATTGGCGACGAGGCCGAGCTTCAGCTTCGACACGTCGGCCTCGCCGACAGTCCCGTGGAGCTGCACGGTGTCGGTGTTCGCGAGCAGGACGACCGGCGTCGTCGTGCTCGACGATGCGGGCTCGCCGACGGTGCCGTTGATAGCCTGCACGACGCCGGCGCTCGGCGCGCGCAGCGTCGCGTAGTCGAGGTTCGCCTGCGCCGTGTCGACGGCGAGCTGTGCCGATGCGACGCTGCTCTGCGCGCTCTGGACGTCCGCCGGCTTCGACGCGAGCGTGCTCTCCGCGGTCTGCACGCTCTGGCGCGCGCGGTCGGTCGTGGTCGGGACGTTCTGGATCGCGTTCACGTAGCTGCCGTTGATCGCGTCGCTCAGAGTGTTCGTGGCGGTGCCCGCCTGGGTGAGCTTCAGCTTCACGGTCGAGACGCGCTGCTGCTCGCCGGTGACGAGCGTGTACAGCGTCGCCAGTGCGGTGCGCCACTGGTCGAACGGATCGTGCAGGCTCCGCGTCGACTGCGTGTTCAGCGAGGTCTGCGCTGAGGTGACGCTCGTCTGGACCGTCGCGAGCGCCGAGGACGTCGTGTCGAGCGCGCTCGTGAGGCGCGACATGGCGATCGCGTAGTTCGTCTGCGCGAGCTGGTAGTTCGCCGCGATACCGGTCGTGTCGCTGCCCGCCGCGAGCGCGCTCTCGAAGTCGGCCATGAGCGAGAGCGTCGCGCTGCGCGCGCTCTGGTAGTCCGCGAGCGCCGGGCTGAGGAGATTGGTCGAGTTCGCGAGCGCGTTCTCGATCGCGGGCGACTTCGCCGAGACCATCGCGTTCATCGCGTTGCGCAGGTCGCCGGTGTCGTTACCGCCGACGATCTGGCTCATGAGCTGGATGATCGCGTCGACCTGCGACTGGATCGTCGTGAGGCTGTTCTGGAACGCCGGGATCTCCGTCGTCGCCGCGGACGTGAGCGTCTGGTAGTTCGATTTCGCGGCGGAGTAGTTGGCCTGGATCTTTGCGAGCGCCGCCTGCGCGTTCGCGATGTCGGTGTTCGCCTGCCGCCGCGCGTTATCGAGATTGCGCTGCGCGTCGGCCGTCGATTGGTACTGCCGCTGCAGGTTCGACTGCGCATTCGCAAGCGTGTTGTTGGCGTTGGTGAGCGCGTTCTGGAGATCGGTGGCCTCGATCTGCGCGAGGGCCTGTCCCGCGGTGACCTGCTGTCCGACCGAGACGAGGATCGCAGAGAGACGTCCAGCGCTGCGGAAGTTGAGGCGCGCCTGCCCGGCCGGGTTGACCGATCCGGAGATCGCCACGGTCTGCGCGAGGCTCGCGCGCGTGACCTCGGCGGTCCGGTACTCGACCTTCGCGTTGCCGGTGCCGCCGCGTGCGATCGTCACCGCACCGCCGACGAGCAGCGCCGCGAGGGCGATGGCGAGGATGCGGCCCGGCCACGTCGCGACCATCCCTCGCACGGCGGTCACAGGCAGGCTGGCGGCGGTCATGTGGTCACCCCTTCCTTGATCAGGCGCGCGGTCACCACCGCGCCGAGCGCGTATGCGACGACCGCGGCAAGCGCGACCGCGCCCAGCGCGGGGATCTGCCAGAGGACGAACAGGATCGTCGCGCCCGCGAGCGCGACGACCGGCGCCGGGACCTGTGCCTGGAAGCGCGACAGCGCGCGCGTGCGCAGCAGCGCGTCACCGAGCCGCCAGGCCGTCGCGGCGAAACCCACCAGCAGCACGAGCAGCGCGAACACGCACACCACCGCGAACGCGGTCAGACCCACCTGCAGCGCCGCGGGCGCGCCGAAGGGCGTATCGCGGAGCGCGCCGGTCACGAAGCTGAGGAAAACGACCCACGCGAGGGCGGCGGTGGAGATCGCCAGACCGAGGACCACGAATCCGGCCGCGAGCACGCGCGCCTGCGACCGCCAGCCGCCGAGCGACGCGCGATACACGGCCACGACCTGATCGTTGGCGAGCACGAGCGTCGATGCCGTCAGCAGGAGCGTGAGGAGGAGTCCCGCGGCATCGCGCGCGGTGTCGGAGACGCCCTGCTGGAGCGGAACGATCACCTGCAGCGGACCGCCGACACGGCGCTGCGCATCGACGACGGTGATGCCCGGCGGCACGCTGCCGCGCGGATCGAAGAACACGCGCGGTCGGGTGGGCGCTTCGCGAGCCGACCCCGGCGACGTCGCGGCCGCGCCGACGAACAGGATCGTGCTCAGTCCGATCGCGACGAGCAGCGTCCCGAGCACGATGTAGAGGTCGCGGCGCGTCATCGGACCAACCGACGGCGCCCGGGATTGCTTGCGATGAGCGCGTGCGCGGCGAAGAGGCAGGCGATACCGACGAGCGCGACGGCGAGGACGGTGAGGCCGTCGATGAAGAAGGAGGCGCTCGCGGTGTCGCTCGACGCCGCGTTTAGGACGCCCGAGAGGGCGGCCACGAAGTCTTCGCCGCTCTCGGCCACCTGGCGCGCGAGGAAGGCGAGGCTCGGAAGTGCGAGCAGAGCGGCGACGAGCAGCTCCCAGCCCACACGGCGCTCGACGATGCGACGCATGAGCGCATCGCGGAAGCCGACGGGTGGCGCCTGCGGTGGGATGGCGGAGAGGATGTCGTGGAGCTCGCGCTCCTCAGGCTCGAGGTCGGAAAGGCCCTGCGGTCCGTTCATGCCTGTGTCTCCCTCCTGCGTGCGGCGAGGCGTGCCTTGAGGGCGGCGCGTGCGCGATGGAGATGCGTTTTCACGGTGCCGAGCGGGATGTCGAGGGCGTCGGCGACCTCCTGATAGGACAGCTGTTGCATGTGACGCAGCGTGAGCGCCGCGCGGTATGGGGGCGGCAGCTCCGCCATCGCCGCGACCACCTCCGAGAGGGCCTCACGCCGCAGGGCCGACGCCTCGGGTCCGGACTC
Organism: Candidatus Limnocylindria bacterium; assembly: GCA_036000705.1. GTDB lineage: Bacteria > Chloroflexota > Limnocylindria > P2-11E > P2-11E > CF-39. Next base: position 55,575 of record DASYUY010000087.1, on the reverse strand, counting down.
CTCGGGCTCAGCCGATTCCGGCAGCTCCTCCACCGGGGTCTGGTGCGCGTGCCAGCGCTGCACGAAATTGAGGCTCGTGTTGGTCGCGATGCGGAAGATCCAGGGACCGAACGGCAACGTTGGGTCGAACTGGTGGAGCGCCTTGTATGCGCGGATGAACGCCTCCTGTGCGCAGTCCGACGCCGCGTCGGCGTCGCCCGTGATCCGCAGCGCGATGTTGTACACCCGGCCTCCGTAACGCTCGACGAGGGTCGAGAAGGCATCGGCATCGCCGGCGAGGCACCGCTGTACGACCTCTTGATCGGTGCGCGTCAGCCGGCGGCCTCCGTGGCGCCCGAGGCCCCCTCCTAAAGCCGGTTACCCGAGGGCCTCTCGGGGTGTTTCGCGTATTGTGGTGCCCCCGATGGACCTCACTTGGTTGGGACATGCTTGCTTCCGCATGCGCGGCCGTGAAGGCATCGTCCTGACCGACCCGCCGGATCCCAAGTCTGGACATGCCATCCCGAGGACGGAGGCCGGCCTCGTCACGATCTCGCACGTCCACGCCGGCCACTCCAGCCTGAAGTCGGTCGGGGGCGAGCCGGTCGTTCTCCGCGGCCCCGGCGAATACGAGGTCCACGAGGTCCTCGTCACCGGCCTCGGCACCTTCCACGACGACGACAAGGGCGCGTCGCGGGGCCGCAACACGGTGTTCACGATCCGGCTCGACGACCTCATCATCTGCCACCTGGGAGATCTGGGGCACGCGCTGCCGTCGGGTGACCTCGAGCGCCTGGGGGACATCGACATCGCGCTGGTGCCGATCTCCGGCGCGGACACCAACCTCTCCGCGGCGAAGGCGGCCGAGATCGTCCACCAGCTCGAGCCCAAGGTCGTGGTCCCGATGTCGTACGACCCCGAGGTTCAGAAAAAGGACAGCCCCTTCGAGCGCCTCTTACATGAGCTCGGTGTGAAGGAGCTCACGCCCGTGCCCAAGCTCTCGGTCACACGCAGCTCGCTGCCGGAGAACGTCCAGGTGGTCGCGCTCGACTCCCGCGCGCGGTAGGCCTACCCTCCCGCCAGAACGCGGAGGAGGGACATCATGCGCGCACGCCCTGAGGTCGGACAGGCGTTCCAGTACGGCCTCATCATCTTTACGCTCACGGCGCTGCTCGGTCTCGCGAACGCGACCCAGCTCTTCGGTGCGCTCGATCGCAACACGCTGCTCACGCATCTCCATTCCGGGACACTCGGCTGGATCACGATGGGCGTGATCGGCATCGCGATCTGGATCTTTGCTCGGGGAGATGACGATCTCGCCGCTCCGGTCATGCTGAGCGCACTCTCGACGGCTGCCTATGTCATGGCCTTCTGGTCTGGCATTTTCATCCTTCGTGGCGTGTTCGGCCTGTCCGAGCTCGCGGTCATCGTGTACTGGTGGTGGTTCGTGTACACGCGTGCCGGAGGCTGGGCGGGGATCAGGCGCCTTGACATCCCGAAGCTCTCGGTCGTCCTCGGGCTCACGACGCTCGTCGTCGGCTCGACCTTGGGCGTCACGGTCCAGGTGCTGCTCGCCACGGGTAACGTTCTGCCGACGAGCTTCGATCTCATCGGGGCTCACGCGACGGCGCAGACTGGTGGCTACCTGGTGCTTGTCGCTGCGGGCTTCGCAGAGTGGCAACTTGCCGGTGGTGGTGGCAAACGGAGCATGCTCGGTCTCGCCCAGGTCTATCTCCTGTTCGTCGGCGGCCTGGTGCTCGCGTTCAGTCTTCTCTTGGCGTCGTTCCTCGGGCCGCAGCTCGCGCAGGCACTGCCCGGACTCGCGACCATCCTGACTCTCGCGGGCATCGTCATCGTCGCGGTCCGTTTCGGACGCGCAGCGATCGCCGCTCCCTGGATGGCCGCCACAGGTACTCGGCACATCGCGGTCGCGGTCGGCTTCCTGGTGCTCGCGGTCATTCTCCAGGCGATCCTCGTACAGCAGTTCATCGCGGCACAGGGCGACGTCACCAAGGTCTCGATCGGCCTGCTTCACGCGCTCGATCACTCGTACTTCATCGGCCTGATGACGAACTCGCTCTTCGGCGCGATCCTCGTGACCACCGCGGATCGTCCGCGGGTCTGGCCGTGGGCGGACCACGTCATCTTCTGGGGCCTCAACATCGGCGCCGCGGCATTCATCGCGGTGCTGATCATCGTGGGCTCGGGCGAGGGCGCGAAGCCCTTCACGCACCCGGTCTCGTTCGTCGCCCCGATCATGGGCCTGTCGGCCCTGCTCGGTATCGCGACCTATCTCATGCGCCTGATGGGCGCACCGGCGGCCCTTTCCGCGCGCGCGCGGGCCTAGCCCCTCGGTCTGATGCCGGACGGTCGGGGCGACCCGGCCGTCCGGTATGAGATACTTTTCACACGTCGCGCACGGGCGCGGCGACTTTTTCTGTCCGGGTGGTCCGAGTTTCCGATGTACGCCATCGTCCGCAGCGGCGGCAAGCAATACCGCGTCGAAGTGGGAGCCCTCGTCAGCGTCGACAGCCTCGCAGGCAAGGTCGGTGAGACCGTCACGCTCGGCGACATCCTCGTCATCGCTGACGGTGACGACGTCAAGGCCGGCCAGCCGGCGCTCGGCGGCGCGAAAGTGACGGCGGAGATCGTCGCCCATGGCAAGGGTCCGAAGATCCAGGTCCTCCGTTACAAGAACAAGACCCGCCAGCGCCGCGGACGCGGACACCGCCAGTCGGAGACGACGCTCCGGATCATGAAGATCGAGGCTTAAGAGAAATGGCACACAAGAAGGGCGCGGGCTCGACCCGCAACGGTCGCGACTCCGCCGGCCAGCGGCTCGGCGTGAAGGAATTCGCCGGCTCCCGTGTTGAAGCAGGTACGGTGCTGGTACGCCAGCGGGGCACGCGCCTCCTGGCCGGCGAGAACGTCGGCGTCGGCAAGGATCACACCCTGTTCGCGCTCGTCGCCGGTGAGGTGAAGTACACACCGGCGCGTGATGACCGCCGCAAGGTCAACGTCATCCCAGCGGCATAGAGAGAAGGACCCCATGAAAGAAAAGATCCACCCCAAGTACATGCAGGCGAAGGTCACCTGCGCGTGCGGCAACACGTTCATGACCGGATCGACGAAGCCCGAGCTTCACGTCGAGGTCTGCGCGAACTGCCACCCGTTCTTCACCGGCAAGCAGCACATCCTGGACATCCAGGGTCGCGTCGATCGCTTCAACAAGCGGTACGGGACCAAGCAGGCGGAGCAGCCGGCCGCGAAGGCGGAGGCCGCTCCGGGCCGTTAGCTGCCGCCGGTACGCACCTCGAGTCACGCGGGGCTCGAGGTCATCGTCGGCTCGATGTTCAGCGGCAAGAGCGAGGAGCTCATCCGTCGTGTGAAGCGCGCGGTCATCGCGCGCCGCGCGGTGCAGGTGTTCAAGCCCGCCATCGACGTGCGCTCGAACGCCGAGCTCGTGCGCTCACACGACGGCGACTCCTTCGAGGCACGGCCGGTGCTCGTCGGCGAGGAGATCCTGCAGGTGATCGCGCCCGAGACGACGGTCGTGGGTATCGACGAGGTCCAGTTCTTCGACCACGCGATCGTCGGCGTGGTGAAGACGCTGGTCGTGAGCGGCCGTCGCGTCATTTGCGCGGGCCTCGATCTCGACTTCCGCGGCGAGCCGTTCGGTCCGGTGCCGACGCTACTCGCGCTCGCCGAGAAGGTCGACAAGCTCGAGGCGATCTGCGTCGTCTGTGGCGAGGCGGCCACGCGGACGCAGCGCATCGTCGATGGCGTCCCGGCCTTCTACGACGAGCCGATCATCGTCATCGGCGCGAAGGAGGCGTACGAGGCGCGCTGCCGCGGCTGCCACGAGGTGCCCAAGCGAGCGATGGGTGACGAACGTCCGCCAGGCGGTAGAGCGCCGGGCCGGGCATGAACCCACCCACCCAATACGGCGGGCAGGCCGTCATCGAGGGCGTGATGATCCGCGGCCGGCGGACGATCGCGCTCGCGTGCCGCCTCCCGAGCGGCGAGATCTACCGTTACCGCGAGCCGCTGCGGTCCGCGCTCCTGCGGTCGCGCGTCGCGCGCGCGCCGTTCGTGCGCGGCCTGGTCGTCCTCTGGGAATCACTCGCGTACGGCACGCGCATGCTCATGAAGTCCGCCGACCTGCAGCTCGAGGAGGGCGAGGGCTCCATGGGGAGCGGCAGCAACGCCGTGATCTTCGGCGTCGCGCTGCTCGCGGCGCTCGCGTTCTTCGTCGGGATCCCGTACTTCGCGACGCAGGCCGCGCACCAGCTCATCGAGTCGTCGCTGCTCCTGAACATCGCCGAGGGTCTGCTGCGCATGGTGCTGTTCCTCGGCTATCTCGCCGCGATCTCGCTCATGCCGGATATCCGCCGTGTGTTCATGTACCACGGCGCCGAGCACATGACGATCCATGCCTTCGAACACGGTGAGGACCTCGTGCCGGCCCGTATCGAGCCGTACCCGACGGCGCATCCGCGCTGCGGAACGGCGTTCCTCCTCTTCGTGGTCGTCGTCGCGATCGCGCTGTTCGCGTTCCTGCCCCGGACGAACATCGTCGTCGATCTCGTCGCGCGCCTCCTGCTCATCGTCCCGGTCGCGTCGATCTCCTACGAGGTGCTGCGCTTCGGTGCGGCGCACGAGACCAATCCGGTGATGCGCCTCTTCGTCGCGCCCGGCCTGCTGTTGCAGCGCATCACGACGCGGCGGCCGGACGCCGGGATGATCGACGTCGCGGTCGCCTCGCTGCAGGAGGCGCTCGCGGGCGATGCCGAGTCCGCGCGTGTCGCGCCAACGAGCGCGTCATGAGCCAGATGCTCACGCCCGGTCTGCGCCGGCGTCTCGCGAAGGTCGAGGAGCGTTACGACGAGCTCGGCCGCCTCATGGCCGATCCCGAAACGACCGCGAGCCACGAGCGCATTCGTGAGGTGGGGCAGGAGCTGGCGCAGCTGCAGCCCGTCGTCGACACCGTGCGCGCGCTCCGCGCGGCCGAGCGAAAGGTCGAGGAGGCCCGGGCGCTCATCGATGCGGACGACAGCGACCTGCGCGACATCGCGCGCGAGGACCTGGCCACGGCCTCGCGCCAGATCGACGAGCTTCTCGCCGAGCTGCGCCGGCTCCTGGTGCCGCGCGATCCGCTCGACGAGAAGAGCGTCATCGTCGAGATTCGCGCCGGCGAGGGCGGGGAGGAGGCCGCGCTCTTCGCCTCCGACCTCTACCGGATGTACCTGCGGTACGCCGAGCGCCATCGCTGGAGGGTCGAGGAGCTGTCGCGCAGCGACTCGGAGAAGGGTGGCTTCAAGGAGATCATCTTCCGCATCGCCGGGAAGGGCGCGTACAGCAAGCTGAAGTTCGAATCCGGTGTGCAGCGCGTGCAGCGGGTCCCCACGACCGAGGCGCAGGGCCGCATCCACACCTCGACCGCGACGGTCGCCGTCCTCCCGGAGGCCGAGGAGATCGACATCCAGATCCCCGACAGCGACCTGAAGATCGACGTGTACCGCGCTGGTGGCAAGGGCGGCCAGGGCGTGAACACGACGGACTCCGCGGTGCGCATCACGCACATCCCGACCGGCGAAGTCGTGACCTGCCAGGACGAGCGCTCGCAGCTGAAGAACAAGGCGAAGGCGATGGCCGTGCTTCGCGCGCGGCTTCTCGCGCGCGAGCAGGAGCGGCGCGAGCTCGAGATGGGAACGGCGCGCCGCGCCCAGATCGGCCGCGGCGAGCGCGCCGAGAAGGTGCGCACCTACAACTTCCCGCAGGACCGTCTCACCGACAAGCGGCTCGGCTACAACCTCTCGAACCTCGAGCGGCGCATGGACGGCGACATCGACGACCTCATCGACGCGCTCGCGCAGCAGGACGAGGCCGACCGCCTCGCCAGCCTTGAGGACGAGGCGGACTGATCGCGAGGCGCGACAGCTAGGCTGCGATCAGAAGTGCGCCAGGAGGACGTCTGATGGGTTCGGGTCCACTTGATCGCGTCCGACGTCTCTGCTTGGCACTGCCAGAGACGAACGAGCGTGTGAGCCACGGTGCGCCCACATTCTTCATCCGCGACAAGCGGTCCTTCGTGTCGTACATGGACGACCACCACGGCGACGGACGCCTCGCGCTGTGGTGCGCGTCCTCGTCCGATGTCCAGCGCATGCTCGCATCGAGCCGGTCAGCGCAGTTCTTCGTGCCGCCGTATGTCGCGCATCTCGGGTGGCTCGGCGTCCGCCTCGACCGCGACCTCGACTGGGACGAGATCGCAGGCGTCATCGCCGATGCGCACGCGATCGTGCTGGAGAGGGCCGGCCGTCCGCGCAAGTCGGTAACGCGAGCCCGAGCGGCGCCGAAGGCACGGCGATCGACCTAGCGGTCCGCGGCGGTCGCATCGTGACCGCCGGTGGCACGACGTACGCCGACGTCGGTGTCGAGAACGGTCGCATCGCCGCGATCGGCCAGGTGCCGCGCGCCGAGCGCGAGCTCGACGCGACCGGCAAGCTCGTGCTTCCCGGCTCCGTCGATCTGCATACCCATCTCGCCAGCACGCCGACGTTCGCTCCGCTCGACGATTTCGAGCACGGGACGCGCGCCGCGATCGCGGGCGGCGTCACGACGGTCTGCTCGATGGTCTATCAGGAAGGGACGCTGCGGGCCGGCATCGAACGCGGGCTGCGCGACGCCGCGCGATCGCTTGCGGATTTCGCTTTCCACGTCGTCGTGACCGATCCGAGCGACGCGGCCATCGCCGAGCTGCCGTCCCTGGCCCGCGACGGTCACGCCGGGCTCAAGATGTTCATGGTCGCGCCGCGCTTCGACGAGCGGATCACGGACTACGTGCGCCTCCTCCGCGCCGCGGCCGATGCGGGGATGCTCGTCGCGGTCCACGCCGAGGACCACACGGTCGTGTCGCGGGCCACGGCCGAGCTGCACGCCGCCGGTCACGATGCCGTGCGCTACTTCCCCGAGAGCCGCCCGCCCGAAGCCGAAGACGTCGCGATCCGCTCGGCGGCGCAGCTGGCCGCGAAGACGGGAGCCGCCCTCTATCTCGTGCACCTCTCGTCGCGCGTCGCACTCGCCGCGCTGGCCGAGGCCAGGGCGCGCGGGCTGCGCGTCTACGGCGAGACCCGACCCCTCTACCTCCATCTCACGCGCGAGCGGTTCGAATGGCCCGACGCGGCCCTCTGGGTGGGGCAGCCACCGCTGCGCGAGCGGGAGGACGTCGACGCGATGTGGGATGCGCTGGCGAGCGGTCTCATCGACACCGTCGGCACCGACCACTATCCGCACAACCGCGCGGCGAAGCTCGCGCCGGGTCTGGCCTTCGACCGCGTTCCGCCCGGCGTCGCGAACCTCGAGACGCTCCTGCCGATGCTCTACTCGGAAGGCGTGCGCCGGGGGCGTCTCACCGTCGAGCGCATGGTCGATGTCCTCGCGACGTCGCCCGCGCGGATCGCGGGCTTGCGCGGGAAGGGCGCGATCAACGTCGGCGGCGACGCGGACATCGTGATCTTCGATCCTGACGAGACGCGCACGATCCGTGCGAGCGACATGCACTCGGCCTGCGACTACGACCCCTTCGAAGGTTGGGAGGTCACGGGTTGGCCGACGATCACGGTGCTGCGCGGCGAGATCGCATACGCGAAGGGCCACATCCTCGCCCGTCCGGGCATCGGCCGGTTGATCGCTCGCGACCCGTCGACCGCGTTCCGCTCCTAGACTCCCGCCGGTGACGCTCACGATGCCCGCGCCGATCACCGCGGAGACGCTGGAGACGCGCAACCGCCAACGGCTCGCGCGCGCCCAGTCGCTGCTGCGGCAGCTCGAGAGCACGCCGGCACGCTTCACCAAAGATGCGGTCATCACGCCGCTGAACGACCTTCACGTCGAGCTGCACAACCTCGCGAGCGAGTGCGGCATCTACGTCGCGATGCATCCGGACCGCGAGGTGCAGCAGCTCGCGGAGAAGCTTCAGCGCGAGGCGGTCGAGGTCGGTCAGGGGCAGCTGCAGAGCCGCCGGCTCTACGACGCGCTCGGCGCGATCGATGCGTCATCGCTCGGCCCGGTCGAGCACCGCTTCGTCGACCTCGCGCGGAGCGACATGCGCCGTGCCGGCGTTGAGCTCGGACCCGCCGAGCGCGACCGCGCCCGCGCGCTGCGGGCAGAGCTCACGAAGCTCGGCCAGGATCACGCGCGCAACATCCGCGAGGACACGCGGCACATCGTGCTCGCCCGTCCGGACGAGCTCGAGGGACTACCGGCCGACTACGTCGCGACGCACCAGCCCGGTCCGGACGGCGCCATCCGCATCAGCACCAATCCACCAGACCACCAGCCCTTCATGATCTATGCACGCAGCGACCGCGCGCGTAAGGCGCTGCAGACCGTCTACCAGGACCGCGCTCCGCGCAACATTGAGGTGCTCGCCGCGCTCACACGAGCGCGGCACGAGCTCGCGCGCCTCCTCGGGTATCCGAACTGGGCCCAGTACAACGTCGAGGACCGCATGGTGAAGACGCCCGAGGCGCTCGAGAGCTTCTTCGCCGAGCTCGACGGTGCATCGCGCGACGCGGCGAAGGCCGAGTTCGACGTTCTCCTGGAGGAGAAGCGCGTCGATCATCCGGACGCGACGACCGTCGGTGAGTGGGAGTGGCAGTACTACCTGAACCGCCTGAAGACCAAACGGTTCCGATTCGACGCCCAGGAGATCCGACCGTACCTCGAGTACGGCCGCGTGCGTCAGGCCATCCTCGATCTCAACAGCGAGCTGTTCGGCATGACGTTCACGCCGGTCGTGCACGAGGAGCGCTGGCATCCGACCGTCGAGAGCTTCGACGTCACGATCGACGGCGAGCCGGCGGGGCGAATCTCGCTCGACATGCATCCCCGCGAGAGGAAGAACAAGTGGTTCTTCAACGCGCCGCTCCGGCTCGGCGTCGGCGGCAAGCAATCGGGGCACGGCGTCCTCAACTGCAACTTCCCGGACCCGACGACCCTCTCCGGGCCCGCGCTCATGGAGCACGCGCAGGTCGTGACCTATTTCCACGAATTCGGACACCTCGTGCACGGTCTCGCACGCCGGAGCGTGCCGTTCGTTCGACTGTCGCGGACCGAGGGCGACTTCATGGAGGCGCCGTCGACGTTCCTCGAGGACTGGATCTATGACTTCAAGGTGCTTACGCGCTTCGCGCGGCACGTCGACACCGCTGGGCCGATCCCCGAAGACCTGGTGCGGCGCCTGCGCGCGGCGCGCAACTTCGGTCGCGCGATCCGCACCCGCCAGATGCTCGCGCGCTCGCGCCTGTCGCTCGCGCTCCACGACGGAACGCGGCCGGGCGCCGATCCGCGCGTGGTCGAGCGCGAGATCAACGAGCGCTACGGGCTGTTCGAACCGATCCCTGGCACCGCGTCGCCGGCGAGCTGGGAACACATGAACGGCGATCACTACTCGGCCGCGTATTACACGTATATCTGGTCGCAGACGATCGCGAAGGATCTGCACACCGCGTTCGACGGCGACCTCATGAACACCGCGGTCTCACGCCGCTACCGCGACAAGATCCTCGCGCCCGGTGGCACCAAGCCCGCGGCCGAACTCGTCCGTGACTTCCTTGGCCGGCCCTATGACCTGCGCGCGTTCAAGGCGTGGGTCGCGGGGCAGGAGTGACGACCATCGCGCGGTAGGTCTGCAGGATCCCGAACGGGTCCTCGATCCCCGGGCCATCGCGCCGGTAGAAGATCTGCATCCACAACGCACCCTTCTGGAAGCGCTGCGTCCCGTCGGGTGCGTCGCCTCCCATGAAGATCCAGCCCTGACGCACCGCTTCGCCCGGGATGCCGACATTGACCTTGCCCGCGCCGCACTGCACGTACCACGTGATGCCCAGCTCATCGGTGTGGCGGTACGTCGAGACGACCTGACAGCTCGGATACAGCACGAGGTCGAGCGGTCGCGCGACCTGCGGGAAGGTACTCGGACCGGGAGAGGGCGCCGCCGCGGCGGGCACCTCCATCGTGAGCAGCTCGAGCTTCTGGCTCTGACCGAACACGGTGAGCGTCCGGCGCGGGTCGCCGCTGATCACGACCATGCGGTAACCGGGCTGGACGTGGACGTTCAGCACCGCCGACGCGCCGTCGAGCACCTCGTAGCTGTCCGGCGCGTACCCGAAGAGCCACACCTGCTGCTCTTTCGTCTGGCAGCCCGTCCCGCTGATCCGCGGATCCGCCCACAGACCCGTCTGCGCGATGATGCCCGACCGCGAGCTGTTGCCCGAGCCGTCATACAGCACCGCCCGAGCGTGGAACTGACGCGCAGCGGGTGAGCCATCGTCGACGCGCACGCCCCGGTAGCGGGGGTCGGCATCGAGGTGCGCCATCTCCTCCTGCAGGCTCGGGCGTGTCCACGTATCGCTCGCGCCGCAGACCGCGAAGCCCGGTCCGGTCGCGAGCGCTTGCGTCATGTCGTATGCCCGCGAGATCGGTGTTGCGGTCGGTGGCGCGGAGCGTTGTGGCGGGGTGGCTGTGGGTGCGGTCGCCGAGCTGCCGTGCGTTCGGTCCCACGACGGCGCGACCGCGACGACGAGCAGCACCAACAACGCGACGGCGCCGACGGCGAGGTCCCGCACGACGCTGATCGTGCCCCCTCCAGGCGACGGCGGTCGTCCGCGAACGGACCGCCAAGTCGTACGCCGCTCTTAGGAGTTGGGTACCGTGGACGCGTGGACCGTCTCCGCTACGACGAGGACACCGCGTTCCTGCTGGCCGACAACGCTGCGACGATCGCGCGGATCGTGCGCACCGTCCCCACCGACAGGCTGCGCGCGACGCGCTTCGGTGAATGGACCGCGGTCGAGGTGCTCGGACACCTCGCCGACTCGGCCGAGATCTTCGCGGAACGCGTGCGGCGCTGCGTCACCGAGGACCGCCCCGCCCTCCAGGCCTTCGATCAAGACGCACTCGCGGCCGAGCGACGTAATGCCGAGCGCGATCCGATGGAGCTCTCGCGCCGCGTGACCGCCGCGCACGCGGAGATCGTGCGGTCGCTGCTCGACGAGCAGGCGCGCTCGCGCCCCGGCATCCACTCCGAGCACGGCGAGCTCGACGCGGGTCACTTCGGCGCGTACGAAGCGCAACACGCGCGCGACCACGTCGACGAGCTCGCCAAGGCATTCCCTCCGAGCGCATGACGTCATCGCGCGAGCAGGCGCTCGCGCCGCTGTCGCGCGTGGACGCCGAGCGTCTCCTCCCAGAGCTCTCGACGGGGCGCCAGACGCTGGAGCGCCGCGTCCTTCGCGCGCGCTGCCTCAAGTATCTCGAGTCGTTCGACCTCGCGTGGGCAGAGCTGACCGCGGTGCTGCCGCTGGTGAAGGAGCCCCTCCTCGTGGCGCGCGTCGCCGTCGATCTCTTGCACCTCTCCTACTACCTCGTCCGTCGCGAGGACTCCGTGCGCTTCGCGGCGATGGCGGAGACGCCGGCTGCGGGCGACCCGCTTCTCCTCGCCGAGTTGCGGCTCGGGTCCTCGATCGTGCGCACCGCGGCGAATGACGTCCGCGCGGCGCTCACCTTGGCGCGCGGCGCGGCGGACGCGCTCGCGGTGGCGCCGCGCGGACGCTCGCGCGATCTGGTGACGACGCGCGTGCAGCGGCAGCTCGCGCACCTCCTCTCACACGCGGGCGACTACGTCGGCGCCGCGGCCGCGGCCGACGCGACCGGACACAACGCCGCGCGTGTCGGCGACCCGGCCGAGGTCGCGTGGGCGACGTACACCGCGGGCTTCGTCGACTGGTTCGCGGGCCGGCTCGACGCCGCGGTCGACGAGTTCACCCGCGCCGAGCTCGGGCTCCGTCAGTACGGCTCGTCGGTCTGGCGCCATACGCTCCTATGCCTGGCGCGCGCGAAGCTCGAGCGTGGCGAGCTGAGCGAAGGCGAGCGGCTTGCGCGTCAGAGCGGGACGGGCGCGACCGAGGACCACGGCCACATCGCGCTGCTGCGCGGCGAGGCTGAGGTCGCCGAGCTCATCCTCGGGCGCGCGCCGCAGGGCTTTCCCGAGGACGAGCAGTTCCGCGACTTCGTGCGCGCGATCATCCGCGGGCAGCGCGGCGATCCGCGCACGGCAGTCCGTATGCTCGACGAGACCGCGCGCGAATTCGAATCGCGCGGAATGGATCACTGGGCGATCGGCGCTGCCGTGCATGCCGCGTACTGGCGCGAGACGGTCGTCCGCGGCGGTGGGACATCGCGCGTCGGGCATCTCGTCCGCGACATCGGGGCGCGCGGCGGCGAGGGCTTCGCTTACTACCTGCCGGACGTGGCGGCCTGGCTCGGTCGTTCGGCGGAGCGCGACGGCCAGGCGCAGACGCTCGCGCGCACGATCCGCGCTCGCGCCGAGGCGGCGCAGCGGCGCGCGAAGACTGACGCCGGCGCGGCGGTCGGAGCGTCGGCGCTCGACGAAGCGACGTTCGGGCTACGGAGCATGGGCCTCACCTGGCGCGAGATCGGCATCCTCCGCGAGATGGAGCAGCTCTCGCGCGAGGGCAAGCGTCTCGATCGCGCCGCGCTCGCCGCGCGGCTCGGCGTCTCACCGAACACGCTGCGCGTCCACCTCACGCGCATCCGCGCGAAGCTCGACGTCGCGGAGAAGCGCGGCGACGACGTCCTGCTCCAGGCGGCGCTAACTCAGCGCCCGCTGTAAGGGCTAACCGGCAGCGAGAAACTCGAGCGCGCGTTGCAGGAGGGCAGGCATGTCAGCCGGTTCCTCGTGGCCCCCGTTGTGGATCTCGATCTCCGCGGTGGCGCCCTCGGCTCGCAGGTGATCGACGAACCGCACCGATCCCTCGTAACCGGATGCATCGTGTCGTCCGACGACGACGTACACCCGGCTGTCCTTCGTCGCTGATGGCTCGAGCAGATCCGTCAGCGCCTGAACGTCAGGGAGCCACGTCGCGATCGCCAGGATCTTCCTGGCCGGAAGGCGATCGCTGAGCCCCAGCTCCAAAGCCAGGCGCGCGCCCATCGATAAACCACCGAGAACGAAGCGGCGGGCGTCGATGGACACCCGCGAGCGAAGGGTCTCGAAGTGAGCTTTGACGTCCCGAGCCGCTCGTTCGCGCTCGTTCCAGACGAAGAAGCCCGGTGTCGTCGCGATCTCGCTGGACTGCGGCACCGCGAGGGTCCACCCGTCCGCGACGACGGACCGCCAAGATGGCGTTGTGTCCTCGATCGTTCGGTTGTTGCCGTGCAGTGCCATGAGCACCGGCAGCTGACGACCCTTCGTTCGCTCGGGAACGAGGATGCGTAGGTCCGGACGCGCCTCCGCCTGAGCCTTCTCGAACTGCGCATCGGAACGCTCGACCAGTGCGCTGAAGTTGGACTGACTCGCGAGAGCTACGAAACGTTCGTGACGTAGCCATCGCCCTCGGTAGCGATAGCCTCGATCCAGGCCCTCTCGCAGCAGGTCGACGGCTTCGGTCGCGCGGCCCACTCCGGCGAGCACCTCGACCCGCAACATCCGCGTAAGCGCTGCCTGCGGCGGGAAGAGCGGCTCCGATCGCGTCAGAAGGTCGAGCGCGCCGGCCTGATCTCCAGCCTCGCGCAGGCGCGCCACCTCGGCGTTGAGCTCGTTGAACGACTTGGGCCTCATGCAGGTCGGCCTACTCCAGCGGTACGCGCTCGTGCCACTTGGGGATGTGCGTGTCGAAGCCGAGCGCGCGGATCTTTGGCTCGATCGCGGCCTGCGCGTCAGGATCGCCATGGACGATGAACACACGTCGCAGCCGCGGCTTCGCGAAGCCGCGTATCCAATCGAGCAGCTCGGATTCGTCCGCGTGCGCGGAGAAGCCGCTGATGGATCGGACCTGGCAGCGAACCTCACGCATCTCGCCGTCGATCCGGACCTCACGCGCGCCTGCCTGCAGCTGCGCGCCGAGCGTGCCCTCGCCCTGATAGCCGACGAACAAAAGCGTCGCCGCGTGATCGTCGATGAGCTCGCGCAGATGGTTCAGCACTCGGCCGCCGGTGAGCATCCCGTTCGACGCGACGATCATGTACGGCCGCGGCGCCTTGCTGATCGCGCGTGACAGCGCGATGTCGTTCGTGACCTGCGCGCCGGGGTAGTCGAGAGGATCCTCGCGCTCCGCGAGGAGGCGGCGCATCTGCTCGTCGTAGTACTCGGCATATCGGCGGTAGATCTCAGTGGCCTTGGAAGCCATTGGCGAGTCCAGATACAGCGGCAGCTGCGGGATCCGCTTCTCTCCGAGTAATCGGTCGAGCTGCCACACCAGCTCCTGCGTGCGCCCGATCGCGAACGATGGGACGAGCAGCACGCCGCGCGCCTGCGCGACGAGCTGCACGGTCTCGGCGAGGATGCGCACGGCTTCGTCGTTCGGCTCGTGTTCGCGCCCGCCGTACGTCGACTCGACGAGCAGGTAGTCCGCCTCGTTCACGGTCGTCGGGTCGCGGATGATCGGCGTGTCATGGCGGCCCAGGTCGCCCGAGAACACGATCAGCCGTTCGGTGCCGCCCTCGACGACGTTTACGCGGATGATCGCCGAGCCGAGGATGTGGCCGGCGTCGAGAAAGGTCGCGCGGATGCCCGGAGCGACCTCGGTCTCACGCTCGTACCCGACCGCCTTGAACAGGCGCAGCGCTGCGTTCGCGTCGGCCGTCGTGTAGAGCGGCTCGTCGATACGCGTCTGGACGACCGGTGGCTGGTTGCGGAGCGCGAGCTCCGGGTCGCGCATCTCCGCGGCGCTCTCTTCGTCGTCGGCCGCGGCGGCTTCGCGGACGGCGTTGCGCAGCTCGGCCGCGTCGGCGCTCGACTCCCTCGCCACGCGGTCCGGATGCCGACGCTCGAAACGCGCGTCGCGCCGTGCCGATTCCTCTTGGAGCTTCGCCGAGTCGAGGAGGACGAGGCGCGCGAGCTCGACCGTGCCGGCGGTGGCGAAGATCGGCGCGCGAAAGCCACGCGCGCTGACGTACGGGATGAGGCCGCAGTGGTCGAGATGGGCGTGCGTCAGGAGCAGCGCGTCGATCTCGTTGGCGTCGTACGCGAGCGGCACCCGGTTGCGCATCGCCTCGTGCGGGTTGCCCTGGAACATGCCGCAATCGATGAGCACCCTCGCGCGTGACGTCGTGAGGAGGAATTGCGAGCCGGTCACCGTGGTGGCCGCGCCGAGGAACCGCAGATCCATCCTTTGGCTATTCTGCGTGGCCATGTTCGGTCCGGTGCTACGCGGCGATCACGTCACGCTCCGCCCCGCGGACGACAGCGATCCGCCGCGCTTCGTCCCGTGGTTCGCGGACATGGAGGTCACGCGCTACCTCGGCCGGCGCATGGCCGTCGCGCTCTACTACGAGGTCGACACGCTCAAGAAGTTCGGCGAGTCGGATGACACGGTGTTCTGGGTCATCGAGGCGGACGGCGAGACGATCGGGGCCACGGGCATCCACCAGATCGACTGGATCAATGCCCACGGCACGACCGGGATCGTGATCGGGGTGAAGGAGAAGTGGGGCAGGGGTCACGCGACGGAGGCCATGCGCCTGCGCACGCGTTACGCGTTCCGCGAGCTCAACCTGCACAAGCTCATGACCGAGGTCTTCGTCGAGAACGAGGCCAGCCGCCGCGCGCTGGACAAGAACGGGTACCGCACCGTCGGCGTCAGCCGCGACCACTTCTTCACCGGCGGTAAGTGGCACGACGTCTGGCACGGCGAGGTGCTGCGTGAGGATTGGGAGCGCGCGCAGTCCCCCCTGCCACGTCGCTGACCCGTAGACGCCCTAGTCACGGCCATCTCCGCGAGGTGCGGGCCCACGTCCTAGCATCGCGGCTGGTGGAACCGACGCTCGAGGCCCTCGTGCGAGACGCGATGGAGCGCTACCACGTCCCCGGCGTCGCGGTCGGCATGCTGCGCGCCGGCGGTGTCGAGGTCGCCGGCTTCGGCGTGACGAGCGTCGAGCATCCACTCCCGGTCGACGGCGACACGCTGTTCCAGATCGCGTCTGTGACGAAGACGATGACCGCCACTGTGATCATGCGACTCGTCGAGCGTGGCGCGCTCGACCTCGACGCGCCGGTGCGGCGGTACATCCCGGCATTCCGCCTCCGCGACGCGGCCGCCCAGGAAAGTGCGACGGTCCGGCATCTCGTGACGCACACCGGTGGCTGGCTGGGTGACTGTTTCGCCGATTTCGGCAAGGGGGACGATTCGCTCGAACGGTACGTCGCCGCGATGGCCGAGCTCGAGCAGCTCACGCCGCTGGGCGAGATCTGGCATTACTCGAATTCGAGCTTCGCGCTGCTCGGCCGTCTCATCGAGGTCGTGACCGGCAAGACGTACGAGGACGCCACCCGTGAACTGCTCTTCATCCCGCTGGGCATGACACGCTCGTGCTTCTCCGCCGACGAGGCGATCACGCACCGCGTCGCGATCGGTCATGTGATCGTCGACGAGAAGCCGACCGTCGCACGGCCGTGGGCCTTTCCGCGCGCGACGACGCCGGTCGGCGGCATCGTCTCGACCGCGAGCGACCTTCTGCGCTACGCAGGCTTCCACCTCGGCGATGGGACCGCACCCGACGGTGCGCGTCTCCTGTCGCGGGCCTCGCTCGACCTCATGCGTACGCCGTTCGCCGACGCCGACCTCGACCGCAAGGTGGGCGTCTCGTGGTTCCTCCGGACCGTCGGTGGGATCCGGCTGCAGTACCACGGCGGTGTCGCGATCGGGCAGCAGGGCGTGCTGATGCTCGCGCCGGACCGCGGCGAGGCGATCGCGGTCGAGACGAACTCAGCTCGCGGAGGTCTCCTTCACCAGGATGTCACCACCTGGTGGCAGCGGCAGCGGCTCGGCCTCAAGGTGCCCGAGCCGACGTACATCGAGCTCGACCGGACGCGCTACCAGGAGTACGCCGACCGGTATCTCGCGGAGCTATCCGATGCCGAGCTCGAGCTGTCGGACACCGGCCTGGTGTATCGCTCGTTCTCGCACAACAAGCTGAACGTGCAGCCGAGGCCACCCGACCCGCCGCCGTCGCGGGTGGCGTTCACCAGCGATGCGCGTTTCACACTGCTCGACGGTCCCCTGAAGGACACGCGCGGTGAATTCCTCCGCGGGCCCGACGGCCGCGTCCGGTACCTGCGCGTCGGCGGTCGCGTGTACCGCCGCACGCGGAGCTAGCCCGCGTGCGCCAATACCTCGACATCCTGCGCAAGGCCATGGAGAGCGGGGTCGACCGCGACGACCGCACCGGCACGGGGACGCGCGCGATCTTCGGCGAAGTCATGCGCTTTCGCATGAGCGACGGATTCCCGGCGGTCACGACGAAACGGCTGGCGTTCCGCTCGGTCCTCGCCGAGCTGCTGTGGTTCATCGCCGGAAGCTCGGACGTGAACGAGCTGCACGCCCTCGGCACGCACATCTGGGACGGCAACGCCTACGCACCGTACTGGATGGAGAAGGCGCGCTTCGACGGCGACGCCGGTCGCAACTACGGCCAGCAGTGGCGCGACTGGATCGCGCCGGATGGCCGGCACGTCGACCAGCTCGGGGACGTGATCAGCGGCATCCGCGAGCGGCCGTCGAGCCGGCGCCACGTCGTGACGGCGTGGAACCCGGGAGAGCTCGACGCGACGTCGCTGCCCGCGTGTCACGCGCTGTTCCAGTTCTTCGTCGCCGACGGGAGGCTCTCGCTTATGATGTACCAGCGCTCCTGCGATCTCTTTCTCGGCGTGCCGTTCAACATCGCCGAGTACGCCGTGCTGCTGCACCTCGTCGCCCAGATCACCGACCTGGTGCCCGACGAGCTCGTCCACGTCCTCGCCGACGCGCACGTCTATCGCGATCACTTCGACGCTGCGCGCGAGCAGCTCGCGCGAGAGCCGTTCGCCTCACCGACCCTCGCGCTCGATCCCGCGCTGCGTGACCTCGACGACGTGACCGCGCGGTACCACGGCATCCTCTCGCGCGCGCGGGCCGGCGAGGCGACCGGCCCGCTGCTCGACGGGGTGGCTCGCCTCGTCGGCTACCAAAGCCACTCGTCGATCAAGGCGAAGATGGCGGTCTAGCCATCATCTCTTTCGTCGTCGCCTACGACCGGAATCGCGTGATCGGGAAGGACAACAAGCTCCCCTGGCGCCTGCCCGACGACATGAGGCACGTGAAGGAGCTCACCGTCGGCAAGCCGCTGATCATGGGCCGTCGCACCTGGGAGTCGATCGGCCGGCCGCTCCCGCAGCGCACCAGCATCGTCCTCACCCGTGACGCCGACTTCCGCTGCGACGGCTGCCTCGTCGCCCGCACACCGGACGAGGCACTCGAGCTCGCTGGCGCGGCCCCCGAGGTCATCGTCTTCGGCGGCGCCGCGGTGTTCACGGCGTTCCTGCCGCGCACCGACCGCATCTATCTCACCGAGGTCGATGCCGACGTCGGAGGCGATACGTTCTTCCCGCCGCTCGATCCGAACGAGTGGGAGGTCCTGGAGGCGGTCGAGCACCCGGCCGACGAGCGGCACCCATATGACTTCAGCTGGCTGACGCTGGAACGCAAGCGGCGGTGACCGCGGCGGGCTTCGTCTGGGACCCGCGTGTCGCGACGCACGTCTACCGCGACGACCATCCGCTGAAGCCGGTCCGGCTCGTCGGGGTCCACGACACGCTCGTGCGCCTCGGCGCGTTCGCACGCCCCGACGCGCGTGTTCTCGCTCCGCGCGCCGCGACGCTCGCGGAGATCGAGCGCATCCACGAACCCGAGTACGTCGAGGCCGTGATGCGGGCATCGCGCGACGCCGACGCCGACTACACCGCGTGGGGACTCTCGCGGTGGGGTGACACGCCCCCGTTCGCTGGAATGCACGATGTGTCGTTGCTCACGACCGGCGGGACCCTCACGGCGATGGAAGAGGTGATGTCCGGCCGGCTGCGCGTCGCGTTCAATGGCTCAGGCGGTCTGCACCACGCCACGTCGCGTCACGCATCCGGGTTCTGCATCTACAACGATCCCGCGATCGTGTGCGGGCTCCTCGCCGACCGCGACTTGAAGGTCGCGTACGTCGATATCGACGCGCACCACGGCGACGGCGTGCAGGCCGCATTCTTCGACACCGACCAGGTGCTCACGATCTCGCTGCACCAATATGGCTTCGTGCCGGAGCTGGGGCACATGTTCTTCCCCGGCACCGGGCTCCCCGAAGAGCGGGGGGCCGGTCGCGGCGCGGGCTACAGCATCAACGTTCCACTTCCGCGGTACGCCGACGATGCCGCGTACATGCGGGCGTTCGACGAGGTCGTGCCGCCGCTTCTCGAGCGCTACCGCCCGGACGTGCTCGTGACACAGCAGGGGATCGACTCGCATTTCGACGACCCGCTCACTCAGCTCATGGTGTCGACGCGCGCCCGCGAGCACGTCGTCCGCCAGTTCGCGTCGATGGCGCTGCCCTGGGTCGCGATGGGCGGCGGCGGTTACTCGCTCGACGCCGTCAGGCGCGTGTGGTCGATGGAGTTCCTGATCATGCAGGGTGCGCCGATCCCGGTCGAGCTCCATGACGCCGAGCCGCCGCAGTGGACGGGCGAGGTGAGGGCGCGGATCGATGCGGCTATCGACGCCGCGACGTCGGGCGCGCTCGGTGCGGCATGGACCTGAGCCGCGAGCCGATCGTCGCCCTCGCGCGCTCGCCGAGCGCGGGCGCGCCGATCGTCCTCGCGCGCGGCCGGCTCCTGTCCGCCGTGCTCCTGGTGCTCGCCGCGACCTGCGTGTCGGGGCTCGGTGCCGTCCGGATCTCCGGCGAGACCTATCTCGATGACCTCTTCTTCGGAGCGACGCGGCATCCGGTCATCAGCGCCATGCTCCAGACGCTCGGCACCGAGCGCACCGCCGTCGTGATCTACCTCGTACAGCGCTCCTTCGACGCCGTCCTCGTTGCGACCGCGGTCACGCCCCTCTTCGTGTGGCTCCTCGGCTCGAGCGCGGTCCAGGCCTCCGCGCGCCTGGCCGGCATCCGCCGTCCGTACCTTCCCCTCCTGGTGTTCTTCGGGTATGCCGCGGCGCTCACGCTCATCCCAGCGAACGCCGCGACGCTGGTCCTCGGGACCGGCCAGACCGTGGGAGCGCAAGTGGCGCAGCTCATCGGGCTCGCCTGTCTCGTCTGGCTCGGCGTCATCGCGTACCGCGGCGTCCGCGCGTACTACGCGGTCGACCAAGGTCGCGCGACGCGCATCCTCGTCGTCGCGCTCGTGCTGTTCTACCTCGTGCCGCTCATCCTCATCGTCGGGGCGGCCATCTCGATCATCGTCGCCGCCGTCGTCCTCGGCTACTTCTGATGCGTCGCCTCGCGGCCATCCTCACCTTGCGCTGCCCGCGCTGTCTCGAGGGCCACGTGTGGCGCGGCTTCGTCTCGATGAACGCGGCGTGTTCGGTCTGCACTCTGGTGTTCGACCGCGAGTCCGGCTACTTCGCGGGCGCGATGGTCGTGAGCTATGCCCTCGCGGTGCCGATCCTCGCCGCGATGGTCATCGCGCTCATCGCGCTCGGCGGTGTCGACGTCGTGGTCGCCCTGATCATCGGCAACACCGCGTACCTCGTCCTCGTGCCGTTCATCTTCCGCTACTCGCGGGTGGTCTGGCTGCATCTCGACTGGCTCATCGATCCCGGCGAGCGAAGCTAGCGAGGCGCGATGGGCGCCGACACGGACGTGCTCATCGTGGGTGCGGGTCACGGCGGTCTCGCGGTGGCGCACGATCTGGTGCGCGCAGGCCGTGACGTGCTCATCGTCGACAGGAGCGCACGGGTCGGTGACGCATGGCGATCGCGCTGGGAGTCGCTCCGCCTGTTCACGCCACGCGACCTCGACGGGCTCCCCGGTGTCCCGTTCCCGGCGGGCGGCGACGCCTTCCCGAACAAGGAGGAGGTCGCGGACTACCAGGAGCGCTACGCGCATGAGATGCGATCCCCGTTCCGCCTCGGCGCCGGCGTCCGCGCGCTTCGGCGCGTGAGCGATCGCTTCGAGGCCAACGTCAGTGACGACATCATCCGCGCACGCTCGGTCGTCATCGCCGCCGGCCATTACCAGGCGCCGTTCGTTCCGGACTTCGCGACACGTCTCGATCCCTCCGTGCTGCAGCTGCACAGCAGCGAGTACCGGCGGCCGAGCGACGTTCCCGTCGGTCCGGTCGTGGTCGTCGGCGCTGCGAATTCGGGCGGCGAGATCGCGGTCGAGGTGGCGCGGGTCCGACCGACAACGATCGCGATCGGCACGCGCAGGCCCCTCCCGCCCAAGCGCTGGCGGTCGCCGACCTGGTGGAAGCTCGCGCTCCTCCGAGATCGTTTGTTCCACGACCACACCGCCGGCATCGCGTGGCTGCCGTGGCCTCTTCGCGCCGGCGGGTACCTCGAGGCCGATCTCGATCGCGCCGCGATCGCTCACGGCCTTCGCCTGGCACCGCGCGCGGTCGACGCGGTCGGCGACAGGCTGCGCTTGCTCGACGGCAGCGACGTCTCCGCGCGGACGGTGATCTGGGCCACCGGGTATCGCGCCGACCATTCCTGGATCGACGCGCCGAAGGAGAACGGCCTCATCCGGGTCGGTCGGCACGGGCGCGCGCCGGTCGCGGGCCTCCATTTCGTGCGTGGGCGCTTCCTCTTCGCGATCTCGCGTCACGCGCGCGACGTCGCGCGCGACATCGGCCGCTCGGGCTGACGCCGCGCGCGACGAGTGGCTCTAGCCGCGCCTCGGGTTCGTGATCGCGCGCACGAGCGCGACGATGAGTAGACCGATCAGGAACAGGAACGCGATGGAGAGCAGCGCCGCGATGTCGAGAACTGGCGGCCCCTGCGGCTCGGGAAAGATCCCCTGGAACGGACGCACCAGCGGCTCGGTGACGCCGTACAGCGCGCGTACGAGCGCCTGGTTCGCGTTCGCCCCCGTGAGCTTGAAGAAGAAGCGCAGGAGCAGGAGCACTTCAAGCACGGTGAAGATGAGCGTCACGACGTTCGTGGCGGTCCACACCGACGTGGCGCCGCGCGCTCCGACGTTGACGTTGGCAGCGGTCGGCGTCCTCGTCACCGGTCCCTCGCGGATCTGCTCGTAGCGCTCGACGCGTTCGACGCGCTCGGTCGGGTGGTCGTCGCGTTGTGTTGTTGTCATGCCGTCGAGGGCAGCAGGGACCGTGCCAAGCGGCTAACCTGCCGAGCATGGAGGCATTCCCCTTTCGCTCCCGGCAGCGCGTGCGCTTCGGCGAAACGGACATGCAGAACGTCGTCTACTACGCCAATTACCTGCTGTACGCGGAGGTCGGCCGGGTCGCGTATCTGCGGGAGCTGGGCCTTTCGTACTCCGACATCGTCGCGAAGGGCCTCGATTTCACGATCGGCGAGGCGAGCGTTCGGTACCGCGCGCCGCTCAGGTTCGACGAAGAGTTCGACATCAAGGTGCGGGTGGGAGAGGTCCGCCATTCCTCGTGGGCGTTCGAGTACGCCGTCGATCGCGCGGACGGGCTCCACTGCGCGGAGATGACGACGGTGCAGGTCATGATCGACCGCGCGAGCCTCCGCGCGACGCGGATCCCTGAGGACATGCGCGCGATGCTGGAGCGGGCGAAGGAGGCGGAGGGCGTGCGTCCCTCCGCTTAGATGGACGTCGATCTGCCGCAAGAGCTCCGGCTGCTGCAGCGGACCGTGCGCGGCTTCGTCGACGACGTCCTCGCGCCGTGCGCGAAGGAGATCGAGGAGAAGGACGAGATCCCGCGCGCGCTCATCGCGAAGATGGGTGAGGCCGGTCTCTTCGGTATCGGGCACCCCGAGGATCTGGGCGGCCAGGGCTTCGGGAAGCTCGGCTACTGCGTCGCGGTCGAGCAGCTCGGACGCGCGAACGCGTCGCTCTGGAACGTCGTCGGCGCGTCGGCGGGTCTCTGCGGGACCGCGATCTCGGTCGGAGGACCGGACGATGTGCGCCGACGTTACCTGCCGGACATCTTCGCCGGTCGAAAGATCGGCGCGTACGCGCTGTCCGAGCCGGGCGCCGGTAGCGATGCGGGCAGCCTCAAGGCTGCCGCGCGCCGGGACGGCGACGCGTACGTACTCGACGGCGCGAAGACCTTCATCACCAACGCGCCGATCGCGGACGTCTTCGTCATCTTCGCGAACGCGGCGCCGGCGACCGGCTCGAAGGGCATCACCGCCTTCGTCGTCGAGCGCGGCGCCAAGGGACTCGAGATCGGTCCGAACGACGAGAAGATGGGACTCCATGGCTCGACCACCGCCCAGCTGTACGTGAGCGGCCTCCGCGTTCCCGCGTCGCAGCGCGTCGGTGCGGAAGGCGACGGCTTCAAGATCGCGCTGCGGACGCTCGACTTCGGCCGGCTTGGCCTCGCCGCCCACTCGGTCGGAGCGGCGCAGCGGCTCCTCGAGGCGTGCGTCGACCAGGCGAAGACGCGCGTGCAGTTCGGCAAGCCCATCGGCGCGAACCAGGCGATCCAGTGGATGCTCGCGGACGCCGCGACCGAGGTCCACGCCGCGCGCCTCATGGTGTACGACGCCGCGTCGCGCGCGGACCGCGGCGAGCGCATCAACGACCGTGCGGCGATGGCCAAGCTGTTCGCGACCGAGATGCTCGGGCGCGTCGCCGATGCCGCGGTGCAGATCCACGGCGGCATGGGATACATGCGGGAGCTGTGGATCGAGCGCGCCTACCGAGACGCCCGTATCACCCGCATCTACGAGGGCACCAGCGAGATCCAGCGCGTCGTCATCGCGGGCGCCCTATTAGCGGACGGCTGACGGTCGAGCAGGGTCGGCTGCTGTGGATAACCGACCGATTCCGGTGGATAAGCGAGCTGCGGGAGCGTGGAAGGACAGAGAAATGTGGACAAACCGGCTGTGCTGAGAGCGGTCACACCAGGCGGACATCCGACGATCACGGCGCTGTGGTTGTTCGGCGTCGCCGCGGCGGTGGCGTCTTTCGGCGCGGCGATGGCTGGCGCGAGCGCGCTCGCGGCTGTGCTTGCGCTGTCCGCCCTGGTGTCCTTCGTCGCCGGGTCGGTCGCGTATCGCCGGAACCTGCGGCGCTTCAGCGCGACGCTCGTCGCGGTCGAGGAGGCCCTCGACGCCGATGACGTGCCACGGGCGCGCGATCTCATGGCCCCGCTGCTCGCGCGCTTTCACACGTTCCCCCTGGTGCAGGAGGTCGCCGCCGACGTGCTCTACGCGGCCGGCGACGCACTCTCCGCAGCGTCGCTCTGGGAATCAGCGATGAAACAGCTCGGCCCCACGCGCGTGGCGCCGCGTCTTGTCGCGGCGTACGCCGCGCTCAATCGGGGCGGCGACGCGCGCCGCGTCGCGGCGCTCGTGCCGAACGAGCCGCTCGCGCAGCTCGCGCTCGCGTGGAGCGAGGTCGCCGCGAACGGTGGCGACCGCGAGCATGGCGCTGTCCTCGCGGGTGAGCTCGTGCGCGACGTCGAGCATTCTCCCAACGCGACGGTCGCCGCCATGACCGCGGCGGTTGCAGCGATCGCGGACGCTCAGCGCGGGGACCGCGCCGGCATGCGTGCGAAGCTCGAGGCGATGCGCCGCGCGACGCCGACTCCCAGCGACGCCGCGTTCCTGGGGTATCTCGCGGGCGTCGCGCAGCGCGAGGCCGGAGACATCGACGAAGCGCGACGCGAATTCAGCGCTGCGGTCGAGCGGTCGCCCGACTCGATCGGCGGTGCGCTCGCGCGGCGCGAGCGGGCACATCTTCCGACCTAGCCTGAACGACACCTGGACCAACAGCCCGACTGAAGGTCGCGTCGTTCACGCGCGCGGGGCCCGGAAGGACAGGAGCTCGCTCAGGCCGCGATAACCGAGGTCGCGTAGCTCGCGATGTGTCGGCCGCGGCCCGCCATTTGCCGCGACGCCCTCCTCTCGGATCGCGGCGCTGAGCGCGCCGAGCATCTGTCCGCCGTGACGCGCGTGCTGATCGAACGTCGCGAGTAGCGGATCGACGTCGCCCCATCGCCCGAGGATCACGAGCGAGATCGCGAGCTGAACACCGAAACGGTCCCAGACTTGGCGGCCGAACCGTTGGACGGAGTCGCTGTACGCATCGCGCGCCGTCATGACCATCTCGGCGTTGCCCGCCATCGCCTCGGGCAGCATGCGAATGCTGGCGCGGACTGGAAGCGGCTGCTTCACCATGCGATCGACGAGCTCGCCGAGTCGCGCTGATGGACCGCGGCCCAGGAGCATCGCGCCTGCGGCGGCATGCCCGATGCCGGCGGCTCCCACGAGGCAGAAGCTTGCGTCAGGATTCGCGTCGACGAGCTGCTCAATCTCACGTGCGACTGAGCGGAGGAGATCCCAGTCGCCAGCCCCGAACAGCACGAGCGCCCTGCATCCGAGTGCATGCGTCTGGGTGTGGACGCTGAGCGGCGGGCTGAGCTGGATCAGACGATCCGCGAGGCTCCGCGCGAGGTCGAGCTTTCCCGCGTGGAACGCGAGTGCGGTATGCCAGGCGATCGCCTCGGGCTCGTTGATCGGCATTCCGGCCGCCGCGCGCGCCATCGCTTCGTCGAATAGCTCGGTCGCCACGTCGATGTCTCCTCCGACCAGGATCTCGACCTGAGCCTGACGCGCCAGTGCCTCCGCATACGCGGCGCGGTCCGTCGCGGTCCTAATGAGACGCCTGGACTCGAGCCGCGCACTCACGTCCTGTTCGAGGACGGCACGCATTGCGAGTAGCCGCGCCAGGGCGAGGTCGTCCCTGGCTTCGCGCGCCACGGAGATGCCCTCCTCGAGGAGCCGCGTCACCTCCTCGTTCGGGGGCAGCTCGCGGAAGTAACCGAAGTTGTACGTCGGGATCTCGAGCATGTCCGCGTATAGCGAAGGCGGCGGCGTACCGGCCCGACGGTAGGCCTCGCGAGCGCGGTTACGGTGGATCCAGGCGTCGTCTCCCTGCGCGGTCCTCGCGAATGCCGTGCCGAGCGCGGCCTCGGCCGACGCGACGCCCGCCACGTCGTCGGCCAGCGAGACCGCTCGCTTCGAAACCTCGAGTGCCCGCTCCTGCGCGTTGCGCTCGATGAGCCGGGATGCCGCCGCGAGATGCGCTGCCAGCGCTTCGCGTCGCATCGCGGCGCGTTCGACGGCATCGGCCCATACCCACTCGGCGTCGGGCGAGCCGACCGCCTCCCACCAATGGTGCGCGAGCGCCTCGACGTCGCCGGGATGCAGACCCTCGCGCGCATAACGCACGTGCAGCCGCAGCCGCTCCTCCGCCGCCAGGCGCCCATACGCCACGTCATGCACCAGCGCGTGATGGAATCGGTAGGCCGTCCCCACCGGCTCGATGAAACGCAGGTGCGAGAGTCGTCCCAACGCGGCCGCCACCTCCGCGGGTTCTCGATCGCTAAGGAGCGCCGCGTCGCGCACCGTGAACGCATCACCGACGACGGAGGCGTGCTGGAGGAGCCCGCGGTCCGCGGACGGCAGCTCGTCGAGGCGCGCGCCGATGACCGCCTGGACGCTGACAGGGACGTCCGCGCTGGAGAGTCGCGCGCGCGCGAGCTCAACGATGAACAGCGGGTTCCCCTCCGCGCGTCGCACGGCCGACTCTTCGACGGCGCTTGCGCTCCGAGCGAGCGCCACGGACTCGGCCTGACCTAGGGGTCCGAGCTCTATCTCGATCCGCTCGTCACTCGGCCTGAAGTGCGCGCTTCCCGCGAATTCCGGCCGCGCGGTGGCAAGAACGAGAAGGCGCGACGCGACGTCGGCCGACGCCCGGTCGATCAGTCTCAACACGAGGGCATCGGCCCAGTGGATGTCCTCAATCCACAGGACCACCGGCCTCGACACCGCGAGCGCCTCGAGATACCGCCGCCAGGCGCTCGTGAGCAGCTCGCGCTGCTCGAGCCGAGGCATCGCGCTGGCGCGCGGGTCGAGCGCGAGAGCGACGCTGTGCGCGATCGCCGATGCGACGAGCGCGCTGTCCTCGGACGCTTTCAGTAGCTCATTGACCCGAAGTGCGATCTTCTCCGCGCTGGGTTCGCCGATGTCCGACGCGAGGAGCTGCCGCAGCGGCGTCTCGCTTCCGCTCTCTTCGCCCGGACGGCAGCGGGCCTCGAGGACAGTCGTCTCCGCCCGCAGCGATGCCACGACCTCGCTCACCAAGCGGGTCTTCCCCTGGCCCGGCGGTCCGATCACCAGCGCGAGCCGTGCGCGCCCCTCGCGCGCGGCACCGTAGGCGTTGCGCAGCAGCTCGAGCTCCGGCACGCGACCCACGAACGGCAGCGAGCCGCGATCACTGCGGGCGATCCGTACGAGCGGCCACGTCTCGACCGCGTCGAGTCCCTTCGGCGCGACCCGGCGGGCCGCGGCGAACTCGGCGACATACTCCGTCGCAGCGCGGCAGCTCGGTCCGACGAGTATCTGCCCGGGCTCGGCCAGAGCCTGCAGTCGCGCCGCCAGATTCACGCACGCGCCGACCGCCATCCGCTGCCGCGTGCCTTCGGTGGCCTCGAGATCGACGAGCGCCTCACCGCTCTCGACGCCGATACGCACCGCGACACGCGTCGTCGCGGCGTGCTCCCGCGCCCAGCGCGCGCACTCGTCGGCCGCGCGCAGCGCGCGCTCGCTGTCGTCGGCGTGCGATACGGGTGCGCCGAACAGGACGAAGATCGCGTCGCCCACGAACTTCTCGATCGTCCCGCCTCGCGCGACGATCAGCGCGCTCATCGCGGCGAACGCCTCGTCGACGAGCCGCCTCATCCGCTCCGGTCCGAGGCTCACGGTGAGCTCGGTCGACGACACGATGTCGATGAAGAGACATGTAACGAGCCGCAGCTCGGCGCGTCCTTCCGCCACGCGGCGGATAGTCGTCCTCGTGCACAGCGGTCGCAAGGCCGAGCGGCGCTCGGCTAGAGCGTCGCCTCGCGCAGCGTTTCGAGGAAACCCGCGACGGGCCCGATCGGTTCGCCGGCATCTTTGCGACGAAGCGCGACGATCGGGCGGCGCACCGGCTGCGCGCCGATGAGGCGCACCGGTCGGAGCGACCGCGAGCGCAGCTCGGCCGACAGAGCCATGCGCGGCAGCAGCGCGACGCCGAGTCCCTGCTGGACCATCTTCTTCGCAGCTTCGACGTTGTCCAGCTCCATGACGCTTGCGGGCACGACGCCCGCTTCGCGGAACAGTGCGCTGGTCAGCTCGTGATAGCTCGAGGTCCGGTCGAAGAGGATGAGCCGCTCGGAGGCGAGCTCGTCCATCCGGACCTTCGTGCGCGCCGCGAACGGATGCCGCCGGCTCACGACCAGCAGCATCTCGTCCTCGAACACCGGGATGAGCTCCACCTCCGGATGGCGGACCGGACGGCCAAGGCCGATGTTCACCTCCTGGCGTAGCACCATCTCGAGCACCTCTTCGGTGTGGCCGGTGCGCACGCCGAGCCGCACGTTCGGGTGCGTCGAGCGGAACGACTTGAGCACGATGGGCAGGAGATACGTGCTGACCGCCGGCGCGGCGCCGATGACGAGCTCGCCGGTCGCTCCCTCGCGGAGGTCGGCGATCACCTGCCGCCCTTCGGTGACGAGGCCAAGCGTGCGCTGCGCATAGGGGAGGAACGCGCGCCCCGCGTCGGTGAGCGCCATGCCACGAGCGCTGCGAACGAAGAGCTCGACTCCCAGCTCGCCCTCCAAAGACTTGAGCCGCGCGGTCAACGCGGGCTGCGTGAGAAACAGCACCTGAGCGGCGCGGCTGACGTTCCCCGTGCGCGCCACCTCGACGAACGACTCGAGATGCGCCAACAGCATGGATTCAGGCACGTCGCTCCACCCACCTGAATATGGACATATCAGCGAAGTTTATAGCCGACATCAGAAGTAGCAATTGGACTGATGGGCTCCCTGGCACGGATGCTGCCACGACATCCACGCATGCTGCAACAACGACGGGAGACCGACATGACAGAGCTTGACGAACGGATCGCCATCGAGCGCGAGCGCGCCGAGCTGCTGAAGAAGCAGATGGCGTGCGGTTGCCCCGACCGATGTGACATCGACCATGACAACTGAAACGCCGGTCCGCACGTCCCGGGCGGTCGGGCTCGCGCCCTCCGCGCTGTTACCGGAGGGTTACGTCGTTCCCGCGTCACGCTGGATCGACCCCAGCACGCGCATGCGCGAGCTCCTCGACTGCGAGCCGTTCCTCTTCGGCCCCGGGGTCTACGACCCACAGGGCGCCGAGCTCGCGATGTACTACGGGTTCAAGGCCGTCTACTTCAGCGGCTACTCGTTCGCGATCGGTCACCTCGGCACGACGGACATGGACCTCTACAGCGGACCGGAGATCGCCGACGGCGCTCGGCGTACCGTGTCGGCGCTGCGCAAATTCCAGCTCACGATGGCCGTCGGCGACCCTGAGAAGGGGGTCGCGCCGAAGCACCTCGAGATCCCGCCTGTCGTCGTCGACATGGACGGCGGCTATGGGAACCTCTTCAACGTCCAGCGCACGACCGAGCTCTACGTGACCGCCGGCGTCGCCGCGGCGCATCTGGAGGACCAGGTGCTCCCGAAGCGCTGCGGCCACATCGGCGGCAAGGCGCTCATCTCGGCGGACGAGATGATCGGCAAGCTGCGCATGGCGCGGGCCGTCGCGGAGGATCTCGGCCGGCCCGACTTCGTCGTCATCGCGCGGACCGATGGTGTGTCCGCGGTCGACGCGCCGGAGAATGAGCGCGGCATCGACCTCGCGATCGAACGCGCGCTCCGCTACCTGGACACCGGCATCCCCGACCTCGTGTGGTGCGAGTTCCCCACGTCTGAGCGCGAGCCTGTCGAGCGCTTCGCCGAGGCGGTGCGCCGCCGCTTCCCGCAGGCGCGCTTCGCGTTCAACTGGTCGAGCTCGTTCAAGTGGTTCAACGACCCGGACCCGATCACGTTCGCGCAGCTCGGCGAGCTCGGCTACCGCTTCCTGTTCATCACGCTCGGCGCGCAGCACGCGATGGCGCACGGGCTGTCGACGCTCTTGCAGGGCATGAGCGAGAAGCAGGAGCAGGCGTACATCGAGCTGCAGCGCAAAGAGTGGGAGAAGGGCGCGGACCTACCGAGCAAGAGTCACCACTTCTTCTCTGGCGTGCCGTACCACCAGCTCGTCGGCGAGACGTTCGGTGGTTCGCGCCTCGGCACGAAGTTCCAGGAGAAGCTCGCGGAGGAGCGTGTCGTATGAAGACCGACGAGAGCTGGGTCGCCGAGCAGGCACGCCTCATCGACCTCGAGGAGGGCTTCGGACCCGAGTACGCGCCGCGTTCGAAGGAGCCCGCGCCGGAGGCGGATCCAGAGCTGGCGGCGTAAGCCTCCGCCCGCGGTAGCGATCCTTCGCGCCGGATCAGTACGCTCGGCGCGTGCCACTGAAGACCACCTGGGAGAACGCCCTCGCGTGGCGCATGCGGCGGCAGCTCCTGGATCCGGTCGGCACCCTACCGACCGCGGGAGTGGTGCGTCGCCTGTGCGGCGTGCAGACGCAGGTCGCCTCGACCGCCGAGCTCGCGATCCGCGTTCGGCGCCGGTCGTCGCGGAGCGGCGAGGTCACGCGCGCTCTCTCCGACGGCCGTCTCATCAAGACCTGGGCGATGCGAGGCACTCTCCACCTGCTCACGCCGGAGGACGGCGGTGCGTTCCTGTCGCTGATCGCCGCCGGCAGGTCGTGGGAGCGCCCGGCCTGGGAGCGCTACTTCGGCATGACGAGCAAACACTGGGACGTGTTCCGGGAGGCGGTCCGCGAGGCACTCGATGGTGCGGAGCTCACGCGCGAGGAGTTGATCGCGGCGGTCCTCGCGAAGCGCGCGCTCGCGCACCTCGGCGACGAGCTGCGCT
Source organism: Candidatus Limnocylindria bacterium (assembly GCA_036000705.1). Lineage (GTDB taxonomy): Bacteria > Chloroflexota > Limnocylindria > P2-11E > P2-11E > CF-39. Next base: position 24,767 of record DASYUY010000087.1, on the reverse strand, counting down.
CGGGCTGGGGAACGCTGTGGAAGCCACTCGCGTGGCAGGGGGACCTCTGCTTCGGACCGAGTCGCGGCAATCGCGTGACCTTCATGCGACCCGCGGCTGCGAGCGCGCGCTGGGCCGGCGTGCCCGATCCGGACGAGGCGGCGCCTCGCGCGATCGTCGCCTACTTCCGCGCGTACGGGCCCGCGACGATCACGTCGTTCCACAACTGGCTGTCCCGCGGCAGGGTCTCGAGAAAGCAGCTTCGCGCATGGTTCGGCGCGGCGGGGGACCGGCTGGCGGAGATCGATGTGGGGGGTGAGCGCGCCTATGTGCTCGCCGAGGACGTCGACGAGGTGGCGGCGACGCGCCCTTCGAAGGCGCTGCGCCTCCTCCCGGGCTTCGACCAATACGTGCTCGGTCCGGGCACCGAGGATCCGCACGTCATCCCGTCGAAGCGGCGGCGCGCGGTGAGCCTGCAGAGCGGGTGGATCGCGCCGATCGTCGTCGCGGGTGGCGTCGTTCGCGGCACCTGGAAGGTGGAGGGCGACGAAGTGCGCGTGGCCTGGTTCAAGGAGGCGGGACCTGCGCCGCGGCCCGCGCTGCAAGCCGAAGTCGCCCGCCTTTCGTCGATCCTCGCGCGTGACCTGGATCTGAAGACCGCGTCCGCGTAGCGAGCGTCGACTCACATCCCGGAGTCGGGCGGCTCCTCGAACTCCTCGTCCCAGCCCTCGGCCGACTCGAGCTCCTCGGCGTATGTCTCGGGCTCCAGCCCGAGGCTCTCGATCACCGCGATGAGTCCGTTGCGCTGCTCCGGTGGCGTGGTGCGGATCCAGCCGCGCACGACATCGTCCACGTCCACCTCGCTCGCGCCGCGCTGCTCGGCGACCGCCTCGCTCTCGTCGCGCGCCGCGGCACCCGCGAGGTCGCGCAAGGTCTCCGGCACCATGCGCACCAGCGCGAGCAGCACCGAATCCGCGCCGTCGCTCCAGTTCATCCGATGGCGTCGATGCCCGTGGCGAAGCGCCCGATGATGAGCTTCTGGATCTGCGTCGTGCCTTCGTAGAGGCGGTTGACGCGCGCGTCACGCCACAGCCGCTCCACCGGGAACTCGTCCGAGAAGCCGTAGCCACCGTGTATCTGGATCGCGTTGTCGCAGGCGCGCTGCGCGATCTCGCCCGCGTACAGCTTCGCGATGCTCGTCTCGCGCGTGCTGGCCACACCCTTGTTCTTGAGGTGACCGGCGCGATAGACGAGCAGCCGCGCGGCCTCGGTCTCGACGACCATGTCGGCGATCAGCTCCTGCACCAGCTGGTGCGCCGCGATCGGCTTGCCGAACGCCTGCCGCTGGGTCGCGTACGCGACAGACGCGTCGATCGCGGCCTGCGCCTGACCGACGGCGCCGGCGGCGACCGAGTACCGGCCCGAATCGAGAGCGGTCATCGCGATCTTGAAGCCGTCGCCAACCGCGCCCAGCCGCATCGCGTCGGGCACGCGGACGTTGTCGAGGATCACCTCGCTGGAGTCAGAGGAGCGCAGGCCGAGCTTGCCGTGCAGCTCCTGGCTTCCGTACGGGCTCTTCTCGCGGTCGATGAGGAACGCGGTGATCCCTTTGTGTCCCAAGGACGGATCGGCGTTCGCGAACACGAGCGCGAGCTTGGAGACGGATCCGTTGGAGATCCACATCTTGCGTCCGTTCAGGATCCAGTCGCTCCCATCGCGCTTCGCGGTCGCCTGAAGCCGCGTCGCGTCGCTGCCGACCGCCGGCTCGGTGAGGCCGAAGCACCCGATCACCTCGCCTGTGCACAGGCGCGGAAGCCAGCTCCGCTTCTGCTCCTCGGACCCGAACTTGAGGATGGTGATCTCCACGAGGGAGATCTGGACCGAGAGCGTCGTCCGGACCGACGAGTCCGCGCGGCCGATCGCCTCGGTGATGATCGCGTGCGAGATGAAGTCGACGCCCATGCCGCCGTACTCCTCGGGGATCGGACCACCGAGGAAGCCGATCGGCGCCATCTTCTTTAGAACGTCCCAGGGGAAGCGCTCGGCGCGATCGCGCTCGCGCGCACCGGGCGCGATCTCGCGATCAGCGAACTCGTTCGCGAGCTTGTGGATCTCCTGCTGCTCTGGGGAAAGGTCGAAGTCCATTCCCGCAGACTAGCAAGGATGCGTGCGGTCCTCTTCGACCTCGACAACACGCTCATCCTCGAGGACGAGGCGACGTTCGCGGCGGTGCGCGTGACGTGCGACGTCGCGCGCGAGCGCGCGAGCGTTGACACCGTCGCGCTCTACGACGCGACGCTCCGCGCCGCCGATTCCCTGTGGCGCGCGTCGTCGACGTTCGCGTACGCGGAGGCCATGGGCATCTGGTGGGGCGAAGGCCTCTGGGGCGAGTTCGTCGGCGACGCACCGGGCCTGCGCGCGCTGCGCGCGTTCGCGCCGCGGTTCAGGCGCGAGACCTGGCACGCCGCGCTCGCGTCGCTCGGAGTAGCTGACACCGCGCTCGCGAGCGAGCTCGCGGCCGCGTATCGGGGCGTTCGCCGCGCGAAGCAGCTCGTCGATCCCGAGGCCGAGTCCGTCCTCGACGACCTGGCGCGCGATCACCGCCTCGGCCTCGTGACGAACGGCGCGCCTGACGTGCAGCGCAAGAAGCTCGCGGGCACGACGCTGGGCTCGCGGTTCGCGACGATCGTCATCTCGGCCGAGCTCGGCATCGCGAAACCCGACCCGCGCATCTTCGAGGTCGCGCTCGGGGTCCTCGGGGCGGCGCCCAGGGATGCCGCCATGGTGGGCGACAGTCTGCCCCGCGACGTCGCGGGTGCCCACCAGGCCGGGCTGCGCGCGATCTGGATCGACCGCGCTCTTGCGGCCGCCAAGGCGGACGACCCCGTCCCCGACGCGCGCATCCGCGCGCTCAGCGAGGTGCGGTCGGCCCTCGCCGCGACGGCGCCTGGCGGCGCTTCTCCTCGAGGCTCGCGCGGACCTCATCCGGCGTGATCTCGACCTGCGTGGCGAGCACCAGCATCACGTAGAGGAGATCGGTCAGCTCGCTGATCGTCCGCTCGCGGCCCTCGCCGCGCAGCGCGCCCGCGGTCTCGCCGGCCTCCTCGATGAGCTTGGCCGCGATCGCCTCCGGCCCGGCCTTGAACAGCTCCGCCGAGTAGGAGCCGGCCGGGAGGTCGCGTTTCCGTTGGCGCAGCATCGCGGCGAGCTCGGAGAGGAAGTGCCCGAGGTCGGCGGCGTTCACCGGACCGAAGCAGGTCGCGTCGCCGGTGTGGCAGGCCGGGCCGGCCGGATGGACCTTCACGAGCAGCGCGTCGGCGTCGCAGTCGGGGACGAGCGCGACCAGATGGAGGACGTTCCCGCTCGTCTCGCCCTTCTTCCAGAGTTTGTCGCGCGAGCGGCTGTGGAAGTGCACCTCACGCGTCCGCAGCGTCGCGTCGAGCGCGTCGCGGTCCATGTACGCGAGCATCAGCACGGCGCCGGTCCCCGCGTCCTGGACGATCGCGGGCACGAGTCCCTTCTCGTCGAACCGAATGTCGCCGGTCATGCCGCTTCGGCGCTCGGGCGCACGGCGATGCCGCGCGCACCGAGCTCTTCCTTGAGCTTCGCGACGACGATGTCGCCGGAATGGAAGATCGACGCGGCGAGCGCGGCCTCCGCGCCGGTCCGCTCGAACAGCGCGACGAAGTGGCCGACGTCGCCGGCCCCGCCGGACGCGATGACCGGCACGCGCACGGCCGCGGCGACGCGCGCGGTCAGGTCGAGCTCGAAGCCGTCGCGCGTACCGTCGCGATCGATCGACGTCAGGAGGATCTCGCCCGCGCCCGCTTCGACGCCGCGGCGTGCCCAATCGACGGCGTCGAGCCCGGTCGGCGTCCGGCCTCCCTCGACGAAGACCTCGTACGAACCGTCTTCGCGGCGTTTCGCGTCGATCGCGAGCACGGCGGCCTGCGCGCCGGCGCGTGCCGCGATCTCGCCCAGGAGCGCCGGCCGTCGCACCGCCGCCGTGTTCACCGCGATCTTGTCCGCACCGGCGCGGAGGATCGCGGCGGCGAGGTCGGCCGACGCGATGCCGCCGCCCACGCAGAACGGGATCGAGAGCGCTTCGGCGACGCTCGCGGCGAGCTCGATCACGGTGCGGCGCTTCTCCGCCGACGCGGTGATGTCGAGGAACACGAGCTCGTCCGCGCCCTCGCGGTCATAGCGGTGGGCGAGCGCGATCGGATCGCCCGCATCGCGCAGCTCGACGAAACGGGTGCCCTTGACGACACGGCCGTCCTTCACGTCGAGGCAGGGGATGACGCGCTTGGCGAGCATCGGCTCACGCGTCGGTCGCGCGCACGAACGAGCGCAGAACGCGCACGCCCATCGCGCCGCTCTTCTCGGGATGGAACTGCAGTCCGAGCGTCCGATCCGAGCCCACCGCGGCGGTGACCGGACCGCCGTGGTCGACGGTGCCGACGACGATGGCCGGGTCCACCGGCTCGGCCGCATACGAATGGACAAAGTAGAAATAAGCGCCATTCGCGGCGTCCGTCAGCCACGGATGCGGTCGCGCGATGGAAACGCGATTCCATCCGGTGTGCGGGACACGCACGTCGCCGCGCAGTCGTCGCACCTGTCCGCGACTGAAGCCGAGACCGGGGGTCGTGGGATCCTCCTCGCTCCCCTCGAAGAAGAGCTGCATCCCGACGCACAGGCCGAGAAGCGGGATGCCACGGTCGCGCGCGATGCGCAGCATGGCGTCGAGTCCGAAGCGACGCAGCTCGCGGGCGCAGTGACCGAAGTGACCGACGCCGGGCAGCACGATGGCGCGCGCGGCGAGGATCTCGACGTGCGATCGGGTGACGCGCACGTCGGTCGCGCCCGCGCGCCGCAGCGCTCGTTCGAGGTTCGCGAGATTCCCCACACCGTAGTCGACGATGGCGATCAACCGATGCGCCCCTTCGAGCTCGGCACGCCCTTGCGCCGTGGATCGCGGTGTGATGCCGCATCGAGCGCTCGTCCGAACGCCTTGAACGTGGCCTCCAGCAGGTGGTGCGTGTTCCCACCCCGCAGCTGTCTGAGGTGGAGCGTGCAGCGAGCGCCCTGCACGAAAGCGATGAAGAAGTCGGGCACCAGCGTCGAATCGAAGGAGCCGACGATGCGCGTTTTCGGGGTCAGGTCGTGCGCGAAGTACGGCCGCCCACCGAGATCCAGCGCGATGGCGACGAGGCACTCGTCCATCGGCACCTCGAGCGACGCGTAGCGCACGAGACCTTTCCGGTCACCGAGCGCCTCGTCGATGGCGCCGCCCAGGACGAGCCCGATGTCCTCGACCGTGTGATGCTGATCGACCTCGATGTCGCCGGCGGCCGTCAGCGTGAGATCGAACAGGCCGTGCACGGCGAAGAGCTCGAGCATGTGATCGAGGAACGGGAGACCGGTGCGGACGCTCGCCGTGCCGCTGCCGTCGAGCGCGAAGCGGACCTGCACGTCCGTCTCCTTCGTCTTGCGCGTACGTCGCGCGCCGCGCTTGGCCGGCATCAGCGCGCCTCCAGCGACAACCGGTGATAGCGCATGCCCTCGTGTCGAGCGATGGTGGCGCCGGCGCGTGCAAGGTCGCGCAGGTCACCCCGCAGCGACACCCGGCTCGTCCAACGCACGAAGTCATCGACGCGAAGGGCCGACGCCCAGCGGGCGGTGCCGCCGGTCGGAAGCGAGTGATTCGTTCCCGCGACGTAGTCTCCGAACGCGACCGCCGAACGCGTGCCGACGAAGACCGCGCCGGCGTGGCGAACGCCGGAAGCCAGCGCGGCCGCCGCGCGACCCGCGAGCAGCACGTGCTCGGGCGCGGCGTCATCCGTGGCGTGGACCGCGGCGGTCAGATCCTTCGCGCGGTAGATGAAGATGCGCGCGCGCCGCTGGACGCCGAGCGCGGACTCGATCGCGCGCAGCAGCGTCGCGTCGTCGCTCACGAGCGCCGCGAACGCGCCGGCGCCGTGCTCGGCCTGCGCAAGTAGATCGAGCGCGAGCACCCCGGCGTCCGCGTCGCCCGACGCGATGACGATGAGCTCGCTCGGGCCCTGGAGCGCGTCGATGCCGACGTCGGCCGACACGAGCCACTTCGCCGCGGCCGCGTACGCGTTGCCAGGGCCGACGATCTTGTCGACGCGGCCGAGCGAAGCGGTGCCGTATGCGAGCGCCGCGACCGCCGCGGCTCCGCCGGCGCGATACAGCGCGGTGGCGTCGACGCGACCGAGCGCGTACGCGAGCGCGGGATCCACCGACCCGTCAGGTGGCATGGGCGACGCCACAACGAGCTCGCGCACGCCCGCGATCTGCGAGGGGACGCCGGTCATGAGCGCCGTCGACGGATAGGACGCGATGCCGCGCGGAACGAGCGCGCCGACCCGGTCGAGCGGCACCGGTATGAGGCGGACGTCCCCGTGGCGGTCGCGACGCCGCGCCTCGCGTGGCCGCTGTCGCTCGTGGAAGGCGCGGATGCGCGTGTATGCGAGATCGAGCGCGCGTCGGGTGTCCGGCGGGCACGCGCGCGCGGTGCGGCGGAGCGCCCCGGAGTCAAGGACCAGGTCTCGCGGTCCGGCGCCCGCGCGGTCGAATCTGCGCACGATCCGCAGCACGGCGGCATCTCCGCTGCGACGGACCGCTCGGACGATGGTGGCCGCCGCCGCACGCTCGCGTGGCGCGAAGGCGCCACCACCGCGCGCCCGCGCGATGTCGGGGGCGAGCAAGCCGAGAGCCTTGACGCTCATCGCGCGGCCGCCCAGTGCTCGAGGCGCTCGACGAGCGGCGCGATCTCCGCCCGGCGCAGCTGGTACGCCGACGGATTCGCGATGAGCCGCGCCGTGGAGGTCGCGATGTCCTCGACCACGGCGAGATCGTTCGCGGCGAGCGTCGCGCCGGTCGCGACGAGATCGACGATCCAGTCCGCGAGCCCGACCTGCGGTGCCAGCTCGGCCGACCCGGCGACCTTCACGATCTCGACCTGGATGCCGCGCCGCCGGAAATGCTCCTCGGCGACGCGCGGATATTTCGTCGCGACCTCGAGGCTGCCCAGGTGGCGGTACTCGTCGAGCGACCGCTCGAGCGCGTCGCGGGGTGCCGCGACCACGAAGCGGCACGCGCCGAAGCGCAGGTCGACGAGCTCCAGCACGCGCGCGGCGGACTCCATGAGCACGTCCTTGCCGACGATGCCGAGATCGGCGGCGCCGCGCTCGACATATGTCGCGATGTCGCTCGGCCGCGCGAGCACGTACTCGACATCCCCGCTCGGCACCACCAGACGCCGGTCTTCGCCCAGGCCCGACACGTCGAGCCCCACCGCACGCAGCGCCGCGAGCGCGTCGGAAAGCAGCACGCCTTGCGCGAGCGCGAAGCGGAGACGATTCATCCCAGCTCGCGCGCGAGCTGGTCCACCGCCACGACGCGACCGTCCGCGAGGCGGACGCGGTCGCGATCGACGACGGTCGCTTCGACGACCTCGAGGCCGGCTCGCTCGGCGACCGCGCCGATCGCCACGACCGCGCCCCGGCCACGAAGACGCGCGGCGAGCTCGGCGGTCTCGCGCGGTCCCGCCGGCGCGAGCGACACGAGAGCGCGCTCGCGCGCCGGTCGCCAGCCAGACGCGAAGAGCGCGAGGTGCAGCCGTGGCACGCTGATCGCGAAGCCCGTCGCGCGGCGCGGCGTTCCGAAGGCTCCCAGCAGGAGGTCGTAGCGGCCACCGGCCGCGATGGGGAAGCCGCTGTTCGGATGGAGCGCCTCGAAGACGACGCCGGTGTAGTAGGGCAGCGCGGGGACGAGCGACAGGTTGGGGATGCCCCACAGCGGCTCGCCCGCGAACAGATCGCGCGCGAGATGGATCACCTCACGCAGCTCGTCCACGCCGTCGATGTCGACGTTCTCGATCTCGCGGCCACGCGCCGCCAGCGCGGCACGCGCGCGCACGAGCGCGTCGCCGCGCATGCCCGCGTCGGCCGCATGACGGAACGCGCCGACGTGATCGCCCGCGCGCAACGCGTCCATGACGGCCGCGCTGTCGTCATCGCGCAGCGCGGCGAAGGCGCGGCGGACGACGCCGACATGTCCGACCTCGATCGTCGCGTCGCGCAGGCCGCAGCGCGCGAGCGACTCGGCGAGGAGGGCGAGCACCTCGGCATCCGCAAGCGTCCCCGAGGGTCCGACGAGCTCGACGCCTGCCTGGTCGTACTCACGCTCCGCTCCGAGCATCGCGGGCTCCTCGCGGAAGACCGGGGCGAAGTACGACAGACGCAGCGCGCCCGCGGCGTCGCGGTACCGCTGCGCGACGAGCCGTGCGACGGCGGTCGTGATGTCGGGGCGCAGCGCGACGAGGCTGCCGTCGCGGTCGAGGAACTGGATGAGCCCGTGGCGCTCGAGGGTGGCGTCCGGGGCGACGCGCTCCACCATCGGCGGCTCGATCGGCACATAGCCGTAGCTCGTGAAGGTCTCGGAGAGGACGCGCTCGATCGCGCGAAGCTCGCGTGCCTCGGTCGGCAGGATGTCACGAAAACCGCGCGGCGGCGCGACGACGGCGTCCTGATCGGGGGCCCTCATCTGCGAAGGTTAGCAAGCGCGGCGTGTCATCGGCCCGTCACGTGGCCTACCTAGACTGTGTGCCGGTGTTCACGTTGCTACGCAGCAGCCGTCTGGCGCAGGCCGCACTCGCGGTCGTGCTCGTCGCGGCGGGCGCGTTCGGCTGGTGGACGATCTCGCCGCTCTTCCTGACCACGACGCTGCACGAGGACCTACCCCCTCGCGCGACCGTCGCGCCGACGCCCTCCGGCGCCGCCACGGCGGCGGCGACGGCCGCGCCCGCGGGTCCGAAGGTGCTCGCGATGGGGCAGCTGCAGCGTGTCGACGATCTCCATCGCGGTACGGGCCCGGTCTCGCTCGTCGAGCTCGACGGCAAGACGTTCCTGCGCTTCGAGAACGTGGCGATCCAGAACGGACCCGACCTGCACGTCTACCTCGCGCGCGGGATGGGTGGCGCATACGACGGCGGCCGCGACCTCTACCTCGGCGCGCTCAAGGCGACGAATGGCAGCTTCAACTACGAGCTCCCGTCGGGAACGTCCGTCGCCGATTACAAGTCGGTGGTCGTGTGGTGTCGCGCGTTCACCGTGCTGTTCACCTGGGCCGACCTGCGCTGACCGAGGCGGTGAAGTAGGTCCGGGCTCAGGTCCCCGGTGCAGATCTCCTCGACCGGTCCGCGCATGCGAACCTCACCGTCCTCGGCGATGGTGATCCGCAGCTGACCGCCGGGCATCGACACCGTGACGTCGCGATCGACGAGGCCCCTCCGATGGCAGGCCGCGACGACCGCGCAGCTCGACGATCCCGACGCGAGCGTGTAGCCCGCGCCGCGCTCCCAGATCAGGATCCGCACCTCCGCGCGCGACAGGACCTGCGCGAACTGGACGTTCGTCCGTTTCGGGAACGCGGGATGGCGCTCGATCTTCGGTCCGAGCGCGTGGACGTCGATCGCCGCCAGGTCCGGAACCGCGACAACGCAGTGCGGGTTCCCCATCGAGACCGAGGTCACCTCGATCCGCTTGCCGTCGACCTCGATCGCGTCGAGCGGATCGAAGCGCGCCTTTCCCATGTCGACCGTGACCTGCGCCACGCGATCGTCGGCCAGCTCCAGCGCGCAGGCCAGGCGACCGCCGGCCGTTCGGAGCGTGAACTGATCGCGGTCGGTGTAGCCGTGCTCGCGAAGGAACTTCGCGAAGATGCGCGCGCCGTTGCCGCTCTTCTCCGCCTCGCTGCCGTCGGGATTGAAGATGCGCACGCCGAAGTCCGCGCCATCGCCGGGCGAGACGAGCAGGATGCCGTCGGAGCCCACGCCGCGGTGGCGATCGCAGATGAGACGGACCGCTTCCGGCGTGACCGCGAACGGCACCCGTGCCGGATCGATCACGATGTAGTCGTTGCCGAGGCCGTGTGACTTCACGTAGTGGGGCATCGCACCCATCATCGCCGCTCGAGGTCTTCCTCGTCGCGCTGCGTCTCGGCCTCACATCGTTCGGCGGACCCATCGCGCACCTCGGCTACTTTCGCGGCGAATACGTCGTGCGCCGGCGCTGGGTCGACGAGGGAGCGTACGCCGAGATCGTCGCGCTCTGTCAATCGCTGCCGGGTCCGACGAGCAGCGAGGTCGGGATCGCGATCGGCCTCCTGCGCGCCGGACCGCTCGGCGCGTTCCTGTCCTGGCTCGGCTTCACGCTGCCATCGGCGGTCGCGCTGGTGCTGTTCGGCCTGTTCGTGGATCGACTCGGCGCCGACAGCGCGGGCTGGATCGGTGGCCTGAAGCTCGTCGCGGTCGCGGTCGTCGCGCTCGCCGTCTGGAGCATGGCGCGCGCGCTCGCCTGGGACCTGCGCCGCGGACCTCTCGCGATCGCGGCCGCGGCGGCCGTATTGGTGCTCCCGGGCGCGCTGACGCAGGTGGCCGTCATCGCGGCCGCTGGCGTCATCGGATGGCTGCTGCTGCGGGCTTCCGCAGTGGTCGCGCCCGCAGACGTGGTGGTGCCGATCGGACGCCGCGTCGCGCTCACCTGCGGTGCGCTTTACCTGGCGCTGCTCGTGGTGCTTCCGCTCGCCCGCGTCACCGTGCCGAGCGGCGAGATCGCGCTGATCGACTCCTTTTATCGGTCGGGCGCGCTGGTCTTCGGCGGCGGTCACGTCGTGCTGCCACTGCTGCAGGCCGAGGTCGTCCCGCCCGGATGGGTGACGCAGGAGCGATTCCTCGCGGGCTACGGAGCGGCGCAGGCGGTGCCCGGACCGCTGTTCACGTTCGCCGCGTACCTCGGCGCGGTCATCGCGCCGTTCCCCGCGGTCGGCGATCTCTTCGCGACGCGGCCTCCGAGCGGTCCGTTCGGCGCCGGCCTCGCGCTCATCGCGATCTTCCTGCCGGCGTTCCTGCTCGTGTTCGCGGCTCTTCCGTCGTGGGGCGCGCTCCGCGTGCGTTCGGACGCGCGAGGCGCGCTGCTCGGGATCAACGCCGCCGTGGTCGGGATCCTGCTCGCGGCGCTCATCACGCCGGTCGCGACGAGCGCGATCGGACGACCGGTCGATGCCGTGTTCGCGCTGGCCGCGCTCGCGATGCTCCTCGGCAAGCTGCCGCCGTGGTTCGTGGTCGTCACCATCGCGGCCATAGCATCCGTGCTGCGATGACGTTCCCCGCCGATCTCTTTCCTGACACGACGCGCCTCGCGGGGAACAGGCTCGCGATCGGCGGCTGCGATCTGGTCGCGCTCGCCGTGCGATACGGGACACCGCTGTACGTGTACGACGAAGCGACGATCCGGTCGCGCGCTCGGGCGATCCGCGACGCCGTCACCGCGAGCTACAGCGGACGCGCGACCGTCTGCTACGCCGCCAAGGCCTACGTCGCGCCGTGGCTGCTCGAGCTGATCGAGTCCGAAGGGCTCGGCCTCGATGTGGTATCCGGCGGCGAGCTTCACGTCGCCGTCGTCGCGAAGTTCCCGCGCGACCGAATCTTCTTTCACGGCAACAACAAGACCGAGGACGAGCTCGACTTCGCCCTCCAGCAGAAGATCGCGCGCATCGTCGTCGACAATCTGGACGAGGTCGCGCCCCTCGGCCGTCTCGCGGCGGCGTATGGGATGAAGCAGCCGGTGCTGCTGCGCGTGGGACCTCGCGTCGAAACGGACACGCATGCGCATCTGCTCACCGGCGCGACGGATACGAAGTTCGGCCTCGACATCGCCAGTGGCGCGGCGGCGGAGGGCGTTCGCGCGATCCTCGCCCAACCCTCGCTCGACCTGCGCGGTCTGCACGCGCACATCGGGTCGCAGATCCGCGATCTCGAGGCCTACCGCGCCGCGGTCGGTCGCGTGTTCGCGTTCGCCGCGGCGATGCGCGAGACGACCGCTTTCGTGATGCGCGAGATGAGCCCGGGTGGTGGCTATGCGGTCCGCTACACGCCCGACGACCCCGCAGTGGACGTCGCCGAGATGGTCCGCGCCGTCGCAGGGGCCGTCTCCGCCGCGGCCAAGACGCATCGCTTCGACCCACCGGACCTCACGCTCGAGCCGGGCCGCTCGATCATCGCGCCGGCGGGCGTCGCGCTCTACCGCGTCGGATCGGTGAAGAAGGGCGCGCGAACATACGTGGCCGTCGACGGCGGCATGTCGGACAACATCCGCCCCACTGCGTACGGAGCTCAGTACACCGCGGCGCTCGCGAATCGGGTCAACGACGGCGGAGTGACGAACGTCGCGATCGCGGGGAAGTACTGCGAGACCGGCGACATCCTCATCCAGAAGGTCGCGCTACCGCTCCCGCGCGTCGGCGATCTCGTCGCGGTCCCCGTCTCGGGCGCCTACCAGCTCGCGATGGCAAGCAACTACAACATGGCGAGGCGACCCGCGGTCGTGGCCGTGGCGGACGGCGCCTCGCGACTCGTGACCGCGCGCGAGACTCACGACCAGCTCATGACCAGGGAGACGCCGCCCTAGCCGGCACCCCGGCGGAACTGCACGTCGAGCAGGTCGTCGCGTTCGGAGCGCCGGATCGCGATCTCCGGCGCCCCACGTGCGCGCAGCTTCGCGTAGCGCTCGCCCACCTGCGCAGGGTCCGTCGCGCCGAGAACGACCTGATCGAGACCTGACGTTCCGTTCGCGTGCTTCGCCGTGTTGCCACCGGGCACGCGAAGATCGCGCGCCGTCAGGTCCTGGATCAGGAACGGCAGCGGTGTCTGGAGACGCGCGACGCGCCAGGCGATCGCGACACCGTCTGGCCGTGTGCGTCCACCGTCTTCCGGGGGTCGCGCAACGAGGTCGCCCAGCGCGGCAACGTCACCGGGCAGGTCATCGGACAGGAGCGCGAAGTCGGCCCAGCCGCCGCCGCGCTCAGCGACCGGTGCCCAGCTGTGCTTCCCCCGCGCCGCGGCGAGGTCGTGGAACGCGATGAGCTCGAGGTAGCTCCCATCCTGGAAGCCGACGAGCGCGTTGTGCGTCAGGCCGCCGGCATGCTCGCCGCCCGGCGTGACCGTGAAGCCGCGCGCGCGGTGCTCGGCGATCGCGGCCGCGAGACCCGGCACGACGAGGACGACGTGATCGAAGCCGCGGATCATGCCGGTGCGTTCGCGATTCGATGCCCACGATGGTCCCGGCGATCCACTGGCACTAAGCATTTTGGACCGATTTCTACTCTTCACCTCGTGACCGCGATCACCGTGGACACAGCGACCGAACGCGTGCGGTGGGAGGCCGCCTACCGCAGTGCCTTCCCTCGTGTCTACCGGGGTCTCTGCGCGCTCGGCGCGCGACCGGACGAGGCCGAGGATGCCCTTCAGGACGCGTTCGTGAAGGGTCTTGAGCGGCGCAAGGACCAGCCCGTGACCTCGGTCGATGGATGGATCTTCGTCGTCGCGTCGCGCGCGTGGCGTGGCCGGCGGATCCGCGAGCGGGTCCTGCTGCCGTGGACATTGCTGACCGATCGCGAGGCGCCGAGCGTTCTCGACGCGTCGCGTGACGTGCTGATCGCGCTGCGCAGACTGCCGCTCCGCCAGCGCCAGATCGTCGTCGCCCGCTACGTCGTCGGCATGTCACAAGAGGAGACCGCCGAGCTCTTCGGCGTCGCGCGCGGGACGGTCTCGGCGACGACGACTCAGGCTATCGCGGCGCTGCGCCGGCACGTGGAGGTTCAGGAATGACGACTCCGTCAGAGCAGTGGATCGTGAGTGCGCTTCGGCAGTCCACGGATCGCATGCCGCTCCCGCCCGAGTCGCGCTGGGTCCGCGAGCGTCGTTCGACACCGCACGTGTCGACGATCGCGGTGGTCGGCGCGGCGGCGATCTTCGCCATTGTCGTCGCCGGCGCCATCAGCGGTCTTCGCGTCGAGCCCCGCGTCGTTCCCGCCGCGAGCGCCGACGCGTTCGCCGCGCGAGAGGACGCGCAGTGGGCCTCCATCCGGTACGCACTTCCATCCGACCTCGTCATGCTGCGGCCGACGTGGATCCCAGCGGCATTCCGCGGCTCGGCCGACTGCCCGTCACCGTCGGCGTCCTTCTCGCTCGTGCCATACCCGAACTCTTCGCCCGCCGCTAACGGCTACTTTGTGGTGTACCAGAGCACGGTCTTGTCCCACGGGAGATGTGGATGGCTGCTGATCAATGCTCAGCTCGGGGTTGTGAGCTACGCCGGACGTGAGGACGGGCTCGTCGACAGCGGGACCGTCGACGCGCGTGGCGCGGCGATTCACGTGCGGATCGGCACGCCCCCGGCGGACCCTCGGAACCCGCAGCCGCCAGACATCATCGACCTGTGGTGGAACGAGTCGGGCGCGACCTACGAGGTCATCTCCAACGACCTAGAGCTCGCCGACCTCGTGCGCATCGTCCGCAGCCTCGAGCCGGCGCAGTAGGAGCCGCGACGCGACCTACACGCGCTCGATGATCGCCGCGATGCCTTGACCGCCTCCGATGCAGAGCGACGCGAGCCCGTGGTGGCCGCCGCGCTCACGTAGCTCATACGCGAGCGTCAGCGCGAGACGCGCGCCCGACGCGCCGAGTGGATGCCCGAGCGCGATCGCGCCGCCGTTCACGTTGGTCTTGCTGCGGTCGAGGCCGAGCTCTTTCTCCACCGCGAGGTACTGCGTCGCGAAGGCCTCGTTGATCTCGACGAGATCCATGTCGCCTATCTTCTTGCCCGCGCGCTCGAGCGCCTGACGCGATGACGGCGCGGGTCCGATACCCATGATGTCGGGGTCGACGCCGCACACGCCGCCGGAGACGATGCGCGCGATCGCCGTCAGTCCGGCCCCCGCGGCCGCGTCCGCGGACGCGATGACCATCGCCGCCGCGCCGTCGTTGATGCCCGACGCGTTGCCCGCCGTGACCGTGCCGTCCTTCTCGAATCGGGCGATGAGCTTCGCGAGACCCTCGCGCGTCGTATCCGGACGGATGTGCTCGTCCTTGTCGACGACCACGGTCCCCTTCTTCTGCTTGACCTCCACGGGAACGATCTCCTTCGAGAACCGGCAGTCCTCGCGCGCCTTCGTCGCGAGACGATGGCTCCGCTCGGCGAAGTCGTCCGCCGCGTCGCGTGTGATCCCGTACTTGCGGCCGAGGTTCTCAGCAGTGTTCGCCATGCCGAGTCCGTTGTACGAGTCGACGAGCGCGACCCACAGATAGTCCTCGAGCGTCTGCTCGCCGAGCGGGAGTCCCCAGCGGGCGCCGCGGATCTGGTGCGGCGCCATGCTCATGTTCTCGGCGCCACCCGCGAGGACGAACTCGGCCTGGCCGAGCTGGATCTCCTGCGCGCCGAGGAGGATCGCCTGCAGGCCCGAGCCGCACAGACGATTGATCGTCAGCGCCGGGACCTCCTTCGGCACGCCGGCCTTCAGGCCGATGTGCCGCGCCAGGTACACCGCGTCGCCCGACGTCTGCAGCACGTTGCCGAAGATGACGTGATCGATCTGTCTCGGGTCGACCTTCGAGCGCTCGAGCGCGGCCTTCGCCGCGATCACGCCGAGGTCCGTCGCGGAGGTGTCACGCAGCGCGCCGCCGAACGTGCCGAACGGGGTGCGCGCGCCGTCGATGAGAACGATGTCTTTCATGCCTTCATTGTCCCACTCGCCAGACGGTCGCTCGACAGGAAGGCGATATCGAGCGACGAACGACCTGAGATCGTGAGGTCGGCGAGGATCTCGCCGACGGCGCTGGCGAACTTGAAGCCATGGCCCGAACAGGCGGAGGCGTACGCGACCGGTCCCTCGCGGTCGATGATGAAGTGCCCGTCCGGGCTGTTCGTGTAGAGGCACACCTGCGCGCGCCGGCGCTCGCCGTTCGCGAGCGGCATGCGCCGGCGCAGCCAGGCGCGGACGCGCTCCTCATCGGTCGCGCTCGGCTCACGGTCGACCGTGTCCGGGTCCACGCGGTCGCCGAAGTGGAGTCCCGCCATCTTGAGGCCGTTGGCTGGGTCATAAGGGAACCCGTAATACAGGCGGTCGGTGTCCTCGATGATGTAAACGGGAAGCCTCGCGAAGGCATCGAGCTCGCCCCGCGGCTCGAACCAGAAGAGGACGTTGCGCTCGACCCAGAGATGCGGCGCGAGCTCCGGCAGCAAACGTGACAGCCACGCACCGGCGGTGATCACAAGACGGCGGGCCCGGTAGTCGCCCCGCGCCGTCACGACGCGCACGCCTTCACCGTCGCGCTCCCAGCGCTCGACCGGCTCGGTGAACCGCAGTGTCGCGCCGTGCCGCTCGGCCATGCGGAGATGCGTTTCGACCGAACGCTCCGGCGCGAGCCAGCCGGCTTGCACGTCGAAGACGCCGACCCAGTCGCGATCGACGGCGAACACCGGATAGCGCTGCCGCAGCGCATCGTCGAGCAGCTCGTGCTCGAGGTCGTGCGTTCGCGCACTCGCGAGCGAACCGGAGACGAGCTCGCCGTCCGGTGGCCCCATGTACAGGCCGCCGGTCTGCGTGAGCAGGCTCTCGCCGCTGTCGCGCTCGAGCTCGCGCCAGAGATCCCAGGCCCGTTTGAGCAGCGGGACATAGCTTGGGTGCTCGTAATAGGAGAGCCGGATGATCCGCGAGAGCCCGCCGAACGAGGCCAGCGTGTGTCCGCGCGCGAAGCGTTCGAACCCGAGGACGCTCTGTCCGCGCTTCGCGAGCTGATACGCCGCGGCGCTGCCATGCGCGCCGAGCCCGGCGACGATCGCGTCATGGATGCGTTCGCTCACGGGGTCCTCAGCCGGCCACGGTCATGGCGACGATGTTCGCGACTTCGTCGGTCTTCTGACTACCCGCCTCCACGCCTTTGATGCGTCCGCTCTGCAGGCCCTCGCGCACAGCATCCTCGATCGCGCGGCTCGCGTCGCTCTGGCCGAGGTACTCGAGCAGGAGCGCGACGGCGCCGATGGCGCCTACCGGACTCGCGACGCCCTTGCCCGCGTACTTTGGCGCCGAGCCGTGAACAGGTTCGAACATGGATACGCGACCCGGATTGATGTTGCCTGACGCGGCCACGCCGAGACCGCCGCAGATCGCAGCGCCGAGGTCGGTGATGATGTCGCCGAACAGATTCGTCGTCACGATCGTGTCGAACTGCTCCGGCTTGAGCACCAGCCACATGCACGCCGCGTCGACGTACATCGCGTCGCGCGTCACGTCGCCGAATTCCTCACCGATCTCGTCGAAAATGCGGCGCCAGAGCTCCTGCACCGGGATCGCGTTGGCCTTGTCGACCAGGGTCAGGTGCCGATCCGGGCGCGTGCGCGCGAGCTCGAACGCGTAGCGCACGACGCGCTCGATCCCCGGGCGCGTGAACCGCATCGGCACCTCGGCGACCTCGTCCTTGCCGCTGCCGGTGACCCAGCCCGTCTGCCCGTAGACGTCCTCGGTGTTCTCGCGGACCACGACAAGGTCGATGTCCTCGGTACGCTTGCCCTTGAGGGGCACGAGCCGGTCGTCGTACGCGACGATCGGGCGCAGGTTGACGTAGAGGTCGAGACGCCGTCGCATGCCCAGGATGACGTCCCGCTCGACCACGCCGCGGGGCGCGCGTGGATCGCCGATCGCACCGAAGAGGATGGCGTCGAACTCGCGCAGCCCGTCGATGTCCTCGGGTGTTATGCGGCCGGCCGACTCCAGGTAACGCGCCGACGACCACGGTAATTCCTCGCGCGATGTGGAAAAGCCGAAGCGCCTTTCGGCCGCGTCCAGGACGCGGAGCGCGGCGCGCGTGACCTCGGGACCGATGCCGTCGCCGCCGATGACGGCGAGTCGGAAAGAGGCGCTCATGGAATGTCCGCAATCCTCGCAGAACCGTTGACGCAGCGCAGACGGCGGACTAACTTCAACGTAGATGCTTCACCACTGCGCCGCCATGGTCATGCCCGAGGCCCATTGCACTTGCGTCTGTGCGATGAGCGACCACGGCTTGGGAGGCGGCAGCTAGCTCGCAGACCCGTTTTTCAGCGTTCCGCTGCAGGCCTCCCACACGGGAGGCCTTTCGTTTTCTAAGGAGGTACGAGACATGAGCGACACGAGATATCTGGCGATCGCGTTCTCGAGCCGCAGCGCCAACGGGCACCTGCGCACCGCGGTGACCGCGGCGGCCCCGCCCGATGCGCGGGTCGTGCGGACGCGGGCCGACGTGGTGGCAGCGGTATTCGAGGTCGATGAGGACGTCGACGCGCGCAGCGAGGGGGAGCGGCTGCGCCGTCGCGTCGCCAAGGACGCGGAGGACGATGAGCTCACCGTCGCTGTGTCAGGCCCGAAGCGTGGCGCGACGGGCGCGCACCTCGCGCTCCTCCAGGCCGAGCAGGCGGTGTCGCTCGCGCGGACCAACGGCGGCAAGGCGAAGACCACGCACTTCGAGGACCTGGGCCCGTACCGTTTCGTCCTGGGCCAGCCAGAGAGCGATATCGAGGCGTTCGCCGACCGTGTGCTCGGTCCGCTCGCCGACGGCGACGAGCGCTACGCCGATCTTGTCCGCACGCTCGAGGCGTATCTCAAGCTTCACGGAAGCGTGAACGGCGTCGCGCGTGAGCTCTATCTGCACCGAAACACCGTCCGCCAGCGGCTACGCCGCATCGGACAGTTGACCGGAGCGAAGCTGAGCAGCGCCGACGATCGGCTCGCGCTGCACCTCGCGCTTCTCGGGCGTCAGGCACTGGACCGTATCGCGAGCTAACGCGCCGCCGGCGCCGCCTCGCGGTAGGCATCGACGAGGAGGCCGAGGCTCGCGGGATTCGCGACCGCGCCCTCGCTCACCGCGCCCGCCATCGGCTGCCCCATGAGCAGCCGCTTCACCGGGACCTCGAGCTTCTTGCCGTTCAGCGTCTTCGGGATATCGGACACGGCGAGGATGCGATCCGGCGCGTGACGAGGTGACAGCTCCCGCCGCAGCGTGTCGTTGATGCGGCGGCGCAGCGCATCGTCGAGCGTCGCGTTCGGAGCGAGCACGACGAAGAGGACGAGCTCGGCGTTATCGTCACCCACCTCGACCACCAGGCTGTCCCTTACCTCCGGAAGCTGCTCGACGATCCGATAGAACTCGGCCGTGCCCATGCGCACGCCGCCGCGATTCAGTGTCGCGTCGGAGCGCCCGTAGATCACCGACGAGCCGTCGGCGTTGAAGCGGATCCAGTCCCCGTGGCGCCACACGCCGGGGAACACATCGAAGTAGCTGGCGCGATAACGCGCCCCGTCGGGGTCGTTCCAGAGGTACACGGGCATCGAGGGCAACGGCCGCGTGATCACGAGCTCGCCGACCTCCCCGATGATGGGCTTCCCCTCCGGCGAATAGGCCTCGATATTCGCTCCGAGCGCCGCGCACTGCAGCTCGCCCGCACGCACCGGGAGCAGCGGGCACGACTGCAGGAACGCGGTGCACACGTCAGTGCCGCCGCTCACGCTGCCGACCGGGACCGATCGCCCGAGCGCGTCGACGATCCAGGTGAAGCCCTGCGGCGCAAGCGGCGCGCCGGTCGAGCCAACGGCGCGCACGCGACGCAGGGCGTCGCGGTCCGGAGCGACGTTCGCCTTCATGCACGCCTGGATGAACGCGGCCGACGTTCCGAAATACGTGACGCCGACGTCCGCGGCAAAGCGCCATAGCGTGCTCATGTCGGGATGCGCGGGACTGCCATCGAAGAGGACCGCCGTGCCGCCCAGCGGCAGGATGCCGAGCACGTAGTTCCACATCATCCAGCCCGTCGTCGTGAACCAGAAGAAGCGGTCGTCGACGCCGAGATCCTGATGCAGCGCGAGCGACTTCAGGTGCTCGAGCAGGATCCCGCCCTGGCTGTGCACCAGTCCCTTCGGCAGCCCGGTGGTGCCCGACGTGTACAGCACCCACAGCGGATGTTCGAACGGCAGCTGCGCGAACTCGAGTGGCGCCGTGTCCGACGCAAGCTCGGCCCACGACATGCGCGACGCCGATCGCGCAGGGGTCGCCTCCGGATGCAGATAGGGGAGGACGACCGTGGTCCGCAGGCTCGGCAGCGCGCGCTCGATCTCGGCGAGCTCGCCCGTGCGCTCGAAGTCGCGGCCGCCGTAGCGGTACCCGTCGACGACGAAGAGGACCTTCGGATCGAGCTGGCCGAAGCGGTCGACGACCGCGCGCGTGCCGAAGTCGGGTGAGCAGCTGGACCAGGTCGCCCCCAGACTCGACGTCGCGAGCAGGGCGACGACGGTCTCGGGGATGTTCGGCAGGTAGGCGACGACGCGGTCGCCGCGCGTCACGCCGAGCCGCACGAGGCCCGCGCGAACAGCCGCGACCTGCCGCGCGAGCTCCGCATAGCTGATCGTCTCGGTGCGTTCCAGTCCGCGCGTCTCCGAGCGGGCGACGAGCGCGGGGTGATCGTCGCGCCGGGCCAGCGCGTGCTCCGCATAGCTCAGCTCGGGGCCGGGGAACCACGACGCGCCGGGCATCACGTCGCGCGCGAGAACGCGCTCGTAGCGCCGGCTCGACCGAACACCGAAGTGGTCCCAGATCGACGACCAGAACGCGTCGAGATCGCTTACCGACCAGCGCCAGAGATCCTGATACGTCGTGAAGCTCAGGCCGCGGTGGCGCGCGAGCCACTCGAGATACCGCGTGATGTTCGCGCGGTCGATCGTGTCTTCGCTCGGACGCCAGATCGTCTCGATGCGACCATCGTATGCGGATAGCATCGGCGGATGCGACAGCGCGAGGTCGCGACGCTCTTCGACTACATGTACTGGGCTCATCGGCGGATCCTGGCCACCGCGACGCGCCTGACCGACGCGCAGTTCAGGCTGCGATCGGTGATCGTGGGGCGAGATCTGCGTGCGACTCTCGTGCACACGCTGGACGTCGAGTGCAGCTGGCGCCTTCGGCTACAGCGTCGTCCGGAGGAGGAGTGGCGGAAGACCCTTGCGACCACCGACTACCGCAACGTGGCCGCGCTGACCGACCACTGGACGCGTGACGAGGCGGACATGCGCGCGTGGATCGCCACCCTCGACGACGCTGCCCTTGCGCGAAGCGCGGAGCTCGATCCGAAGGAGCACTACCCGCTCTGGTACTACGTCGTGCACCTGGTCACGCACAGCCAGCAACACCGCGCCGAATCCGCGCAGCTGCTCACGCAGCTCGGGCATTCTCCCGGCGATCTCGATTTCTTGGATTACGCGGACTGGGCGCGCGCGAGCGGGTAGCGACCGGCTAGTACTGGCTCCTCGGCGGCCGCCGCTGCTCGAAGCAGTCGGAGCAGTACACCGGCTTGTCGCCGCGCGGCTGGAACGGCACGCGCGCTTCCTTGCCGCAGTTGCTGCAGACGGCACTGAACATCTCGCGCTGGCCGCCGGCGTATCCGCCGCCGCCACCACCACCGCCGCCACCGCCCGCGCGACGCGCGGCGCGATCCGCGGGGCAGCGGCTCGGCGCGTTCTGCAGTCCGCGCGACGCGTAGAACTCTTGCTCGCCGGCCGTCCAGATGAACTCTTGGCCGCAGTCGCGGCAGGTCAGGGTCTTGTCCTGGAAGCTCACGTGATCCGCCCTCCCCTTAGAAAAGACCGCCAGTGTACGGACCGTGTGCAACATGCCTGAGACGCCAGCCTCGCGTTTGACGGGGGTAAGCCCGCGTCGCTACGGTCTTCGGACGATGGCTCAGCGGAGCTCCATGTCCATGCCGATGGCCCCCATGGCGGGGCCCGCTACGCGTTTGGGAGGCTGAGCCCGACCCGTCTTCGCGTTCCATTCGGCACTTCGAGGCCTCCCGTTCGGGAGGCCTTTTGATTTTGAGAGGAGAACGGACATGGCGACGACACTGAAGGAGATCACGGCACTGCGCGGACTGCGCTGTCGCGCCTGCGCCGCGCTGCAACCGGCCGACGAGCGCTACGTCTGCGCCGAGTGCCTCGGCCCGCTCGAGCCCGAGTACGACCTCGGTCTGTTCGACACGGAGACCCTCCGCGCCGACATCGCGCGCGGACCGGCATCGCTCTGGCGCTACGCGCCACTGCTTCCCGTCACCGCGCCCACCACCCACTGGCCGGTCGGATGGACGCCGCTCATCGCGGCGCACCGTCTCGGGGCCGCGCTCGGGATCGAGCGTCTCTACCTGAAGGACGACACGCGCAACCCGACGCTGTCGTTCAAGGACCGACCCGTCGCCCTGGCGCTCGCGCGTGCGCTCGAGCTCGGTCTCGACACCATCGCGTGCGCATCCACGGGCAACCTCGCCGGCGCGGTCGCCGCGGCCGCGGCACGGAACGGTCTGCGCGCCTTCGTGTTCGTGCCGGCAGACATCGAGCCGGGAAAGATCGCGAGCGCCGCGGCGTACGGCGCGACTGTGGTGCGCGTGCGCGGACCGTATGACGCCGTGAACCGTCTCTGCGGCCGGCTCGCCGACGAGTACGGCTGGGGCTTCGTCAACTTCACGCTGCGCCCGTACTACGCCGAGGGAAGCAAGACCGTCCTCTTCGAATGTGCCGAGCAGCTCGGGTGGGAGCTACCGCATCACATCGTGGTCCCGGTCGGATCGGGAGCGCTGCTCACGCGTCAAGCGACCGCGGCGGATCAGCTGCGCGCGACCGGTCTGGTGCCCGACACGCGCTTCCACATCCACGCCGCGCAGCCCGCGGGATGCGCGCCGGTGTCCGATGCGGTGCTCGACAACTGGCGGCCGGTCGAGCCGGTGCGCCGGCCCGACACGCTCGCGAAGTCGCTCGCCATCGGCGCGCCCGCCGACGGCGACGGCTCGGTGAAGGTCATACGCGAGACGCGTGGCAGCGCGGCGTCGGTGAGCGACGACGAGATCCGCGACGCGACGACTCTGCTCGCGACGACCGAGGGCGTGCTCGTCGAACCCGCCGGCGGTGTCGTCGTCGCGACCGCGCGGGAGCTCGCGCAGCGCGCCATCTTCCACGCCGGCGAGACGGTCGTTCTCTATCTCACCGGCAACGGCTACAAGGGCGGCCTCGAGGAGACCGGGCTGGGTCCGGTCATCGACGCGGACGCCGACGCGTTCCGTCTCGCGTACGAGGAGGCGCTCGCGTGAGCGTCACCGTTCGACTTCCCACACCGCTCCGTTCCGCCGTCGGCGGCGAACGCACGATCCTGCTCGACGCGACCGACCTCGCGTCGCTGCAGCGCGAGATCGCCGCGCGTTACCCCGAGCTGGGCGCGCGCGTGCTCCGCGACGGCGCCTTCGGCCGCTTCGTGACCGTGTTCGTCGACGGCGAGGACGCCCGCTTCCTCGAACAGAACGCCGATCTGAGCGCGGCGAAGGTCGTCGAGATCCTCCCGGCGATGTCCGGAGGCTGATCGGTAGGATTCGCCGCGGGCGATGGACGATCGCTTTCAACTGCAGCGGTTTGTTGATGCGCAGCAGCCGGTATACGAGACCGTACTGGGTGAGCTCCGCGCGGGTCGCAAGCGGAGCCACTGGATGTGGTTCATCTTTCCGCAGATTTCGGGGCTCGGCCACAGCGTGACCTCGCAGACGTTCGCCGTGTCGTCGTTAGCCGAAGCCGCCGCCTACATGGCGCATCCCATGCTTGGACCGCGGCTGCGCGAGTGCGCCGCGCTGGTCGCGAGCATTGAAGGACGTTCGGTTGACGAGATCTTTGACTTTCCCGACGATCTGAAATTCCATTCGTCTATGACGCTATTTGCACACGCGGCCCCCCGAGAACCGTCTTTGCCGCGTGCCTCCAGAAGTACTTCGGTGGCCAACCCGATCCGCGGACTCTGGCCCGCCTGTAGCGGCTCGGCGAAACAGCCGCCTGACCGCCGTCCGCCCCCAACCGAGCAGTAATTCCCGGATCGTGGAAATCACCAGCCGACTGATACGAGCCGCACCCCGTAAGCATTGACCCGTTGTGCGCGACGCACTAGCCTGACGACCTCGTGTTCCAGCCGATCATCGTCATCGTCCCGGTCGACCTTCTCGTCCTTGAGAAGGCGCACCAGACGTTGGGAGGCGGACGGACCTAGCCGCACAGCACAAGCGAAGACTCGAAAGCCTCCCAGAACGGGAGGCTTTTTCTGTTAGGAGGGCACGACGAGCGACGCGCGGTACCTGGCGATCGCGTTCGCGAGCCGCCACACAGGAGCGGCCGCGAAGCTGCGCGCCGCCGTCGCGGCGGCCGTGCCCGAGGACGCGCGCGTCGTCCGCACCGCGAGTGGTTTCGTCACCGCCGTCGTCGCCGCGGCCACGCCCGTCGACGCGCGCAGCGAAGGGGAGCGGCTGCGCGCGCGCGTGGCCGCCGACGTCGCCGACGGCGAGCTGTCCGCAGGCGTCGCGGGCCCGAAACCCGGCTCCTCGGGTGCCCATTTCGCGCTCGTCCAGGCTGAGCAGGCGCTCGCGCTCGGGCGCAGCAACGGCGGCGACGGCGGGACCACGCACTTCGATGACCTCGGTCCGTACTGCTTCGTTCTCGGTCAGCCCGCGAGCGAGATCCGCGCGTTCTCCGATCGCGTCCTCGGCCCGCTGGGCGCCGACGCGCGGAACGACGATCTGGTGCAGACACTCGACGCGTACCTGCGCCTCCAGGGGAGCGTGAACGGTGTCGCGCGCGAGCTGTACCTCCACCGCAACACCGTGCGCCACCGGCTGCGCCGCATCGCGAAACTGACGGGCGCCGACCTCACCGATGCCGATGCGCTACTCGCGCTGCGTCTCGCGATCCTCGGACGCCAGGCGCTCGTGAGGCTGGCGTCGTGATAGCGACGACGGTGCGCGCTGCACAACGCCCCCAGTCGGGGGTTGACCCTCGCGTGGTCTGGCAAGAACACTGGTCGGACATGGACTTCGCCCGCTTCA
>DASYUY010000086.1:0-32460 GCA_036000705.1 Candidatus Limnocylindria bacterium | reverse complement strand
GCCTTCTTGTCGCGCCAGTCGACGAGCAGCTTGTTCTTGCCGACCAGGTACGCGTCGCCGTGCAGCTGCACCGTCGCGAGCTCTGAGCGCAGCGTCTCTTCGACGGACTGGCCACCCTTACCGGGACGCCCGAGCCCGGTCGGCAGCGGAGAGCTCGGCTCCGCCGGCGGCTCGCCGAACACCTTCTGCAGCATCGCTGGATCGAGGACCTGCTGGTCGGTGAGACCGCTGCCGTCGCCGTTGTCGGGCGGCTGGCTCGGATCTCTGCCGGTCGGCGCGCCGGCGGCGGGAATCTGCGCGCCGGGGGTGCCGGGCCGCGCCGGCGTCGGCACCGCGCCCGCTCGGCGAAGCGTGTCCACGTTCGTCGCCCCCGCCTGGCGCGCGGCATCGGCCTGCGTCGGATCGCCCTGCGCGCCGCCTCCGCCGGGCTCGGCGGGCTGCTGCGCAGCGACCTCGTCGCGCATGATCTGATTGCGCCACGCATTGTCGGACTCGATCTGCGCGCGCAGCTCCTCGATGTCGTCGACCAGTCCGGTGATCTCGATGATCCGCTGCCACGACAGGATCGGCGGCTTGGTGTTGTACAGCTGCAGCGCGATGTTCACCCGCTCGTGCAGACCGAGGTGCGCCATCGGCGCGAACACGATCTCGACCGCCTTGACGTCCTTTAGCTCCTTGCGGGTGAAGGTCTCGTACACCGACTGGCGCTTGATGTAGCCCTCGATCTTGACGGGGCTGTCCTCGAGCTCGTCCCAATACTCGTGATTCGACGCCGCGGCGAACCAGTAGAGCAGCATCCGGCTCATGAAGATCGACTGCACGGTCTGGATCTCCTCGACCGACGCGAGGTACGGGCCCTGCGACTTCTCGATGCCGCGCCCGGTCTGGATCGAGCCGCCCATCTGACCGGACTGCGCGGCGCGCGACACGCCGGTGTTGATCTCCATCATCGTGCGCATGAGCTCGAAGTGCTGCTTCACCATGTTGAGCGCCTGCGGGTCTCCGCCGAACTCGCCGACCTCGCCCTCCGCGGTGAGCGTGATGAGCATGCCCTTGCCGCGGGCCCAGTTGTCGGGGACGTTGATCGGGTCCTTCACGTACGCCGTCTTGAAGATCGCGTCCTTCATCCCGGCTTCCCAGAGGTTCACGCCGTAGTCGATCGAGTACTGCATCGGCAGCGCCTGCTCGGCGACCGAGTGCCCGCGGTTCACGAATCCCGGAAGCATGATCAGCGGAGAGATCAGCGCGGGACAGAATCCAAGGCCGTGGTAATCGCGCTCCACGACCTCGTCGCCGATCATCTTCGCGAACCAGTTCTCGTCGTAGTAGATCGAGTGCCGCTTCGCGCGCGTCGCGTCGGGCTCGGATCCGGCCGCGTTGCTCCCCGCCGGCGAGAGATCCGTGCGCGGCCGCGTGTTCCCCCGCTCCGCCTCGTCGGGGTAGTCGCCCGCGATGACGAGCGGGTCCTCCTCGACGGAGACGATGCAGCGCGAGAGCGCGATCGGATCGCCGAGCTTGCCGACACCGTAGATGTCCCAGGGTGCGGTGTACTTGATGAGCGGGATCCCGCGGTCGAAGTCCGGCCAGAGGAGCTCGCCGTGCGAGCCGCAGACCGTGAGCCACCACGCCGACATCACCTGCCAGACGTCCATCTGCGACGCGGCCCAGGCGCCGTACGCCGCGCGCCGCATGCGCTCGGCCCACTGCTCGGCTTGCTTCTGCCCATCGAGGTCGGCGCCGAAGCGCCCGTGCTGCCTGGGGATGCGGACATCCGGGAGCGCGACCAGCGCGCGCTTATACGCGTCGACGAAGCCCTTGTAGATGTTGTGTGGCGAGGGCTGGTCCCCCATCCCGCGAGAGCTGTCGCGCAGGATCGGCTTGCCCGCCGAGTCCATGTTCCACGCCCGGTTGCCGCTCGAGTAGAGCGACCCGTGCCAGGCGTTGACGAGCGTCTCGAAGTCGGAGTTCCGGTCGCGGTAGCGGTCGATCATCGCGTCGCGGAAGTTGATGAGGTACTGGTCGGAGGGGCGACCGTCGGGCGGCCGCAGCGGAACGGGGGCGCGGGCGAGGTCAATTGGCATCGTGAGCCCCGCGGCGGATGTCGCCGTAGTCGGGTGCGACCGCGGCCGGCGAGTTCGAGATCTCGGCCGGCGAGCGGACCGTCGGATAGAAGCGCTCGATCGTCGCAAGCGACGCACCGCGGTTCGCCCAGCCGGGCACGGATCCGCCGTACGTGCGCAGGCCCTTGCGGACCGCGACGCGCTTCGCGGCGAGGATCGCGAACCAGATCGCCATGAGCATGTCGCTCGAGGCGCCCTGCGGGTACGTCGTGAACTCGCCGATCGCCGTCTCGGTGAGCTGGCGCGATCGCGCGTCGCCGTAGGGGAAGCGCAGGCGCCCCTCGCGGATCATCGGCGCCATCGCCGAGATGCCGGTGTCCGGATCCGGCTTGTTCTTCGGGTTGGTGTGATGCCCCTCGATGTGGTAGCCGACGGAGACCGCGTCCTTGATCTTCTGCAGCTGCAGGATCCACTGCTGCGCGGCGTTGCGCTCGATCAGGGTCAGCGCGGCCTGGCGCGTGAGCGCGCGATCGACGAGGAACGTCTCCTGGTCGGGCAGCGTCATCCGGAAGCGCGCCATATCGGTGATGTAGTAGACGCGCCTCGCATCGGGCAGGTTCGCGTCGAAGCCGAGCTCGATGTACGCGCAGTACTTCGCCTCGTCGGAGAGACCTGACGACGGGTCGTAGCCAGCGGTCCTGAGGTAGCGCATGCCCTCGCGCATCGGCGGGTTCTCCTGCAGGCGACGCGAGTGGTCGAGGCAGCCGATGAGCGGCGGGATGGTGTTCGCGTTCCCCTCAAACCACGAGCGCTGGAAGTTGAGCATCGCCGGGTCGATGCAGCGGTTCTGCTTTCGCTTGAGCCAAGAGAAGAGATCCTCGTCGCGCTCCTCCTCGAGGTCCTCTCGCGACTGCACCTCCGGCCAGAGCGGCTCGCCGGTGGTCTCGTTGAGCGATCGCCGCAGGATGACGGTCCATCCCTTGTCGGAGGTCCAGCGCTCGCGATCGTCGTCGGGCATCTGGCCGTGCATCGCGGCCACCTCGTGCGCCAGGTCCTGCTGGTGGACGACCGTCTGCACCCACCGGATGAGGAGACGCCGGCGCGGATACCCCACGCGCTTGAACGACGTGTTGAAGTTCACCGAGAGCTTGCGCCGCGTCTCGTCCTCGACACCCGTCCCGGAGTTCTGCTCAGTCACGATGTCGTCGAGGATCAGATGTGTCGCGCGCGAGCCGATGATCGAGGACTCCGAACCGAAGGCCCGGATGGTCGGCTCGATGTCGCGCACCGTGCGCTGCGCGACATTGATCTCTTTCTCCTTCCACTTGTCGGAGCGGAACTCGCCGAAGTCCTCGAGGAGCAGCTCGTTGTTCTCGAGCTCCTGGCGGATCGCGAAGAGCCGGGCTTCGGCGTCGTCGCTGTTCTTCGACCCGAGCTTGATGCGCACGTTCGGGTAGAAGCAGACCAGGTAGATCGGGAAGATCTTCGAGACCATCGTCGTCTTGCCGTACGCCGCGGGTTCGAGGAAGAGGACCTTCTCGAGATCGCTGATGCAGAGGTCGAGCATCTCCACGTGAAAGTCCTTGAGCTGGAACTTCTCGGCGCCCTGATTGAGGGTGTCCGGGTCGTCCGAGGGGCGCATGTAATACGTCGCGAACATCGCCGGGTTGCGGCGCATGACCTCGAGCCGGATCTGCTTCTCGACGACGCTGTCCGGCGGCGCGCTCGGCGAGTAGACGGTGACGCTCATGTCGCTGCGGGCGGCGCGATCGCCGCGCGCGCTTCGGTGAGGATCGCGTCGTAGTCGCGCTTGGCCTTCTCGCGCGCCGGGCCCTCGGGGAGGAGCTCGATCGTCTCGGTGATACGCGTGAAGCGGGCGGCCACGCCGGGCTTCGACTCGCCGCCGGGGACCGGAGCGGATCCGCCACTCGCCGGCGCGCCGTCCGCGAAGATGCGCGTGAGCTTGGTGATGAGGTCGGTCAGGTCGCGATCGCTCACGAGCTCCGGCGTGAGCGCGAGACGGCGGCCCATCTCCTCGACGCCGAGACCTATGAGCGGTCCGGCCCAGGCGTTGTGCCGCGTGAGGTCGAGGTGCGACTGCATCCTCCGCACGGCGACCTTCCACGAGACGTGGCGACGGAACTCGGCGGTCCCGGGCCACCACGCCGGCAGGCGCCCGTTCTTCACGAACCAGACGCCGTAGCCCATCTTGCGCAGGACCTCGGCGCGGCTGAACGTCTTCGCCGGCCACTCGATCCCGTCCTCGCCGACGTAGTAGCCCATCTCCATGTCCGCGGCGATCTCGCTGGCTTCCTCGCGGCGCACCGCGGCGAGAGACCGTTTCTCGTCAGCGCGTTTCGCCGCACGCTGCTCGGACCTCGAGGGGACCTTCTCACGCGTTGCCGGTTTTGCGACCTCAGATGAGGTCGAGGAAACGGAACCGGCGGCTGTGTCGATCGCCACTAGTTGCGCGACACGCGCTTGACCGCGATGCAGATCTCGCGGTTGCGGTGGCGATACACCTTGCCCAGGCACTTCCCCTCGTGCGACCCGCCGGGCAGGTGGGCGTTGGAGTCGGTGCAGTCGACGAGCTCGAGCGAGGTATCCACCTTTCGCCCATCCGGGAGCTGCATGGTGAGCGTGCCGCGGCCGCAGACGATGCATCCGACCTCACGCGGTGCCTCGGAGCGGAGCGCCTTCCCTTCGCGATCGACGAGCGAACGCCCGGTCGCCATCCGCACGAAAGCCTACACGGCTCTGTGAACTAGGAGGTTACCGATAAGCGAAGAGGAACGCGTCGGCGATGCGCTCGATGACCGTCTCCCACGTCTCGAGCGCGGGCGGAGGGATGACCGGCTTCATTTCCGTGCCTGGGGGAGCGACGAGGAGCTTGCCGGAATAGTCGCCGACCTTCGCCTGATCGGCGTTGATCAGATGCGGATCCACCGTGGTGATGAGCCAGGCCGCTTTCGCCCCGAGGTACGTCTCGCGCAGCGGCTCGACGAGCACGTGGACGAGCTCGTGGACAACGGTCTCCTCGATCAGATCGTCTGGGACCGTGTCCGACAGGCCAAGCGTGAAGCTCCACAGACCTTCGCCGTCGCGCTCGAGCGGCAGGCACTTGGCCCACTCCTCGCGATCGCCCTGGCCGTCGTCCTCGAAGAGCTCGACGTCGATGCGCTCGGCGATCCCAAGGCGCGACCGCCAGAGCGCGACCAGGCCACGCGCGCGCGCGAGGCGCTGCTCGTCGATGACCGAGAAGTGCGGACGGCCGGCGCCGTCGTGATGAGTGATGGTCTCGCTCATCCGTCGAGCCCGGCCGCGACCGCCTTGCGCTTCATCTCCTCGAGCCAGGCGATCGCGCGGTCGTAGATCGCCGCCGTGGTCGGCAGCTGCTCCATGCCAGGCATCCCGGTCATGGGTCCGCCCTCGAGCTCGAAGACACGCTGCGTGAAGTTGACCTGTGCGCTCTTCGACTCGGCGCGCGGGCAGCATTCGCCGTTCACGGTGATCGCGACCTGGCCAAGCCGCGGCGGTGCTTGCTTCACGCCGGCTCCTTCTTGTCGAACCCTCGCGAGAAGGCGTCAGGGACCGAATCGTCTGCGACCTCCTCCGCGGTCGGGTCAACGATCAGCGAGACCGGCGGGATCGGCTCGCCGTAGATCGCGAGCTCGATCTT
Organism: Candidatus Limnocylindria bacterium; assembly: GCA_036000705.1. Classification (GTDB taxonomy): domain Bacteria; phylum Chloroflexota; class Limnocylindria; order P2-11E; family P2-11E; genus CF-39. Next base: position 26,721 of record DASYUY010000086.1, on the reverse strand, counting down.
CGCGCCGTTCGCGATCGCCTTGCGCTCGTTCTCGGTGAGGTCCCACGTCGAGTGGATCACCGGGACCTTCGCGCCGGGGTACATCGTCTCGTTGTAGGTCCGGTAGTACGGGAGTCCGCTGACATCGCTGCTGCCTGGCGGCGCGCCGTAGTTGCCAGTCGTCGCCTTCGTGCGGATCGGCTGCATCGCGACCCTCCCTCGGCGTGAGGCGAAGGCCGACCCGTGCCGGGCTCCGCGAACGCCGAGGATGTTACGCCGCTAGGGCGTCCGGGTCCGCCAGAACGTCCAGTTGCCGCCACCGAAGAAGTACCAGATCGCGACGAGCACGGCGATCGCGGCGGCCCACTGCTCGAGGAACTTACCGACGGAGACCGCGAGCGGGATGCCGAGCCCCACCAGCAAGACGCCTCCGACGAAGATGCACACCAGGTACGCGATCGCCCCGGCGACCACGGCCATGATGATGCGGGCGAGCATGACTAGCTCCCCGCCAGTGCGGCCTTGATCTTCTCCGCGGTGACCGGTCCGATGCCGGGGATCTCCGTCGGGTCACCCGCCGCGCGCAGCTGCGCGTAGGTTTTGATGTCCGCCTCCGCGAGCGCCTGGCGCCCGGGGAAGTCATCGGGGAGCTTGCCCGACCTCGCGGTCGGCGTTGTCGAGGCCGCCGTCCCGCCGTCGTCGGTCGGTGCGGCCGCGAGCTTCTTCTCGGCGTCGGCCTGCTTGGCCTTGGCCGCCTCGAGCGCCGCCTCGGCCGCGGCGACCTCAGCGTCGGCGCGCTCCTTCTGCAGCTTGGCGTCGGCGTTCTCGGGGAGCCACCCCCCTTTGATGTCGTTGAGCAATGCGTCGAGGGCACCGTGTGCCGTCGGTCGCACGGCATCCGCCGTCGACGCGCTGACCTCGGTCACCTTGGCGTGCTCGGGGAGCGCCTCGCCGGAGCGATGTACGTACTGAACGATCTGCACGTCTGTCACCTCCTAGGTGACAGGCTACCGCAGGGCGCGTGCCGCGCTAGGTCGTGAGCGCGGGACCGACGACCACCAGGTCGATGTCGTCGTTCACGTACCCCGCGGGCAGCGTGATCACGGTCCCGGCGATCGCGCCGCCGGCGATCGCGGTGATGCCGGGCACGGACTTCGTGTCGCCGATGATCGAGGCCGCGGTCACCTTGGCGAAGTCCGCGCCGAAGTCGACGGTGTCGGCGGCGTTGGCCTTCACGACGCTCGCGATCATCTGCTGGATCCCGCTCGCGCCCTTGCGCGCGATCCGCGATGCATAGGAGAGCGCCGCCACTAGCTGCGCCCCCGGCGCAGCCGGGCTGTGCGTCGCCCTCGAGCCGGGAGCTTCACGGCGCCGCCGCGGCCGCCGACGAACGTCTTGCGCCGCGCGGCGTCATCGGCCTGAGCGACGGGCATGGGATCGGGGCCGCGCCGAGCAGCTCGTCCGATGGCGTCGCCGCGGTCGATCACCGCGCGCCGCGCTTGCGAGCGTTTCGCTTGGCGAGGCCACCGCGTCTGCCCTGCGCCTTCGCGATCTGCCGCTTTACCTGCCGCACGGCCTCGGGCGCGTCTGCCTCGGTGCCGTACCTGGTGGGCGTCTCGGAGTCGCGCATCTCGACGGCGTGGCTCTTGCGCCATTGGTGCGGAGTCTCGCCGCGATCCTGCATGTAGCCAGAGAGGTTACACCGCGCCGCGATGTTCCCCGCCCGACCCTGCCGGTTTTTTCTGCAGCGGATTTCCGCAGGGTACCTACCTGGCCTGTACGCGCCCGCGTGACTAATCATCCCCGGCATGATCGCGACGCGCTGCGCACGCGATCCCACGAGGGCCCCAGCGCCCTGGGGTCACCTGATGCGAGGTCAGCGCACCCTCTCGCGTGCTCATGTGAGCGCGCGCATGCGTCGAGCGTGTGGGATCGCATGCGTTGACGAGCTGCAGCGTCGTCGAGTGTGCCGCGATGCGTACGACATCGCGCGCGATGCGGTCGGATCGTCGCACGTTCGCTCATCACCCATCCGCCGTAGATATCGCGGGGCTCCGCTGCTCTGAAGATCAGCCCTCGCGAACCGCACCGTCTCCGGCGGGGCTCATGTGGCGGTTCCATCGCTCGTCGGCGCAGGGGCCGCTGTAGTGCCGCGTCGTGCGGTCCTCGTCGGGCACGTAGAGAACCGCGGCGCCGGCGAGGATCCGCTCGCCGCATCCGGCGCAGCTCGTCTCGCGATACGACCGCGTCCAGAGCGGCTCGCGTTCTCGCATCTCGTGCGCCTGTACCCGCGTGCTGCTCGTCTTCTGGGATGCCCGCGCGGCGGGCGTGCCTTTGGCCATAGGAGCGCGCCTCCTGCGATCGTGTCGCGTTCTGTCCCGCGCGTCGTGCGCCGGGCGCTCTGCGCGCGCTTCGCAATCGGCGCGCGCTGTCTGCCGCCGGCGCTCAGCCCTGCCGCTCGGTCAACACCTGGGACCGCTCGACTCCAAGCCGCGCGCGTTCCTGTTTCGCGCAACACGCTATAGGCGATGGAGGCGCTCCCGAGGCGCTCCGGAAATCTTCGCGAAGTTCTCCGGAACTGCTACCAAATATTTAGGTGCGGTGCGTCCGTTCATGGTCGCGCGTCGCTTGACACGTTCGCGACGCGAGATGTAGAACGCGCCGCAGTCGCGACCGTTGGCACGGGAGCGGCGAGATTGGCAGAGGTGAGATTGGCAATGGCGACCGATTCTCTCAGCGTCCACCCTCGCGGATTCCTCACACCCGAAGACGCGCGCTCATTCGACGGTTACAGCATCGCGAACGCGATCGCGGTAAAGACGGCGCTCGCCGAGCGCGGCTGCGCGTGCGAGCCGTACGAGGACGTCTTTACGTTCAACAGGTGGCGGGCGCAGGGCCGCATCGTGCGCCGCGGCGAGCACGGCATCCGCCTGACGGTCTACATCACCGCGATGCGCGCGGGCGAAGACGCCGACGGCGTCGTCGACGAGCCGCGCGCGTACCGCATGCCGAAGACGTCGCACGTCTTCTGCCGGTGCCAGACCGACGAGCTCGCGCCGCGCGAGCGCTACACCGCGCGCCCGTCGCGACTCTCCGAGCGGATCGGCGGCGCGAAATGAGCCGCGACGAGCGCGAGGAGCGCCACATAGAGCGCGTCGCGCGGATGCGCGGCGATCCCGTGGCCAGTCTCGAACGGCGCACGTACGACGCGTGGGACAAGCTCGGCCGCGTCGTGTTCCCGGTACTCGCCCGGCTCGACGACGACGTGCTCGACGTCTTCACGACGCGCGCCGACCCGCGCGCCTGGCTCGCCGACCTGGCCGAGCGGGCGCAGCGCGCGAAGCACGGCCGCTAGCGATCGGACGACGGCGCCGCGGACGCTCCGCGGCGCTCCGCCCGGGCACTAGCCCGGAGATTGGCACTAGGGAGATTGGCAAATGTCCCGAGCACCACGCGCGTTCTATTTCGGCGAGCACGGGCCCGTATGGGCAGGCTCGATCAGGGCCGCACGCACTCGCGTCGCGCGCTTCCCGGCGATCGGCGGCGTCTGGCCGCACGAGGTCCCCGCGGCGGACGTTCCCGAGTACCTGCACCGCGACGAGGGTCTCCTCGCGATCGGGCACCCGGTATTCCAGGGCACGGGCGGTCGGCGATGACCAGGACCCTGACGCTCACGACGTACGCGCTCGCGTTCTATCTGGGCGCGACCGTCGCGCTCCTCGTCCCGTTCGCATCGCCCGCGTACCCGCCGCTCGCGGCGCTCGCGCGACTCTTGGCGGAGGTCGTCCGATGACAAGCGAAACGTTCGACTGCCCGAACTGCGGCCAGCTCGCCGTTACGACCGGCGAGTACTGCCCGTCTCTCGCAATGCCCGACGCGCTGCCCGGCCACACGACCGCGCACACGCACTCGCGTATCCACCTGCACACGAGTTACGTCCGCGGCTGCGCGACGTGCCGCGGCGCGCTCGAGTGCTCGAACTGCGGCGGGACGTACCGCGAGAGCGACCACGTAATCGAAGACCGCGAGCCGGGTCTCTGCCCGCGCTGCGCGGTCGGAGGGTAGGACCGTGACCGACACACCAGACACGTTTGACCGCGTCATCGGATCGCTGCACGGACTGCCCGACGTGCGCAACACGCGCCCGTCGACGGTCACGACCGTTCTCCCGATCCTCGGCAACGTTCAGACGTTCGTCGTACAGACGTACCGCGACGAGCGCGGCGACACGATCGCGCTGCAGATGGTCGACGCGGGCGGCCGCGCCCGGATCATCATCCCGCCGGCGGTGGCGGACGCGATCGCGCGTCAGCGCGACTCGCTGACGGCAATCACGCGCCGCCAGATCGGCAAGCGCGCCGCGGAGGCGCGCCGGGCCCGCGGCGAGAAACCGTTCACGCGTAAGCGCAAACCCTAAAGCCGAAACGCGCGCCGAAGCTCGGCGCGCGTCCCGCGGAGATTGGCCTCCCGCGGCTGATGATTGGCAGGCCAGGAGATTGGCACATGGCACGCACCGAGACCGCGAGCGTCTACGTCTTCACGACCGAGTACGAGGGCAACACCGAGACGACGGTCTACGCGAGCGAGGAGCGCGCGCAAAAGGCGGCGCTCGACCACATCCGCGACTGGTTCGACCACGAGGAGCGTTCGCTCGGTATCGACGCGATCTGGTCGCACGTGCAGCCGGACCGACTCGACGACATCAAAGACAAGGCCGGGAAGCTCTACCCGATCCTGGACGCGCTCAATCACAACGACGCCGACCGCGCGATCGCGCTCTACAACGACGCGGGCGAGGAGCACGACGGCGACTGGTCTTGCCGGTACGAGCGGACCGAGGTGCAGCGATGACCGCCGAGCCGCGGAAGATCGAGGGCGGGCCCTGGGACGGTTTCGAGGTCATCAGCGAGTACACGGACGCGCAGGCGGTCGAAGACGGCGAGCTCGTCGACGTCAGCGGCACGGTACCCGGCGGCCGCGGGCAGCGCGTCACCCGTCACGCATGGGCGGACCTGACGCGCTCGCCGATGCCCGGGCTCACGGACGTAACGCTCCTCACGAGCGTATGGGCGGCGGCGCTCGCCGTCCCGGAGGACGACGGTTGGCATGTGCTCGACACGCCGAAGCTCGGCACGTTCTGGCTGATCCCGAACGAGGTCGGCGGGCTCACGCTCATGCGACCCGAGGACTACTAGCGGGGCGCGGACGCGGGCGGGCGCGCTGCTCGCCCGCGTCGTTCACAATCGAACCCCCCACGGGCCGCTTATGCCAATCGGCGGTAAAGGCTTGCTAGCAGCCGTTCCCGTGGGGGACTTTCTTGACTTAGGCGCGGTCTCGGCCGAGCTCCTCGAGGCGCGCCCGCTGCAGAATCCCGAACGCGGCCCACCCGATCGCGATCGCGTCGGCCTGGTCCTCGCTGAGCTCGCGCATGCCGGTCGCCATCTCGACCGCGCGCATGATCTGCAGCTTGGCGCGGACCCGCGCGCCGGACGCGCCGGCGGCTGCCTTCGTCGTCGACGGGTTCACGTCGACGTATCGCGCCCGCGGGAAGAGCTCATGCACCACGCGCTTTAGGTACCCGCGCGCCTCGGCCATCTGCAGCGCGGTCCGCGTGTTCATCCACACCGCGACGTCCTCGATCGCCACGACATCGGGATTCCAAAACCGCGCAGCTGCAACTTTGGTGAGCTCGCCGGCGATGTAGTGCATGCGCTCGAGCCAGGGGATCCCGTCGCGGCGGAATAGATCCGTGTGCGCCGGCGTGACGTCGTTGCCGGCGAAGTACGCGACCCCGCAGGCCTTCGAGCCCTGGTCGATGGCGAGCAGGTTCACGCTGCTCGCCGACAACGACGGCAGACCGGATCGCGCTGCACCGGATGGCCCGCCATGACGTAGACGAGGTCGGACGGCGTCTCGAGCATCCGGATGTAATCGCGGGCCGCGATGAGGTGGTCGAAGTCGACGAGCGTCGCGCGACGGCCGCAGAACGTCTTTTGGCTCACCCACCATCCGCCGTCACGCCGGTCCGCGGTGACGATGTGGAGAGTCGGCCTGCCCGCCGCCCTCGGTGTAGTTGCGGAGGTTTGCCTAGAAAACGGGGTGTGGTGATCTACAGTCAGCGGAGCTCACCACACTGCTCAATCTGCCCGAGTTGCCTAATGATTTTACCTCCCATGGGGTGGACTGACTGTGTCCGAGTTCCGCTGATTGCTGGAACTGACCTTTTCCCTAAGTACTACGTTGGCGTGCGGCTTCTCCATGAGCGCGTCGATGTCGAAAACCTTTGCCGCCGCGCAGTGACCGTTCGGATGATGCACGGCGGCGTGGCAGCCTGAGCAAAGCCACTCGATATCGAGCCGCGCGTCGTAACCCTTGTGATGGTGCGCTTGGGGCTCGCAGGTCTTCCCGCAGCTCGAGCACGTGTTCGGTCGGACGAGCCGTCCGTCCGCTTTCGCGTTCGTCACGGCGTTCCAGGCCCGTCGGGCGGCCGGGTTCTCGTTTCGGCTCATGCCGTCCGCCTGTTCGCGCGGAGCGCCTCGAGCGGTGTCGGCATCTCGCGGAGCTCCTCCCAGGGTCGCTGCTTGATGTAGCGCTGCGGCGTCCGGTCGTCGGACCATCCGCCCTCGGCCTTGAGATCCATGAACGTCGTGCCCGTGAACCGGCTCGCGCGGTTGTACCTGGTCGCCCAGGTGCCGCGCATGCGGTGAGGCTTCCAGTCGGTGACCGCTCGGACGCCGGCCTTCTCGAGCTCGTCCTTCACCTTGCCCGCCCACTTGCCGAACCCGGAGTCGGTGAACGGGTAGCCGTGTTCGGTGAGGAAGAGCGGCTCGGCCGCGAGCGGATCCTGCCGGGGGTCGTTATTCGGGCGGAGGCCCTTGAGCGCGGGCCGCTCGTCCTGCACGTAGTGGTCGATCGCCGCGGCGGCGTCGGGATCCATCCGCGCCTTGCGGCTCTTGTGCTTGCCCTTCGCGTTGATCCAGCGGACAAACACGTACGGCCGCGGCTCGGCGAAGTGAACGTCGATGAGTGGCTGACAGCGGGCCTCGTTTCGCCGGAGCCCGCACGAGAGGAGTAGCCACGCGAAGGCGAGCGCGCGTGCGCGGTCGCGGTTGGTGCGCTCGCCCAGGACCGCGAGGATGTGGTCGACCTCCTCGTCGGTGAAGGGCTCGCGCCCCTCCTCGGGCGGCCGCGGTGTCTCGAGGCCGGTGAGCACGGTCGTCCCGATGGCGTTGCGCAGATGTCCAGACTCTGCGCACCACTTCGCGAATGACTTGAGGTACGAGACGCCGTTGTGCGCGGTGTAAATCGAGACGCCGGCGAGCTTCTCCTTGAACGCCGCGGCGTGGTCGACGGTGAGCGCGTCCTCGAGCGAGGTCCGTCCAGTGAACTCGTCGAAGTCGCGAAGGTAGCGCGCGTAGTCGCTGCGGCTCTTCTTGCCGAGCCGCTTGGCGAGGAGAAAGCTCTCGATGAAGCTCGCCATCGGCGAGCGTGCGTCACGCACGAGCAGCGCTCCGAGATCGAGCAGCTCGCCGCGGCTTGGTGGGTTCGCTGATTCCGTTGGAAAGCTGCGCAGTTTCGGTTCCCTTCTCGGGACCGGCGGGCAGGCCGGGGCGATTCTGCGCTTTCGCCGCGTCGCGCTCCGCCTTCGAGAGGACGCGGCGCTCGGGCATGCCGTACTTCACGCACCACGCGTTCCACGCGGCCGCCGGCGGACGGTCGGCGCCGAGCGGGCCGAAGCGCTGCTCGACGAGGACCAGGTCCTGCCACTCCGCGCACGCCCAGACGGCGACGCCGTAGTGCTTCTTCGAGTAGGCCTCGGCCTCGGGGCTGCGATCGCGGACCTTGCGCATGCAGCGGTGGACTCGCTCGAACGCGAGCGCGCCTGTCGCGATGCCGTCGAGAATCGCGTCCGGTGTGATGAGCTCCTGCCAGTCATCGTGTCCTGACGCGAGCCACTTGCGCGTGAAGACCGAGATCTCGTCGGCGCGGAGCTCGGGAACGAGCGCGACGTCGGCGGTCACGATGCGAGCTTCCGGTGCTGCTCGGCCGCGTCGAGGACCGCTTCGACGCGGTCGTCGATGTTGTTGTGCGCCGGCGACTCGGCTTCCTCGAAGATGCGGCGAAGAGATCGTTTCAGAACCGCGAGCTCGCGCTCGAGCTCGGCAACGCGCTTCTTGAGGATCCGCTTGCCCTGGCGGCAGTTGCGGAGCTCGTCCTCGGTGCTCATTCGCTCCCCCGCCCGCGCGGACCGAACCGCGGCATGACGTCAGCGAGGACCTCGGTCATCGAACGAAGACCGCGCGCCGGCTGAAAGCTCGCGACCGGGATGTCGTTCTCCTCGGCCTTGTCGATCGCCGACTGCGCCTCCTGGATCCGGCCGTAGCGATCGCGCAGGACCTGCTCGGAGATCCCGACCGCGTGATACCCAACGTGGATGCGCTGGCACCGCGAACAGGAGGCGGGTCGGCGCTCGGCGGCGTACTCGATGATCGCCAGAAAGACGACGCGATCGTCGACAAATCTCGGCTCGAGATCTCGGAAGCGACGCGCCGCAATGCCCCGCTCCCGGGGAAAAGCCGACAGCGACCACCACGCGTAGGCCGTCATCTCGACCAGGTCGAACTCGCGCGCGGCCTTCGCCATCCCCTCAAAGGCCCGTCGTCATTGTGTTTTCTCGATGCTGCGCGCGGTCAGCGCGCTCCGGAGTTCCGAGCGAAGCGAGGAACGGAGGAGCAACGTCGTACCTAGCCCAACCTTCCCTACCCTTACCTAGGATGGAGGCGCTCCGGAACTTTTCCGGAGGTCCGCAGGAAACGCTCCGGAGGCTCTCCGGAGGAATTCTGGAGCGCCTCACGAAGCCGTCCGGAGCGCGCGGGGTGGTCCGGGGATCTTGCTCGGAGTCGCGTGAGTGGGCTTGTTGACGTTCGTCCACTTCGCGAACGCGATGTACTCGTGACCGCCGGACTCGTAGAGGAGCACGTTCGCGTTCTTCGCGCGTACCGCATCGCGCCAAGCGCGGACGAGCTTCGGTGTGACGTCCGCGTCGTGCGGGTAGATCGCGCCGAGCAGATGGGCCGGCGATGCGACGAGACGGCCGTCGTCGTCCGCGATGGTGATCATGCCGACGAAGAGGAGGCGCTCGTCGCGCGTCATGCTCGCGACGGCGTCGTCCTTCCAGATCTCCGGCGTGACCATTCGACGGCGACTCATGCGCGCGCCTTGCCCTTCCACGACGTCGACTGCGGGCAGGTCGCGAAGTGCGAGACGCCGTCCTTGTTGAACGGCGGACGCTTCCCGCTCGGCATGACGACCCACACGACCTCGGCACCGCAGCTGCGGCAGGTGCCGAGATCGCCGACGCGGCCATTCGGGAGCTCGTACGGCGTCGTCGCCATCAGTTCGTGACCAGCTCACGGACTTCGTCGTACCGCTCGGCAATCGCGGCCAGCGACGTGCGGTGCTCGGTCTCCTCCCCGACAGCCTTACGCCATTTGGCTTCGTCGCGGACCGTCTCGATCTGCGCCCGCACGAGCGCAGCAAGCGTCGCCGGCTCTAGCGCGTCGAGCTCCCACGACTCGTCGCCATACTCGGCGACATATCCAGCGAAGCGCGAGTCGGTCATCTTCGCCGGGTTCGGCGGCGGGTCGTACTGATCGACCTGGTCCTTGTTCAGGGCGACTCGGAGCAGTCGGAGTTTCGCACCGATGAACATCTCGAGCCGTTCACGGATGTCGCGTGTCATGTCGATGCCGCTGGGATCGTGATCGCCAAAGTGCAGGATGAAGGGTGTCTGTCCGAGCTTCCGGTATCTGGCCAGCCGGCGGCCGGCGCGCCACATCTCGGATTGCGACGTGTAGCCGCGGCAGGAGAGATACGCGACGTCGAGCTCACGGCACACACCCTCGAATACGCCGGCGAGCGCGTCCTTCTCGATCCAGACCTCGGGGCGGATCTTCTGGGTCGCCCACTTGTCGATCCGGAACGAGTCGGCCGCAGTCGAAACGATCTCGCTCGGCTCGTTCCAGTGAGAGACCGATTCGAGCTCGCGCGTCCGGTCCTCGATCGCTTCCCAATCGATCAGACCGGCGAGGCGCGCATCGTTGATGATCGAGCCAAGCCGGTCGTACTCCGTCTGCTTGTTCGCGATGAAGTCGCGCGAAACGAACTGGTAGTAGAGCTGCCGCAACGTGAGCACGAAACCCTGCGCGGCGTACTCGGCGATGATCGTGTTCGCCTTGTCGATGACGTCGAGCGTCCCCGCGGCGAACCGGCGCTCGATGTACGCGATCTTGGGCACCGCTCCCTCCCTTTCGTTGATGCGCGACGGGGCCCGTTACTGCGGTACCCCGCCGCGTTCCCGCCTTCCCCGTTCTAGGTGGCTGCCTTGCCTCGCAGGTCGAGCTTCAACTGCTCGGCGATCTTCTTGATCTCGGGCGCACGGACGCCGAAGAACTCGACCTCCGTGTAGAAGCCCTCGATCTCGTGGCCCTCGGTCCGCCAACGTCCGGCGCCAACGTCCGGCGGTGTCGCTCCCGAGATGGCGCAGCGCGTGGTACGCGATGCGCGTCTTCTCCTCGTCGCTCGCGCGGTCCCACCGCGGCTGCGCGACGAGCACGAGGAACTCGTACTTGAGCGCGGCCTTGTAGCGGAACATCCGCGGGTAGCGGCCGGCGCGCACGACGCCGTCGAGGCACCCGGAGATCCGCTCGGCACTCGTGAAGAGGTAAAGGACTCGCGCCTGCGCGAGCGAGCGCAGACGCCAGACGTCCTGACCGATGATCTTGTCGGCGCGCTCCTGCAGCTCCCCCGCCTCGCTGAACGTCGTGACGATTCGCGGCTTGCGCGATCGCGTGCGGTGACGCTGTCCCGAGCGGAGCGGCTTCACCTTCGCCCTGCCCTCGCGCGCGGCCTTCTCCGCGCGCTTCGCGTCGAGCTTGTGCAGTGCCATGCGTTCCTCCCTCAACCGCGCACGCGGTGCGTCTTGAGCGTCTTCGTGCTGACGACTCGCCGGAGCGTCCGCTTGCCGACGAGCTTGTAGGTGCCGATGACCTGCGGGTCGTGCGTCTCGTCCATCGCCTCTTCGACGTTGCGTCCGGCGACGAGGTACTTCGAGCTTCCCCTCGAGCTGTGCTCTGTCTCTTCGCGGACCAAGATCAGTCGCGGTAGCGCCATGTCGTCCTCCCTTTTACGCGCGCGCCGGTCTGAACAACGACAGCTGATAGGTGTTGCCCGTCCACCACCGGCCGACGAATCTCACGTGGGCCGGGATCCGCTCGCCGCGGTGGTAGTCCTCGAGGCTGCAGGCGACGACCTCGATCGCGAGTCCGTCGTGGTCGCGGAGCTCGTAAGCGCGCGTGCGGCCGTTCGGGATGTTGATTCGGTAGAGGAAGATCGAGCAGAGACCCTCGGGTCCGGCGGAACGGATGAGGTCCTTCACGCGCTGTTTCTGGGTCTCTTCGCTCATCGGGACCCCGCCCCGATCGCGAGCAGGCGATCCGCTGCGTCGTCCCCGATGCCCGCGGAGAGATCGGTGCCTTCCTCGATGCGCCGCTCGAGCTCCGGCCGGAATGCGTCCCACATCCGTCGCCCCTGGCCGAGCGTCAGATGCGGCATGAACTCTTCCTCGAACACGACGAGACCCGCGTCGACGATCTCGAACTTGCTCTTGAGCATCCACCAGAGCACACGCATGAGGCGACGTCGTTCCCGCTCGTCCGCGGTCGGCCAGGTCACGACGATGCGGACGCCCAGGACCGCACGAATCCGGATCTTCTTGTGGGCGTAGTGCGATCCGCGCGCGAACTTCGGGCACGTCGGGGTGCGCGAGTAGCACCACTCGTCGAGCTCCTCCCGGACGGCGTGGTGGAACTCGAGCAGCTTGAGCGCCGACGTCGTCGTCCAGCGGATGTCCGAGATCCGATGCGCGGCGAGGAGCTCGTCGATCTGCATCTGCGACTTCTCGATCGAGACCTCGGTCCCGTCGTAGGGCTTGCTCATCGCGAGAGATCGGGGGAGGCGACGCCGGGCCGCCCCTCCCCCCAGGCGCTGCGCGCACTCATTTTTTCAACTGCCCTAGATCGGTTCCCGGTCCTCGGGCTAAAAATGAATCTGTTCAACGCGGGTGCTCGAGACGCGAGTACGCGACGACGTCCATACCGAGACGCGCGGCCTCCTCGCGCTGCGAAAGCCGGCGCTCGAGCCGGTCAGCGCGCCGGCGAAGTCCCTCGGTCAGCTCAGCCGCGCGCGCGTCGTCGATGCGTCCGATGCCGCGGCACGCCGAGCAGCGGACTTTGCTCGCGATGAAGCCCGGGCAGGTGTAGACGGTGACCTCGCCGGTCCCACGGCAGTCTCCGCAGACGCCGACGACTGGCGGATTCACGGCCGACCCTCGACTTCGCTCCACGCCTCGATGCACGCGCGGCGGATCCGCTCGCGCGCCCAGGGCAGACCGCCGCGGTGGATCTCCTCGGCCCATCCCGACATAACGATCTCGGCGTCGGCGTACGGATCGACCGCCTCCTCCGCCGTCCACGGGAGCTTTTCGGGGAGAGTGCCGAGGACCTCGAAGCGGCCGTCGCGATGCGAGTACGCATAGAACTCGCGGGTGTCGCGGATGAACGAGACCCGGTACGTCGGCCAGGTCTCACGCGGCCGCGCGGCCCACATCACGCCGAAGTCGAGCTCGCCAGAGCTCTTCCGGCGCGGATCCGCCTCGTAGAAGTCCGCGATGTTCTGGCCGATCTTCCGCAGCTCGATCACGGCGCCGTTTCCGGGACTGCGGCGCCGAGGATCTCCATCACACGATCGAAGTCGTCGGCGCCACGCTTGGTGAACTCGCCTTTCTTGTACCCGGACTCGGTGAGGAAGCTCAGCGCCTGTCGCCGGAGGTCATCGGTCGCGCCGGTCCATGCGAGCCCGTATGCCTGTGCCTGCTCCGTGGTCAGTGGCTTCGCGTCCGCCGGCCGCGCGGTCAGCTCGCCCTTCGGAGCGTCGACGGTCTCGGCCGGATCGTCGGATCCGCCCTCGCCGGCGCCGATCATGTCGGAGATGCCGCGCGACACCGCGCGCGTGTACGCGGTCGCGGGGAGCGAGTGGTCCTGCGCCTTGAAGGCGCGCTCGTTGCGCGACGCGATGCCGACGCCGTAGCCGATCCGACCATTCGAAGCCGTGACGCGCACGTGGTAGCGCGCGTACACCGTCGGACACCCGCAGTCCTCGCCAGGCTCGAGCTTGAGGCCGTGCTTGGCGAGCGTGATCCGGCTGCAGGTCTCGTTGTGAGCGTGCCCGATGACTTCCTTGGTGATCTCGACGTCGAGACCGGCGTAGCGCCCGAGCTTCCGCCACGCCGACTTCCGCTTGCGTGGCTCGACCGCGTCGTACTCTTCGATGCCGCCACGCTCGGTCCGGCGCTGCTTCCTGACGACGTAGAGCGCGTAGTCGTTCTCGTCGAGGATCGCCGTGCAGAGCGCCTGGAACGCCGCCTCCCGCTCCTTCGCCTCTTCGGCCAGCACGAGCGGACCGACGACGGAGCGCGGATCCGCTACGCGACGGCGCATCTCCTCCGGCAGGACCGCGAGCGCGCGCGTGATCTCCTCCTGGCGGTCGCGCTTCTCCCACGCGTCGGAGCTCGAGCCGTGGTCCGAACGGCGGCCGGCGCGCTCGGGCTCGATGTCGATGACGTCTTTCACCGGTCCTCCTCCCGCTTGCGAAGATGCCGTGGACCGAACTTGCGGATCCGGAAGTCGCGGATCGCGTCGGCGAACGTGTCGCTGCGATCGCGGAGCCGGTTCAGGCCGGTGTGCGAGATCTTCACGACGGTGTCGAAGCACTCGCGCAGATCCCGCGGCTGAGCGCCCGCGGTCTCGAGAGCGGCACGAAGCCCGTTAGGGTCGGGCACCTCCCATGTAGGCGCGCCGACGTAAATGAACTCCTCGCCGCTCTCGGGATCGCGCCACCCTTCCTCGCCCACGAGCTGCTCGATGCCGACGCGCATCTCGAGCGCGTCCTCCATGCGCTGCAGCGAGCGACGGATCTCCTTCACGCGGACCGCCGCGGCGACGACGCGCTCGGACGGGAGCGCGTTGACGAACTCGAGCAGGTCGCCTTCGGGGATCCCCGCGGCCGCGGTCGCGAGCTCCATCCGCGTGATCTGCGTCGAGGTCTCCACTTAGACCGATGGATCCGGCGCGAACGTCGTCAGTGTCGTGCGCGTAGTCGAATACTCGATGCGGTCGACCGCGACCTCATCGTGCGGGGTCCTGGGCTGCCAGAAGCGCGAGTACTCCCGCGCTTTGGCGAGGGCCTCCACCGAGTTCGGCGCGACGATCGTTCCGCCTCCGACGACCTCACCGCGGAGAAGCAGGCGGACCTCGTAGCCGTGCTTGCGCGCCTCCTCACGGGTGACGCCGTCAACCACCAAGCGATCGGGCACTAGGGCCATCGCACGGTCCTCGCGAAGAACCACCAGCCGAGAAGGACGATGAGCGCGAGGCCCACGTAGACCGCGGCGGTTCCGACGTAGAGCACGGATCCACCGAGCCGAGGCCACGAGAAACCGATCCAGCGCAGGCTGACGAAGGCGAGTCCGAGCGCGGGGTGGCTGTGTCGCTCAGACGTGACCCGGTGCTGATGCTCGACCACACCCTTGCCCGACATCTCGAAGTGCCGATGCTTGTGCTCGCCGGCCACAGCGCGCTTCAACGGGTAGTGCGTCATGCCGCACCCCGCCGGCAGATACGGCAGATGAACCTCGTCTCGCCGTTTGGCCGCGTCCCGTTCGGTACGCGGTTTTCGCCGTCGACTACGTGCCCACGGAGACAACGACGCTCGCGGTGAGCGACGATGTGCGGAGCCGATCCACGCAGGTCGTTCTCGGCGTGCGTGACTGCCTCAAGGTGCTCGGGGTTCGCGCAGGCTCGATTGGCGCAAAGGTGGTCGATCTCAAGACCGTCAGGAATCGGACCGATGAACAGCTCGTGCGAGACCCGATGCGCATACTCGTTTCCGATTCGTCCGTAGCCGGCCGCGGTGAGACCGCCCTGCCACTCCCAGCAGCCGCTTGGACTCACCCGGATCGTCGTGAAGAAACGGTCGACGAGCGCGGCCTGCGTGAGCCGCGTGTTGTGGCCCTTGATGTAGTCGACGGGCTCGCCCGCTCGCTGACCGCGATCACGTCGCGCGTGGGTCGTGATTTTCGTCGCCTCTCCGCATCCGCACTTGCAGGTCGCGCGAGCGCGCGCGTCGACGTCGACACTGGACGTCGCCGACGCCGGCGCGCGCTCAACGCTTTGGTGGGATGGGAGGGACATCAGGACGCGGCTCTCGCGCGCTCGGCGATCTCCGAGAGAACGTTCTTGGAGAAGAGGTACGAGGGCGGCACGCCGAGAAGCTCGACGATCTTGTCGACCTCGTCGGCGGTCGGGATCTCCTGCCCCAACTCGATACGGCTCATGCGCGCCTCGGTCGTTCCGATCGCCGTAGCGACGTCGACCTGGCGGAGGGTTTTGCGCTTCCGATAGAACTCGATCCCGCTTTGGGCCATTCGTCACTCCGGAGCGCTAATTAGTGGTAGGGTTCCAAGTGTGGCTTGGACTCTAGGCCTCTGTCAAGGGGTGGCTGGGATTTCGGCGGGATTCCAGCCTTGGGCTGGCAGAGTGCCGTTCCGTGCCGAGGGGAGATGGCGATCCGCGACGCCTATCAGTTGTGCTTCACCAGCTTGTGCGTCTCTGTGAAGAGCGCGGGTGGAACTACAGCGAGGTCAGCCGACGCATGCCGCCCAATCCAAAGACGGGTAAGCCCCGTAGCGCGGAGTGGTGGCGCGGAATCGCAACAGGGGCGCAGCAGAACATCAGCCTTCGAGACGTTGAAAAACTGGCCAGTCTGCTAGGCACGAAGGTCGAACTCCGACCTCAAGCGAATCCCGTGATCACGGTCGAGGCAGCTTTGGCCTCCGACCCCGACCTGTTCGACCACAGCCGCGAGGTGATCCTCGCTGCGTACCGACGAGCGCGCGCTGATGGATCGTCCGCCAAGCCCGCAATGAGCAAACGACCGCCGGGCGACGTCGGCCCGCAGCGCGCGGCCCGTTCCTAAAGGTGGTGGGTGGAACGGACCGCAGCGAAGTACGGCCCACAAAGGCGCTCAGCCGGTAAACAAACTTTATTTAGGATCAGAGCAAGTCCAGTGATGACCACACCGGCGCGACTCTGGGTCCCGCTCGTGCTCGCGCTTGTCATGGGGATCGTCGTTGCGTGGTACGAAGCTCCTCAGGAGGGCGCGGCGACGATCGTGTTCCTGCTGAGGGTCATCTTCTACGGGTTCTTCCTCGCGATTGTCTTTGGAAGCATCGCCGAGTTCATCACGCACCGCCGATGAAAGAAGCCGCCGCATGGGTCGGCGGCCCGCTGATCTACTGCGGCGGCGCGGGTGGCGGTGTGAGCTTCACGTCGACGGTTTTGGTCTCGACCGTGCCGGGCGTCCCGGCGCCGATCGACTTCATCTGATTCGCGGCGTAGGTGCCGGCGGCGATAGCGAACGGGATGACGACGAGCAGGAGCCACGGGTTGGTGATCCCGAGCGGGGCGACGTTGACCGCGATGAGCGCGACGAGCACGTTGAACAGCACGAGCACGTGGACCACGAGCGACTGGTAAGCGATCTTGGGCATTACGATGCAACCTCCTTCCTCACGGGGACGGACTGCGCGACCGATTCGAGGAGCTCGCGCGCTTTCGCGACGAGCTTCTTGGCCTCGCGGAGCTTCCGCGCCGCGGCGGTCCCGGTGTAGCCCTCGTACGCGGTGCGCTCGGGGCCCGCGGTCTCGTCGACAAGCTTGAGCGCGTAGTCGATCTGCTCCTCGCTCATCTGCACGGCCTCGAGGATCTGCTGCGTGCGCTGCGCCATGCGCTACCTTCCTCTCTGCGGCCCACGCTCCACCCGGCCCGAGAGGGCGTCAGGTGCGGAGATCGTGGGCCGTCTTTTTACGCGAGGCTCGCCGCGATCGTGACGATGCGCTCGGCGTAGTCCGGCGCGGGCGCCCACTTCCCTGAGAGCTCGCGCACGTCGTTCGCCAGATGCTTGTGCCCGACCAGGTCGTGCCGCTGGTCGAAGCTGCAGAACGCCGGGAAGTGATCGCCGAAGTAGCAGAGCAGATGGCCGAGGTGCGCGCGAACTCCGGCCTCCGCCGTCGCGAAGACGTTGCAGGTGTGCGAGATCTCGCTGCAGCCGAGGCCCGCGAAGTTGTTCCACTCCGGACGCGCCAGGCGCGGGTACGTGAGCCAGGCCGTCTCCTTCATGGCCTGCGCGAAGGCGATCTCCGCGCGGATCCCGGCGAGCGGCGCGAGCTCGGCGTAGAGACGCGCGGCCTCGATCGACGCGGCGCCGTTCTGTCTCAGGAGCGCGAGCCCCAGGCGGCGCTCGACATCCGCCGCGGTCGTGCCGAGCACGGGCACGACCTGCACCGGAGGCGGCTGCGGCGCGGGCGCCAGCGCCGGGAGCCAGATGCCATGCGCATCGGTGTGGTCCTGCGCGTACTGGTACAGCACGTCGCCCGGGCAAGTGGTCGGCGTCCAGTCACGGTGGCCGTAGACGACGTAAGTCGCGTGCGTGGCGATCAGCTCGTCGAGCGCCGCGTTCTGCGCGGACGTGGACGCGCCGGTCTTGCCGTAGACGACGAGGATCGCGATCGACGAGCGGTTCCCGCCGCCTGGACCGTCGACGCTCGAGTGCCAGGTCCAGTCGGTCTCGTCGCGCGTGATGAAGACGGTGCCGGTCGGACCGATGACGCGGTGGTACATGATCCCGCCACCGCGCTGTCCCCCGCCCCAATCCCGGTTGATGTGCTCCTGCGCGATCCGGGTGATGAGAGCGACCGCGGCGTTGTCGTCCATCGCCGGGTCGACGTCCTCGCCCGGCCAGTGCAGCGTCCACTTGTCCTTGACCTGCGTGAGCGGCTGCGGATCGTTGCCGTACTCGCGTGGCAGGACGCCGACGAGGTTCTGGGTGTTCATGTGTCTTGCTAGGTTACAAGCACCTCGGGCGCTCGCGAGATCTCGATGCCGCCCTCGAGACCGCGGACGTGGACGATGTCGCCATCGCGCGCATCGCGGTACGCCTGCGAAAGATGCGCCTGCAGCACGCCCAGGAGCGCGCGCGCACCGGTGTCGCGCGCGATCGCCTCGCGTCCTACCTGCAGGAGCCATGTCGAGTCGATCTCGAGGCGCGCGCCCAGCATCGCGAAGCGCTCCACCATCTGGCGGACCGGTGCCGCCTTCGGCTCGGTGAGGATCCGCACGATCTCGGCCTCGGTGAGCGGACGCAGAGGGATCACCACGGGGATGCGGCCGACGAACTCGGGGATGAGGCCGTACGCGACCAGGTCCCGCGGTTCGACCTGCCGCAGAAGCGTCGCGCGATCGGCGGAGAGTGGGCGCGCGACCCGCGAGGCCGCGGCGAGACGTCCCGCGACCATGCGCTCGAGCCCGACGAACGCGCCGGAGAGAACGAAGAGCACGCCGCGCGTGTCGAACGGTCCCTGCCCCAGGATCTCCACCACGGCACCGCCGAGGATGTCGAGGAGCGACTGTTGAACGCCGACGCCGGTGGTGAGGCCTTTCGCCTGGTCGGAGTCATCGGTCGGTCGCCGCGCGATCTTGTCGACCTCGTCGATGAAGCAGATCCCGTCGCGCGCGCGCTCCTTGCCGCCGGCGCGCTGGATCAGCTTCTTGAGGATCTGGTCCGGGTCGAACCCAGTGAAGCCAGGCTGCGTCATCGCCGTCGCTGGCAGCGATGCGAACGGCACGTCGATCACGTCGGCGAGCCGCGAGACCATCTCCGTCTTGCCCGTGCCAGTCGGACCCACGAGCAGCACATTCATCTTCTGCAGCGGGGTCGAGCCCTGGTAGTCGCGCGCGCCGACGTGCATCGCGACGGCCACCGCGAGCTCGCGCACGGCCTTGTCCTGGCCGATCACGTGCGCATGCAGCGCGGTCTCGATCTCCTGCGCGCTAGGGGACAAGTGGGTCCTTCGCCGCGTCGGCCGCAGCCGCATCTTCGGCTGCGCGGAACTCGGCCTCAGTCTTCTCCCAGGCCTTTGTCGATTCGTCGAGAGTGGACTTCGTGAACTTGCCCTCGGGCGTCTCGACCGCGCCGGCGGGATCCGGAACGCAGACATGGTGCTTCGGATCCGTGAGGTCGGGTACCTCGGTCCCGCACATCGAGCACCGCGGCGCTACCTTCACGCCCTCGGGCTGCGCAACATCGAGTACGACAGGGACGCGCGGCAGCGTCGGATCGTCCACTAGACCACCTCCCATAGGACGAGCTCGCCCTCGCCCTCCTTCTTCTTTGGGTCGTAGACGCTCGATGTGCTGGCACGAGGCGACACGTACTGCATCACCCAGCACGTATGTGGGGTCCGCGTTGAGTCGTCCGGCTCGTAGAAGGTCACGAGTTCGTTCTTGCGCGCGATGTTGTCGAGGTAGTCGAGCGCGTCCTTGCCGTAGCCCGGGAGGTCGAGCTGGTTACCGCGCCCGCGGATCGTATCGAGCGCCGAGATCGTCATGCGGTAGACCGACGCGTTTGGATTAAGGACGGCGTATCGTCCCGACACCGAGTAGAGCTTTGGCCCTGCGGTCACGCCGCCGTTCGGCAGGAGCTTCACCCGGTAGCGGGCATGCGGGTTCTGCTGCTGAATGAGGAACGCCTTTTGCGTCTGACCGACGGTGTTCGCCGGGGATCCGCCGCAGGCGACCCACGTGGTGCCGTCGTCGATCGAATACTCCATCTCCACCGACTCACCCGCGAGGAGCGCCGAGAAAATCGCCTCCCACGCGTACCAGAACTTTCCGACATAGGGGAGACCCGCGTCCATGCGCGACCCGGTGAGCTTGCACGTGCCGACGGCCGCACTCGACGGCACGATGCCGAAGATCGTGCCGTGCAGGTTGTAGATGCCACCCGTCGCGACCCCGCCTCCGTACTCGCAGAGCAGGCCGACGCCGGAGAGGAAAGCGAGGCTCGACATTGTCGCGGCGATGAAGCCCGCTGCCGCCGGCAGGCCGTCGTCCCCCAGCGAGCGCGAGAAGCCGCCGAGCGCGGTGTCGTAGCGGGTGACGTGGCCGGTGCCGGGGAAGAACACGTGCTGGCCGATCGCCTCGGCCTCGGTCGGCGAGCCGATTGGATAGACCGAGCCCGTGCCGCCACCGACGGAGTTACCGTCGACGTTACTGAGACGCGTGATGGTGGAGCCGCTCACAGCATAGACGGCGTGGACCGTTGCGGGCGCGTTCGATTTGTCTAGCGGGTCCTGCTCGTCGACCATGACGTACAGGGTCCCGTTAGAGGACTTGAGCCCAACGACCATCGTGCCGTTGGGGAAGTCAACGAACGTGGTCATGTTGGTGCCGTCGTACTTGAAGAGACGCGCTTGGCCCATCGACCCCGCGGCGCCGACAGGGACGTTCCCGCCATCGTTCCATCCGAGGATGACGTTGCCGAGGTGCATCTCGAGCGCGTCCAGCCGTCCAGCGAGGAAGTCGTAGATGATCGTGCTCGCGCCGCCGGCGTTGATCTTCTCGAGCTTCGCGAGTCCGGTCTGCGCCCCCGACGTCGCATAGAGGATCTTCCTCAGCTGGTCGTATGCGAGCCGTCCGTAAAACGACCCCGGATTGTCGTATTGCGTGAGGCCGACAGGGACATTCCCCGGCGTCTGCCAGACGCCGGCGCCGGTCGCGAGGGCGAAGAAAACCGTCGTGCCGTCGCTCACGATGTCGGCGATCACCGCGACCGCGGGCGTGTTCGCTTGGCTGACGACGCCGCCCGTGGTCGCATCGGCCCAGCAGTACTTCCCGTCCACCCACGGGAAGAACGCCTTCTGCTTGCAGGTGCAGGCGCCGCGGCCGTTCAGGGTCGCGGTCGCCGCGAGGCTTCTCGTTGGCTGCGGGACCAGGCGGACCTGGCCGGGCGTGTGTACGTCGAGACTCGTCGCGCTGTCGTAGCGCGCAGGATTTGAGAAATAGACCTGGCCGTCGCCCTGCGACCAATCGCCCTGCGACTGTCGCTTCCAGAAGTTGAGGTCACGGTCACCGACGGCGATGTTCAGAGCACCAATGACCTCGTCGCGCAGCTGCGTTTGCAGTTCCTTGAAGAAGGTCTGGGGCTTGATGAAGAGGCCGAGCTTGCCGTATGTCGGGGAATCGAGACCCGCATCGTATTCGGGTCCGATCTGTTTTACGTCGGTGAACGCCACCTAGATATACCCCCGGTAGCCGGCCTCCCACGGGAGCGGCATGTCTCGGACCTCGATCGTCGGCGGCTCGCTGTTGATCGACTTGAACATGTCCCAAAACTTCTTCTGGAAGTCCTCGGCTGTCTGGGCCATCGTGCCCGGCGGGTTCGCGAAGTTCGCCTGCTGCACGTTCGCGGTGTCGAGCCGGCCGCGCTGCGGCTCGGTCTTGAGCGAGAGGGTGGAACAGGCCCAGAGTGTCACGAGCTCCTGCAGCCGATCCGGAACATCGACGACGGTCGTCGCGTCCACGATCGGCGAGAAGGCGTACATCACGTCGAGACGGAGCTGGTCGCCCTGGCCGAGGATCCGCCAGCAGTGGATGAAGGGATGCCCGCCGCGCCACTCGTGCCAGAACTTGCGGAACGGCAGCCCGAGCTGGTCGACCGCGGAGCCGAGCGGTTGCACCATCGCGCGCAGGACCTTGAAACTGCCCTCGCCCTGCGCGAACACGGCGCGCATGTTCGCCTCGTTCACGTCCGCGCCGTCGAGCTGGTAGTCGCGGACGTTGTTGCGGATTGTGATCGTGGCTGAGTCGCGGCGGTAAAAGCGCGGGAAGAGCATCCGCCGGCCGGCGTTCAGGCCGTCGATCACGAGCTCGTCGCGCCAGACCTGCTCCTTGTAGCGCGCCTTGATGGCCACGCCGTTGCCGGGGATCGCGGCCGCCGAGAAGAGGACCTGGTTCGCGTCGTAGTCGACCGTGTAATCGACTCCGCGGACCTTCGGGATGCCCGCGACCGACACGATCTCCGAGTTCTGCTGGACCGAGACGTCCTTGCCGAGGTCGAAGAAGTCGGAGGCACCGTCGCCGGTCCCGGTGTCCACGCGCAGCCGCGGCCAGTCCCGGAGCGATCGACGCACTTCGGTGATGAGATCGGCCCCTGTGGTCATTCCTGCCTCCTGGTCAGCCGCGGCGTCGCCGTGCGCTTGAGGGTCGCGTCGTCCTGGCGCGTCATCTTCGGCGCGGCGGAGCGTCTGAGCGTGCGCTCGATCGCGAGCTGGTTCACGTACGGCGTGGTGTCGACATCGAACCCGAACGCGTCAGAGTCGAAGAGCGCCTCGTCGAAGCGTGTCGTTCCTGCGGGCACGGGCTACTTGTCGAAGAGCGTCGCGACGCCGCGCGCGATCTTGTCTTTCTCTTTGA
The DNA here is from genome assembly GCA_036000705.1 of Candidatus Limnocylindria bacterium. Lineage (GTDB taxonomy): Bacteria > Chloroflexota > Limnocylindria > P2-11E > P2-11E > CF-39. The sequence continues at coordinate 4,315 of DASYUY010000086.1, read as the reverse complement.
CCTGCTCCGCGGCGTACCGCTGCTGGCGATAGCCGATGAGGGTGTTCTTGAGCCACTCCTCGGCGTGCGCGGCCGCGTCGGCGAATCCATAGTGCGTCGCAGCCTCCTCCGCGAGCGCTTTCGCCTCGTCCGAGACCTCGATCACGATCTGAGCCATGACAGTCCTCCTCTACATATCCGCGGTGTATTCGATCTTCACGCCGAGAAGCCCCGCGTCGTTGCCGAGCGTGTCGGCGGCGTCGTTGCCGACACGCTGTACGCGGAAGCGAATGTATGCGCCGGCGACGCCGGCGATGGCCGGCGAGACGCTGGACACCTTGAGGATGTTTTGCGCCGGCGCCGTGATCGTCGCCTGCTGGGTAAGTTCGCCGGTGTTCACGTTGTCGCCGTCGACCTTCTTCTCGGCGCCCACGAACCACACCACATCGCCGGCGCCCGCTCCGAGGTTCGTCCAGAACAGCTTGAAGGTGAGGTTCCCACTCCCCCAGTCCTCGGGCACCAGAAACTCGGAGACCATCTCCTCAACTACCGCCGCATCGAGCGCCCACGCCTGGTACAGGGTGTTCGCGCCGCGCAGCGCGAGGTCGGCAGCGCCGCTGCGCAGGATGAAGTTCCGGGGATCCACCCAGACGCTCCGCGTCCGATCGGTGTGCTTCGATGCGTCGTGCGGACTCCCGACCAAAGGCGGTGCGTACTTGAGACCTCCGGTCGTGGCTGCATCGACGGTCAGTAGGTCGCCGTCGGTCACCGGGGTCTGTCCAGCGAGCAGGACTTTGTTCGTCGCGCTGAGACCGATGAGATTGAGGTCCGCGGTGTTCGCAGCGTTGCGCGAAGCGCCCTGCGTGTTGTTCGGGATGCGCCAGACCCCGCTCGCGGCGGGATTCGTGCCGATGGCCAGGTAGGTCGCGCCGACGTCGACGACCTGCGTGCCGGAGATCGACACGCCCCAGCGCGCCGCCCCGGGGCGGAAGATGCCGGTGGTCTTCTCGTTGCCGAACGGCAGGATTGGCGCTCCGGCCGTACCGTCGGGCAGGAACGCCGGCGCGTTGAACTGACGGATGTCGAAGATGTAGGCGAGGCCCGCGGCGTAGTCGACGGCGCCGGGCTGCACGAAGACCAGCGCGAGCCCGAGCGCTCCCGCGGGAAGCGCCGGCGGCACCGGGTTCACCGCGGCTTCTGCGCCGGCCGCCAGCTGCAGCACGCCGGCGTTGTCGATGTAGATGAGGTCCACGTGCGTATTCGCGATCGCCGCGGCCGGCGTCTTGTTCCCGCCGGCGAAGGCCGCGAACGCTCCGGCATTCACAACGAAGGTGCCCGCGGCGATGTCGACGCGGAGCGAGGCCGCGCCGAACGCGGTCGGCGCGCACGACGCCTGGCCCACGACCCACGCGTTCCCGGCGTCGCGACGATCCATCGCGTCGAAGAGCCGCGCGAAGATCGTCTTGAGGGAGATCGGGACCATCTAGGCAGTCGTTGCCTTCTGCGTCGCTACGGCTAGAGCCTGCTTCTCGCGATCCTGCAGCGCGAGCGTCTGCTCGGCGATGTCAATCCTGGTCGCCTCGATCTCCGCGAGTGCCTCCGGCGAGGGCTCGAGGCCCTGTTTGCGATTGAGCCGCACGATCTCGGTGAGGCTGCGCAGGTCGCGCGTCGTCGCCAGAAGCCGCGCGCGCATCTCCTTGGTCATGTTGCTGTTGACGAGGGTGTGCACGGTATCGGCGACCGCCTTCACCTCGTCGATCTTGTTGTTGGTTTCGCTGGACGCGGAAGCGACCTTCGCCGCGATGCGCTCGTTTGACTCCACGAGGAGTTGGGCTGCCCTCGCGGCCTGCTCGGCCACCGCGTTCCGGTCCTTACGATCCTCGGCTCGGTCGCTCGACTTCGCCCAGGATGTCGCGAGGACGGTGAGCACGGGCGTCAGTAGCGTAATCATGGCCGCGACGAGCAGAGCGATCGTGGGATCGACAAGGATCGGTGTCATCTATCCCCTCCTCTCCGAGCGCGGCCGCACGCTCACGACGACGCGCGGTCCGGGCTGCCTTCCGACTTCCATCCAGAGAACGTGAAGCACCTCGAGCGTCGGAGCGTCCCCGTTGTTGGCGAGGCGAACGTCGTCGCCCACGCGCGGAACTCCCTCAAGGAGAGCTTCTTGGGTGTTGTCGTTGGGCCACTTGATGAGCACCGTTATCACTTCACGCTTCCGGCACGAGGTATGACGCGCTGCTCGCGGCGCGCCGGATCCTCCGCTGGCCCGTGCGAACTATCGAGCTTGACCGTGCGCAGACGCGTGTCCTGCTCGGCTAGGGTGAGCGCCTCGCGGATTGCGCGCTCGGCGTCCGCGCGCGACGCGATGAAACGCACCCGTTTGCGCAGATGCTCCACGGCTAGATCCGCGAGCTCGCGCGAGGCCGTGATCTTGGCGACCCCCTTCGAGGTCACTACGGCGAAGAACACGGCCTACTTCTGGCGGAGCGCCCAGGAGTCGAGGCCGACTTTCGCCTCTTTGACGACGCGCTCGAGGTCTTTGCCCTGCTCGGTGATCGTCGCCTGCGAGGTGTGCCCGTCCTCCTGACGGGTCAGCGTCACCTGTACCGCGAACGTGGCCTCAGCCATCGCGCACTTCCTTCCTCTGTAAACATGCCGGATACACGACCAGGAGAATCCTAACCGTCACCCGGAGCGTCCCTCCGCTACTCGGCCGCCGAGCCTCCGACGAGCACGTAGCAGACATCGTGATTGAGCGCCGGCCCGCGGAAAGTGAGGATCGTCCCCGGACCCTTCTCGATCTGCACCGCGGCCTGTGGTGCCGTTGCGTTGGTCACGTAAGCGTCGTCGACGCGAACGAACTGAGCCGTCGCGTCGATGGTGTCGCCATCGTTCACGTCGGTGACGCGATAGAGCACGAGGCGCTTGCCCTCGCCCTCCATGTAGCGGAGCTGCGGTGCGTGTGCGACTGGTACTGCCACTAGGGCACCTCCTCGGTAATAACCATGAGCACGGTCATGCGCATGACAGTGGCGCCCGTCAGACGTGTCACCACCGCCCAGCCGTCAAGCGTCGCGATGGGGAGCACCGGCTGCATCGCCTCGTCGTCCTCCTGCGACGCGTCGAACAGGATGATGCCGCCGCGCCCGAAGCCCTGCGGGTGCTGAAACGCTGTCGTCGCCACGGACACCGCCTCGTCGAAGACGTGATGCCCGAGCGGCGAGTTGACGTTGGCCTCGGTGCCAGCGGTCGTCGGCAGATAGAGCGCGACGGACTCGGCGGCCGTGCCACCACGCCGACGGGGCGTGGGCGTGATCGCGGGGTTTCCTGTTGCTGGAGCGGAAGTGATCTGGCGGAGCTCGATGATGCCCTGCGGCGCGACGGTGATCGCCGAGGTGATCCAGGCGATGCAGAGCTGCAGGCGGACCTCTTTGGTCGCGCCTGCGGTGTGATGGAGCGTCGCCCATTGCTTGTTGGTGTTCGCCACGTGGGTGAAGGTCTGATCGAGTCGTGCCGCCGCCTCCGCGAGCCGGTAGACAACGGTGTAGGTCTCGCGGATCTTGCGTCGGCGAACGACGTTCGCCCCGTAGCGGTCGAGCCACGATCGCACCCGATCGCCGACCGCGGAGACCGCAGCGGGCGGCACGTCAACCGGCGAGGCGTTCCCCGCGACCTGCACCGTCTGCAGATCGTTCGCGAGATCGTGGTCGAGACCGCCGTAGATGCGCGCACGTCCGGTGAGGTCCACGGAGAGCGGAACTTGGAAGCCCTCGGTCCACGCCGGGACCGCGGCATTCGCGCGCGCCGGCAGGATCGGGAGTTTCGCGGCGAAGTTCGCGCTGTTGTCGCCGGTGAGGATGACGCCTGCGACACGAGTCAGGTCGATCGTCCAAGGCGGCGTGCCCTGCTGCACGGTCCACGTGCCCGACTGGCTCACCGGGAACGCGGCTTGATCGGATGCGATCGTGACCGGAAGCGAGCTCGCCATGACTTTCTGGCCCACGGTCGGCAGGGTCGACCCAAGCCACGCGCCGATGTTCGCGTCGAGACGTCCGCCCACGAGCGCAGCCGGGAGCTGGCCGGTCTTTGTCGCGTCGTAGAACGCGGCGCCGTCCGAAAGGCGCACCGAGAAAGGCCCGGCCGCGGTCGTGCGATCCGTCGCCGCGCCGGTCGGGAGCGGGAGACTCACGGCGGAGATCGGTTGCGTGGCCTGGAAGAACGTACCCGTGACGGGGAGCGCGGACTGGTCGCTCGCGATGACCACTGGTGTGCTCGCGGCCATCGCCTTCTGGCCCTGGGTGTTGATGCGGCCGGTGAAGGTCGCATCGGCGAG
>DASYUY010000085.1:0-6356 GCA_036000705.1 Candidatus Limnocylindria bacterium | reverse complement strand
TTCGCCGTGGATGGTGGGCTGATCCAATGGATCTGCGTGCGCGAGGCGCACCGCCATACGCCGCCGCCCGATCAATCGACGCCGTTCAACATCCACGACGAGGGCGGTTGGGCCTACTGCCCCGCCGGCGCCACCCAGAACCATCTCTGGTACCGCACCGGTGGCATCACCCGCGCCGGCCTGGACCGGTTCAAATGGCCCCGCGAGGACGAGGTCGACCGCTGAGCGGTTAAGCGGCCTCTTGTCAGACGGTCAGATGGAACATTTGCACCGTCTGCGGCGTTCTATGGGTGATGAGAACTTCTGGACTGCCCTGCCGCGCCAACCCTGACTGCGAAGCCGTGTTCAGCCTGAGCCATCAGGACTCGATGGAGGCGCTCCGCGAGGCCGCATCTCGACGCGACGCGCACGAGCTGGAGGCGCATGCCTACACGCACGTCGCCACCACGACCCTGTCCGGTGCATCGACGTTCGCCCAGGGCCCGGCGGCGCGTGGCCGTCGTGGACGCAAGCGCTCCGAAGAGCTGAACGTCATCTAGCGCGGCCACTCGGCCGCGCCGCGATCGCGCTCTCTTAGACGCTCGACGTATCGCAGCGATTCATGTCGCCGCTCGCGTAGCCGGTCTTGAACCACTGCTGCCGCTGCGCGGAAGAGCCATGCGTCCAGCTTTCCGGCGTGACCCGGCCCTGCGTTTGTTGCTGGATCCGATCATCGCCGACGGCCGCCGCCGCGTCGAGCGCCTGCGCGATGTCCGAGTCCGTCGGCGGCTGGAGATAGCCCGTGTCGGACGCGTGCTTCGCCCACACGCCGGCGAAGCAGTCGGCCTGAAGCTCCACCCGAACCGACGCGCGTGCGCTTGCGCTCTGCTTCAACAGCCCTAGCTCGTCCTGCACGTGATGTCCGTACTCGTGCGCGATGACGTAACCCTCGGCGAAGGGGCCGCCCTGCGCGCCGAACCGCGACCGCAGCTCGTCGAAGAAGCTGATGTCGAGATAGACCTTTTGGTCGCTCGGGCAGTAGAAGGGACCCTGCGCCGCGCTCGCGGTGCCGCATGCGCCCTCGACGTACCCGGTGAAGATCACGGTCGACGCGGGCGTGTACGTGGAGCCCCGTCGCTTGAACTCCTCATTCCAGTACTTCTGAACGCTGTCCACGAAGCCCACGACCCGGCAGTCCTCGCGCTTGTTCGCGTCAGCACCGGTCCGGCAGTCCTGCACCGACTGCACGCCCTCGATCGGCGGCTGATAGGAGGTATCGATCAGGTTGGTCGGATCGACGCCGAGCAGCAGTGCCGCGATAAGGATGACCAGGCCGATCCCGCCACCGCCGACGATCACCGGGCCGCTTCCGCGGAATGCGCCGCCGCGACGATCTTCGACCTGCGACGGGTCCAGCGGAGCATCCGGCCTGAATGTCACCTGGAGTGCGTCCGCAAGAGGCGGGCCATGGTCGCGTGGGCGCGAGCGCTCTATTGGATGGGCGGTGTGGAAACGGCTTGGGCCGCGCCGCGGATCGCGTCGATCAACAACGAAGGCGGCGAGTCTTTCGTGACGCAGGCATCGATGCCGATCGCTTTGGCTTCGGCACAGACGTCGCCGTCGAGCGTGTAGAACACGATGCCCACGCGAGTTCCCTCGCGCCGCAACATTTCGGCGACTTCGATACCGCCGAGGTCGCGCATATCGGAATCCAGAACGAGCACATCAGGGCGCGTCGCGTGCACGAGGCGGAGCGCGTCGTGGCCATCCTTCGCGACACCGACGACGACCAAGCCGAGCTCGGCGTTCAGCAGATAGCGCAGGTTCTCGCGGATCGAGGGATGGTCGTCGGCGACGACGATGCGGAGGGTGCGCGAAGGCGGTGCCGCCATCGGCCACCAGCATAGAGCGAAATTTGATAGGACTGAACCGCTGTAGCCGAGCACTGACCAGGCCTGACCCCCGCCGGTGCCGGTCGTTCCGCGGCTGAGACGGCGGCGCCGCTCGCCAGCCCTAACCTTGGGATATGAGGCCTTGGCGGAACCCGGTCCTCGCGAGCGTTGTGACGAGCGCTGTGTCGATCACGGTCGTTGTGGTGCTTGTCGCCCTCGGCCTGTCGGCGTGCCTTCCGCGCGAGGTGACCCGGCCCAGCCCGACCCCGACCGCGACCGCGACACCGACGCTCACGCCGGAGACGCCCTCCCCTACCCCTTCGCCCACGGAGACGCCGACGGTCGCGCCGACCGTCGCGCCGACGGCACCGCCGCGGACACCACGGCCACAGCCGACGAACCACAATGCCGGGGACCAGCTCATCCCCTATTACTTCCTGACCCAAAAGCAGTTCTCCATCTTTCCGCCAACGCCTCAGCTCGACTTCGATTTTGCGTCGGATGTGGATGGGGACGCTTTCTTTCGCGGCCTCACGGCCGTGGGACAGCCGATCTTCACCGTCCGAGAGGACTTCGTGATGACGCCGAGGACGGCGTATCACGAGATCGGGCACGCGTATGAGGCGCTGCTTCAACGGAAGAACGCCAGCGTCGATTGGCGCGCGCAGTACTGGGCCTTCCGAGGCTTCCCCGGCACCTGGCAGGACGCCGCGCGCGAGGCCGCGACGATGACGGGGATGGGCCAGTGGATCCACCAACCGCAGGAGTCATGGGCGGAGGCGTTCAGCGTCGCGATGGTCGGCGGCGGGCAGGAAAAGACGCTCGACTACGGTCGGACGATCAACCCCGTCGCGACGAAAGCGTTCTTCATGTCGCTGCTGAACGGCGGGTGAGCGTCGAGCGGCCGTCGCGGAGCGGGGTGAGGTCGCGATAGCCGAGTGAGATCCGGCCGAGATCCGCGGCGTCCTCGGTGTGCGGGACGAAGGATGCGCGCAGTGCGTCAGGGAGTCGCTCCAAGAGGTCGCGCGTCGCGAGGATGTACTCGCGTGAGGGCACGGAGTTCTTCGCCAGGCGGTGCGGCACGATGACGTCGACGCCGTGGACCTGGCCCGTCTCGCCGATCCGCTGGCGCGAGTAGCGCCCGTAGTGAGCGATGAGCTTGAGCGTCAGCTCGGGCGCTCTGGCGCAAGCGTCACAGGAGCACTGCCTCCGTTCAAGGAATCTCCGCATCCGTCGGTGGAACGTGAGGTAGGAGTCCTCGAGCCACTCGATCAGCTCGGGAGCGACGCCCTCGCCGACGAAGAACACGGCATCGCCCTCGAGCTGCGCCATCTCGAGGCGGCCATTGAGGCTCGCCACGATGGTGTTGAGCATGCGACGCACCAAGACGTCGGAGTGCTCCAGCTCCGTCGTCGCCATGAACTTCGTGTAGCCGGAAATGTCCGCGAGAACGAGCGGCCCTTCCATCGTCGCCACCGCGGCGATTCTATGGTCCTCCGACCGGGATCTCGTCGGCGACATTTACCGGCTTCTCCCAGGGGCCCCCGCAAGATGAGCGTGGACCCCGATGCCTGCGCCATGAGCTTGCCTTTCGCATCGACGATCTCGCAGCTGACGTCGGCGACAACGTGCGCCGCGATCGTCGAGCAAATCCTGCGCGATGACGGGAGCTTGGTCGCGTCGCCGTTGCGCTACCTCACCTCGCGTTCCCGTAGCCAGAGGCTCATGTGCGCCGGGGCCATCGTCTGTTGGACCGAGACCAACAGGTCCTCGCGCAATGCATCGAGGTTGACCTCGTCGCGCAGCCGGTCCGCGAAGGCGTCGAGCGTGCGCGCGGCGTCGTAGCGCGAGCGGTCGAAGCGCCGGTCGACCGTCTTCTGGATGCGGCGGCGGACCGGCTGGAACAGCGCAAAGCTGATCAGGGTCGAGACGGCGATGGCGAGCTCCGATCCGTTGGTGAGCGGACGCAGCAGCGCCTGCAGCGCGACGATGCCGACGAAGAACATGGCGGCGATGGCCGCGCTGGTGGCGGCGTAGACCAGGGTCCGGTTGATGAGAAGATCGATGTCGTAGAGGCGGTAGCGGAGCACCGCCAGTCCGGTGGCAATGGGTATGCCCGCGAAGATCGCGATGCCCAAGAGAGAGATGGGCAGGATCAACGCGGGGATCGGATAGATGACAACGAAGATGAGGGCGAACGGCAGGTAGGCGGCGAGCATGCCAGCCGCGTAGGCGAGCCACTTCAGTTGCTGGCGCTCCACTCCACGCGCGCGGCGAAAACGCACCAGAAGGCTTGCCGCGCTGAGCGCGAGCACCACGGGGCTGATCGTGTTGCCGATCGAGTACAACCAGGTCATGGCGTCGCCGAGCGTGCCGTTTGGCGCGTAGGGGTTCATGAGAGAGTTCCACGGAAAGTCGAAGGGGCCGGGCCGGAATGAATAGCCAATCGTGAGTGCGGCGACGCCGAGCGCCAGCCCAATGAGGGCCGGTCGCCAGCGCGGCGAGGGCAGATGCCCGCTGGGAAAGAGGAGGAAGAGGGCGGCCGTGAGCCCGTAGCCGGGGACCCACGTCCACGTCGAACTCGCCCAGGCCATGAAGGTTCCCCCCGGCAGTGAACCGGGCGAGGTGAAGTAGGCGTAGGTCGCGTAGTCGCTCGCGAATGTCGAAAGCCCGAAGCTCACCGCCATGACCAACAGGATCCAGCCGACCGCGTTCTCCCGCTGGCGCATCGTGACGATCAATCCGACCGTCGGCAGCAAAAGCATCAAGACGACAAACGCTAGTTCGACAGAGAAGTGACCGTAGTACGACATGGACGGGGCATTCTGGTTGGCGATGATCAATGGCACCGTGGCGAGCGCGAGCGCCACGGAAACGCCGGATAGCGCCCAAGCGAGGCGCACGGCGATCCCGGTGCCTCGCGGAGCGCGCATTAGCGGAATCTTAGGGATTCGTCGTCCGCGAATCGTTACGGCGGTTGCGCATCATTGGTCGACGCCGGTCTCGCGGTGCGCCGCGGGCTGCCCCTTCGAGTCGAGCCAGCCGCCTCATGACGACGAAGGGCCGCCCTGGACTGAGAACCGCGACGCACGGAACGATCATGGTCTTGGCCTTCCGACGCGCTCCGATGGGCTTGCGCAGACGGTGGAGCGGGAGCGCAACCTTTGGTCCATCGGCACCCTGTACCCATGCTCGGCAGCATTCCGTTGACGGGGCTCACCGCGAACGATGTGAGCGCCGCCCTCGCGACGATGATGCAAAACGGCAGCGCGGCGCGGACCGCCATCGCTGCGCGTGTCGTCCTCGGGCGGGCCCTGCGTGAAGCTGAAGCAGCGGGCCTGGTGGCGAGGAACGTCGCGCGGCTCGCGCGGCACCCGCGTGCTCCATCCATCGAGATGAGGACCCAGGCCGCTGAACGGTTGCGAGTGGGACCGCTTTGGCAGGACTTGGACCTGGTATTCCCGTCAGCCGTGGGGACGCCGCTCAATGGTGGGAACCTCCTCCGGAGCAGCCACTATCCGCTGCTGGCTCGGGCCGGTCTGCCACGGCTGCGATTCCACGACATGCGGCACACCGCCGCGACGCTGATGTTGGAGCAGGGCGTCCATCCAAAAATCGGAGCCGAGCCCGAGGTGCTACTAACAGTGGAGCGACCGACTGACGACGAACGCCGCCTGGAGCGGTGCAATCGAGCTAGGCCGGAGCGGTGGGTAACGCTCCGAGTTCTGAGGTGAGCGGGATGAACGGTGGTTGGCGGCCGCACCCGGATGCGAAACGCCCGACTCGTCTCCCCCCTGTCGAGCCAGGTCGCGTCGTAGGCCTTGGCGCCATCTGCGATCTCGACCCCCGGACGCCCGACAAGGCGCGTTCCCAGAGCTTCTCGGTGCGCGAGTTCGTCACACTGGAAGATGGCCGACGCGTGATCCTGCACGAGGATCGCGGCTTCACCATCGGTTTGGGATCATCCCGTGAGACGGTTGCTGATCTCCGCAGAGGCGAAACTAAAGAGAGCCTGACCCGAAACGTATTGGCCGTCGTCCTTCCCGATGACGATGCGCCCGCAGAGGCCCACCCTTGGTCGTGGCTGGCCGACCTAGCTCGGGCTCGCGGTCTGAATGTGACTGCGGACGACCTGCGAAGTCTTCCGTATGAGGTGACCTTCGCCGACAAGGTGCGCCGATGGCTCGCGCCTGCCTGAATCCCGGAGGATGTCCCCGCGCCGTTCTTGTCAGCGGCGGCTCATGACCGCAATTGCTGTCAAAACTGCTGTCACCGGCGATGCCGCTCGGCGCGGCGGCGCAGGGCCCCGCAATTTACGGAGGAAAACGGAGCCGACCCCGGGAATCGAACCCGGAACCTGCGGTTTACAAAACCGCTGCTCTGCCAATTGAGCTAGGTCGGCGCGAAGACCTCAATGCTACCTACTCGTCGGTCTTCTTCTTCGCGCGCGGCTTCGCGGCGCGCTTCTTCGGTGCCGCTTTCTCC
>DASYUY010000084.1:0-3871 GCA_036000705.1 Candidatus Limnocylindria bacterium | reverse complement strand
GCGCGTCGCGGATATGCCCCTCGACCTCGTCGCGACTCTCCCCGAGCTTGCTGGCACCCAGTGGTCGGTTCGCCGGACGCTTCTTGCCGAGTGCCGCGTACAACTCGGCGAACGTTCCCCGCGTCGGCGCGCGTGGGCCGGTCGGGCCGAACTTATCGAGCATCCTCAGGACGTCGGACGACGTGATCTCGAGGCCGAGGCGTTCCCGCATGCGCATCTGGGCGTGCACCGCAAGCACGCGCGCGAGGATGGCACGCGAGCCGAACGCCACGACGAGGGCGGGCGAGACTTCGGCCGCCGAGTCGGTCAGGATGCGGAGCTCGCGCAGGAACGCATCGAGATGGTGTGCTGCGGCCTTGCGATCACCCATCCGTGCAGTGATGCCGACGCCTGCCGCGTGCTCAGCAAGGCGGTCGAGGCGCACGGTGAGAGCGCGGCTACGGAGGACCGGCTGCCAAGCCTCCGCGTCGAGTTCGGCCATCTTGCCGACCGCGCGCCAGAACTCAACGCTCACAGCCGGTCCCCGATGGCGAGCCGCCGGTGCGCGTCGCGCGCGCGCTCGTCAGCGGCGCTTGCGCCGTAGCGCGTGACCATCGCTCTCGATCGCCAGCCGGCGAGGCGCATGAGATCGCCCTCCTGACCGCCGCTTGCGAGCCAATGATGCGCGAACGTGTGGCGGAAGAGGTGCGGGTGGATCGGAGCGATGCCAGCGCGCCGCGCCCGCTCCGCGATCATCTGGCGAATCCCGCTGTCAGTCATCGGGCCGCCGAGGCCGAGCCAGACTCGCTCGTCAGCCGCCTGCTTGTGACCCGCGCGGAGCCGGAGGTATCGGTCGAGCGCGGTCGCGGTGCGCGTTCCGTAGGGGCAGGCGCGCGGACGTCGGCCCTTACCCATGACGACCGCGACGCCGTTGGCGAGATCGAGATCGGCGGTACGCAGCCCGGCGAGCTCGGCCAGGCGGACGCCGCTATCGAGGAAGAGCCGCACGATCGCCGTGTCGCGCCGCTCGAGGAACGCCGACCCTTCGCATGCTTTGAGCAGCTGGCGCAGCGCGTCCTCGGTGAGCACGGCGGGCGATTCCTCGGGGATGGCCGGCGGGATCATGCGCGCCATAGGGCTCGTGCGGATCTCGCCCTCGGCCACGCACCAGTTGAAGAACTGCTGCCAGTCCCGAAAGCGCGTGCGCGCCGTCGACGGGCGCCAGCGCGCGACCTGGTCGGCGATGAACGCCTCGACGTGCTCGCGGCGGACATGGCCCGCGTTCGTGGGCATGCCCTGGGCACGCAGGTAGGCGGCGAGGAGTCTCACCCCCTCGAGGTAGGCCACGATCGTGCGCGGCGACTTGTTCTGTGCGTGAAGCGAACGCTCCCACGACGGCAACAGGACAGCGAGCTCGCTGAGCGGGCTGGGCGCGATGACGGGTACGGCCACCGGTTTCGCCTCTTTTCCGGAAGCAGTTAGACGCTCTGGCTGCGCTGTGCTTCGGTGCGCCGACCCTACCGCTGGAGCCCGTCGCAAAATCGGCCGTAAACTCAGAGTTCCACGGGCGACTAGCTCAGCTGGTCAGAGCGTCTCCTTTACACGGAGAAGGTCCTCGGTTCGAGCCCGAGGTCGCCCACCGACGAGCAGGAAGTGCCCAATCGACGGGCCTCCTGCGGACCTTCGGTGACCAGCGACGCCGGTTTCTCGACTACACCGCTGGGGAGCTTCTAATGGCCGCAGACCAACTGCTTCGAGAAAGAGGCACCGTCATGCATCGAGCAGCCTCGAGTCGTTCCAGCCACACTCGCGGCGACAGCTACGCGTGCTCAGACCACCGGCCCGACAAATCACGACGCTCCACGGTCCCTTCAGGCGCTCGCTTCGCGCCTGAAACAAGAGCGAGCGAACGGTGCGGGGCTACTGCGACGACGTTCGCTTCTTCGTTGACTATCTGGAACGAAATTCGCTCCCTACGGACGTTGTCGAAATCGGACGCGGACACATCGAGCGCCTCGCGGACCAACTGCAGCAGCATCGCCCGCGACCGCGGCGACTCGTTGTCGGTCGCTGCGGGCAGTTCTTCCGCTGGACGACTGAAGAGGGCGAGTTGAATGCGAGCCCGATGACCAACATGCGACCGCCGATCGTGCCAGAGGAGCCGCCGACTGTTCTAACCGACGAAGAGTTGCGTCGGCCCCCGACGCGTCACGCTTGTACGGTTCCTCGTGGGTCGCCGCGAAAAGGCTCGGCAGCGCGCGGTCCGGACGTGAGGCTGAGCACGCCACGGTCACGGAGGAACGCCTCCGGGTTATCGAGCGTTTGGAGCGCGGTCAGGCGTGACGCGACATTCGTAAGGACGTCGTTTACGAAGATCGGCGAGCGAGTCCACGTCTTTAGAGTCTCGCTGTTCTTGCCACCGCGGTCAGCGGCGGATGGGCCGAAGTTCAGTGCACCCGAGACACCCCCGTGGTGTAGGCTCACCACCGCACGAAGGGGGGAGAACTATGAGATTCGACGATTCAGCCAGCTGGCGCGCGTCGCGCGACGGACCGCATGCTCACCGACACGAACTTCATCTCTCGAGGCGCCAGGTGCTCATGGCTGGCGGCGCGACGGCTGCCGCCGTCATCGCCTCGGGCGCCTTCGCTCCGCTCAAGGCCGCGGCGGCTGGGCCGGGTCCCGGTACGCCGAATCCGATTCCCGCGAACCCCGACCTGTTCGGCTTCCACATTCAACTGCCCGGCGGCGAGCCGTCATCGATCACGGATTTCAACGGGGCGGTCGGCATCGCGGTGATCTCCGGCACGGGTACTGGGACGGGCGGCGCGCTCTCGTTCGAGATCGACAACCGCTTCATGCAGGGGATCTTCCGGGGAACCGACGGCCGCATCCACCACGGCACGTTTGCCTTCGTCTGACTCGACCTCTTCAATGGAGCCGTGGGCTCCAACCAGGTGCACGATTTCAACCCGGGCATCGCTCCGAGCGGCCTTTTTTGGACGGCATTCGTGCCTGCGAGCGCGGTGGACTTCGACCTCGACGCCGGGACGGCCCGGCTCCACGTCACTAACCTTGCTCTGAAAGACTTCTTCACCATTGGCAACGCCCTTTTCGGCGGCGGACCCACGCCAGTTCCCGCAACGGTTTCATTCGATATCCACTGGAGCGGCGTGACTTCGCGCTCGAACGTGCGCAGCGGCGAGGGAAAGGGTTTCGCGGGCCAGTTCGCGCACACCGGAGCGACGATCGCATGGTCGGCCTCTGAATCGGGATTCAGCTACACGGCGAGCGCGTCAAGCCAGACCGTCGAGTTCGCTCAGATCGGTCATGAGCGCAACGGGAGTTTCCTAGGAACGTAACGACGAAAGCGGGGCGGCCGAGGTGGCCGCCCCGGCCTGCTGGAAGCGTCGCGACTGTGACAACAAGTAGGCGAGCAAGCGGTCGCACGACGCGTCGCAGCGATCGCCCACTGTTTCGGATTGGTGAAGGCGCTTGCGCTCCACGCGCGGGCCGCTGCGCGTCGGATGGCCATGCCCGCAAAGCGATGTAGTACAGCGGATTGTGCGGGTGACACGACCGCGCGTCGGAGGACGGTCGACCGCTGAGGCCCGCTGCGGGGGATTCCGTCTCCGGGCGGATTCGTGTATCCGGCCGGTCGCGCCGCGGGTAGACGAAGTCGACCGCGCACTCCTGGCGAGAAGAAACAAGAACTCTTGATCGTCGCGTAGCCAATCGAGGCTCCCGTCTGTGCCCACGTGAGGTCGTCAGTCGGATAGCTCGGTGCCCTGCTACCAATGCCGCTTAGGAACGTCCGTGCCGGGCATAGGGCACCGGCGAAGCCGACAACGCACCACGACATCGCGGCGAACATCTTCTGGCACACGTCGCG
>DASYUY010000083.1:0-66070 GCA_036000705.1 Candidatus Limnocylindria bacterium | reverse complement strand
GCGTGGGCGGCGCGTCTCGCGGAGCGCATCGCGGTGCGGCTGGCGGCGCCGCGAGCCGAGCTGCAGGCCATCTCTTGGATCGTCGCGAGCGAACTTCGGGCGGGGCGACGCAGCAGAGACACAGAACTGGCGGGACTCCTCGCGAAGGCACGACGCAGCACGCCCGGACTGCGTGGCCTGCCGGTCTTCCTTTCGGGCTACGCCGACCGGAGCTACGACGCGTTCCGGGAAGCCGAGCACTTCGCGCGGCGCGCGGGCAATGTATGGCTGCAGGTGAGCGCCATGGTCTGGATGATGGCGATCGAGCCGCAGGCCTCGACGGCGCGCCGCCTCCATCAGCTGCTCGACATAACGGCGTGGCGGCGGCCGATACTCGCGCCGCCGGAGGTCGCGGCCGACGCCGCACTGGCGATGACGGTCACGGGCGAGCGTGGCCGGTCGATCCTCGAGCTCGCGCTCACGGCAGGCAGGCCCGCGGTCACGACAGAGGTCGTCATGCGCCACCTGGACGACGCGCACGTGACCAATGCCGCGCGCACCGCCGCCGTCGATGTGCTGGGGCTCGTCGGCACGATGCAAGCGCGAGATATCCTCGCGCGGCTCGCGAAGCGGGACGACGAGGTCGGCCGCTCCGCGGCGAAGCTGTCCTCGAACACTGGACCACGCATATCGCTCAGCGAACGCGAGGTCGAGGTGCTGTCCCTCGCGGCGGATGGTCTAACGAACCGTCAGATCGCAGAGCGTCTCTATCTCAGCCCGCACACCGTGGCGCGTCATCTCGCGAACGCACGCGCGAAGCTCGGCGCATCGAACCGCGCCGAAGCCGCGGTCCAGCTCGAGCGAACACGTCAATAGCGCTGCACCCACTTTCGAGCGCGCCGGATGCTCTCGCCGACCACCGAGCCGCGTGCAAGTACCGGCCGAACGACATCCACCTTCCGCGTCCGCCAGATCTTCGCGAGAGTCACAAAGGCATTCATCTGCACGACTCCTTCTGGCGAGCCAGGCTTGCATCGCGCAGGCGCTCGCGTCATCCCTTCAATTCGCCAATCGTGGTGAGCGGGGGTCGCCAAGCATTCGGTGTCCGGTGCGTTGGCCGACCGAGGTCGATGGTCCTTTCTGACCATTCGCAACACGTCTGGACAGAGCCCGGTGACCCTCGGTGATCACGGCCGGAGGCAACGAAGAAAGCGGCGCTAGAGGCGCTCGTATCGTGCGACGTCGAGGACGAAGACGGTCGCCCCGCCGAAGGTCACTTCGACCGGATAGGGCATGTAGAACTCACCCGGCTCCATGATCGGCGGCATCGGGCTGATGTGCTGCGAGCGGGCGTGGCAGGTCTCCCGGATGGTCGCGATCACATCGTCGACCTGGGCCTCCTCGACGCCGACGATGATCGACGCGTTGCTCGTCTTGAGGAACCCGCCCTGCGAGTGAAGGCGCGTCACGCGGTACTCCTTGTCGGTGAGCGCGTCGACGAGCGCACCGGCGTCCTCGGGGTGGACGATCGCGATCACGAGCTTCATCCCGGCGGGACTATACCCTCGCGCTCCGGTTACGCCGGGGCGCCGAGCAGCACGTCCACCTCGCGCCGGATGTCGCCCGCGACCGCGGCCTCGTCGCGGTCGGCGGAAAGGATGACGAATCGTCGCGGTTCGGCAGCTGCCAGTCGAAGGTACGCGTCGCGGACGCGCACGTGAAAGTCGGCCGCGTCGGCCTCGAAACGATCCCAGCGCGCACCGGCGCGCCTGCCCGAGCGCGCGAGACCGATCTCGACTGGGACGTCCAGGAGGAACGTGCGATCGGGCACCACCGTGCCGACCGCGAGCGCGGTCACCTCACGGATCGCCTGAAGCGAGACCCCGTGGCCGTGACCCTGATACACGACGGTCGAATCGAAGAACCGGTCGGCGATGACGATCTTCCCCGCGTCGAGCGCCGGGCGGACGACCTCGTGCACGAGCTGCGCGCGCGCACTGCTGAAGAGCAGCACCTGTGCCTCGGGACTGAGCGGGATCTCGCGCGCGTGCAGAAGGATGTCGCGGATGCGCTCGCCGGCTGCGGTGCCGCCGGGCTCGCGCGTGAGGACGACCTCGCGGCCGCTGTCGCTGAGCGCCTGGGCAAGCTTGCGCGCCTGGAGCGACTTGCCCGAGCCCTCGCCACCTTCGAAGGAGAGGAAGAGTCCGCGCTTCACCGATAGATCTGCACGCGGCGCACGGGCTCGTGGCCGGTCGAGCGCGAGGAGAGGCTCGCGCGCTCCGCGAGCTCGTGCTGCAACCGACGCACGTAGGCGTTCTGCGGCGCGAGCTCGATCTCGTCGCTCTGGCCGCTGGCTACCGCCTCGATCGCCTCGCGCGCCTCTTCGAGCGCCTGATCCTCCGGACCGCGCCGTAGGTCGATGACACTGGCGAGCGCGCTCGCGATCTGGCTCGATGAGTTGCTGCGCGCGATGTAGATCGGGATGCCGGCAGACTCCGCGTTGCGGAGACGCGGCGTCTTGCGCCGGTAGTAGTTCTTCAGCGTCAGGACCACGTCGGCGTCCTCCGGCTCGCGCACGATCGCCACCGGCATCCCAAGGCCACGCGCGGCGTCCTCGACGCGCGCCCACGACACGCCGAACGGATAGACCTTGATGGTCTCGCGCAAGCCGTCGTCCAGCGGAACACGTGGCGTGCTCCGTCGCTCGACCGCGTCGGCCGGCGCGCGCGTCGGCGCCTGCGTCGTCCGCGCGATCTCGCCGGTCTCGGTGCGCGAGCGGATCTCCGGTGCGACCGGCATGCCCAGCAGGATCGCGTCGACGACCTGGGAGACGTCGTGGTAGATCGCGACGCGCTGATAGGCCTGGATCTCCACCAGCACCTGGAACGTCGGCGGCGCCTTGCGCTCGAGGACGGACTTCTGCGTTCCGCGGCGGCGCGCCTCCTCGTCGGACAACGTCACCGTCTGGATCCCACCGACGAGGTCCGTCAGCGTCGGGTTGAGCATGAGGTTCTCCAGCGTGTTGCCGTGGGCCGTCGCGATGAGCTGAACGCCGCGCTCGGCGATGGTGCGCGCGGCCGCGGCTTCCTGCTCCGTGCCGATCTCATCGATGACGACGACCTCGGGCATGTGGTTCTCGACCGCCTCGATCATCACGGCGTGCTGGAGAGACGGGGTAGGCACCTGCATCCGGCGCGCGCGGCCGATGCCGGGATGCGGGATGTCGCCGTCGCCGGCTATCTCGTTCGAGGTGTCGACGATCACGACACGCTTGGCGAGGTCGTCGGCGAGGACGCGCGCGACCTCGCGCAGCATCGTCGTCTTTCCGACGCCGGGCCGGCCGAGCAGGAGGATGCTCCGCCCCGACTCGACGATGTCGCGGATGATCTCGACGGTGCCGTAGACGGCGCGCCCGACACGGAGGGTGAGCCCGACGACCTTGCCCGCGCGATTCCGGAGGGCGCTGATGCGGTGCAGCGTCCGTTCGATGCCGGCGCGGTTGTCGCCGCCGAATTGGCCGATGTGCGAGATGACGTACGCGAGATCCTCGGCGGAGACCTCGCGCTGCGACAGGTATTCCTCACGGCCCGCGAAGCGCGCCTCAGGTAGTCGACCAAGATCCATCACGATCTCGAGGAGGCCCTCGAGTCCGTCCAGCGCCCGCACGCGCTGAGCGAGGTCAGGCGGAAGTCCCCTGAGCAGCGCCTCGAGCTCGTCGCTCTGCTGCATTCGCTCAAGAGCATATCGAGGCGGCCGCAGGCCGCGCCTCTAGCGCACCACCGCCGGCGCGAGCGCCGGCTCTTCGACGCGCACGGCGAGCTCCTTCACGAAGAGCATCGCCGTCGCCGCGTCACGGAAGCCCTCCGCGAGCAGAGCGCGCGCGACGTGTTCCTCGTACGAGCGCACCGGCGAGGTGATCGGCCTGCCGGGTGGCATCGCGCGCACCGCCGCGCGCACGAGATCGCGCGCCATGTCCACGTCACCGGCATCGGTCCGCACCTTCAGCACGTTCGGGTGGCGTTCCATTCCTGCGAAGGCCAGCGCGACCGCGCACGGCTTCGTCTGATCGTGATCGATGAGTGCCATGCGCCTGCGCATCGCGAGCGGGTTGCCGCCGATGAGATGCGGCGGGTCATAGGCGCCGCCGCGTCGGCCGAGATCGAAGTCGCGCACGGAGAGCTGCTCGGCGCGCTGCACCGCGTGGGGCGTCGTCATCGCGTAGAAACGAAAGAGGTCGTGCGCGTCGACCGAAGTCGCCTCGCGCGCGCGCATCCGCGATGAGGGCGCAGGTAGCGCGGCGCGCGCGGCGGCGTACCAGGTCTCGCGTGTGTAGGAATAGAAGCCGGCCTGGAAGAACGTTTCCCGCGGACGCGCCTCGTCGGGCACCGCCGCGAACAGCCGCTGCATCCCCGAGCGCGCGGCGGACGCGCTGATGCCCGAGAGCAGTCGAAAGGCGCTGTCGGTGCCGCCGGGTTCGGGCAGCGCGGCGAGCACGAGGACGACCCACTCCGGCCGCCGTCCGTCGTAGACCAGCGCGGTGCTGCGCAGCTGTCCGCGGTATTCCTCGAGATAGATGCGGAGGCGCCCACCCAGACCGAACAGCCCGCTGAAAAGACCGCGCCACCCTCCGACCGCGCCACCGGCGAGAGGCACGGGGAGCGCGGAGGCCACGATGCCGTCGCGCGTCCGCAGCGCGGATTCCAGGAGCGCGTAGATGCGCCGCATGTCGAACGGGGTCGCCGCGCGCGCCGGCACGCGGTCTCAGCGCTTTCCGAGCGAGAGGAAGAGACGGTGGAATCGCTCGTCGTGCGTGAGCTCGGGGTGGAACGACGTCGCGAGGAGGCGGCCCTCGCGCGTCGCCACTGCGGTGCCGTCGCGGAGGCGCGCGAGCACCTCGACTCCCGATCCGATCCGCGTGATCTTTGGAGCGCGGATGAAGACCGCATGGAACGGTCCGCCGGACATGCCGTCGACGTCGATGTCCGCCTCGAATGAGTCGATCTGCCGACCGAAGGCGTTGCGCTCGACTGTGATGTCCATCAGCTCCGCGAGAGGATGCGGATGCCCCGGAACGTCCTTCGCGAGGAAGATCGCACCTGCGCACGTGCCCCAGACCGGCATGCCCGCCTGTGCGCGCTCGCGGAGCTTCGCGATGATCCCGTAGTGCTGCGCGAGCTTGCCGATGGTGGTGCTTTCGCCGCCGGGGATGATGAGTGCGTCGATGTCGTCCAGCTGCTCCGGCCGGCGCACGTCAACGCCCTCGGCGCCGATGCCGCGCAGCGTGGTGAGGTGCTCGCTGAAGTCGCCCTGGAGGCCGAGGACGCCGACGCGTGCGGTCTTGGGCGGCGCGTCCCTACTGCTTAGCGAGGACGAGGAAATCAGCTTGCTCATTCATGAGGACGAGCGAAGGCGGGAGCTGCGACGCAGCTACCAGCCGCGGACGGCAAGGCGTTCGCCGGCAGGGATGGTCTCGAGCGAGAGACCACGCATCGGCTCTCCGAGACCACGCGACACATCGGCGATGAGCTTCGCATCGGTGAAGTGCGTCGTCGCCTCGACGATCGCCTTCGCGCGTCGCGCCGGATCTTCGGATTTGTAGATGCCGGAGCCGACGAAGTTCCCTTCCGCTCCGAGCTGCATCGTCAGCGCGGCGTCCGCGGGCGTCGCGATGCCACCGGCGCAGAAGAGGACGACCGGAAGTCGCTGATTCTTCGCGACGTCGCGCACCAGCTCGACGGGAACGCGGTACTCCTCGGCCTTCGCGTCGAGCCCGGTGTCCTTGAGCTCCGCGAGCGCCTGGATCGCGGTCGTGATCGCGCGCAGGTGGCGCACGGCCTCGACGATGTTGCCGGTACCGGCCTCGCCCTTGCTGCGGATCATGGCCGCGCCTTCGTGGATGCGGCGCAGCGCCTCACCGAGATCGCGCGCTCCGCAGACGAACGGCACCTTGAATTCATGCTTCTGGACATGGAACTGTTCGTCGGCCGGCGTGAGGACCTCGCTCTCGTCGACGTAGTCGACGCCGAGGGCCTCCAAGACCTGCGCCTCGACGAAGTGTCCGATGCGGCATTTCGCCATGACCGGGATGGTCACGGCGCTCATGATCTCGATGATCTTCTGGGGATCGCTCATGCGGGCGACGCCACCCGCGGCGCGGATGTCCGCCGGCACGCGCTCGAGCGCCATGACCGCCACGGCGCCCGCGTCCTCCGCGATCCGCGCCTGCTCAGCGGTGACCACATCCATGATCACGCCGCCCTTGAGCATGCGCGCGAGGCCGCTTTTGAGCGTCCAAGTACCGGTAGAGCCGTTCGCTGTGGAGGTGTTCAGCGGGGGAGCCATGTGTACGCAATCGTAACGCCCTGCCCGTAGAATCGGAACATGGCGGTCGTCGACGCGAACGTGCTCGTACTCAACCTCGATTTCCAGCCGCTCAACGTGTGCAACGTGCGGCGTGCGGTCGTCCTGCTCTCAAAGCAGAAGGCGACGGTCATCGAGCAGAACGGTCACATCGTGACGAGCGAGCGCCTCAACCTTCAGTCACCGTCCGTGATCCGCCTTGTGTATCACATCAAGCGGCCGCGACCGGTCGTGAAGCTCACGCGCAAGGAGATCCTTCAGCGCGACGACCACACGTGCCAGTACTGCGGTAAGCGAGGCAACGACCTCACGCTGGATCACGTGATGCCGCGTCATCGCGGCGGTCAGCACACGTGGGACAACGTGGTGGCTGCGTGCCGAGCGTGCAACCACCGCAAGGGCGGCCGCACGCTCTCCGAGTCGCGCATGACGCTGCTTCGCCAGCCGAAGCGGCCGCCGGCCACGCCGACGTATCTGTATTCCTCGTATGTGCGCGCGGGCGAGCGCGCGTGGGCGAAGTTCATCGGTATGGACGAGTCCGCGGCCGCATCCTGAGCCGCGGCGCGGCAGCGACTATGCACGGGGGCGCCTCCGAATGAAGGTCCTGTTCACGAAGCGCACGTACGCGCCGATGGGCGGCTCGGAGAGCCTGGCCTACCAGTGGGCCACGCGTCTCGCGGAGCGTGGCCACGACATACGTATCGTCTGCGGTCAGGCCTTCGACCAGCGGCCGCGTTTCACCGATCGCGATGTCGATGTCGTTCAGGTCAAGCCACGGGGCGGCTTTCTCGGCCACGTCGCAGACGCCTCGACGCTGGTGGATCTGATGCGAGTCGAAGAGCTCGCGCGCTACGCGGAGGATCGAGACCTCATCCACAACGTCGGACGCGAGTACCTCGACAGCTCGCTCACGGTCGCGCACGAGCTCGACCTGCCGATCGTCCTGACGCCGCTCGCGCATCCCGGCCAGTTCCACGGCGGCGACATCCCGGCGGACTTCGTCCGCTACCGGCGCGCGTCGGTCATCACCACGATGACCGACTGGGAACGCGACTGGTTCGGCGCGAAAGGCATCGATCCCTTTCGCGTGATCACGACCGGGATGGGCGCGAACGCCGCTCGCTCCTATGACGGCGCCGAATTCCGCACGCGTCATCGGATCCCGGCCGAAGCGCCGGTGATCCTGTACGTCGGGCGACGCGAGCGCTACAAGGGCTACATCCATCTCCTCGACGCCGCCGAGCTCGTGTGGCAGCGGTATGACGAGGCGCGCTTCGTGTTCATCGGGATCCCCGGCTTTTATGGCGCGATGGTCGACGAGTTCGCGCGCTACGCCGACGAGCGGATCATCGAGATCGAGCGCGCCGGCGCGGCAGAGAAATCGGCGGCGCTCGATGCGTGCGACGTGTACGCGATGCCATCGGCGCACGAGACGTTCGGCATCGGCTACCTCGAGGCCTGGCTCCATGAGAAACCGGTGATCGGCGGCGACATCCCGCCGCTGCGTGAGGTCATCGCCCACGGCGTCGACGGTCTGCTCGTCGCTCAAAGGGTGGCCGATATCGCCAGCGCCATCACGCGTCTCCTCGACGATCCCGCGCTGCGGAGTGAGATGGGCCGGGCGGGCAGCGCGAAGCTGCGCGAACGGTGGGACTGGGATCGCGTGATGGACCGTGTCGAGGACGCGCATCAGCGCGCGATCGGCGCCCATCTGCCGGCGGACGAGGCGCTCGCCTAGCCTTCCACGCGTGCGCGTCGTCATCGCGAAGAAGCTCCTGTCGACGATCGGCGGCTCCGAGGCGCTCGCGCGTTCCCTCGACCGCGAGCTCCGCGCCCTGGGTCACGACGTCACCCTCGTCGGGATGCGGCCAGCGTGGCCGCGGCCGGGCGTCCCGCGCGAGGCGCTGGCGGCGCCGCCGGGTCCGGTCACGATCCGCGCCGACGGAACGCACTTCGTCTTCATCCCGGTCCGCGGCGGTCGCGTCGGAGCCGCGATCGATGGCCTTCTGCCGACGGCGCTGGTCGCTGCCGACGACCTGCGCCGTGTCGTCGTGGGGGCGGACATCGTGCATTCGATCGCGCGCGAGTGGGCGCGCCCGCTGGAAGAGGCCGCACGTGACGCCGGTGCCGCGTTCGTTGAAACGCCGCTCGTCCATCCCGGACAGCCCTTCTCGGGCTCCGGCACGGCCGACGTTGCGCGCTATCGGCGCGACGACGCGGTCATCGCGTTGACCGAATGGGAGGCCGTCTGGTATCGCCAGCGCGGTGCGCGCCACGTGCACGTCACCGGCATCGGCCCGAACGTCCTTGCGCTTCCCGAGGTCCCACGCGACGTCGCCACGGTGCTCTTCGTCGGACGGCGTGAGCGATACAAGGGCTACCACGCGCTGCGCGGCGCGGCGCGACTCGTGTGGCGCGAGCGGCCGGAGGCTAGGTTCGTCACGATCGGACAGGCCGCGTGGAACTCCGTGCTCGACCGTGGTCCGCGCGACGAGCGCTGGGTCGACCGCGGCGTCGTGACCGAGGCGGAGAAGGCGGAAGCCTACGCGCGCGCGACGATCTTCGCGATGCCCTCGGACCACGAGACGTTCGGTTTCACCTATCTCGAGGCGTGGAGCGCCGGTCTGCCCGTGATCGCAGGCGACATCCCGCCGCTGCGCGAGGTCGTGCGCGAAGACATCGACGGGCTGCATGTGACGAACGAGCCGCGGGCGGTCGCCGACGCGATCCTCGCGCTGCTGCGCGATCCCGATCGGGCGCGCCGCATGGGAACCGCGGGGCGCGAGCGCGTCTTGCGCGAGTTCTCGTGGTCCGCGGTCGCGACGCGGACCCAGTCGGCCTATCTGGAGGCGGTCTCGACCAGAGATGGACGGCGCGCTCGGATGTAGGCGCTCGCGATCCGTCCTTCGACGCCTTCGAGCTTCACCTCGCGCGTCACCTCGATACCGATCGCGTCGAATCCCGCGCCCTGCAGCTCCTGCGTGTACGCGTCGAGCGAGATCGTCCCGGCGACGCAGCCGGCCCAAAGGTCGAGCCGCTTCTTCGCGTCAGGCTCGAGCTCTTCGAGGGCGACCATGTCGGCGACGGCGAAGCGGCCCTCAGGCCGCAGGACCCGGAACGCCTCGCGCAGCACGGCGCCTTTGTCCGCGGCGAGATTGATGACGCAGTTGGAGATCACGACATCGACCGCCGCATCTGCGAGCGGAATGCGCTCGATCGTGCCCTTGAGGAACGTCGCGTTGTCGACGCCCGCCTTCACCTGGTTGGCGCGCGCCACGTCGAGCATCTCGTCCGTCATGTCCACGCCGTAAGCGTGGCCGCCCGGCGAGACGCGCCGCGCCGACAGCAGGACATCGAGACCCGCGCCGGAGCCGAGGTCGAGCACGACCTCACCGGGCCGAAGATCGGCCAGGAGCGTCGGATTGCCGCAGCCGAGGCTGACGCCGGCGTCGAGCCCCAAGCCGGCCAGCTCCTCGACCGCGTAGCCTTCGCCGCAGCCGTTCGCGTCACAGCAGCTGTCGTCGCAGCAGGCCGACCCTTTCGCCATGTCGAGCGCCCGCTCGGCGTACTTCGCGCGCACGGTCTCCTGGATCTCGTTCATCTGAACCTCCGCGACCGCGAAGGTCGCGAACGACACGCTGGACTACCCATTGATGTTTGTCAATGGGTTGTGTAGCATCCGGTCCATGGTCAGGCTGGACGTCCTGCCCGAACGCGAGCGCGGCGTGTGCTGCGCTGTACCACTCGAGGTGCCGCCGGTGCGCGCGACCGAACTGGCTGACGTCCTGAAGGCGCTCTCCGATCCCACCCGGCTGCAGATGATCCTGGCGCTGCGCGCGTCGAAGGAGCCGGTCTGCATCTGCGACTTCACCGCGACGTTCGACCTCTCGCAGCCGACCTTGTCGCACCACATGGCGAAGCTGCGCGACGCGGGACTGGTGGAGGCCACGCGACAGGGGATCTGGGCCTACTACCGCCTCAAGCCGCACCTTCCTGCGCACGTGCGAAAGATCATCGAGGCATTGTGAAAAGGAGGTGCGACGTGAGCGAGCCTTGCTGCCCAGAGCCGTGCTGCCCATCGGCTGACTGCTGCCCACCGGTGGACGAGCCCTGCTGCTGAGCTGACGACGCTGCCCGACCACTAGAATCGCTAGCGGACTTGCGCGATGTGATCGGGCAGCGTCGCCTGTTCGCCAGGCTTGGCGAGCGAGCGGCCCGCGGCGACGTGGCCCATGGATACGAACTGAGCGGTCCGCGATCGATCGGGAAGCACACGCTGGCAGTCCGGTTGGCGCAGACGCTCAACTGCGCGACCGAGCCGGCGGTGCCGGGCGGATGTGGCGTTTGCATCGCCTGCCGGAAGATCGAGCGCGGTCTGCATCCGGACGTCCGCGAGATCACCCGACTCGTGGATCAAGCCAAGCGCGATGACCGCAAGAACATCACGATCGAGCAGATCCGCGAGATGCAGCAGGACCTCGCGCTGCGGCCTCTCGAGGGGCGCAGGCGAGTCGTCATCATCGACGACGCCGCCGATCTCTCCGAGCACGCAGAGGTGGCGCTGCTGAAGACTCTCGAGGAACCGCCACCCCACGCGGTGCTCTTTCTGATCACGCCGACGCCGTCACGGCTGCTCGAGACGATCCGCTCCCGCCTCCAGCCGCTGCCGTTCCGTCACGTCGCACGCGTCGAGATCGAGCAGGCGCTCGTCGCGCGCTTCGGTGACGGGGCGGCGCGTTTCGCCGCGCCCGCTGCCGGCAAGCCCGGCATCGCCATCGCCCTCGCGACCGACGAGAGCGTGCGCACGACGCGCCGGCAGGCCGAGGCCGAGTTCTACCGTCTCGTCGGCAGCAAGCTGACCGAGCGGTTCGCGTGGGCCGCCGCGCTCGCCGACGAGCGCGACACCCAAAAGCGCAGCGAGCTCATCGAGACGCGTTTGGTGAATTGGAGCGAGCTCGTCCGCGACGCCGCGGTCGCCGGGACGGGCGTCGCCGACCGGGCGACGCGCCCCGATCGCGAGGAGGAGAGCCGCCGTCTGGCGGCCAGCGTGGCGACGCGCGACCTCGTCGACCTCGCGCAGCGCATGGAGCGATGGCGTCGCGACGTCATCGAGACGACGGTCAGCGCTCGTATGCTGCTCGAGCTCTTCGTACTGAAGCTTCCCTATGACAAGACATTCGCGGAGGCTGCCTGATGCCTGTGGTCGTCGGCGCTCGCTTCATGAAGGCCGGGCGCATGTACTTCTTCGAACCCGGATCGGTCACCGACTACCGCGTCAATGACTGGATCATCGTGCGCACCGAGCTCGGCATCGACGCCGCGCGGGTGCAGATCCTGCCGACGGACTCCCCGCTGGTCCAGGTCGACCCACCTCTCGGCACGGTCGTCCGCAAGGCGTCGGTCACCGACGTGCTCGAGATCAACAAGCGCGAGCGCATGGACGCGGACGCGGCACTTGCCGCCGCGGAGATGGCCCGGTCGCGACGTTTGCCGATCAAGATCCTCGGCGCCGACTGGCAGTTCGATGGCTCGGCGCTAACGATCTTCTACTCCATCGACCCGTCCGGGCGTGGCCCCGCCGATTCCGAGCTCGCCGAGCTGAGTGACGCATTCGCGGCTCACTTCGGGACGCGCGTCGAGCTCCGCCGGATGGGCGCGCGCGACGAGACGAAGGTGATGACCGGGGTCGGGACCTGCGGCCGGGAGCTGTGCTGCTCGAGCTGGCTGGACAAGTTCTCCAACATCTCGATCCGTATGGCGAAGGAGCAGGACCTTCCGCTCAATCAGTCAAAGCTCACCGGCGTGTGTGGCCGCCTCAAGTGCTGCCTCATCTACGAGCTCGAGACCTATCAAGAGGTGAAGGGCAAGCTGCCAAAGCTCGGCGAGACGTTCCACATCCCCACGTGCGTCAGCGGATCCTGCGGCACGTCCGGTTGCGCGACGACGCAGGGCGTCAACGTCGTGAAGGAATCGATCGTCGTCGGCCTCGTCGACGGCGGCCGGGCGGAGTACACCGCCGCGGACCTCGGCGTCACGTTCGACCCGGTGCCGGCGCACACGCGTGGCGTCGGGTCATACGGCGGCGACGAGGTGCCGCGCCAGGAGCGGCCGACGCCGGTGCAGGATGGTGGTGCGAAGAGAAAGCGTCGTCGCCGCGGACGCCGTGGCGGACGCGATCGGGGAGCGCGGCCGACAACCTAACGGCGACGCGACGAGCGCCGCGGTCGACGCTAGCCGCGGCCTTTGATGAGATCGCGCGTCAGCTCGGCTTGTCCGGCGTGTTCCGCGGCGTGGGCGATGGCGTGCACGAGAAGGGCATGCACCGTCCGAATACGGGATGGTGGCGGCAGCTCGTCATCGAGACGTCCGGGCGGGAGGTTGTCGAGCGTCTCGACGAGCCTGCGGCGCACCGCGTCCCAGCGAAGGCGGATCGGCGCGAGTGCGCCGCTCACCATGAACTCCTCGTCACGCGTTCCGCTGACCTCGCGGCCTCCGACCGTACGAACGACATGCCGCTCGGCAGCGCCGACGGTGTGGCTGGCGAGCACGAGCAGGCTGTTCGCGCCCTTCGCGCTCGGCGTCCACGACCAGCTCCTGCGCGTCCAGGCCGTCGGCGGCGCCCAGCACGCGCTCGACCTCCTCGATGAGACGGTCGCGCATCTCCGCGAGGTCGCGCTTTGGCGCGGGACTCAACGCACGCGGCTCACGACGAAGTCGGCGACATCCCGCAGAGCTTCGCGCTCGCCGCGCGCGGGAAGTCCGTCGAGGGCGCGAAGCGCAGCATCGTGGAAGGCCAGAGCCCGCGCGCGTGCGCGCTCGGGTCCGCTGCTCGCGCGGATGACCCGCAGCAGCTCGAGGACTTCGCCGCGTGACTTACCGGGGGCGACGATGCGTCGCGCGAGCGCGCCATCATTGCCGCCCGACTCCGCCGCGGCGTAGATCATCGGCAGCGTCGCCATGCCCTCCTGGAGATCCCGGCCGACCGCCTTGCCGAACTCAGTCTCATCTCCCACCAGGTCGAGGATGTCGTCGGTCATCTGGAACGCGAGGCCGAGATTCGTGCCGAACGCCCCGAGCGCTGCGACGTGCTCCGGCTCCGCCTCGGTCAAGAGGGCGGCGCCCTGACAGCACGCGGCGTACAGCGACGCGGTCTTCAGCTCGATGCGCTCGAGGTACTCGGCCTCGGTCGGCATCGCCGGCGGAGAGGTGACCTCGTTGAGCTCGCCGTCGCAGAGCGCGAACACGGTCTGCGCGACGATCGCGATCACCTCAGGCTTCGGCAGGACCGCCGCGAGCGCGTACGCCTTCGCGAAGAGATAGTCGCCGACGATGAGCGCGACGTCCCCGTCCCACATCGCGTTCACGGTCGGGATGTTCCTACGCACGTCGGCGCGGTCGACGATGTCGTCGTGCACGAGCGACGCGGTATGCACGAGCTCGAGCGACTGCGCGAGATTGAGCACGGTCTCGGGATCCTCACGCGTGCCGAAGCGCGCCGACAGGAAGACCAGTGTCGGACGTAGAAGCTTTCCGGGGGTCTGGAAGACGTGCTCGACCGCGGCCTGGAACGTTGGATGCCCGCCACGGCCGACGGCGAGAAGCCGGCGCTCTAGCTCCTTGAGTTCACCTTCGACCGGTGCGTAGAACGCCGCGCTCGACACCGCTCCCACGACGCCAGTCTAGGTGGCGCGCCGCGCGCGGAGATGCGCGCGCTATGGCTTCTTGGTCGGTCTCGGTGTTGGTGTCGGTCGCGGCGTCGCCGTCGGCCGCGTTGGCGCGCTCGGATTGGCGGTCGGCGATTCCGACGGCTTCGGCGTGAACCCGCAGATGTTCCAGGTGAAGCGGCCGTAGCTGTAGGTACCCGAGACCGCGCCCGCGGCCCAGGAGTTGTAGTACGGCTGCCAGTCGGAGAACGGCGCGATGAGGCGGATCCCGCACGAGGTGTAGAAGTCGGAGTCGTTGGCCTTTGGCTCGGTGCCCTCGACGTAGTGCTCGGTGAAGCGGTAGCCGGGGCAGTATGGTCCGGGCAGCATGCCCGAGCCGTTGCCGCCGTACTTGGATGGGTTCACGCACACGACCCTGTCGACGATCCCCGCGGGCCGCTCGTACCACGTCACCGGCAGGCCACCAACGACCGTCTTCATGTAGTCCCGCCACAGGACGCCGGGACCGAGCGCCGACGAGATGCCACGCATCTCGGAGTTGTCGGAGTTTCCCATCCAGATCGCGGTGAGCCGCTGCGGGACCCAGCCGATCGCGAGCACGTCCTTCTGATCGTCCGTCGTTCCGGTCTTGAGCGCCGCGGTCCGCCCGATGTTGGTCCACGGGCCGAAGACGAACGACCCCTCCGGGTTCGTGTTGTCCTTGAGGATGTCGTCCATTACCCACGCGTAGCGAGGATCGAGGACCTGCTTGCCGTCGACCTTCGACCAGTCGCGCACGACCTTGCCGTTCGGATCGAGGACCTTGTGGATGAACGTCGGCTCGACGCGCACGCCAAGGTTCGCGATGACCTGATACGCGCTGGCCATGTCGATCAAGCGCATCTCACCGGCGCCAATGCCGAACGACAGGCCGAGCTGGCTGCGGTCCCAATCGCGGTCAATTCCGAGCTGGTGGATCGTGTCGATGATCGCGTCGACGCCGACGGTCCGCGTGACCTGCAGTGCCGGCAGGTTGAGCGACTCGCGCAGCGCCTGACGCATCGTGACCGGACCGTGCTGCTCCCGCGTTGCATCCTTCGGCTTGTAGAACGTGCCGCTGCCATCGGGCATCGACCATTCGATGTCATACAGACGCGTCGAGGCGGTCATCCCCGCCTTCAGCATGCCGGTGAGGTACGTGAACAGCTTGAAGGTCGAGCCAGGTTGCCGGTACGCGATGCCGGCGTGGTCGTAGTCGCCCTGCATCTTCGGCGTGTTGCCGTAGTAGTCGTAGCTGCCGACATAGGCGAGGATCTCGCCGGTCGTCGGATCCAGCGTGATCAGCGCGGCATTGTTGACGTTGAAGCCCTTCAGACCGTCGACGTGCTCGCGGACCTCTTTCTCAGCCAGCTGCTGCATGTTCCAATCGAGCGTCGTGAAGACGGTGTAGCCGCCGCGATAGGCGGCCTTCTCGCCCAGCTCGCGGATGAGCTGTTCGCGGACGCGGAATGTGAAGTGCGCCGCGTACAGCGACGTCGACGCCGGCTTCACGACGATCTGCTCCGCCTTCGCCGCGTCGGCCTCGCTCACGGTGATGAAGTTGCTCTCGACCATCGCGTCGAGCACCTGCGCGCGGCGCGCCTTCGCGGCGCCCGGGTTCTGCACCGGGTCGTAGTCGGAGGGGCGCTGCGCGAGGCCGGCGAGCATCGCCATCTGCCCGAGCGTCAGCTTGGCGAGATCGGGCTGGTCGAAGTACGTCTTCGCGGCGGCCTCGATGCCGTACGCCTGATTCCCGTAATAGATCTGGTTGAGGTACATCTCGAGGATCTGCTTCTTGCTGAAGGTGCGCGTGGCCTCCATCGCGAGGATGGCCTCTTTGATCTTGCGCGTGAACGTCGGCTCGTCACCGAGGAGCCGCGTCTTGATGAGCTGCTGCGTGATCGTCGAGCCGCCCTGCGAGATCGTCCCGCTCGCGGCGTTCGCGTTCATGGCGCGGACGATGCCGCCGATGTCGATGCCCGGATTCGTCCAGAAGGTCTTGTCTTCGATCGCGATCGTCGCGTCCTGCATCTTCTGCGGGACAGCGTCGAGGCCGACCAGCTCGCGCCGCTCCTCCTCGAGCGTGTAGAGCAGGTGCTCTCCTGAGCGGTCGTAGATCTTCGTCGTGAGAGGGATGGGTATCGTCGCGAGGTCATGCGCCGCGGGGAGGTCGGCCGCGAAATAACCGAAGACCGCGGCGGCCGCGACACCGCCCAGGGCCAGCATCGCGAGGACGAAGGCGCTGAGGCCGCCGGCCAGGGGGCCGAGGCGTTGTCCGGCTCCAGGCCGACGCGAAAGGCGCCCGCCCTTCCGCTGTGGAAAGCGATACGAGCGGTAGGCGCGTCCCAGAGTGGAGCGGCCGCTATTTGCCATGCGCAAGAGATGTAACGAATGCACGCCTCATGCCATTAGCAGGGCGCCCTCTTACCGCCTGCTCGTCAGCATGCCGCCCAGCCGCGCCATGAGCTCGGCAACGAGTGAGCGTCGAGGCGCCACGAGTGCCTCGCGCAGTCCCCGCTGCGCAGCCCGGGCGTCGCCCTCCCAGTTCTCGATGATCGCGCGGTCCTCGTCGCGGAGCGAGTTCGCGGGGCCGCGCCGCTCCATCGACGTTTCCGCGTCGGGGATGCGGCGATACAGATCCGAAAGAGGCGCGTAGGCGGCGTGGAGACCGGTCTCGATCGTCGCGCGGTGGCGCAAGAATTCGCCGTTCTCGAGGACCACGGCTTGATGCGTCTGGTCGAACATCGAGGTCAGCTCGAGATTCGCCGCCAGCTCGCGGTCGATGTCGGCGACCGCGCGCTCGAGCCGCCGTCGCTCGTCGGGATCCGATTTCCTGAACGGCCGGGGGAAGAAGCCCATACAGCGATGCTCGCACAGCCGCGTAGATGCAGCGTATGATGCCTATTGATACATCTGATGTATATTCGCGTGGTGCCGGGACCGTTCGGGCGCGTGAGCGCTCCCCCGCCCCACTTTCCGGTCGGCGGCCCGGTGCCGGCCTCGGACCTTGTCGGCCGAGAGACGTACATCCGACGACTCGTCGAACGGCTCGGCGATGGCAATCACGTGCTCGTCGCGGGGCCACGCCGCATCGGCAAGACGTCGATCATCCTCGAGGTCCTGCGCCGCCTGCACCGGCGCGGCGCGCTGACAGGCTACGTCGACTGCCTCGGGGCCACGGACGTCCGTGGACTCGGCGAGCGCCTGATCGATGCGGTCCTCGAGAACGTCTCGGGCGTCGAGCGCACGTTCGAGCAGGCGAAGGCCGTCGCCGCGGGGATGCGCCCTTCGGTGAAGATCCGCTACGAGCACATCGAGCTCGCGCTGCAGCTCGCGCGCGAGACCAACGCGCAGCGCTTCTTCGAGGGCGCGCTCGATCTGCCGAAGACGCTCGCGGCGCGCACCGGCAAGCGCGTCATCATCGCGTTCGACGAGTTCCAGGCGGCGGGCCGTCTCGGGCCGCGCGTCTTCGATGTCATGCGAACGCGTTTCCAGGCGCAAAAGGGCGTCGCGTACGCGTTCCTCGGATCGGAAGAGGGGATCCTCGAGCAGCTCTTCAGTGAGAAAGGTCGCGCCTTCTATCGCTTCGCGGTACCGATCGATCTCGCGGAGGCCGGCGGCCATCGTTTCGGGATCGCGCCGGACGACTGGCTCACCTACCTGCGCGCGAAGTTCGCTGAGAAGAAGATCGCGATCGACGACACGAGCGTGGATCGCCTGCTGGATGCGACGGGTGGACATCCGCAGGACACGATGCAGGTCTGCGCAGCGCTGTATTACCTCATGCGCGACGCCGCCCAGCGCATCGTCACCGCGGATCTCCTGGCGATCGCGTACGAGCAGGCCCTCCGCGAGCTCGAGCGGCCGTTCGCGCTGCACTGGTCCGAGCTCGGCAAGCAGAAGTACCTACAGCTCGTCGCGACGCGCGTCGCGCAGGGCGCTGTGCTGTTCGCGTCGGACGCGATGCCCGCGGTCCCGCGGCCCGAGGTCCTGCGCGCGCTCGAGTCGCTCCGCGCTCGCGGGCTCGTGACGCGGCTGGGTCGCGGGCGCTATGACTTCGTCGAGCCGATGTTCGGCGAATACGTCCGTCGCGTCGCGGGAAGCGAAGGCGCTGGTGCGGCAGGCCCGAAGCGAACCTCGACTATCGTTCCGAAGCGCTGATGGCGCGGCTCGAGCTCAGGAAGGGCGTGCGGGTCCACTACCGTCTCGCGGACGGTACGTGGGCCGACGGCGCGCTGGTGCGTGGATCGGCGAACGACGAAGAGTGGCTGGTCAAGAATCGCTTTGGCCAGTTCTGGGTGCCCGTGACCCAGCTGCGACCCGCGCAGGAGTCGCAGCCGGGCCAGTAGGCGCTAGACCGTCGTCGCCGCGCGTCCCCCGATGGATCGCCAGATCAACAGCACGATGATCGAGCCGATGATCGAACCGATCAGACCGGCAGCGGAGATCTCGAGCGTGCCGCCGAACAGCAGCGCCGCGAGCGTCCCGCCGACGAGGGACCCGACCATGCCCAGCACCATGGTCCCGAGCCAGCCCATCGGGTCCGGTCCGGGCACGAGCGCGCGCGCGATGAAGCCCGCGACGAGGCCGATGAGCAGGAATGCGATAAGGCCCATGTGATCACCTCCGCGGAAATGTCGGAGGTGGGGGTGCAGAAGACGTGCCGCGAGCGCTTTCCAGTACCCCCGAGGCGGATCGAACGCCTGTCTACGGCTTCGGAGGCCGCCGCTCTATCCACTGAGCTACGGGGGCGTACGGGTCAAGTGTACCTACGCTAGCGTGACAAACGATGTCCGAACGCGACAAGGAACTGTCCCTCGTCCAGCATCTGCGTGAGTTCCGCGACCGCCTCATGGTGGCGTCCATCGCGGTCGTCATCACGACGGCGATCTCCTTCGTCTTCACCACCGAGATCATCAAGCTGCTCATCTTGCCGGTCGGAGAGGGCATCAAGCTATCGTCGTTCAGCCCCACCGAGAACTTCGCGACGTACATGCGCGTCGCGCTCTTCAGCGGAATCGCGCTCGCGATGCCGGTCATCCTGTACGAGATCTACGCCTACATCGACCCGGCGCTGCATCCGAACGAGCGGCGCTTCGCGCTCACGCTCGGACCGTTCATCCTTCTGCTATTCGTCGCCGGCATGCTCTTCTGCTACTTCCTCATCCTGCCGAACGCGCTGAAGTTCCTCATCAACTTTGCGAGCGACGTCTTCGACAACCAGCTGCGCGCGCAGGAGTACCTCTCGTTCGTCACGACGTTCATCCTGGGCATGGGGATCGTGTTCGAGATGCCCGTGCTCATCTTCGCGCTGATCGCGGTCGGTGCGGTCCGGCGGTCATGGCTCGCGAAGCAGCGGCGTTACGTGATCGTGATCGTGTTGATCGTGGCGGCGATCGTCACGCCCACGCCGGACCCGTTCAATCAGTCCCTGGTCGCGATCCCGATGTACCTGCTGTTCGAGATCGGCCTGTTCCTCGGACGCTTCGTCGGACGGAGTCGAGCCGCCGCTTGAGGTCGGCCTCCGCACCGAGGTCGGTCGGAACGTAGTAGCGGCGGCCTTGGAGCGATTCCGGAAGGTAGGTCGTGTCCGGGGCGACGTGATCCTGGTAGTCGTGCGCGTACTTGTAGTCCTTCCCGTACCCGAGTCTCGCCATGAGTGGCGTCGGTGCGTTGCGGAGGTGTAGCGGGACAGGATCCGCGCGCGTCTCCGCGAGGTCCTTCTGCAGCTCGCCGAGCCCGCGCTTCAACGAGTCGGACTTCGGCGCGAGCGCGAGGTAGACCGTCGCCTCCGCGAGCGGGAACCAGCCCTCCGGAAAGCCGATCAGATGAGTTGCCTGCTGCGCCGCCGACGCGATGACGAGGGCCTGTGGATCGGCGAGGCCGATGTCCTCGCCCGCGAGGATCACGATGCGGCGGGCGATGAACATCGGGTCCTCTCCCGCATCGATCATGCGCATAAGCCAGTAGAGAGCGGCATCGGGATCCGAACCGCGCACGCTCTTGATGAACGCACTGATCGTGTCGTAGTGCTGATCGCCGGCCCGGTCGTAGAGCAGGCTGCGGCGCTGCAGCGCTTCGCGAATCTCCGTCAGGCCGATGTTGCGCTTGCCGTCGGAGCCGGGCGCGGTCGCGTCCGCGGCCAGCTCCAGCGCGTTGAGCGCGACGCGCGCATCACCGTTCGACACGGCGATGAGGGCGTTCTCGGCATCGGTCGCGAGCGTCACCGTGCCGGCGAGACCGCGCGTGTCGGCGATCGAGCGCCGCACGATCGTGCGCACGTCCTCCTCGGTGAGCGGCTGCAGCGTATAGACGCGCGACCGCGACAGGAGCGCCGAATTCACCTCGAACGATGGATTCTCGGTCGTTGCGCCGAGCAGGATGACGTCGCCGTTCTCGACGTACGGCAGCACCACGTCCTGCTGCGCCTTGTTGAAGCGGTGGATCTCGTCGATGAACAGGACGCTGCGCTGGCCGGTGAGCCCATAGAGCTTGCGGGACTCGTCGATGAGCTTTCGCAGCTCGACGACACCGCTCGAGACCGCCGAGATCGCGACGAACCGAGCGTTCGCCCTCTTCGCGGCGATCGCCGCGAGCGTCGTCTTACCGGTGCCCGGCGGTCCCCACAGGATCATCGACGGGAGCTGCCCGGCATCGATCGCCTTGCGCAGTACGCGGCCCTCGCCGACGAGGTGCGGCTGGCCGATGAACTCCGCGAGGTCGCGCGGTCGCATGCGCGCGGCGAGCGGTTGCGGAGACGCCATCAGCCGATTCTGACACCGGGACCCCCTCCCCCTGGGCTAGGATGCGACCGTGAACGAAGAAACTCGCAAAGACGTCGTCGCGCGGCTTCGGTCCGTCGCCGGCCACCTCAAAGCGGTCGAGCGGATGGTCGAAGAGGACAAATACTGCGTGGACGTCCTGAGGCAGACGATGGCCATCGAGAAGGCGCTCGAGCGGGTCGACACGCTCGTGCTCGAGCAGCATCTCGAGACCTGCGTCGCCGACGCCTTCCGCCAGGGACGTTCCGAAAAGACCGTCAAGGAGCTCGCCGAGATCTTCAGCACCGCGCGCAAGTGACCTTGCTCTACGCGATCGGCGCTGGCGCGCTGGCGAACGTCGCCGTCGCCATCGTCGGCCGGCTCTTCCGCACCGGGAACGTGCGTTTCGATCCGAGTGGCGAGTCGCTCGTGGTCGTCGTCGCTGCCGCGGTCATCGTCGCTTCGTTGGGACTCACCGCGCGCCGCGAACTCGTCCGCATCGCGCTGCTGGGCCTCGCGGCCCACGCGTCGCTCGTTCTCAACCGCTTTCTCGGCGTGGCGTTCAACGGCCGCACGCCCGACGACGGCTCGCGCGACGCCTTCCTCTTCACGCCTCTGGCGCTCGCGCTGCTCGCCGGTGGCTTGATCCTGGGCATCGCGCTCGGGCTGATCGTCCGCGGCCTCCGGCCGCGCATACCATGGCGGCCTCCGGAGCGGCTCGTCCGCGCCGCCGGATTCGCGTACGTCGCGGCGACGATCGTCAGCCTCGCCTGGCCGGCGCCGTTCATCGCGGATCTGCTCGGTGACGCGGATCTTGTCACCGCTCTCCTCTCACTGCCCTTGATCCTCGCCGGACCACTCGCGGGCGGCGCGTATGCGTCACGCATCGGCGTCGACTATCGACGGATCGCCCTACTTGGCGTGTATGTGACGCTTCCGATCATGGTGACGCTCGTGGCCGGGACTGTCGCGGGCGTCGGTCGGCTCAGCGACCCGCGTTTCGACGCCGTCGCCGGACAGCTGCGTGGCACGATCGCTCTTTCGTGGTTCCTCGTCGCGATCCGCCTCGCCGGATGGCCCCTCGGCGCGGCGTTCGCGCAGGGGTTCCTGGCTCCCGAGGCATCAACCCAGCCCGAGCGCGCGCCCTAGCCGACACTTCAACGTTTCTTTAAGATACTTCACGGGCGGTCATCATCACGTCCGTGAAGGGGGAGCGATGCTCAGTCAGTCCTACCTCCGCGAGCTGAAGGCATTCCACCGCGCGCTCGGCGACGTCACACGGCTGCGCGTCGTGCAGATCTTGGCGACGGAGGGTGAGCTCACGGTCTCCGAGCTCTTGACACGGCTGCGAATCAGCCCACCGCTGATGTCGTGGCACCTGCGCCGGCTCACGCGCGCGGGCATCGTCCGCACCGAACGCGTCGGCCGCGAAGTACGCTGCTCGTTCGACCGGGAGCGCTTCGCGGAGATGCAGGAGCGCAGCTTCCGATCGCTCATGAACCGAGTCTCGTGAGCATCGTCCCTGATCGCCTCGCCACCGCCCTTCGCGGCAGCCTGGCCCCGGTCGTCCGCGGCCTCCACGCGCTCGGGATCGGAGCGAACGCCGTTACGGTCTTCGGCTTCCTCCTCACGGTCTTGGGCGCCGCGCTCCTCGCGATGGGACAACCGGCCGTCGCGCTCCTCACCCTGCTCCTGGGCACGCTGTGCGACACCCTCGACGGCGCACTCGCGCGCGCGGCCGGCGGCGGAACGCGGTTCGGCTCGTTCCTCGACTCGACGCTCGACCGCCTCTCTGATGCGGCGCTCGCGATCGCGGCCGTCCAGCTCGGCACGTCGCTCCCGGAACCGGTGCTGTACGTGGGTGGCCTCGCCCTTCTCGTCGCGTCGTTCCTCGTGCCCTACATCCGAGCCAAAGCGGAAGCGCTCGGCGAAGGCGCAGGCGTCGGCGTCGCGCCGCGAGAGGCGCGCGTCGCGCTCTACCTCATCGGCGTGGCAGCCTGGGCGGTCACCGGACTCTCCTCGCTCTTCGCGGCGACGGTCGCCGTTGCCGCGTTCCTCGCGACCCTGACCGTCATCCAGCGCTTCGCGCACATGGCGGTCGCTCTCAATGAAAAGAAAGGTTGAAGTGACAGAGATGCCAGCAAAGAAGCGAACGACAGGAGTCCGTGGAGCCCACCGCAAGATCCGCGTTGCGATCATCGGAGTTGGCAACTGCGCGAGCTCGCTCGTGCAGGGCGTGCATTACTACCGGAACGCGAAGCCCGGCGAGCGGATCCCTGGGATCATGCACGTCGACATCGGCGGCTACCACCTCCGAGACATCGAGTTCGTCGCCGCCTTCGACGTCGATAAGAACAAGGTGGGCAAGGACCTCGCCGACGCGATCTATGCGACGCCGAACAACACGTACCGCTTCGCCGACGTTCCCAAGACAGGCGTGAAGGTCAGCCGTGGCATGACCCACGACGGCATCGGCAAGTACCTGTCGCAGGTCATCACCAAAGCGCCGGGAGGGACCGACGATGTCGCGGGGATCTTGCGCGATCGCAAGGTCGACGTCGTCGTGAACTATCTGCCGGTCGGCAGCGAGGAGGCCACGAAGTGGTACGTGGAGCAGGTCCTCACGGCCGGCTGCGGGTTCATCAACTGCATCCCGGTGTTCATCGCGCGCGACCGACACGGCACCTGGCCCAAGCGTTTCGCCCAGAAGAAGCTTCCGATCATCGGCGACGACATCAAGTCGCAGGTCGGAGCCACGATCACGCACCGCGTCCTCACTCGTCTCTTCATGGACCGTGGCGTGCGCCTCGACCGCACCTATCAGCTCAACTTCGGCGGCAACACCGACTTCCTGAACATGCTGGAGCGCGAGCGCCTCGAGTCGAAGAAGATCAGCAAGACGAACGCGGTGACGAGCATGCTGGACTACCCTCTGGCCGAGGATGACGTCCACGTCGGCCCATCCGACTACGTGCCGTGGCTGCTCGACCGGAAGTGGTGCTACATCCGGATGGAGGGCACCACGTTCGGCGACGTGCCGCTCAACGCGGAGCTGAAGCTGGAGGTCTGGGATTCGCCCAACAGCGCGGGCGTCGTCATCGACGCGATCCGCTGCGCGAAGCTGGCCCTGGAACGTGGCCTCGGCGGTGCCATCGTCGCGCCGTCCTCGTACTTCATGAAGTCGCCTCCGCGACAGATCCCGGATGACAAAGCCAGGGAGGCGGTCGAGGCGTTCATCAAGGGGACCGACAACGCGACCGTCGCTGGAGCCGCGTAGTGCGGCTGCGCGTCCCGTTCCGCGATGGGCTTCTGTACTGGTCGTGGCGGGTCGCGGCGGCGATGGTGCAGCGCCTTCCCGCGCGTCTTGTGTACCTCGGCGCCGTGCTCGGCGGCGAGCTTGCCTATCTGGCGTGGGGGGGCAGGCGGGAGATCACGAAGGGCAACTTCGCGGTCGTCCTCCGTCGCGAGCGAGGGGACCCCGAGGTCGCGCGCGTGTCACGGCGCGCGTTCCGGAACTTCGGCAAGTACCTGACCGAGATCATGCGTTTCCCGTCGATGGGGCAGGCCGAGCTCCACGAGCTGGTGAAGATCGATCCCGCATCTCACGGGTACCTGCGGTCGGCCCGCGAGCGCGGTCGCGGGATCATCTTCGTCTCGGCGCATTTCGGGAACTTCGAGATCGGCGGGGCGCGCATCGCGCAGGAGATCCCCTTGACCGTGGTCGCCGACGAGCTCGAGAACCAGAGGCTCATGGACTTCCTCGTCGCGAATCGCGAGCACAAGAACGTCGTCATCCTTCCGCCTGAAGGTGCGACGCGCCGGGTCCTCGCCGCGCTGCGCCGCAACGAGATGGTCGGTTTCATGATGGATCTGGGTCCGCGCGCCCATGAGCTCGCCAACGTGGAGGCGACATTCTTCGGCGTCCGCACGGCGTTCCCGACGATCGCCGCGGCGCTGGCCCGCGTCTCCGGAGCCCCGATCATCGTCGCTGCCGTGACGCGTGACCGCGACAACTCTTTCAAAGGTGTAGCGGTGCCGCCGATCTTCGTCGAGCGCACGACCGAAGCGTCGAGCGATCTCGAGCGCGCGACGCAAGCGATCGTCCACGCCCTGGAAGGTCTCATGCGCCCGCAACCCGACCAGTGGTACATCTTCCGTCCGATGTGGCCGGCGCCCGTGGACGCCGCGACCTAGAGATGCTGACGGGAGCGCTCTCCCGCGCGGCGGAGCGCGCCCTACCGATGCTGCCGAATGCGCTCGTCGGCCCGTTCGCCGAAGTGGTCGGAACGCTTGCCTTTCTCGCTGCGCCGGGCGCACGGCGCGCCGTGCGCGCGAACCTCGCCGTCATCGCGCCCGAGCGGAACGGCGACGCCCTGATCCGCCGCATCTTCGTCGAGCAGTCGCGGAACTACGTCGAGATCTTCTCCATCCCGCGCCTCGATCCGAAGGAGCTCCTCGCCCGGATGCGGGTGGAGGGCTGGGAGCACGTCGCCCGCGCGTACGCGCAGGGGAAGGGTGTGATCGTCGCCAGCGGGCACCTGGGACCGGTGTCGGTCGTCGGCCAGATGCTGCTCGCGCACGGCTTCGGGGTGGCGCTGCCGGTCGAAGCCGAGCGCTCGGAGTTCCACCGCGCCGTCAACCGCGCGCGTGGCGGGGCCGGGCTGCAGCTGATCCGCACCGACTCGGCGCGGAGCATCTTTCGCGTGCTCCACGAAGGCAAGGTGCTCGGCGTCCTCGCCGATCGCGCCGTGACCGGCGTCGGAGAGAAGGTGGACTTCTTCGGGCGGGAAGCGCTCCTGCCGTCCGCGGCGGTCGTGCTGTCCATGCGCACCGGCGCGCCGCTCGTCCCGGCGTTCGCCGACCGGATCGACGGGGTGCTCACCGCGACGTTCGAGCCGCCGCTCGAGATCCCGAACACCGGTGACCGGAGCGCTGATGTGCGCGAGGGTGTCCAGCGCTTCGCGCGCGTGCTCGAGCGATACGTGCGGAACGCGCCCGAGAAGTGGACCGTCTTCGAGGACTTCTGGCATGGGACGCGCTGACCTCCAGCTGCATTCCGACCTCGGCGACGGCCTCGCATCGCCCGAGGCGATCCTCGACGCCGCGGAGCGCGCCGGGCTCGACGTCATGGCCCTGACCGATCACGACGACATCCGCGGTGCTTTCCTGCTTCGTGACATCGCGGCCCGACGCTCGAGCCCGGTGGAGATCGTCACCGGCATCGAGGTCACGACGCGCTCGGGTCACCTGCTCGCGCTGTGGGTGGAAGAGGAGATCCCGATGTTCGCCGCGCTCCCAGCGACCGTTTCGCGCATCCACCGGGCGGGCGGCGTCGCGATCGTGCCGCATCCGCTCTCCTACCTGACCTTCTCGATCGGCGAGGGCGCGCTTCGCGCCCTCGCCTCGTCCGCCGACCCGCTGGTCCACGTCGACGGCATCGAGACGCGCAACCCGTCGTACGCGGGCCGCGTTCGCGGCGCGCGCGCGGCCTGGCTCAACGAAACGGTCCTCCACGTCGCGGCGACGGGCTCGAGCGACGCGCATCACGCGAAGCTGGTCGGCACGACCTGGACCGAGTTCGACGGGCACGACGGCGCCGCGTTGCGCCGCGCGATCGCAGACCGCACGACCAGGCCGGACGGACGACACTGGACGCTCGGCGAGCACCTGGACGGCGTCGCGCGTCAGCAGTGGCGCTCGATGGTGCGCGATCCGGTGAAGCGCGCGCGGAGACGGATCACAAGACAGAGATGAAACTGAGATGAGCGACGAGCGGTCAGGGAGACGGGCCCCTACCCCTGAGGCCAGAGATTGATCAAGATCGGCATCGTGTCGCCCTACGCGTATCCGCGTCCCGGCGGCGCGAACGCACATATCCGCGAGACATACGAGCGCCTGCGCGACATGGGCCACGAGGTGCGGATCATCACCGCCCCGTGGGGCGACGACCCCCCGGCGCGCGACGTCATCCAGGTCGGCCAGGCCATCGCCGTGCCGTTCAACGGGAGCATCGGCCGCGTGACGCTGTCCCTCCGCTTGGAGTGGCTCGTGTCGCGCATGCTCGAGCGCGAGAAGTTCGATGTGATCCACCACCACGAGCCGTTCGTGCCGTTCCTGTCCTTCCAGATCCTCGACTCGGCCAAGTGCCCGCACGTGGCGACCTTCCACGCCTTCGGCGGGTTCTCGGTCTCGTACTGGGCCGGCCGCATCGCCCTCGATCGCTACATGAACAAGCTCGACGCGAAGATCTGCGTGTCGAGCGCCGCGCGCCACTTCATCTCAACGTACTTCCCGGGTGACTACAAGATCATCCCCAACGGCGTCGACGTCGAGTTCTACAAGAGCGCGCGACCGTTCCCCGAGTTCAAGGACGGCAAGACGAACATCCTCTTCGTCGGCCGCCTCGAGCCGCGCAAGGGCGCGATGTACCTGCTGCAGGCGTACGCGAAGCTCAAGCCCAAATACCCCGACACGCGACTCATCATCTGCAACTGGGGCCCGCAGCTCGGCAAGCTACGGCGCTTCGTCCACGACAACCGCCTGCAGGACGTATTGTTCGCTGGCCGCGTCGACGATATCGACAAAGCGCGCTTCTATAAGACCGCCGACATCTTCTGCGCGCCGTCCACCGGCCAGGAGTCCTTCGGCATCGTGCTGCTCGAGGCCATGGCGGCGGGTCTGCCGGTGGTGGCGAGCGACATCCACGGCTACAAGCGTGTCGTACAGCGAAATGTTTCGGGCCTCCTGGTCGAGCCGAAGGACCCGGACGGCATCGCGGCGGCGCTCGAGCGCCTCATCTGCGACCCCGCTCTGCGCGTACGACTAGGCGACGCCGGTGCGCGCCGGGCGCCTGAATTCGACTGGTCGCACGTGACCGGGCAGCTCGTCGGTGTCTATGAAGAGGTGATCCAGCGGCGCCGAGCGGGGGTACGAGTCTCGTAGTCCGTCTCGCTTCGCGGTACCGTCTTTCCACCACGCAGTACATTCCGCGCCAAGGGGGTGGTCGCCGTGCTTCGTTCACGCATCGGTCCGGTTCTCGTGTTCGCGCTGATCCTCGCAGCCTGCTCCCAGCCAGCGAAGACCGCGCCGTCGGTCGCGCCGTCGGTCGCGGCTGGTGAGAAACCCGTCTCCGGAGGCACGTTCACGTTCATCGTGAACGCGGAACCGCCGTCCTTCGACGGCCACCGCGAGACGACCTTTGCGCTGCTGCACCCGATCGCGCCGCACTACAGCCTGCTCTACAAGTTCGACCCGAACGACCTCACGAAAGTGATCCCGGACGTCGCTGCCGAGATGCCCGCCGTCTCCGCCGACAAGATGACGGTGACGATCAAGCTCCGCCAGGACGTCAAGTTCCACGACGGAACGGTGATGACCTCGGAGGACGTCAAGGCCACCTACGACAAGATCATCTTCCCGCCGACCGGCGTGCTCTCGCCGCGCGCGGGTGCGTACGCGGTCGTCTCCGCGGTGAACGCGACCGACAAGAACACCGTCGAGTTCAAGCTCAAGTACCCGTCAGCGTCGCTGCTGACCAACCTCGCGTCGCCGTGGAACTTCATCTACAGCGCGGCGAAGCTGAAGGCGGACATCCACTTCTACGAGAAGAACATCATGGGAACGGGCCCCTTCTTGTACGACGGCAACACCAAGGGCCAGGACTGGAAGGGCAAGAAGAACCCCGATTACTTCGGCAAGGACAAGGACGGGACCAAGCTCCCCTATCTCGACGCCTACAAGGCGCTGATCATCACCGACTCCAACGCCGAGGTCACCGCCATCCGCAGCAAGCAGGCGATGATCGAGTTCCGGGGCTTCACGCCGTCACAGCGCGACGACCTGTCGCGCTCGCTACCGAACGATCTCGCGATCCAGGAAGCGCCGTGGATCTGCGTCAACTACGTCGTGCCCAACACGACCAAGAAGCCGTTCGACGACCCGCGCGTGCGCCGCGCGTTGACGCTCGCGGTGGACCGCTGGAGCGGTGGTGAGGCACTGTCCAAGACCACCATCGTCAAGGACGTCGGCGGGCTCATGCGCCCGAAGGGTCCGTTCGCGATGAACGACGCCGACCTCGTCAAGATCGCCGGCTTCGGCAAGGACGCCAAGGCGAACAAGGACGCGGCGAAGAAGCTGCTCGCCGATGCCGGGGTGCCGAACCTCTCGTTCAAGTTCCTGAACCGCAACATCCAGACGCCCTACGAGCCGGTGGCGGTCTACCTCATCAATGAGTGGAAGTCGGTCGGCATCACCGCCACACACGACGTGAAGGAGACGTCCGCGTATCAGGCGGACCTCCGCGCGGGCACGTTCGAGGTCGCACTCGACTTCAACTGCGACTTCCTCGACGAGCCGGACCTGCAGCTCGCCAAGTTCTGGTCGGCCAGCAAGGCCGGCAAGGGGCTCAACTTCGCCTACTACGACGACACCAAGCTCGACGGCATGATCGACGCGCAGAGCCGCGAGACCGATCCGGCCAAGCGCATCAAGCTCGTCGGCGACATCGAGCGGTACGCGATGGACGAGATGGCCTACCAGTACCCGGTGCTGTGGTGGTACCGGATCATTCCCTACCTGAACGTGGTGCGTGGCTGGAAGATCGGTTCGAACCACTACACGAACCAGGACCTGACCACCGTGTGGCTGGCGAAGAAGTAGTCGACTAGCGAACTCGCGGGGGCCGCCCGAGACTAGCGCGATGAGGCGCTACGTCGTCGGGCGGCTCCTGCTGATGATCCCCACGCTGATCGGCGTTGCGATCCTCACCTTCGTGATCATGCGCGCCGTCCCCGGCGACATCGTCGCGCTGCGCTACGCGGGATCGAGCGTCCCGCAGGACATCATCGATCAGGAGCGCCACATCCTTGGTCTCGACAAGCCGATGTGGGCGCAGTTCGTGGACTGGATGGTCTCGATCTCGCGCTTCGACCTCGGGCAATCGCTCTGGACCGGAAACTCCGTCATCGAGGAAGTGCAGGTCCGCATGCCGCTGTCGATCGAGCTCGCGGTGCTGGCGACGCTCTTCGCCGTCGCGCTGGCGATCCCGCTCGGCGTGGTGGCGGCCGTGAAGCAGGACACCTGGGTCGACTACGCGATCCGCGTCTTCAGCATCGGCGGTCTCGCCATGCCCAGCTTCTGGATCGGCATCATGATGGTCCTCATCACGCTCACGCTGTGGGGCTGGGCGCCGCCGGTCGTCTTCACGCCTCTCTTCGACGATCCGATCGCCAACCTCGCCGGACTCATCCTGCCCGCTATCGCGGTCGGCTATCGCTACTCCGCCGTCTCGATGCGCATGACCCGATCGACGGTGCTCGAGGTGCTGCGCGAGGACTACGTCCGCACGGCGCGCGCGAAGGGCCTCCGTGAGACGATCGTCGTCGTCCGGC
The DNA here is from genome assembly GCA_036000705.1 of Candidatus Limnocylindria bacterium. Taxonomy (GTDB): domain Bacteria; phylum Chloroflexota; class Limnocylindria; order P2-11E; family P2-11E; genus CF-39. The sequence continues at coordinate 35,899 of DASYUY010000083.1, read as the reverse complement.
ACGCGCTCCGGAACGCGCTGCTGCCGGTCGTGACCGTCGTGAGCCTCGAGTTCGCGTTCCTCATCGGCGGCCTGGTCGTGACCGAGCAGGTCTTCAACCTCAACGGGATCGGCAAGCTCCTCGTCGACGCGGTCGCGCACCGCGACTATCCGTTGATACAGGCCCTCGTGCTGCTGCTGGCAGCGGTGTTCGTCCTGGTGAACTTCGTGGTCGACCTCGTCTACGTCGTGCTCGATCCACGGATCAGGTACGCGTAGATGGTCGACACCGAGCCGCGGATCGCGCGGGACGGCGCAACCGCGGACGACATCGCGAAGCGTCACTACTTCGAGTCCACCGGCTCACGCCGTTTCGTCCGGTTCTGGGGGGACTTCATCCGCCGGCGCCCTCTCGGCACCGCGGGAGCCGTCCTCATCATCGTGATGCTCCTGGCCGCGGCCTTCGCCGACGTCGTGGCTCCTTACGATCCGACCGCGATCAACTTCCCCGACCTGCTGAAGCCCCCGTCGCCCGAGCATCTCCTCGGCGCCGACAACTTCGGCCGCGATGTGTTCTCGCGCGTCATCTTCGGCTCCCGCACCGCGCTGCTGGTGGGTTTCACCGCGTCGCTCGTGGGTTGCACGCTCGGTCTGATGCTGGGCGTCGTCGGCGCCTACCTGGGAGGCCGCACCGACCAGCTCATCCAGCGGCTGATGGACGTGCTGCTGTCGTTCCCGCTGATCGTCATCGCGATCGCCGTGGTCGCCGCACTGGGGACGGGTGAGGACAAGATCGCCAACGTCATCGCGGCGATCACGGTGCCGATCGTCCCGCGTGTCGCGCGCGTGGTGCGATCGAGCGCGCTCAGCATCGTGCAGATGCCGTATATCGAGGCAGCCCGTTCGGTCGGCGCCGGCGCGATCCGCATCATGTTCCGGCACATCGCACCGAACGTGTTCGCGCCATACCTCATCATGCTGACCGCGTTCCTCGGTCAGGCGATCCTGCTCGAGGCCTCGCTGTCCTTCCTGGGCCTCGGCGTCTTCGAGCCCACGGCGTCGTGGGGCCTGATGCTCCGCGGCGCCGGCATGCAGTTCCTCGAACAGGCGCCGTGGCTCGCCATCGCGCCGGGAGTCGCGATCAGCATGGCCGTCTTCGGCTTCAACCTGTTCGGTGACTCGCTCCGCGACGCGCTCGATCCGCGACTGCGGACCGGCTAGCGATGCTGCGGGCGCGCGACGTGATCCGCCTGCCCCTGGGCCATTTCACCGCGCCCGAGCACCTGCCATTCGCGGGCGCGGCCATCGTCGTGACCGCCTTCCTCGTGAGGCATACCGATGGTCCGGTGCTGCTTGACACCGGCATCGGCATCGGCCTGCCGGAGGTCGAGACGATGTACCGGCCGGTGCGGTCGGTGCTCGACGAGGTGCTGCGCGACGCCGGGGTGTCCATCCGCGATATTCGCGCCGTCGCGAACTGCCATCTCCACTTCGACCATTCCGGAAACAACTTTCGCTTTCCGCACGTGCCGATCCTCGCGCAAAAGGTCGAGCGCGAAGCGGTCGCGACCCCGAACTACACCCTGCCGGGACCGGTCGCCGAGTTCGAGGGCGCACGCTTCGAGCTGCTCGACGGCGAGGCCGAGATCCTTCCCGGCGTGCGCATCGTGCCGACGCCCGGGCACGTCCGGGGTCACCAGTCGTTCGTCGTCGACACGCAGGAGGGCCGCATCGTCATCGCCGGCCAGGCGTACCAGGACGCCGCGATGTACGCGCGGGATCTGTACGCCTGGCGACTGGACCGCGCCGGGTCACCGCATCCGGAGTACGCCCCCTGGGTGCCGCGCCTCCAGGAGTTCGATCCGTGGCGCGTCACTTTCGCGCACGACCTGGCGATCTGGCAGCGCGACGCGTGACGCACGCCGAGACGCTGCGGTCACGCGCCGACGTGTGTCGGACGCCGGGCGCTAGCCCTTGCGGCTGAGGTTGCGGATCTGGGTCAGCGCGAGGAAGGCGAACACCGCCGCCATGGCGATGCCCACCATGAGCGCCGCGCTCCCGATGGAAAGCACGTCACCCGACTTGTCCGTGCCGAGGATCCCCCCGGCGACACCGGCGGTCGCGATGGACGTCGAGTAGTAGGCGAGCGCGAGTCCCATGACGGTGAGACCGAGGAACGCGAAGACTTTGGGCCACGTGGGGTTCTTCATCATGAGATGGCATTCAATTTCGGACGCTCGGCCGCGTCAAGGCCTCCGAACTGGCCGCAACGGAATTGAACCTTTCGCGTCACATTCGGGCGCGACCTGCGTTAATGCGACTCCGCTTGGCTGAACGCCTCGCGCTCACGTTTCGCGCGCGCGATCGCTGCCTCGAGGTCCCTCGGACGCTGTGACCCGATCATGACGCGCGCCCCGCTCATCGTCTCCACGAGAACGCCCCCATCCCCGCTCACGTTGTATGCCCATCCCTTGAAGCCAAGGCGCACCCCGTAGCCACCGTAGTCGAGGAGCGGCCGATACCGCGTCGCCTCCGCACGGCGCACGTCGGACAGTGGGATCCGCCGCGTCGGCCAGAGGACGCGGAAGGCGACCGTGATCGCTTGGCGGTCGACATCGACGACCAGCCGCGCGAGAGCGAAGAGCGCGCCGATCGCCAGCAGCGCCCAGAGCCACCACTGGCGAAAGCTCTGCTCCTCGTGGAAGTACGTCACTCGCCCTTCCACAGCGGCTTGCGCTTCTCTATGAACGCCTGCACCCCTTCGCGGAAGTCACGGCTCATGTAGCACATGAGGATGAGGTCGGCGCTTTCCTCGGGGAGCATCCGGTCGCGGATCCGCCGCAGCGCTTCCTTCGTCGCCCGCAGCGTCAGCGGAGCGTGGGTTGCGATGGCGCGCGCGAGCTCGTCGACGCGCGGAATGAGCGTGTCCTCGTCCGGGGTGACCTCGTGATACAGACCGATGCGCAGCGCCTCCTCCGCATCCACGAGGCGCGCCGTGAAGACGATCTCCTTGACCCGCGCGACGCCGACGAGCGACGAGAGGCGGACGAGGTTGGCCATGGAGAAGCAGTTGCCGAGCGTTCGCGCGACCGGCACGCCGAAGCGGGCGGATGGGGCCGCGATGCGGAGATCGCAGGCCGCCGCGATGGCGGCGCCACCGCCGACGACGGGACCTCGCAGCGCCGCGATGGTCGGGACACGCACGCGCTCCAGCGCGGAGATCCACGCGTCCATGCGCTCCTCGTACTCGAGCGCGTCGCTCTCCTTGGTGAAGCCACTGAACTGCGAGATGTCCGTGCCCGAGACGAACGCACCACCCGCGCCGGTGAGGACCAGTGCGCGCACGCCGCGGTCCGCATCCACCTCGCGAGCGACCTCGGCCATGCGTGCGTACATCGCGAACGTCATCGCGTTGCGGGCCTCGGGCCGGTTGAACGTGAGCCAGAGCACGTCCCCCCGGCGCTCGACCTGCACCTCGTTCACGCGGCCGCCACGGTGCCGCGCGCGACGAACGCGCGTACCTCGGCCTCGCTGTGGCCGATCTCCCGCAGCACCTCGGCCGAGTGCTCGCCCAGAAGCGGGCCGGCGCGCTCCAGGCGTGCCGGCGACGAGCGCAGGCGGAGCGGCGTGCCGAGCGCGCGCACCGTCCCGAGCCGCGAGTGCGGCAGATCGACGAAGAACCCGCGCTGCACGAGGTGGGGATCGGAGAACACGTGGGCGTAGTCCTGTATCTCGCCACACGGCACACCGGCCGTCCGCAGCACGGTGAGCCAGTGCGCGGCCGGACGCGTCGCGGTGACCTCTTCGATGAGCGGAATGAGCTCTCCGCGGTTGCGGCGGCGGAGCGTGGCGTCGGCGAAACGCGGGTCCTGCTCCAACCGCTCGAGCCCCAGTGCGGCGCAGAACGCGCGCCAGGTCGGGACCGTCGTCGCTCCCACCACGAAATGGGCGTCCGCGGCGCGGATCGCCTGGTACGGACCGACCAGCTTGTGCGCCGAGCCCGCCGCTCGTGGGATCTCGCCGGTCGTGAAGAATTGCCCGGCCTCCCAGACCGCGAGGGACACCGACGCTTCGTACATCGAGATGTCGACGAGCTGCCCGCGACCATCGCGCTGGCGCACGCCGAGCGCCGCGAGGATCGCGATCGTCGCGTACAGGCCGGCGGCGAGGTCGGAGATCGATACGCCGACCTTCACCGGCGCCCCACCCTCCTCACCGGTCACGCTCATGAGACCGCTCATGGCCTGGACGATGATGTCGAGCGCCGGTCGGTCCGCATACGGCCCGTCGAGACCCCAACCCGTGACCGCGGCGTAGATGAGGCGCGGGTTCGCGTCGAGAAGCGCGCGCGGATCGAGGCCGAGATCGCGCATCGTGCCTGGTCGCAGGTTCTCGACGACGATGTCTGCGCGGGCCGCGAGCCGGCGGAAGATCTCAGCTCCGGCCTCTTGCTTCAGATCGAGCGCGACGCTCCGCTTGCCGCGATTGAGGCGGATGAAGTTGCCGCTCTCGCCGTCGACGAACGGCTCGAGACGCCGCGACAGATCCCCGCCTCGTGGGTCCTCGATCTTGACGACGTCGGCACCGAGATCCGCGAGCTGCATGCCGCAGAACGGCCCCGCCATGTAGTTACCGACCTCGAGAACGCGGATCCCTTCAAGCGGCGGCTGGGGCATGTGCGGAGTCTACGGAGCGTGAGCGCGGGAGAAAGGAGACGACTTCGAAGAGGAAATGGGAAGAGCGCGAGGAGACGACGGCAAGCGAGACGAAGCGGCGGAGAACGCGAGCACACCCGCGAACGAGAGTCGAGCCCGCGGTACTGATTCGCGGCGGCGCCAATTCTCGTCAGGCGACCACTGCCTGACTAGCACTGTCCCCACCGCTCCGCGACCTTCTTATCGCGCACTCTCCAGACGCCCCCGTGGCCACCGCTCGCGCCGACGATCCAGACGTCCTCTCCAAGCACGAACACGCCCGTCAACGTGCACGTGGTTCCGATGTCGAGACGTTCGACGACCGGCGGCTTCGCTGGGATGGCCGGACTCACGAACGCGTCCGTGACGGTGAGAACGACGCCGGCATCGCCGACGATCCACGCCGACGATCCGAGCGCGGCGACCGCGAGCAGGCTGGCGTCGGTACCGGACTCGACCTTCGACCACGTCGCGCCGGACAACGCGAGGATCGTTCCCGCGTCTCCGACGGCGACGGCGCTCTGGATGCTCGGCCCGGCGATGGCGCGCAGCGTCACATCGACACCGGTCTTCACCGGTCGCCAACCCGCGACCTCGAGCCGATAGCTGATGCCCTGGCTCCCGACGATCCAGGCCGACTGCAGACCGAACACCAGGAGTCCGTTCAGGTCCTCGTCGATGCCGCTCGCGTACGGCTGCCAGGACCCGCCCGAGAGCAGCATCACCGTGCCGTGCGTGCCCACCGCCATCATGCCCTGTGGCATCGCCGCGGCACCGCGGAGATCCTCGAGCGTCACGTCGAAGGAGCTGATCTGGCGCACCGTGTCGTCCAGGATGAGGACGGCCCCCACCGGGCCGACCGCGTAGAGCGTCCTGTCATCGCACGATGCCTGCGTGAGCGTGCGCAGCGTGCCGTCGACCTGCGCCCAGTCCCGACCGTCGTAGCGCAGCAGGCCGCCACCGTTCGTCACGACCCAGATCCCCTGGCCCGTCGCGCAACCGCTCGAGAGCGTCTGGCGGAACACGATCGGATCCGTCGTCGGGACGGGCGTGCGCGTGGGCGCCGCGATCGTCGGTGACGGCGTTGGGCGCGGGGTCGCACGGGGCCGCGCGACAGTCCCGATCGCGAGGCCACCGCCGATGGCCGCGACCACGAGCAGTACGGCGATCATCCCCGCGTATCCGAGCGGCAGCGCGTTCCCGCTCCCCGGCGGGGGTGTGGGTGGTCCCGCGGGTGTCGGCGGCGGGGGCGTCGTCGCCATCACATCGCCTCGAGGCGGCGGATGCGGTCGGCGATCGGCGGGTGCGTGTCGAACAGGCCGTCGAGGGCGCGCGGAGCGTCCTTCAGCGGATTCGCGAAGTAGAGCGACGCCGTCGCTTTGTTGGCCACCTCGAGCGCCTCCTTGTCCGCGGCGATCTTGCGAAGCGCACTCGCCAGACCAGGCGGATAACGCATGAGGAGGGCGCCCGATGCGTCGGCGAGGTACTCGCGCTGGCGTGACACGGCGAGCTGTATCAATGTCGCGACGATCGGGGTCAGGATGGCGAGCAGGAGAGCGACGATGAGAACGATCCCGCCACCGCCGCGGTCGCGCCCGCGGCGCCCGCCACCGCCCCACGCGAAGGAGCGGAGCATCCAGTCAGACAAGAGGGCCACCGTGCCGACGAGCACGGTGACCAGGAGCATGACGCGGATGTCGCGGTTCACCACGTGCGAGAGCTCGTGCGCGCTCACACCCTCGAGCTCGGTGCGGTCGAGCTTGTCGAGGAGTCCGCGCGTGACGGCGATCGACGCGTGCGTCGGATCCCGGCCGGTCGCGAACGCGTTCGGGGCGGTGTCGTCGATCAGGTAGATCTTCGGGGGCTGGATGCCGAGGCCGATCGACAGCGTCTCAACGATGTTCCGCAGCTGCGGCTCCTCGCCGGGAGCCAGCTCGCGCGCCTGGCTCTGCGCGAGAACAAGCTTGTCACCTGCGAAATATGACGCGGTGGCGGACACGCCCGATAGGCCGAGTGCGATCGGGACCATCGCCACACCGCCACCGGGCGCGAAGACCTCGCCCACGACGTACCCCAGCGCGGTGAGGATGCCGGTGAATACGACGATCAGCGCGACCGTGCGCCAGCGGTTCGCGGCGACGGCGTCGTAGACGTTGAGCCGGGGCTGCGGAGCGGCCACGCCGATTAGCTGAACGACACCTTCGGCACTTCACGCTCGGTCGCGTCGGCGAGCTCGAAGTACTGCTCCGGAGTGAAGCCGAACATGCCCGCGATGATGTTGGTCGGGACCGTTTGCAGCGCGGTGTTGTAGTCGCGCACGTTCCCGTTGTAGAAGCGTCGCGCGAACGCGATCTTGTCCTCGGTCGCCGTGAGGTTCTCGGACAGGTCTTTGAACTCCTGCACCGCCTGCAGCTGCGGGTAGTTCTCGGCGACCGCGAACACCGTGCGGAGCGCCGCGGTGAGCTGATTCTCAGCGACCGCGCGCTCCTGTGGCGTTCCGGTCTGGCCGGCGGCCACGGCGGCGGCCCGTGCCTTGGTGACGTTCTCGAAGACTCCTCGCTCGTGCGCTGCGTAGCCTTTGACGGTTTCAAGCAGGTTGGGGATGAGGTCGTGACGCCGCTTCAGCTGGACGTCGATGTCCGACCATGCCTCACGTACTCGCTGACGCAGCGTCACGAGGCGGTTGTACAGACCGACGACGAACGCGACGACGAGCCCGATGATGATGACCGGGATCAGGATCTCCACGGCGTCCTCCCCTTACCGACGTACGACGGAGCCAATCATGACATCAGCGGTGCGAGCGCCTCCTCCAGCGCGCGCTGACGCTCCATTCCAGCGCGCAGGCGCGCGCTCACCGCCGGACGCGGTCGGAACGTCCGTCCGAGCGGCGAGCGGACCGCGGTGATGTCGGCGATCGCGCCGATCCGTTCCAGGGCGGTGATCGCCGCTCCACGGGCCGAGCCTTCGCCCGCAGCGCTCATGAGCAGCGGACGATCGATCGCATCGGCGAACAGCTGGATCAGCCAGGGCAGCGTGAGAAGCGTTCCACCGGTCGCGACCACACGTTCGATGCCGGGGATCGCGCGGTTCGTGACGTCCCACAGGCGCGCGACGCGATGTGCGACACCTTCGACCATCGCGCGCGCGATGTCGTCTGAGGTCGTGCCGAGCCCGATCCCCACGACGGCGGCGCGCGCCGCGTCGTTCCACGTCGGGCTGCGATCGCCCGCGAGGAGCGGGAGCGCGACGAGCGGGCCGTCCGGCAGGAGGGTGCGCAGCGCGCGCCGGACGTCGACATTCGGGAACGCGCGCGCGACCCATGCGAGAACGTTCCCGCCGTTGCTCAGGGCGCCGCCGGTGACGACGCGCGATGCATCCAAGCGATACGTCCAGCCGCCAGGAACGGTGGGCGGATCGTCCGTCGCGTACACGACGCGCATCGCACCCGACGTCCCGAGGAACAGCGACGCGGTGTCGCGACCGACGGCGCCCGCTCCGACGTTCGAGCACGCGCCGTCGCCGATCGCGGGCACCCACGTCGCGCTCGCCAGCGCCGGCCAGCGGCGCGCGAAGGTCGGAAGCACGCCCGCCAGAGGCGCATCGTCGATCGGCGAGAGTGTCTCCTCGCCGACGACGAGGTGCGACAGGAGCGGGCGATCCCAGCGCCGCGCTCGCTGATCGTAGAGGCCCGTCGCGGACGCCATCCCGTGGCCCGCGCGTCGCACGCCGAGGATGCGGAGGTAGAGGTACTCGCCGAGCGACATCCACCATTTCGTGCGGGAATAGGCGTCCGACTCGTGCTCGCGAAGCCAGCGCAGCTTCGACGGCAGATACGAGGCGTGAAGGACACAGCCCGTGCGCGCGTGCGTCGCGATGGGATCGAGCTCGCGCCGAAGCGCGGCGGCAGCGCCGCGCGCGCGTGTGTCCGCCCAGGTGAGGACGCGCGTCGTCGGCCGGGCGCGCGCGTCGACGCCGACGAGGCTGTGCCAGAACGTCGACGTGGCGACGGCCGCGATCTCACCTGCGCGCCGGCCCGCTGAGGCCAGGACCGTATCGATGGCGCCGCACGCCGCGCGCACGCGCTCGTCGGCATCCACCGTCACCTCACCGTCGGCGGACGTGCGCACGGGCCGGTCGGCGTGGGCGATGCAGCGCACGATCGGCCTCCCGCGCACGTCGAAGAGGAAGACGCGTAGGCCCGACGTGCCGATGTCCAGCGCGAGGACGAGCGGCGCGCGCGCCTCACGCAGCGGGATCGCGAGCGGCTCGCGCAGCACCGCGCGAGTATGCGCGGCTAAGCGGTCGCCGGGCGGATCAACGGCGGACGCGTGGCGCGCGGAAGCCGGAGACGCACGAGGGAGCCCAGCGTCGACGGGCTCTCGATGTCGAGCGACCCGCCGTTCGCCTCCATCAGGAGGCGCGCGAGCTCCAGTCCGAGGAAACGATCGGCCACCGCCGCGGCGCGGGGATCACCGGCGCGCTCGGGATCGTCGAAGAGAGCGCGATCGTCGACGCGGAGCGGCACGCGAGAACGATCGCTCACATCCACCCACGCGGACCGCGCATCGACGCGGACGGCGACGTTCACGTATTCGGTCGAATGCTGCAGGGCACTCCGAACGACGCTCTCGATCGCTTGGCGCAGACGATCGACGTCGGCGTCGACGATCGGGGCTTCCGCCCCCAGCGTGATGATCACACGCTGCTTGTCGGCGATCGCACGCACGGCGTCGCGGACGATCTCGTTAAGGTCGGATTCCTTCCGCGTCAGCAACAGTCGCTCGCTCTGGAGCTTTCCCAGCGAGACGAAATCACGCGCGAGGAACTGCAGCTCCTGGGCGCGCCGCTGGAGCTCCTGCACCGTGGCGTGCTCCGCCGAGTGCGCCGGCGTGCTCCGTGCCAGCTTCTCTGTCAGCGCGGCGATCGCCTCCACCGGCCGCGGAAGCTCGTAGTCGAGAACACGCAGGAAGTCCTCGCGCTGACGGTCGACCTCCGCGAGCCGCGCCGCGTTCGTCCGTAGGCGGTCGAGCAGCAGGCCGATCGCGATGAATATCACCAGGCGCGTGAAGCCGTTCCAGATCGACGGCCCCAGCGAAACGACGCCGCGGTTCGCCGTATCCGCGAACAGCCACGCGAAGGCTCCCGCCACCGCCAGGGTGAGCGCCGACACGCGCCCGATGTACCAGGCCGCGACGACGACGGGGATCAGGTAGAAGAGCGAGAAGCCGATGTCCGGCCCGGTCGCGACATCGACGAGGCAGATCGACGCGATCGCGATCAGACACAGGGCGGTCAGCAATGACCGGCGGCCCACGGCTAAGCGAGCAGCGCGCGGACCGCCGCCGCGATGTCGCGGGCGGCGATGCCGGCCGCCTCGAGCAGGTCCGCGGGCTTGCCCGACGAGGGCATGTCGTGAACGGCGAGGTGCCGGAAGGAGATGCCCGTCACGCCCAGGGAGACCAGACTCGAGGCGACCGCGTCTCCGAGCCCGCCCTCGGGCCAGTGATCCTCGGCGACGACGAGCCTGCCACCTGTCGCTCGCACCGCCTTCGCGATGCCGCGCGCGTCGAGCGGCTTCACCGAGTACGCGTCGATGAGCCGGATCCCCACTCCGGCCTTGGCAAGCTCGTCCGCGGCCTTCACCCCCTCGTGCACGGTGATGCCCGCCGCGACGACGGTCACGCGATCGTCAGCACCACCGCCGCGGACGACGCGGCTGCCGCCGACGGGGAACTCGTCCTCAGGGTGGTAGAGGATCGGAGTGTTCGCGCGCGTCGTGCGGATGTACGAGATGCCGCGCAGGTCGGCCATCGCCACGACCAGCTTCGCGGTCTGATTCGCATCGCACGGATAGAGCACCGTGCTCCCGTGAACGGCGCGCATCATCGCGAGATCCTCGAGGGCCATCTGCGACGGCCCGTCCTCGCCGATCGAAACACCGGCGTGCGAGCCCGAGAGCCGGATGTCGGCGCGGGAGATCGCGGCCATGCGGATGAAGTCGTACGCGCGCGTGAGGAACGCGGCGAACGTCGACGCGAACGGCACGAAGCCGACCACCTGCATTCCCACGGCGACCGCGACCATGCGCTGCTCGGCGATGTACATCTCGAAGAACCGATCGGGCGCGGTCTTTTTGAAGTCCTCGGCGTGCGTCGAGTTGCTCACCTCCGCGTCGAGCGCGACGACGTCGGCGCGGGCTGCGCCCAGCGCCGCGATCGCCTCGCCATACGCCTTGCGCGTCGCGACCGGGTCGGCGTAGCGCTTCAGGTCTGGCGCCGTCGTCGGTGGGAGCGGCGCCGGGCTCCACGTCGGTGGGCTCTGCACCTCGAACGTGCGCGACGCCTCGGCGCCGAGCTCCGCGAGCGCCTGCTTCGCCTGCTCCGCGTCGAGCGCCTTCCCGTGCCAGCCCGGCTTGTCCTCGAGGAACGAGACGCCCTTGCCCTTGACGGTGCGGGCAACGATCGCGGTCGGACGCGACGCTCCGCGCGCACGGCCGAGCGCCTCGTCGACCTGCGCGAGATCGTGACCGTCGATGACGATCGCGTCCCATCCGAAGGCCGTCACGCGTGTCGCGTAGGCGGCTGTGTCCCACTGAAGCTCCGTCGGACCGCTCTGGCCGAGGCGGTTGATGTCGAAGATCGCCGTGACGTTCTCGAGGCCTTCGTGACCCGCGAGATCGAGACCCTCCCAGATCGAACCTTCCGCGGACTCGCTGTCGCCGACCACGACCCACACGTGGAAGGGCGCCCGGAGGAGCCGCTTGCCGGCGAGGGCGACGCCGACGGCGATCGGCAGACCCTGCCCCAGCGAACCCGTCGCGACGTCGACCCACGGAAGCACCGGTGTCGGATGTCCTTCGAGGCGCGAGCCGAACCTCCGGAATGTAAGGAGCTCCGCATCGTCGATCGCGCCCGCCGCGCGGAACATCGCGTACACCAGTGGCGAGGCGTGGCCCTTGGAGAAGATGAGGTGATCGTTCGCGAGCGACTCGGGGCGCTCGAAGTCGTAGCGAAGATGACGGGCGAGCAGCACCGCCATGAGGTCCGCGGCCGAAAGCGACGACGTCGGATGGCCGGATCCCGCCGCGGTCGAGCAGCGGATGCTATCGGCGCGCAGCTGACGCGCGAGCGAGCGGTACAGATCGAGGCGCGTCGCGGCCTCGCTCATGGTCGCCACGACCACACGGTACCGCAGGAACAGGTCGCAGACCGAATATCCTCGGGCACACCACGGGGGTGACGCATGGAGATCGGGCTGTACGGCCTGGGCCGGATGGGCGGCAACATGGTCACGCGTCTGGTCCGCGGCGGACATCGCGTCATCGCGGGCAATCGCAGCCCGGCTCCGGTGGACGAGGCGAAGGCCGTCGGCGCGGTCGGGGCATACACGATCGAAGAGATGGCGAAACAGCTGCGGCCGCCACGCGTCCTCTGGTCGATGGTCCCGGCGGGCGAGGCCACCGATCACACGCTCGATGAGTTCGCGAAACACGCGAGCCAGGGCGACGTGCTGGTGGACGGAGCCAACTCATACTTCCGCGATTCGATACGGCGCGCGGAGAAGTACGCGGCCCTCGGCTTCGACTACGTGGATGTCGGCGTCTCGGGCGGGGTGTGGGGACTCGACAACGGGTACTGCATGATGGTGGGCGGCGCGCCGCGCGCCGTGGAACGCGTGAAGCCCGTGCTCGACACGCTCGCGCCCCCGAGCGGCTGGGCGCATTTCGGAAAGAGCGGCGCGGGCCACTTCATCAAGATGGTCCACAACGGGATCGAGTACGGGATGATGCAGGCGTACGGCGAGGGCTTCGAGCTCATCCACGCGAGCGATTTCGAGATCGACCCCAAACGCGTCGCGCAGGTCTGGCTTCAGGGCAGCGTCGTGCGCTCGTGGCTGCTCGAGCTCGCCGAGCGCGCGTTCGAACAGGAGGGCCCCGACCTCGCGAACATCAAAGGCTGGGTCGCCGACTCCGGCGAGGGGCGCTGGACGATCCAGGAGGCGATCGCACACGACGTTCCAGCCACCGTGCTCGCGCACTCGCTCTTCGCGCGCTTCACCTCCCGCCAGGAGGACTCCTACGCGATGAAGGTCGCCGCCGCGCTGCGCAATCAATTCGGTGGGCATGCTGTCAAGAAGTGAGTCGGACGGCGCGATTCGCGGCACGGGCGCGGGCTCAACTCTCGCTCGCGAGGACCCGACTCGCCGCGTCACCCGCGCCCGTGCGGCACATCGCGCGGCAGATCCATCTCGACACGTGACCGTCACTCTCACTAATCCGCTTCGCGAGGGCCTGAGATTGGCACGCACGCCGGAGCCGGCATGCCTTGTCATCTTCGGTGCGTCGGGCGACCTCACGGCGCGCAAGCTCATACCGGCGCTGTACAACCTCGCGCTGCAGCGGCTTCTGCCCGTGAGCTTCGCCGTGATCGGGGCCGCGCGGCGGCAGATGACCGCGCAGGACTTCCGTTCCGAGCTGCACGACGCGGTCGCGGAGCACAGCCGCACCCGACCGATCAACGAGGACGTGTGGGCAACCTTCGCGCGCTCGATCGACTACGTCGCGACGCCGAACGACCGCGCGTACGACGACCTGCGGCAAGTGCTCGCGCGGAAGGACGACGAGATCGGCGCGAACGGGAATCGCCTCTTCTATCTGGCGACGCCACCGGCCGCATACGACCCGCTCATCCGCGTGATCGGCGCGCACCGCCTGCGCGGCGAGCGCGGTTGGTCGAGGGTCGTGGTGGAGAAGCCGTACGGCCGAGACCTGCAAAGCGCCATGCAGCTCACCAGCGTCGTGCACGAGGTGTTCCGCGAGGACGAGGTCTTCCGCATCGATCACTACCTGGGCAAGGAGACGGTGCAGAACATCCTCGTACTGCGCTTCGCGAACGCGATCTTCGAGCCCATCTGGACGCGTCAGTACGTCGACCACGTTCAGATCACCGCGGCGGAGACCATCGGCATCGAGGAGCGCGCCGGCTACTACGACAGCGCAGGAGCGATGCGCGACATCGTGCAGAACCACCTGTTGCAGCTGCTGGCGCTCGTCGGTATGGAGCCTCCGGCCGCATTCGACGACCGCTCGGTGCGCGACGAAAAGGTGAAGGTCCTGCGCGCGCTGCGGCCGATCACGCCCAGCGAGGTCGGCGTGCTGACGGTGCGCGGCCAGTACGGATCGGGCTTCATCGCGGGCGAGCGTGTCGTGGGCTATCGCGAGGAGCCCGGCGTCGCGGACGACTCGAACACCGAGACGTTCGTCGCACTGAAGTGCTTCATCGACAACTGGCGCTGGGAAGGAACGCCTTTCTACATCAGGACCGGGAAACGGTTGCCGAAACGCACCACCGAGATCGCGATCCGTTTTCGGGTGGCGCCCCACCGCATCTTCACGCGGGAGACGTCCAGCGAGCTCGAGCCGAATGAGCTGGTGCTGCGGATCCAGCCCGACGAGGGCATCTCGCTCACTATCGCCGCGAAGGTGCCGGTTCAGGGCTTCAGCATCCGCTCGGTGAACATGGACTTCGGGTACGGCGCGTCGTTCATGGTCGACGCGCCCGACGCGTACGAGACGCTCATCCTCGATGCGCTCCGTGGCGACGCGACGCTGTTCACACGCCGCGACGAGGTCGAGCAGCAGTGGGCGTTCGTCGATCCGATCATCGCCGGCTGGCACGAGGGCCGACAGGAGCTGGCGAGCTATGCCGCGGGCAGCTGGGGTCCCGAGCAAGCGGAGGAGCTCATCGCGCGGGACGGCCGGAAATGGCGGCGACCGTGATCACCGTGGACGAGACCTTCTGGGGAGCGCCGGCGCCGACGATCGCCGCTCTCGAGCACGAGCTTGGCCGGCTGCGCCGTGCCGCCGTCGCGCATGCGAAGGAGCAGGGGCTCGCGTTCGCGCGTGCGTCGGTGCTGAACCTCGTCGTGTACGCGGAGCGCGAGGTCCACGCGCGGCGAGCGGCGAGCACCGTCGCGGAGCTCGCGCTGCGTCATCCCTCGCGCGCGATCGTCGTCCTCGCGGACCGCGCGCGGCAGGGCATGGCCGCATCGGTGCAGCTGTATTGCCACGTTCCCCAGGGCGACGCGACGCAGGTGTGCTACGAACAGGTCCTCGCACGGGTGCAGGGCGACTTTGACGAGCGTGTTGCGAGCGTCGTCATCCCGCTGCTCGTGCCCGATCTCCCGGTGTTCCTGTGGTGGACCGGCACACCGCCGCGCGAGGCCCGCCACCTCGACGACCTCGTCCGGCTGGCGGACCGGCTCATCGTCGACTCCGCCGACTTCGCTCGTCCGGACCGCACGCTGCCCGAGGTCGCGCATCTCGCCCGCCTTCGCGTCGGCATCACCGATCTCAACTGGGCGCGGCTCACGCCGTGGCGCGAGCTGATCGCGCAGTTCTTCGACGTGCCCGCGTGGCGCCCGTTCCTCGACGGGATGACCGGGATACGCGCCGGCTTCGCCGTGGATATGGACGGGCGCGACATCCATCCATCGCAGGCGCTGCTGCTCCTCGGATGGCTCGCGTCGCGCCTCGGATGGCGGCGGGTCGAGTCCCTCGCGCCCGCCGAAGCCGGAGGCCTGCTCTTCCGCATGACGCGTTCTGACGGCGCCTCGGTCATGGTGCGGCTGCGGCCACGCTTCGAGCGCGGCCTCGACGTCGGCGACGTGTCGGGCGTCCGCATCCAGGCCGCGGTCGGCCGCGCAAGCGCGGAGTTCGTGGTCAAACGCGCGCCCGATGCGCGTCATGCGACCGCGACCGCGATCGTGGACGGCGTCGTGCGGACCGAGCGGGTCGTGCCGCTTCCGGCGCTCGGCATACGCGAGCTGCTCGGCGAGGAGCTCGCGATCGCCGGGAACGATGACGTGTACGAAGCCGCGCTCGTCGCGCTGATGGCGCTGGCCCCAGGCTTGCGGCCATGACCGGCGTGCCATCCGACGAACGCGCCGCCGCGACCGACCGCGAGGACCCCAGGGAGGTCCGTGTTCTCGCGGGCCGCTATCGCCTCATCGAACGCATCGACGAAGGGGGCGCGGGCGAGGTATGGCAGGGACGCGACGAGAGACTCGGCCGCGACGTCGCGATCAAGATCCTCGGCCCGACCGCCGACGACGCGTTCCGCGAGCGCTTCGGCGACGAGGCGCGGCGCGCGGCGGCGGTGCTGCACCCGAACGTCGTCACGGTCTTCGACGAGGGCCGGGACGGTGCCGACGCGTTCATGGTCATGGAGCTCGTGCGCGGTCGCACGCTGCGAGACGTCGTCGCCGACCGCGGCCCGCTGCGTCCGCACGAGGCGGCGCGCATCGTCGCGCAGATCGCGGCCGCGCTCGATGCGGCGCACGAGGCCGGCGTGATCCACTGCGACGTGAAGCCCGCAAACGTCATCGTCGATCAGCAGGGCACCGCGAAGCTGACCGACTTCGGCATCGCGCGCGCGGCGCGCGGGCCGCGCGAACACGAGCTCATCGGGACGGCCCGCTACATCGCACCGGAGCGGATCGAGGGCCGCGCGCCGACAGAGCGCAGCGACGTCTACAGCCTCGGCCTCGTCGCCTACGAGCTCATGGCGGGTCGACCGCCGAACGCCGAGATGGAGACCGAGGATCTGCTGCGTCTTCGCCTCGAAGGACGACCGCCGTCGCTGCGCTCGGCTCGCGTCGGCATCAGCGAGGAGCTGGACGCCGTCGTCGCGAAGGCACTCGCGCGGGATCCGCAGGCCCGCTACGCGAGCGCGGGAGCGTTCGCGCGCGACCTGCTCGCGGCCTCACAGCGCGACGATGCGACGGGCGTCCTGCCACCCGTGACGCGGCCGCTGCGCCGCAGGCGCGAGCTGCACTTCGACAGCACCCTCGCGCTCCTCGCCATCGTCGCGGTCCTGATCGCGACCCTCGCGATCTTCGCGTCGTTCCAGGGCCGCGCGGTCGACGTCCGCCCCACGAGCGGTCCATCCGCATCGGCCCCCGCGCGTGTGACGCCCAACGTCGTCGGCAAGGACGTCGATGAGGCCGCGCGGCTTCTCATCGCGGCCGGGTACCGCTCACCGGTCCAGTGGGAAGTGGACCCGCTGGCGCGGGGGACGGCATGCACCGTCGCCCGCCAGGAGCCCCAGCCTGGGAGCGCCGCGCAGCCGGGCGCGGCCGCACGTCTCTTCCTCGTCGGTGGCAAGGATTGCGGCGGGAAGTCGAAGGACTGACGCGCGTGGCGACCGGCGTGAGGACGGACACGGGTCGGGTCCGGGACGGCAACGAAGATCGCTATCTCGTGCGCGAGGAAGGCGACCTGACGCTCCTCGCGGTCGCGGACGGCGTGGGTGGTTCGAGCGGCGGTGAGATCGCGGCGGACGCCGCCCTCGCCGAGCTGGGCACCGTCTTCTTCAGGACACTCGCCGATCGCCCGACCAGCGACGTGCTCGCGGAGGCCATGCGCGACGCGAACGCCGCGGTGCTCCGAGCCGCGGGTACCTCGGGCCACCACGACGCCGCGACCACGATCGTCGCGGCGGCGGTGCGCGCGCACGAGGCCATCATCGCGAACCTCGGCGACAGCCGTGCCTATCTCATCCGCGACGGTGTGTCCCGGCAGCTGACCGAAGACCATTCGGGCGCGATGGAGCACGCGATAACGCGCTTCGCGGGCGATCCACGCGGCGTCCAGCCGGACATCTTCGTCGAGAGCCTGCGGCCGGACGACCGACTCCTCCTCTGCAGCGACGGTCTCACGCGCCACGTCACGCCGGAGGAGATCGCGAAGGCCACCAGCGGCGAGGACGTGCGCGTCGCCGCGAACGCCCTCGTCGATCTCGCCAACGCGCGCGGCGGGCAGGACAACATCACGGTCCTGCTGCACGCACCGGGCCGCCCGGCAACGGTCGCACGCGCCGCCGGCCGCGCGGTGGCGTTCGTCATCTTCGCTCTGCTCATCCTCGTCATGGTCGGCGGCGCGATCGCGGTCCTCTTCGCGGCGAGTTCGGTCTCCCCGAGCACGCCCGCACCGCCGAGCCCGTCCGCGACGCCCACAGCGACCGAGTCCCCGACGCCATCGCCGACGCCATCGCCCTCGCCGAGCGAGTCGGCGACGCCGTCCCCGAGCGCGACCCCCTAGAGCCCGAGCCGGTCGAGGACGCGGCGCGCGGCGGGCAGACCGAGCGCGACCGCCGCGGCGCCGATCACGACCGCACCCTCGATGATCCAGGCTCCCGCCACGGTCGCCGACGTGAGCGCGCTCGCCGTTACCGGCGTCGGGCACGACTCGGTCGGATAGAAGGCCGGGTCGTAGTGCCACGTCGGAAGGATCTCGTAGATGCTCCCTAGCTCGCCTGGGATCGGGAGGCCGGACACGTACGGATAGAAGATCGCGAACGAGGCCGCGGCCACGCCGATGAAGATGAGGACCGCTTTCCGTCGTCGCTCCCACAGCACGGCGAGCATCGCGGCAAGGCACAGCAGGTAGAACGGCAGCACGGTGAAGAAGTGGTAGAAGAACAGCACGCGCGAGATCGGGATCCAGGCGAGGTACTGCGCGAGCATCGCCAGCGAGAGGATGCCGAGCGTCCACGATCGCGTGCGGATCGCGAGCGCGATCGTGAGCGCTGACGCGGGGAGCGCCGCCCAGAACAGCACGATGTTGCCGGCGTCGTAGATGTAGCCGTTGGTGCCGCCGGTGCTCTGGCCGAAGTACCAGTAGACCGGCTTCATGTCGAGCGGCCAGCTCCACCACGGCGATCCCGCGCAGTGCGGCGCGGTGAGCGAGCTGTGGTACCAGTACATCTGCTGTGTGAGCTCCCACAAGTTCCAGCCGTACGGCGCCGTCGGCCCGCCGAACCAGCGCACGTAGCTCCCGAGATAGATGACCAGCGGGATGATCGCGAATGACGCGAACAGGATGGCGGCGTTGCGTCCCCGCCCGGCGAAGAGATCGAAGGGCCCACCGGTGCCGGGCCGCCCGCGCTCGTACGCGAGCGCGGTCACGCCGATGCTGAGGACGAAGACGCCGGCGAGCGTGTAGACCGCGGCCCACTTCGAGGCAACGCCCAACCCGAGGAGCGCTCCGGCGATCAGGACGTCGACGACTGCGGAACGCCTCGGTCTGTGCGCCGCGACGATGAAGTACCACGCGGCGACGATGAACGTCGTCACGTAGATGTCGTTCATCCCGATGCGCGCCTGCGCGAACATCGCGCCACACAGCACGACCGCCGCGCCGACGAGCCACGGGACGACCGGCGACGCGAACAGCCTTCTGGCGAGCAGCACGAGGAAGAACGCGAGGATCGCGCCGCTGACCACACCGGGGAGGCGCCACGCGAACGCGTGCCGGCCGGTCTCGATGCGCTCGACGCCGCCCGCGCCGGCAACCAGGACCTTGTCATCGTCGTTGTCGAAGGCGAGGACGGAGCCGGCCACCGGGATCGCCGCGAACGGCGACGCGCCGTGGACCTCCACCACCACCACGCGACCTTCGGCCAGGGTGTACAGGAACTGCGTCCGCGGCACGAGCACCATCGCGGTGGCGCCCGAGGCGAAGGTTCCGGTGCGCGCGTTGCCGAGCGGCACCGACTCGCGCTGGCCGTTCGGCAGCTCGTACACGTCGAGGGCCGGCGTGTCGGCGCGGGCGACGAACAGCCGGTTCGGCGCCTGCGCGTACACGATCGCGCGACCCGGCCCGCCACCCGGCAGCTGCCGCGTCTCTCTCGCGGTCGCGGGGTCGACGACGTGAACGTCGCCGCGCGCATCGAGGACGTACAGCTCGGTGCCATCCGCGTTCGACGACACCGCCACGGTCGTGGCCTGGTAGATCACGGGCGCCGCCGCGAGGTCCGTGAAGACGACCAGGCCACCGGTCGTCGCGGCGACGACCCGACCGCCGACGACGATGAGACCGAGCGACGTGGCGCGCAGTGGCTCGAGGGGCGCCGATACGCAGCGCTCGAACGGCCCGTTACGCGGTGACGTGAGCGACGACGCCGCGGGCAGTCGGATCTGGCAGACCTCCTGGTCGGTGAGAACGAACAGCCGGCCGGCATCGGCCGCGAGCGCGCGCGGCCGAGAGAGCGCCGTCACCACCGTCCCCCCGCGCCCGTCACGGTCCCGTATCGCGATCCGACCATCGGCCTGGCCGTACACACGGGTGCCGTCGCCGGCGAGGGCGAACGCCACGACGTCCGCTGGCGCGTCCTCGCGGCCGACGACGCGGTCGTCGCCGAAGGCGAGGATGCCGAGCGCCATGACCTCCTTCGCGAGATGCGGGTGCGTCCATTCGTACGGATCGCGCTGCGCGAGGAGCTCGAACGCGGTCCGAGCGTGATAGACCTCGTCGAAGTACATGTCGCGCGGGTGATCCAGCCGGTACCCGCGCGTCAGGAGCACGGCCAGGGCGACGAGCAGCGCGACGGACAGATCGCGGCGCGTCGGCGCGCGGCCCATCGCGAGCGCGGGGGGTAGGCGCCACGCCGCGCGCGGCTCCAACGGGGGCGCGGCCGTGTGGGCGATGTCGAGCGACGGCTCGAGGCGCGCCTCGCCACGCAGCAGCCGCCAGGCGATCAGCCCTGCGGTGCCAAGCATGAAGAGGGCGAGCGCGATCTGACCGCCGCGCGAGAAGAGGGTCGTCTCCAGCCACTGCGGCGACCTCAGGTCGTTCTGCGCGTATCGCGTGAACGCGAAATACAGCGACACGGCGAAGGCGACGGAGAGCGCGACATAGGGCCAGAGCAAGCGCGCGCGCATCGCGGCCAGGGGCAGGAGCAGCACGAACGCGGGGAAGAGATAGCGCTCGTGCGCACGGGTCGGGAGGAAGTAGAACGCGAACGCGGCGAGCGCACCCGCGGCGAGGAGCGTCGCAATGTCACGGCGTCGCCACAGCGGCACGCATGCGACGATCAGGCCCGCCACCAGGAGCAGCACGCCGTACCAGACCAACGCATCGTCGGGTTGCCAAAAGTCTCCGAGGATCGACCACACGTTGAACGCGAAGAGCGACGTGTAGGGATAGGTCTCGGCTGCTTTCTTCACGAGGTCGAAGAGCTGCACAGGGCCAGCTTGGAAAGGTGCGCCCAGCGCGAGCACGGTGACCAGGCCCGCGGCCGTCGCGCGGACCAGAGGCTCCCCGCGTCGGTCGCGGATGAGCTCGATGAGCGCGGCGGCACCGATCACGGCGGGTCCTATCCCGAACTGCGGCTTGATCATGGCGGCGAGCGCGGCGAGTGCTCCGGCGGTCGCCCAGCGGCCGCGCCCCGCGGCGACGAGCGCCGCGAAGAGCGGGAGCGAACCGACCGCATCGATCTGCCCCCAGTAGGGACCGGCGAAGATCGCACCCGGCGACAGGGACCACATGCCCGCGGCCAGCGTCGCGCTCGCGCGTCCGGCGTGACGCCACGCGAGCATCGCCGCACCGACCGCGATGGCGACATCGGCGGGGATGCTCGCGGCCTTCACCGCCAGTCGCAGCAGCTCGCCGTCGAACAGCGCTCCGAGGAACCACAGCACGTAGAGGTACGCCGGCGGGTAGTCGCTGAAATAGTCCGGCGCATAGAACGCTCCCGGTCCCACCTGCACGAGGTGCTCGGCCCACGCCTGGAACGTGCCGACGTCGCTGGGGAAACCGGGTGAACGCACCACCAGCAGGCGCAGCCCGACCCCGAGGGCGATGAGGCCGGCGATCGCGAGGCGCGCGCGGCGGTCGTCGCGCACCGCCTGCTCCTCGTGCGTCATTGCCAGTAGTCGAACCGCGTGATCGCGATCGTCGCGTAGACGTTGATGGCGACCGAGACAATCACGACCGCGATGAACAGCCAGGACGGGCGCGAGCGCCACACCGGTCCACCGCGCGCGTCACCGATGAGCGCGAGCAGGCTGAGGAACGGCTGCGCGTCGATCGAGAAGCGATAGCCGAACTGCTGGAAGCCGACGGTCCCGTGAAGGATGTTCGGCACGAAGGCGAGCAGGGCGGCGAGCGCGACCGCGGCGGTGCTGACATCGCGCCGCAGGCCACGCAGGCCGGCGAAGATCCAGAGGAACGCCGGTGTGGTGAGGAACAGGGCGGTGCCGATGCCGCGTGGTCGGAGGAAGAACGGCGTCCCCTCCACCAGGTCGGGCGGCTCGAGGAAGATCGCGTAGAAATGGCGCGGCAGGTAGAACGGGGAGAAGAGCCCGCGGGTGAAGAAGATGTCGCCCTGCGTCAGCTGGGCGTAACCGGCGTCGAAGACCGAGCCCCAGCGCAGCAGGTTGTAGCCCAGATAGATGGCCGCGAACGGAAGACCGCCGAGCACCACGCCGCCGAGCGACCGGAGGTACGGCGTGCCCGCGCGATGCGCGAGGAGCAGCGCGAGCGCGGGGGCGGTCGCCGCGACGGGGAGGCGCGCCAGCGCCGCGAGACCGATGCACGCGCCGACGAGCCACGCGCGCTCTCCCCGCGCCGCGAACAGCAGCGCGGCGCAGAGGAACGGCATCGCGACGGCGTGCGCCGCGTACCACGCGCGGCCGTCGACGCTGGAGAAGAAGAGCGTCGTGCCGAGCGTGGACAGGATCGCTCCCGTGATCGCGATGAGGCGGGGAGCCCCGAACGCGCGCAGCGCGAGGAACAGGATGCCCGCCGACACGCCCCCGGCGACGCGCGAGACCAAGACCTGTGACAGGTCGGTGTCGAGAAAGAGCGCGAGCGGCATCGCGAGGATCGCGGGAAGC
This sequence comes from Candidatus Limnocylindria bacterium, assembly GCA_036000705.1. Classification (GTDB taxonomy): domain Bacteria; phylum Chloroflexota; class Limnocylindria; order P2-11E; family P2-11E; genus CF-39. Next base: position 13,548 of record DASYUY010000083.1, on the reverse strand, counting down.
GGTGGATACACGACGCACCAACGGCCCGCTCCGCACGGAATGAGCTCGTTCAGCCACGGCGGCGCCACGTCGAGCCACCAGTGGCCCTGCGCGACAGCACGCGCCAGCCGCCCGTAGTAGTCGTAGTCGGTGAGGAGACCGAGCCCCGCGGCGACGTACACGCCGACGCCCGCGGCCGAGAGCGCGATCGCGATCCTGCGGTCGCTCCAGGTCATCCCGCTCAACACGCTAACCTTGCGCTGCGTTGTCCGCACGACTCGCGAGCCAGAAGGAGCCGCTCGTCGACGTCGTCATCCCCGTCTACAACGAGGAGCGCGACCTCGGGCCCAACGTCCGGCGGCTGAACGATTACCTCGAGTCGCAGTTCCCGTTCCCTGCGGTCATCACGATCGTTGACAACGCGAGCAAAGACGGGACCCTCAGCGTCGCGCAGGATCTCGCGAAGGAGATGCCGCGCGTCCGCGCGCTGCATCTCGACCTGAAAGGACGGGGACGCGCGCTGCGCGCGGCATGGCTGCGGAGCGAGGCAACGGTCGTCACGTACATGGACGTGGACCTCTCCACCGACCTCAACGCCCTGCTTCCTCTCGTCGCGCCCCTGCTGTCCGGACACAGCGACCTGGCGATCGGCAGCCGTCTCGCGCGTGGAGCGCGTGTCACGCGAGGTCCGAAGCGCGAGATCATCTCGCGCGGCTACATGCTGGTGCTCCGCCTCGCGCTCGGGGCGCACTTCAGCGACGCGCAGTGCGGCTTCAAAGCCGTACGGACCGCCGTCGCGAAGCGGCTCGTGCCGAACGTCAAGGACGAGGCCTGGTTCTTCGACACCGAGCTCCTGATCCTCGCGCAGCGCGCCGGTCTCCGCGTCCACGAGGTCCCCGTCGATTGGACCGACGACCCCGACTCGCGCGTCGCGATCGTGCGCACCGCGATCGATGACCTGCGCGGTGTCTGGCGTCTGCGGTTCGGCCCGACCCCGAAGCCTTAGCTCGAGCTCTGTCCCGGCGGGTCGTCGGGGAGCGACTGGATGAATTCCTTGAAGACCGCGATGTTGTCGTCGTCCTCGCTCTCCGCGGAGATCGCGGAGCGGTCGAGCACGCTGTCCGACACGAGGATGCGCGCCTCGCAGCGCACGGCCAGGGCGATGGCGTCGGACGGACGGCAGTCGATCTCCACCTCGCGCTCGCCCATCTGAAGGAACAGGCTGCCGTGGAACACGCCACCGCCGTTGTCGTCGGCCACGAGATCCTTCACGACGATGCGCGTGATCTCGGCACCGAGCTTCGTCAGCACGTCCATCATCAGGTCGTGCGTGAGCGGACGCTCGCTCGCGATGCCAGCGATGCGCGTCGCGATGCTGTGCGCCTGGTCCGGGCCGATCCAGATCGGAAGAAGACGGTTGGTCTCCTTGGCTTGGAGCAGCACGACGTGCTGACCCGTGAGGACGTGCACGCGGACCGACTCGACCGTGCAGGGGACGAGCATCGTCCTAGGCTAACCCCACCGGGACCGCGGTCGCCTGTGTCCTCGTCATCCGAAGCGCACGCGGCGCGCCGTCTCGGCGCGGCGGAAGAACGCGAGTAGGACGAGGCCCGCGGCGAAACCGGTGAGGTGCGCGAAATACGCGATGTGCACCGTTGCCGCGTGCCCGGTGAGCCGCAGCTCGGCGATCCCCTCGATGACCTGAAGAACGATGAACATGCCGATGACGATCAACGCCGGCAGCTCGACGATGGTGATGAACAGGCCGAGGAACACCAGCGTCGACACGCGTGCCGTCGGAGACAGGATGAGGTAGGCCGCGAGCACCCCCGCGATCGCGCCCGACGCGCCGACCATCGGCTCGGGGGCGATCAGACCCTGTCCGATCGCCGCGACGATCCCGCACAGCAGATAGAACACGAGATACTGCGCGCTGCCGAAATGATCCTCGACGTTGTCGCCGAAGATCCAGAGATAGAGCATGTTCCCGATCACGTGCAGCCAGCCGCCGTGCAGGAACATGTGCGTGACGAGCGGCACGAATGTCGCGACGCCGAGATCGCCCGCCGCGATGCGTCGGGTGAACTCGAGCCAGTCGAACGAGTAGCGGTCAAAGTACGCTTCGAGCGCTCCCGGCTGGCGGGTCAGGTACACGATGTAGATCCAGACGGCGAGGTTCACCGCGAGCAGGAGGCGGTTGACGATCGGTGTGCTGCGTACGGGACTGTGGTCCCGCAGCGGGATCAACGCGCGATGCTCGTCGCGACGATCTTCGTCCCGTGAAGTGTGTAGACGACCTGAAGCGACTCCGACACATAGAAGCTGGCGGCCGGCGGCAAGCCGGGCGGAAGCGCGAACCGCGCGAGCTCACGTCCGTCGCGCGTGAGCTGCACGACGAGCTTTCCGCCGGAGTCCAGCACGTAGATCGAGCGCTGCGCATCGAGCGCCTGTATGCCGTTCGCGCGCGGGGCGGTGCCCTCCCAGCGCGGCACGAAATCGATACGCGACGCCGTCGTCACGAAGGGGTTGCGTCGGAACCGCTGGACCTCGCCGGCTGCGGTCACGATCCACACGTCGCCGTCGACGGCGAGCGCTCGCACCGTGTTCGGCGCGAGCGCCGTCGCGAGATATCCGATCGGCGGGCCGAAGCGCACGCCGTCGTTCGACTCGTGCTTCCACAGCTGGCCGGTCTCGCTGTCGAGGACGTATAGGTTGCTGGCGAAGAAGGCGATCGCCGCCGGCGTCTTCCACTGGTCGCGCTCCGGCGTCACGTCCGCGACCTGATCGCCCTCGGCGCGCCAGAGCTTGCCCGCGTCGTCGAGCGAGTACACCGCCAGGTCCTGGATGGCGACCTGGACCGGCGCGCCCACGCCTTTGACGCCGCGCTGGAGGACGGGCCCCTGCTGGATCGGGTCGCCGAACACCCGCCAGAGCCGACCGGCGCCGGGATCGGTGACGTAGAGGCCGTTCACGTTCCCGACGACCTGCGCGAGCTTCGTCCCGCTCGCGAAGCGAGCGAGGTCGAGGATCACGCCGTCCATGCGGTCGTTCAGCGCCGCGATGTCCGCGCGCAGCGACGTGATGTGCTCGGCGTCGGCGAACGGCGAGCGGCTGATCTCGTCGAGCTTCTCCGATGCCCTCGCGAGCCGCTCGCGCGCGCCATCGGGATCGGGCGGCTTGCGATCGGCCAGGCGATGCGCCGACGCGACGAGATCCTCCGCGCTCACCAGTGCGAGCTGGTAATCCCGGCTCGCACGATTCGCCTCGTAATCGCGGTAGGCGAGCGCCCCGACGCCGGTGGCCGCGACAAGAAGCAGGACGGCAAGCGTCGTCATCGCGCGCCGCTGCCGTCGCGAACGATCGCGCGCAGTGTCCGGGTGCCGTGGTAGCGCCGCGCCCCGGTGCGGCATGAGCTCGAGCCCGACCGCGACGCTCTTCGTCGCGGCCGACGCCACCGGCGTCGTGGCGCCACGGAAGAGGCGCGCCACGCCCTCGCGGATGCGCGTGAACGCGTCGAGCCGCGACCGGATCGTGTCCGCGATCGCCACCTCGTCCGGCCGCACGATCGGCGGCGGCTCCGGCGCGAGACGGACCGCGGCTCCGGTGGACTGCGCCACCTCGATGAAGATGACCGCGTCGCTTCCGGTGACGCCGTCCGCGACCGCGCGGTTGTGAATGTGCTCGGCCGCCGATCTCGGATGGAGAGTCACCGCGGCGCTCTTCAGCGCCTCCGCGCCGAGACCGTCGACGAGCGCCGCGCTGGCGAGGATGACCGTGTCCCCGGCTTCGATCGACTGCCGCCATACCTTCGGGAGCACGTCGGCGTCCACGCCGAGTGACGCGGCAGCGCGCGTTGTCGTCCGATGGACGAAGTCCGCGAGCTCGCCTGGCTCGTCCCCGGGGAGGAAGAGCCGGGCACGGCGCACGAGGAACACCTGCGCGCCACCCACGCGCGACGTGTAGAGCTCGTTGTTCACGATGACGGCGCACGCGCACTGCAGCGTGACGGTGCCGCGGTGCTCCCGCAGACGCTGCGCCGCACGACGGTTCGCCTGGCGCAGCGCGCGTCGCAGCGATACCTCGATGCCCGCCGAGAGGTCGTAGTAATACTCCTGGCGCGTGAGGTCGGCGACCTCGCGGGCGATCTTCTCCCCGGGCCCCGGGGGCGATGCCTCGAATAGGAGATAGAGCCGGCCCTTCGTGCGGAGCGTGGCGCCCGTCTCGGGCTCGCTCACCAGCATCACGTCGGCTCGGCTTGCCCGCACGTCAGCCGTGCTGCCAACCGTCGTGACGAAGCTCAGCTGCGGCATCGCTCGCGAGTCTCCCAGACGCGGACGTTCACGGCGAGGGAACGCACCGCAGGCGCGCGATGCGGCTCGCGGGCGCGCGGTCGGCGAGAGCGCGAAGCAGCTCGCGCTCGCGGAGCCGGATCTCTCCCGCCCACTGCGCGGTCGGCACCAGGACGACGAGCGTGTCCCCATCGGCGCGCACCGCGCGCGTGCTCATCGCATCGGCCCCCAGGACGGTCGCCGCGGCGGCGTGCCACGCGCGCACCGCGTCAACGCGGGCCACGTCGCGGTCGATCCCCAGCGTCCGCAGCGCGCCCTGGATCGCCCGCCCGATCGGCCTCATCCGACGTCGCCGCGCCGCACCGGAACCAGCGTCGCTCGTTCGCGCAATACATCCGGCAGCGCCGTGGTCATCGCCGTGGTGATCAGCGACTGCGCGTCCTCCGGGATCGCGTGCGCCAGCGCTTCGCGCCGCGCTGGATCGAGCTCCGAGAGCACGTCGTCGAGCAGGAAGACGGGCTGCTCGCCGACGCGCGACGCGAGCCATGCCGCCTCAGCGATCTTGAGTGAGAGCACCGCGCTGCGGTGCTCGCCGCGTGACGCGAACGAGGGCAGCATGCGACCGGCGGACGTCACGATGAGATCGTCGCGCTGCGGGCCCACCATCGACGCGCCCTGCCATCGCTCGCGGTCGCGCTTCTCGCGCAGCAGCCGCTCGTACGCGATCGCGCGTTCCTCCAGCGTGGGACCCTCGACCTGCCCGGCGTACGCGAGCGCGAGGCCCTCGGCGCCGGTGAAGAGCTCGGTCGCCGCAACGAACGGCGCGGAGAGCTCCGCGACGAGGCGCGACCGGCGCAGCGAGATCATCGCCGAGAGTCGCACGAGCTCGCGGTCCCAGAACGCCATCTCCTCTTCCGGAAGCTCCAGCTCGTCCCGGGCCACCCGCAGCAACGCGTTGCGCTGCTCGAGGACCCGCTGGATCTCGCGCATCTCTCGTCGATGCGCGCGGTCGATCTGCCCGAGCATCGCGTCAAGGAAACGACGCCGCGCGCTCGGTGCCGCGCCTAGCAGCTCGACGTCCTCGGGAAAGAACGCCACGACCACGAGCTCGCCGGTCGCTTCCTCCGAGCGCTTTGCCGCCCCGTCCAGCAGATAACGGCGCGGTCGCCGACGCTCGCCGACGGGTGGGGCGAACAGCACTGTCTCGATCCTTCGGTGGTCCTCCGCGCGATCGACCTCGGTGCCGACACGTGCGGTCGTCGCGCCCCAGCGGACCATCTCGGTGTCGTCGCGCGCGCGTGGCGAGTCGCCGCGCGCGATGAGATGGATCGCCTCGAGCACGTTCGTCTTGCCCGCGCCGTTGGGCCCGACGAACGCGACCGTGCCGTGCGCGAGTGGCAACTCCACCCGCGCGTAGCTGCGGAAGTCCTCGAGCGCAAGCTTGGAGACGCGCACGTGCTAGGCCGGGATGCGGAGCGGCATCACCACGTGAAGGTAGCTGTCGTCGCCGACGATCTTCACGACACCCGGCGCCAGGGGACCGCCGAGCTCGAGCGAGACTTCCGGCGCGGTGAGGCTGCCCAGCGCGTCGTAAATAAAGCGGGAGTTGAACGCGATCGTGGTGTTCTGCCCTTCGACGGTGGCTTCGACCTTCGCGGTGTTATCGCCGACCTCGGCCGCGTTCGCGCTGATCACGAGTGGGGGGTGGTCGCTGGGGTTCACCTGGAAGCGCAACATGTTCGCCGAATCGCGCGCGAAGAGGGACGCGAGCCGCGTCGCCTGAAGGAGCTCCTCTCGCTGCGCGACGATCTTCGTCGCCGGCTTTCCCTGTGGAATCACCTGACGGTAATTCGGGAACTGGCCCTCGATCACGCGTGAGACAAGATCCGCCTCCGGTGTGTGGAAGATGACCTGGCTGCCATTCGGGGTCACGAAGATGTCGATCGGGTCGTCGCTGTCGTCGATGATCCGTTGCACTTCCTGCAGGCTGCGCGCTGGGATGATGACCTCGAGCTTCGCGTCGACTTTGTCCATGAGCTTCGCGTTCCGCACTGAGAGCCGATACGGGTCCGCCGCCGCCATCGTGATCTTGTCGCCCTCGAAAGTCGTCAGCACCCCCGTGAGGACCGGCCGGCTGTCGTCGGTGGTCGCGACGAATGCGACCTCCGCGATCATCCGGCGCAGCGTCGACTTGCTCACGCGGGTCGTCGGTTTGTCCGGCGCGACCGGGATGATCGGGAATTCCTCCGCGTCCATGCCTTTGAAGTTCGCCTCGTACGGATCGCGGCGCAGATGGACGGTCTTCGTGCGCACATTGAGAGACAGCTCTGTCGGGCCCGCGGGGAGCGAGTTCACGAAATCCGTGAAGAGCTTCGCCGGTACCGTGATCGCGCCCTCATCATCGACCTTCGCGGGCACCCAGCAGTTGATCCCGACCTCAAGGTTCGTCGCGGTGAGCTTGAGGCGCCCAGCTTCGGTGCGTAGGAGAACATTCCCGAGGATCGGAAGGCTGCCTCGCGTGGAGACCGCCCGACCGGCGATCTGCAGTCCACGCGCGAGGTTCTCTTGTAAACAAGTGACCTTCACGAGGTCCCTCCCGTACCGTTCCCCTAAAGATCTATCTAAGACGGTGGTACCAGCAGTAGTGGTGTGGACTATGAGCGTTCCGAGATGCTGTTGTCGCGCCTCGACCACGCGGGCGTGGGCGCGACGGCTGTGCGTGTGCTCGGCTTGATCTGTGGACAGGGCCAGGATGCGCTGACGACCGCCACCCGGCGGTTCACCGAAATGTCTCATCCGTGGACTGGCGTTCGCGGTCCGAACACAGCTTTGACGGCCCTGTCCACAAATGGGTGCGCTTATCCACACATTGTGGTGGCTTATCCACACCAGGACACCGGCGTGAAACAGCCGGAATCCGGCGAGATTTCGGAGGGCTCGGGCTCAGTCCGAGTACAGCATCTCCCGGAGGGCGCCGACGTCACGGCGGAAGTCGTCGTTCTCGGCCATCTCGCGCTCGATTTTCTCGCAGCCGTGCAGGACGGTGGAGTGGTCGCGGCCCCCCAGGGCCTCTCCGATGCGCATCAGTGGCGCCTCGGTCTCCTCGCGCATCAGATACATCGCGATCTGGCGCGGCAGCACCACCTGCTTGTCCCGCGCCTTGCCCCGCAGCTGCTCGGCGGGCACGCCGTAGTAGCGCGCGACCGTGTCGACGATGCGGTCGGGAGACAGCGTCTTCTGACGCGGGTTGTAGAGGATGTTCTGCAGCATCTCCTGCGCGAGCTGCGTCGTGACCGGCACCGCGCTCAGCGTCGCGTACGCGACGATCCGCGTGAGCGCGCCCTCGAGCTCGCGGATGTTCGAGACGATCCGCTGCGCGAGGAAGTCGACGACCGGCGGTGGGACCGCGACCGACTGCGCCTCGGCCTTGGCCCGTAGGATCGCGATGCGCGTCTCGAGATCCGGTGTCGAGATGTCGGCGATGAGGCCCCATTCGAAGCGCGAACGCAGCCGGTCCTCGAGCCGCTCGATGGCCTTGGGTGGACGGTCGCTCGAGAGGACGATCTGCTTTCCTTCCTCGTGGATCGCATTGAAGGTGTGGAAGAACTCTTCCTGCGTGCCTTCCTTGCCCGTGAGGAACTGGATGTCGTCGATCAGAAGCACGTCGATGCGGCGGTAGCGCTCGCGGAACTCCTCGCTTTTCTGACCCCGGATCGAGTTGATGAACTCGTTGGTGAATTTCTCGCTCGTCGCGTACGCGACGCGCTTCTTTGGGTGACGACTGATGACCGCATGCCCGATCGCATGCATGAGGTGGGTCTTCCCGAGCCCGGAGCCGCCGTAGATGAACAGCGGGTTGTAGCTGTGCCCGGGGCGCTCGGCGACGGAGAGCGCCGCCGCGTGCGCCAAACGGTTGTTCGAACCCACGACGAACGTGGAGAACGTGTAACGCGCGTTGAGCAGCGCCGCCGCCGACCCCTCGCGGCGCTCCTGCGCCGGCGCGGCCGCGGAGGACGCCGGCGGCCCGCCCGCCGCGGCGCCGGAGGACGCCACCGGCCGGTCCGTGCGGACCGACGCCGCCGTCAGCGTGACGAAACGCACGTCGACGGTGCGGCCGATCAGGTGCCGGAGCGCGTCCCGCACCTGCTGGCGGTACTTGTTCTCGAGCCATTCGCGCGCGAAGGCGTTGGGGACGCCGACGCAGTACACATCGTCCTCTTCGGAGACGATCGCGGTGTCCTTGAACCAGGTGTCGTAATTGCCTTTGGTGAGTCCGAGCTGCAGCTCTCCGAGGGCCGCGTGCCAGAGCTGCTTGAGGTTCAACGGCTCCCCTTCTCTGCGCTCGAACACAACGACGCTCCCCACAACACGATGACGCGAGATGCCGCCACACCGAACGCGAAGATAAGGATGACCCGCCCGCTGGAAGCCACGGAACAGTAGCACAGTCACACTGATAGACTTTCACGCACAAACAGCACATATCCATTGATCACCCATTCGTCCATTTTTTTCGGGGGAGAAGGGACAGTTCGTGAAGCGCACGTACCAGCCGAAGACGCGACGCCGCGCGCGAGTGCACGGTTTTCGCGCGCGGATGAAGACGACGGGCGGCCGCAAGGTGTTGGCACAACGTCGCGCGCGTGGACGGAAGCGCCTGACCGTCGCCTGAACGACCTCGCCAGCGTGAATGCCGCGCGTTTGCGGCGATCCACCGATATCGCGGCGGTGCGAAAGACCGGGCGCGGCGTTCGTGATGCGGCGTTCGTCGCGCGACTTCGCCCCAACGATCTGCGCGTGATGCGCCTCGCGGTGTCCGCGCCGCGTACGGTCGGTATCTCCACGATCCGCAACCGCGCGCGCCGTCGCGTGCGCGAGGCCTTCCGTCAGGCGTGCGCGACCATCGACGACAAGGCGGCGCAGGACGTCGTCGTGACCGTGCGTCGCGAGGCGATCGCCGCCGATTTTGCGGCCCTTCGCACGGCTGCCGCGGCCGCGCTCGTGCCTCTGCGCCGCTCCACCGAATGAAGGCCCTCGTGCTGGCCGCGCTGCGGCTCTACAAGACGCGCGTGAGCCCGCTCCTCCCGCCGGCATGCCGTTACACGCCGACGTGCTCGGAGTACGCGATGGAGGCCATCGAGAGGCACGGTGTGCTGCGTGGCGGCTGGCTCGCGATCCGCCGGGTCTTCTCGTGCAACCCGTTCAGCCGCGGCGGCTACGACCCGGTGCCGGAGCACTGATGGACATCCTGACCATCTGGAACAGCCTCTTCGTGCACCCGATCATGAATCTGACGCTGTTCGCGTTCTCGATCGTCCACGACTTCGGCCTCGCCGTGATCTTCGTGACGATCCTGATCCGCCTGGCCCTGTATCCGCTGTACGTGACGCAGATCCGCTCGCAGCGCGCGATGCAGGAGGTCGCGCCGGCGATGGAGGAGCTCAAGCGGAAGTACGGGAAGGATCGGCAGCGCTTCAGTCAGGAGCAGATGAAGCTCTACAGCGAGCGCGGCATCAATCCCGCCGCGGGCTGCCTGCCGCTGCTGCTGCAGATGCCCCTCCTCATCGCGCTGTACAACTCACTGCTTCAGCTCGGCTGCGGCCTCGGCCCGCCGCCGGGAAATCTCTGCCCCGGCCTGTCGCACGACATGGTCGAGACGTTCCGCTACGCGTTCATCCCCAATCCGATCCCGCCCGATGGCGCGCTCGATACGACCGCGCACTGGCTCCCCTGGATCTCGAGGGGACTCCAGCATCCCGATCCGTTCTTCATCCTGCCGGTCCTCGCGGGCCTGGTGCAGCTGGTCGCGTCGGTGATGGCGATGCCGGCGAAGACGGTGAAGAGCGACGACGCGGCGCAGCGCATGACGCAGTCGATGGCCTATACCTTCCCGCTCATCACGGTCGTCATCGGCGCACAGTTCCCCGCCGGCCTCACGCTGTACTGGATCGCGACGACGCTCTTCCAGATCGTGCAGCAGTACTTCGTGAGCGGCTGGGGACAGCTGCCGAAATATCTTCCGTTCCTGCGCGGCATCCCAACGCCCGCGGACCGCGAGCTTCATCGTCGTGAGCAGGCCGCGATCCTCGAGGCGCGCAAGGATATGGCGGACAAGGACAAAGAAGAGTCGAACGAACGCGAGCCAGAGCCCGCGACGCCCGGCGCCTCGAACGGCGGCCGTCGTCGCGGACGGAGGAGAGGGAAGCGATGAGCCCACTGCGTGGGGAGGAGTTCACCGGCCGCACCGTCGAGGAAGCGATCGAGCGCGGCCTCCGATCGCTCGGCCGAAAGCGGACCGAGGTCGACATCGAGATCCTGGAGAAGGGCAAACCCGCGAACGTGCTGGGCATGGGCGGTGAGGACGCGCGGGTGCTCCTGTCGTTCCAGGAGGACGAACGTCCGGCCGAGCCCGAGCCGATCATCGATGAGGCAGAGGTCCCTCGCCGCCCCGACGCGGGACGTCGCCTGGGCGAGGAGGAGGCCGACGAGGCCTCACCGGCGTTCGCCGAGGAGCTCGCGCTCGGCGCGTCCGTGCTGCGCGACCTGCTCGAGGCGATGGGCGTCGACGCCGAGGTCACGCTCGAGGATCGTCCGGGCATGGAAGGTGTCGACGTCCTGGGAGCCGACCTTGGGGCGCTCATCGGTCGCGGTGGCGAGAACCTCGTAGCACTCCAGCAGATCGTGAGCGCGATCACCTCGAAGCGGGTCGGCCGGTCGGTGCACGTGCCGGTCGACATCGAAGGCTATCGGCGCCGCCGTGAGGACCAGTTGCGGGAGATCGCGCTCCGCGTCGCATCACGCGTGCGAGCGAGCGGGCAGGCCGTGACGCTCGAGCCGATGCTCGCGTACGAGCGACGCATCGTGCATCTGTCGGTGCAGGGCCAGCAGGGCCTCAAGACCGAATCGGTGGGCATGGAGCCGAACCGCCGGGTGGTGATCAGCTCGACCGCGCCCGGAGCCCGTGGGCCGTTCCGCGAGGCCGGCCCCGGCGGGGGCGGTTTCCGGCCACGGCCGGGTGGCGGTGGCTATGGTGGCTATGGACCACGCCGCGGTTACGGACCGCGGCCGGGCGGCTATCGACCGCGTCCTGAACGCGGCCCCTAGCCCCACGGGGCGGTGACAGTGCGTTCCAGCGGCCGTTAGCTTCCTTGCCGTGACCGACCCGAACTGGCTGCCAGCGCGCGTACGCCGCAACTTCCGGATCGACCTCTTCAGTGGTGTCTGCGCGGGCGCTTTCGTGACGGTGCTGATCGCCTTCATGCCGGTCGTCGTCCGGCGCATGGGCGGGTCGACGGCGGACGTCGCGATCGTCGTCGCCGGGCCCTTCATCGGGAATCTGCTGTCTCCGGTCTTCGCCTACCTGCTCGCCCACGTCCCCATCGTTCGCGTCGTCGCCGGCGCCGCGAGCCTCTCGCGTTTCGTCTTCATGGTGAGCGTGCTGCTCGCAGCGACGCCGTTCATGCTCGCGCTCACCAGCGTGACGTTCTGGATCATCACCGTGTCGAACATCGCCGCGTACACCGCGCTGATGCAGGGCATCTACCCCGATCGTGAGCGCGCGTTCGCCATGGGCAATGTTCGAGTCGGCGCATCGATCGCGGGCATCGCGGCGGCGGCGCTCGCCGGAACCTTCATCGACGTTGTCCCGGTGCAGTGGGTGTTTGGCGCCGCCGCGCTCGTCGGGCTCCCTGGCGCCCTGGCGTTCTTTTGGATCCGCTACGAGGGGCCCGCCGCGCCTCCCGCCCGCCGGCCGGCGCTCGCGATCGCGCGTGACGTGTGGGCCGACCTTCGCTATCGCAAGCTGCTACTTGCATTCACGCTCTTCGGCACCGGCAACCTCATGAACTTCGCGGTCTTCCCGATCCTGCTGGTGGACCACTTCGACGCGTCGAACGGCTTCGTCGGAACGCTCGCGATCGTGCAGTCCGCGACGCAGATCGTCGCGTATCCGGTCATCGGCCGGATCATCGACCGTGGCTCGACGCTGCGGCAGACCCTCATCGCGACGCTGCTCACGCTGCTGGTGCCGATCGGCTACCTCGTCGCTCCAAGCACCTGGGCGCTGCTCCCGGTGGCCGTGATCATCGGCGTCGCGGTGTCGAGCGGCGAGCTGACCGCGTTCACGAACATCGTGCACATGGCGCCGCGCGCACGCATCGCCGAATACGCCGCGGCGAACGCGTTCCTGCTCGGCGTGCGCGGCACCGCCGCGCCGTTCATCGCGGCGGCGCTGCTCGGCATGGTCCCACCGCAGGTGGTGCTCGTCCTGGGCACGCTGCTCATGACCACGGGCGCGCTCGTTCTCGCACAGCTGGTGCGCGCGCCGGCGCTTTCCAGGGTGGAGGTCGCTCCGGCCGAGGCCTAGCGGAGCGGTATGCCGCTGGCGCGCATCGCGGCAGCGAAGCGGTCGGCGATCAGCTGATAGCCCGCGTCGGACGGATGGAAGCCGTCGCCGGAGACCGTGATGGTGCTGACGAGCTCGGCGCTGCCGGTGAAGAGATCGACCAGCACGACGCGTACGGGATATTTCGCGGCGATGGCCGCGATCGTGGCGTTGTACGCGCTGATGAGCCGGAACAGCGCGGCCTTGTCCGCGTCCTTGTACGCCGGGACCGGTCGCAGATCGGGAACGTTGCCCACGAAGATCTTCGCCTCAGTCCCCGACACGAGCGCGTCCACGATCGCCCCCAGATCATTCGCGAAGGACGCCGGCTCGATCGTGGCGTTCATGTCGTTCACCGCGAGCCAGATGGACACGACGGTCGGCTTCTGTGCGACCGCGCCAGGCAGCTGCGCGCTACGCGCCTGTAGTGCGATCGAGCCCGACACGCCCACGTTCACAAAGGCGCTGCCCGGTGGTAGCAGCTTCGCGACGCGCGCGGGCCACGATCCCGTCGCGGGGTCGCTCGCGCCGACACCGACCGTGTCCGATGCCCCGATCGCGACGTAGCGGATCGCCGCGGTGGGTGACGGCGTGGGGGTCGCGCTGGGAGCCGCCGTCACGGGCGCCAGTGTGGACGCGGTCGAGGTCGCGGGCGCGGCGGTCGTGGCGCGGGCCGGGGGACCCCCGCAGGCGGTGACGACGAGGACCAGGAAGAGATAGGCACGTAGCAAGGTTAGAATTGATGGTGCCTGAAAAGGCCACGGGGATGCGTGGTTTCGACAGGGCAGGCGACGTGAGCGTCGCGAGCCGAGGAACGCCGTTCCTCCTCGTTAATCCGAACGGCAGCCAGATAACTGGCACAAATTCCTACGCACTCGCTGCCTAGTCAGTGAGCGT
>DASYUY010000082.1:0-23810 GCA_036000705.1 Candidatus Limnocylindria bacterium | reverse complement strand
CTGCAAAACCTTCATCGCGGGTTCGATTCCCGCCGTCGCCTCAGAAACGACCCGCTCTAAAGAGATCCGGATCCGTGGCGCAGAGGTCGATAAGACCTCTGTCGCGCGCGACTCAAAGGAAGAGAGCGCTTGGGCGGAATCTGCGAGCGTGTCGTAGGATTGCGGCCTGCATTGAGCGCCCGTATGGCGACTGCCTTCGTCATCGTATATACTCGCTGTACGGATGGACAATCGGCCAGTGGCCTGGGACGCAACGAATGTCCGGCACCTGGAGAGGGATCATCCGGAGCGCGGGACCGTGCGCGCTGAGGTTGAAGAGGCGTTGAACGACCCCGAGAGAATCGAGGCCACGGAAGTGCGGCGGAACGTGACGTACCACACCGTTATCGGAAGCACGGGGAAGGGCCGCCTCCTCGCCGTCGTGTGGATCGATCATCAGCTGGGCCGTTTTCCAGTCCATGCTCGGCAGGCCGGACGCCGCGCCGCCAGGAGGTACTACCGATGAAGGCCGCTCGCAACTGGATCGACCCCTTTGATGAAATGTCGGACGAGGAGTTCGACGCTCAGGTGGACCAGCTGTTTGCCGCCCGGCCCGGCAGCGTAGCGGTCTCCCTTCGCGTCGCCCCGGACCTGCTGGGCCGCGTGAAGCGGCAGGCCGCGCGCGCCGGCGTTCCCTACCAGACGTTCATGAAGTCGATCCTCGAGGCGGCGGTGTCCCGCCTCGAGCGGCGCCGAGAGTTGAAGACGCCGGCCCGCAGAACCAGCCTTCGGCGGTGACTTGTCGCGGCGAAACAGCCGGTCTGCGTGAACCGCAGAAGTGTGCGCCCCCAAGTTGGTCAGCCGGGTAGCGCACTTTCTTAGATTTTCTAGAGTATCGGGAACCTCGAGCGAAAAATGCGCGAGAAGTCTGCAAAACCTTCGATCGCGGGTTCGATTCCAGCCGTCGCCTCAGAGAATCTGGGTTTTGTGCGCAGTCGATCGCCTGAGGACGAATGACCACCAAACCTCTATCCCGTATCTGACTCGCAGGAGGTGATGAGAGCGGGCCAGAGGTCGGCAACCGCGACACTGGGGAATGGCGGGTTCATAAGTGTCGCTTCAAGTCGAAGACGGCGATGGCTATCCGGATATCAAGGCGCACTTCCGGCAGTCGGACCTGAACGTGACGATCGGAACGACGTACGTGGTCCTCACCGGAGCGATGATCACGCTCGGGCCCGTCCTGCGCGACCTCATGGCCTTCCGAAACGGGTGGGCCGCGTGCATGGGTTCTAGTCGCGAGTCAGGCAAGGGCCTCGATTCAGTCCTCCGCCCAGACCGGCGGCCGCGTAGTACGGATGCGGTCCGTGAAGCTCCGTCTTCCGCTCGCTAACGGACGCCCTCCGCGATTGCTCAGCAGCACGAAGCAGGTGCTTTCCTGGGCCCCCTCGGAAATGCGTACTGTCCCCTACTCGCCCGGCGACCGGAGCCTCGTGCCGCAGCAAGTGGTGATCCGGTGCCGAAGCTCGAGCCAGAACGTATTCGTCCATTGTCCTGAGTTGGTCGCCGGTCTAGCCTCGCCCCGTGCAGCGCAAGACGGTCACCGTCCTGTTCTGCGATATCACCGGTTCGACGGCTCTCGGCGAGTCTGTCGATCCGGAGGCGCTGCGTGCGCTGCTCGCGCGCTACTTCCAGCGCATGAAGGCGATCATCGAGCGCCACGGTGGGACCGTGGAGAAGTTCATCGGCGACGCGGTGATGGCGGTGTTCGGCGTGCCAGCCGCGCACGAAGACGACGCGCTGCGCGCGGTGCGGGCGGCTGCGGAGATGCGCGACGCGCTGCCGGAGCTCGGCGTGCGAGCGCGCATCGGCGTCAACACCGGAGAGGTTGTCACGGGCACCGAGGAACGGCTGGCGACCGGCGACGCGGTCAATGTCGCCGCACGCTTGGAGCAGGCTGCGGCTCCCGATGAGGTGCTGATCGGAGCGTCGACGCTGGCGCTCGTACGTGACAGCGCAGAGGTCGAACAGGTCGAGCCGCTCAAGCTGAAAGGGAAGACTGCGCCAGTTGCCGCCTTCCGGTTGCTGCGCGTGGGTGAGGCGCCGGAGCGGCGTCACGAGATGCTGTTTGTCGGCCGTCAGAGCGAGCTCGCAGTCGTGGGCAGGGCGTGGGAACGCGCGCAAGCCGAACCGCGGTGCGAGCTGGTGACCGTCCTGGGCGATGCCGGTGTCGGAAAATCGCGGCTGGTCGCCGAGTTCCTCCGGTCAGTGGAGGGAACGGTCGTCCGCGGCCGCTGTCTTCACTACGGCGACGGCATCACGTACTGGCCGGTCGTGGAGGTCCTGAGGCAGCTTCGTGCGCTACCGACGGATGCGGCCGCGGCAGCGGCGATCCGATCACTGCTCGGGGAGGGGGACGCTGTGGCATCGGCGGACGAGATCGCGTGGGCCGTTCGCAAGGTGCTGGAGCAGGCCGCTGCCGAGCGTCCGCTGGTGGTCGTCCTCGACGACATCCAATGGGGTGAGGAGACGTTCCTCGACCTGATCGAGCACGTTGCTCTCCTGTCGAGGGGCGCACCGATCCTGCTGCTCTGCATGGCACGTCCGGAGATCGTCGAGCGCCGACCGACCTGGCCGGTCACCGTGCGGATCGAGCCGCTGGGCGCAGACGAGGTCGACAACCTGATCCCCGGCCGCGTTGCCGGAAAGCTGCGAGCGAGGATCACGCGCGCCGCGGGCGGGAACCCGCTTTTCATCGGAGAGATGGTGGCCATGGCCGATGAGTCGACGGGCGAGGTCGTGGTGCCGCCGACGCTGCAGGCGCTGCTGGCGGCTCGCCTCGACCAACTCGATCCGCCGGAGCGCAGCGTGCTTGAGCGCGGTGCGGTCGAGGGCGAGATCTTTCACAGGGGCGCGGTGGAGGCTCTCACACCTGAGGAAGAGCACGTGACGCGGCGCCTGGCTGCGCTCGTGCGCAAGGCACTCATCAGGCCGGACACGCCGCAGCTTCCGAACGAGGACGGCTTTCGCTTCCGCCACCTACTCATCCGCGACGCAGCCTATGACGCGTTATCGAAGGCGGCGCGCGCGGACTTGCACGAGCGGTTCGCAGGGTGGCTCGAGGAGCGCGGCGCTGCCCTTGTCGAGCTGGACGAGATCGCCGGCTACCACCTCGAGCAGGCGTGCCGCTACCGCGTCGAGCTCGGATCCCCGGCCGATGACCGGCTGCGATCGGCCGCGCGGCGTCACCTCGCGGCGGCGGGCCGGCGTGCGTTCGCGCGCACCGACAACCGCGCGGCGGTCAATCTGCTCGAGCGCGCAGCGGCGCTGATGGCTCCAAACGAGATCGACCTGGCGCTCGAGACGACTCTTGCCGACGCACTCTTCGAGATGGGGACGGGCGCGGACGCCCTTGCACGCATGAGTTCTCTCGCCGATCGGGCCAGGGCCGTAGGGGACACCGTCGGCGAGCTGTGCGGCCGCATTCAACAGGGCCGCTTCCGCACGTTCCTCGAGCCTGAGGGCGCGACCCAAAAACTCGAGAGGCTTCTCGAGGAGGCGCTACCGGTGCTCGAAGCGGCCCGAGACGATACTGCGCTGTACGCGGCGTATTACGCCCGCGCGGACGTGGCGGGAATGCGCGCCCACATGGACACGATGGTCGAAGCACTCGACCGGGCGGTCCCTCACGCTCGGAAGGTCGGAGCGCCGCCGATACTCCTCGGTTGGCGGTCCACCGGTCGTCTTTACGGCACGACGCCGGTGTCGCAGTTCCTGAGGTGGCTCGATGAGGAGGAGGGACGGGAGCTCCCGAACGTCTTCCTCCGCAGAGACCGGGCGCCGGCGTTAGCGATGCTCGGCCGCTTTGACGAAGCGCGGGCCATCCTCGCCGAGGTGCGCGCGGATCTCGCAGATCGCGGTGCGAGCGTTCAGGCGGGGGCGACCGCCGGCATCATGTGCGTGGAGGTCGAGCTCCTGGCTGGCGATCCCGCCGCTGGCGCCTTGTTCGGGGAGGAAGGATGCAGGCTGCTGGGCGAGCTGAACGAGCGCAGCTTCCGATCGACGGCGGCTGGGCTGCTGGCGCGCGCGTACTTCGAGCTCGGGCGACTCGACGACGCCGACGTTTGGGCAAGACGCGCATCCGAGCTTGGCGCAAGCGACGACGCGCTCACACAGATGCTCTGGCGCCAAGTTCGGGCACGGGTGCTCGCCCTTCGCGGCGAGTATTCCGAGGCCGAGCGGCTAGCCCGGGAGGCGGTCGCGATCGGAGAAAGGATTCAGGCGCTGAGCTGGCAGGCGGACAGCTATGCCAACCTCGGGGAGGTGCTGGGAAGCGCCAGCCGGACGGACGAAGCCGCGGCTGCGCTCGAGGACGCGCTCGCCCGCTACGAGCGCAAGGGCAACCTCGTCATGGCCCAGCGGACGCGGGTGCGGCTCTCCCAGTTCAGAGCGGCCGCCCCCCTCCGCTCGTTCCGTAGTTCGGTTTAGCCACAGCCGCGATCTCGCCGACTCGCCATTCAAGTCAAGGTGCAACAACGAGCCGGGGGCCATCCTCGCCGGGAACTTCGGCTGTGAGAAACCGGGTCAATCTCCACCTCCGGTTTATGGACTTCTATGCAATCGAGACCTCTGTGTTTGCGTGGTTGCGACCTGACGCCACCAGCGGCCCAAGGGCAGAGGTTTGCCAGGATGCGACGGTCGTGCTCGTCGAGCGCATCGATCTTGGTGAGCGTGTTGTCTTGAGAGATTTGGTGGAGAGTGCGCGCAGAGGCAACCACACCGTGGCATCGTCTCCGTCACCACGGTTCAGGTCGACGGCGCTCCCCGGGTCGACCGGAGAGGTGCCCCAGCGTATTCCCGAAGCGCATGATGACAGCCATGCCGCGCGATCTTCCGACGGGAACCGTCACGTTCCTCTTCAGCGACGTCCAGGGCTCTACGAAGCTGCTACATGAGCTCGGGCCCGAGGCTTACGGACGGCTACTCATGCAACACCGCACGGTCATGCGCGCGGCCTTCGCCGCGAACGGCGGGGTCGAGGTCGACACTCAGGGAGACGCCTTCTTCGTCGCGTTCGCGAGCGCGGTGGCAGCCGTCGCGGCAGCGCGTGAGGCGCGCGACAAGCTGGCATCGGGTCGTATTCGGGTGCGCATGGGACTTCACACCGGCACGCCCCACCTGACCGAGGAGGGTTATGTCGGCGAGGACGTGCACCTGGGCGCGCGGATCGCTAGCGCCGGCCACGGCGGCCAGGTGCTGCTCTCGGCGGCGACGCGCTCCACGGTCGATGGCGAGATCAGCGAGCTCGGCGAGCACCGGCTGAAGGATTTCGCGCAAGCGATAACCATCTTCCAGCTGGGCAACGAACGCTTCCCGCCGCTCAAGACGATTTCGAACACAAACCTCCCGCGACCCGCCAGCAGCTTCGTCGGCCGCGAGCGCGAGGTCGCCCTTATCGTCTCGCTCGTCCGCGACGGCGCGCGCCTGGTGACACTTTCCGGTCCAGGGGGCACTGGCAAGACGCGCCTGGCCATTGAAGCGGGCTCCGAGCTGGTCGGCGAGTTCAAGGCCGGGGTCTTCTGGGTGGACCTCTCGCCGATCCGCGACCCCGCGCTGCTGATCGAGACGATCTCCCAGGTCTTGGGCGCGAAGGACGGGCTGGTCGCGCACGTCGCGGAGCGCGAGATGCTGTTGCTCCTCGACAACCTCGAGCAGGTGGTCGATGCCGCGTCCGACCTGGGCCAGGTGCTGGAGCGCTGCCCGAACTTGCAGCTACTGGTGACGAGCCGCACGCTGCTGCGTCTTCGCGGCGAGGTCGAATACGCGGTACAGCCGCTGGCCGAGCGTGAGGCGGTCGAGCTCTTCCGCACGCGCGCGAACGTCCAGGTGGACGCGACCGTCGCGGAGATCTGTCGCCGCCTCGACCACTTGCCACTCGCCATTGAGCTCGCGGCTGCACGCGCAAAGGTCCTGTCGCCGACCCAGATCGCCGAGCGCCTCGAGCAGCGTCTCCCTCTGCTGACGAGCGGCGCCAGGGACCTGCCCGAGCGCCAGCGGACCCTGCGCGGGGCGATCGCCTGGAGCTACGACTTGCTCACGCCGGGGGAGCAGCGCCTCTTCGCGCGACTAGCCGTCTTCCGCAGGGGCTGGACGCTCGAGGCGGCCGAGCGGGTCGCTGACGCCGATCTCGACGACATCCAGTCCCTCGTGGAGAGCAGCCTGGTCCGCCAGGACAACGGCCGCTTCGCGATGCTCGAGACGATCCGCGAGTACGCGGCCGAGCGCCTTGATTCTTCTGGCGAAGTGGACCACGTGCGCCGGCGACACGCCGAGCACTTCCTCGCGGTCGCCAAAGAAGCGGAGCCGATGATTCTCGGGATGGCACCCCGCGATCGGCTCGACCGGCTGGAGAGAGACCACGACAACCTGCGCGCCTCGCTCGAGACCTTCGAGTCGATGGGCGAGACCCAGCTCGCCCTCGAATTGGGCGGCTTGCTCTGGGAGTTCTGGTGCCTGCGGGGACACGCCACCGAAGGATGGCAACGTCTCGAGCATCTCCTGACGCTGGATGTGGGCTCGACGCGACCGCGGGCCAAGGTCCTCATCGGGTCGACGCACCTGGCTCCGCAGACCGGCGCCGACCCGGCATTGATGAAGCAGCGGGCAGAGGAGGCCGTCGCGATCCAGCGCGAGGTCGGTGACGCCTGGAGCATCGCCGTCGCGGAGCACGGATATGGCTCGATCCTCTGCCACATCGGCGACTTCGCCGCGGCGCGACCCCGCCTTGAGGAGAGCGTGCGACTGCTGCGCGACGTGGGGGACGAGCATCGCGAGCTGCAGGCGATGCGCTTGCTGGCGTGGGCATGCAACGAGGTTGGCGAGTCCCAGCGCCACAGGGCCATCCACGAGGAGATCGTGCGCCGGGCCCGCGCCATCGGCGACACGGACAACACTGCGTTCTCGCTGGCCACCCTGTCGTGGGTCGCGACAGGCGAGGGCAAGACCGCGGAGGCCCTCGCCATGCTCGAGGAGGCGTACCGCCTCGACCGTCAGATGGGCGACCCAAGCGCGATCGACCTGGTGCTTCTGCGCTTCGCTCGCGCGCTCGCCTTCGCGGACCTGTCAGGGCCGGCGGTCCGGCTCCTTGGGGCCGCCGAGGTGATGCACGAGGAGGCCGGATGGACGTATCCAGACTGGGTGGTTTCGATTCAGGACACGGCGAGAGCCCGGGCGCGAGCGGCGCTCGGCGAAGACGCATTCGCCGAGGCGTTGGAGCAGGGTCGCCGGCTGACCCCCGACGACGCCGCGGCGCACGCGGTCGCCGCGCTGAAAGAAGGCGCTCCCGTCTAGCGAAGTGCTGAGAGCCGCGCACGGCGAGGCGGCGCGGTGGACTCTCGCCGCGCGCCCCTAAGTCGCCGCCGAGCTGGCTGAACCAAGCACGCACTTCTCTGATCGGGGCGCGAGCGGCGGGTGCGACTGGGTTCGCCGCGTTGGTCTAGGTTCTCAGCGCAGTGGGACGACTCCTCGCAATCGCGTCGCGAATCGGAGCTGACCCTCTCGATATGGACGAGCTCCGCTTGCGCAAGACAATTCTGAGCGCGTTCGTCATTTCGTTCTGGCCACTCCCGATCATCTGGAGCTTCATTTACCTCTCGTACGGCGAGGTCGTCGCCGCAACGATTCCGTTCGCGTACGACGTCATGGCGCTCGCGAGCCTCGCGGTCTTCGCCGCGACACGCTGGTTCGGGCTCTTCCGAACTGTCAACCTGTTGGGCTTCATTCTGCTGCCGCTTCTTCTGCAGGTCGCGCTGGGGGGATTCGCCGCTTCGAGTGCCGTGGTGATGTGGTCGGTCGTGGCACCCTTCGCGGCGCTGGTCCTGTCCGGCGTCCGCTCCGCGGCGGCCTGGCTCGTAGCTTTCGGGGCCCAGTTGGTCATCGCAGCAGCGCTCGATCCGGGCTTGTCCAAGTCGAATGCGCTCCCCGCGCCGTTGGTGACGGCGTTCTTTGTTCTCAATATCGGTGCCCTCGCGAGCGTCGCCGTCGCCCTCATGGCGACCTTCGTGTCCCAGAAGGACACCGCCATGCGTCTACTCGCCCGCGAGCAAGACCGATCCGAACGGCTTCTTCTGAACGTCCTTCCACGCGAGATCGCCTCACGCCTGAAGGCCGGCGAGAGTCCGATCGCGGACGCCTACGACGCGGCGACGATCCTTTTCGCGGATATCGTCGGCTTCACGCCTCTGTCCCACGAGCTCGACCCGAAGGAGATGGTCCGGCTCTTGAACGAAGTCTTCACGGAGTTCGACCGCGCCGCCGAGCGCCACGGGGTCGAGAAGATCCGAACGATCGGCGACAACTGGATGGGCGTCGCCGGGATTCCCAGCCCTCGAGCTGGACACGCCGCAGCCGTGGCCCGGATGGCGCTGGACATGCGCGCGGGTCTCGACCGGCTCCGCGCGCGGGGCGAGTGGCGGATCGATGTTCGCATTGGCATCGAATCCGGCGCCTGCGTTGGCGGGGTCATCGGCCTCCAGAAGTTCGTGTTCGATATCTGGGGCGACCCCGTCAATACGGCGAGTCGCATGGAGTCCCACGGTGTCGCCGGGCGCATCCACGTGGGCGAAGCGGCCTACAAGCTGCTCAAAGACGGTTTCGAGCTCGAGCCACGTGGCGTGATCGAGGTCAAGGGGAAGGGCGCCATGAGTACGTGGTTTCTTACCGGGGAACAGGCCACAGAGTGATGACCTCCGACCCGAAGGCGCCGGACTTCAAGCGATGCGACGCACCGTCCGATGAGTTTCGGGAAGACGTAGGAGGACGATGATCGCGGAGGCGAGCGTCAGCGCGGCGACGGCCTCGATCGCCCATCGCGCGCCAAGCCGATCGGCGATCGCTCCCGCGAGCAGGGCACCGGCGACGTAGCCCGCATCGCGCCAGAAGCGGTAGATACCCGTCGCCGTCGCGCGGTGGCTGGGATGCACGACGTCGGCGATCACCGCGAGGAGCGTCGGGTAGACGAACGCCGTCCCCAGGCCGAGCGTGATCATCGCGACGACCCACGGACCGAATCCCGCGAAGGGCACCAGCGCGGCGAGGGCGCACGCCTGCATCACCATGCCGGTCGCGATGAGCGGTCGTCGGCCGATCTTGTCCGAAAGGGCTCCCGAGGCGATTTGCCCGAGGCCCCAGACGCCGGGGTACACGGCGGCCAAGATGCCGACCTCATGGAGGCCGAGTCCGCCGTCCATGAAGAAGAGGGGCAGCAGTCCCCAGGCGACGCCGTCGTTGAGGTTGTTCGCCAGGCCCGCCTGGCTCGCGCTGAAGAGCGCGGGACGGCGCCAGCTCACGTCGGCGAACAAGTCTCGGAACGTTGTTGGCGCCGTAGCACCGACTTCGATCGTCTCAACGCGGACGTGCGGCGCGGTATCGCGCGTGAGGAGTGACAGGAGTGCGCCGATCGCTGCGACGATCGCGCCGAGCGCGAAAGGCTCCGGCCGGAGCGACGTCGTCGCCGCGACCTGCGCGCCGACGAACGCGGCCAATCCAACGGCGATGTAGCCAGCGAACTCGTTGACGCCGAGCGCCAGACCCCGCCGCGCCGGCCCCACGAGATCGACCTTCATGATCACGGTCGTGGACCAGCAGAGGCCCTGATTCACGCCGAGAAGCGCGTTCGCGAAGACGATCCACCCCCAGGTCGGCGCGGCAATGACGATGACGGGCACGAGCAGACCGATGAGCCAGCCCCAGAGCAGCACCGGCCTGCGACCCGCGCGGTCGGCGAGAGCACCGGCCGCGAGGTTGGCCAAAGCCTTGGTGGCACCGAAGCTCGCGACGAACGCGAGGATCGCCGTCCGCGACCCGAGTCCGAACTCGCTCTCGCCGAGCAGTGGCAGGACCGCGCGCTCCAGCCCGACCATCGCGCCGACGAAACCATTGATCAGGACGAGCAGCGCGAATTGGCGCCAGTTGACGCGCAGACCCGGCCGGATCGCCGGGGCCGTTAGGTCTCCGGCGACGGCTTTCGCGCGGTAAAGACGATCGACCGTGCCACCGCGCGCTGGCGCTCAGGCGTCAGGAGCTCGCGCATCCGCTCGATGAGCTGCGGCGTGAAGAGCGGGTAGTGCGAGCAATCATCCACTGTGAGCCAACGCTCGTCGTGTGTCGCCATGTCTACGAATCCCGCTCGCTCGAGCTTTCGGCCGAAGACACGCTCCGGCAGCGCGCCGGCAATTCAGCCGGCCCACGCGTCGGGATCGGTCATGACCGCCGGCGGCAGCTCCTCGTCGAGGACGATGTCCGCGAGCGAGATACGACCGCCGGATCGCAGCACGCGAAAGATCTCCGACATCGCGCGTCCCTTGCGCGGCGAAAGATTCAGGACCCCGTTGGAGATCGCGACGTCCACGCTTGCGTCTGGAAGGGGGATCGACTCAAGCTCGCCCCGCAGCCAGTCGACGTTCGTGATGCCACCCGCGCGCGCGTTCGCCTCACCCTGCGCGAGCATCTCGGGGAGCATGTCGAGCCCGATCGCGCGGCCTCCGGGCGAGACCAGTCGTGCGGCAAGCAGCGTATCGATCCCCGCGCCACAGCCGAGGTCGATGACGCGCTCGCCCGCGACGAGCCCGGCCCGCCGCACGGGATTGCCGACGCCGAGCGATGCGGCCGTCGCGCCTTCGGGAACGAGGGCCAGCTCGTGTGTCGAGTACAGCTCGCCTGCGACCTCGGTCGCTTGGCCGAGGACCCCGCGATACTTCTCGCGCACGGAGTCTCGGACCGCGTCCTGTCCGAGCAGATCCTCGGACGCTGGCGCCATCGGATGTGACGTCATCGCTCGCCGAGGCGCTGGACGAACGCCTGAAGTCGCTCGCGTTCCTTGGGCGCCAGCGGCGTTTCCGCCGAGCTCGCGAGCTTCGTGCGGACCTGCTTCGCGAACTCGAGCTCGCCGCAGCAGTGGCGGCACAGGCCCAGGTGCTGCTCGAGCTCATCTTCCTGCGTTCGATCGATGTTGCGGTCGAGATACGACCATAGACGCTCGACGGCGTCACGGCAGGCGATCATGTCCGAGGTTCTCCCTTCAGCAGCCCCCGCTGCTTTGCGTATTCCCATAGCGCCTTCTCCAGCTGCTTCCGCCCGCGGTGCAGCCGCGCGAGCACCGTGCCCGTCGTCGTTCCGGTGAGCTCCGCGATCTCGCGCGCCTTGTATCCGTAGACATACGCCAGGACCAGCGCGGTGCGGTGCTGGGCGTGGATCCGCTGGAGCGACGCGGTGAGCTTGTAGTCGTCGAAGAGGTCGAGGAAGTCCAGGTGCAGGCGGTCCGAGTAGGGAAGCGGGTCTTCCTCGACGAGCGTGTCGAAGAGCGAGAAGCGCTCGTCCTCCAGCGGCACGTCGTGCTCGTGGGGCCCCTCCTTCCGCCACCGGTCGGCCGAGGCCGAGAGGAGGACCTTCGTGAGCCAGTAGCGCGGCCGCTCGCGGTTGCGCAGCGATTCGTGGGCGCGGAAGGCCCGGACCAACGTGTCCTGGACCAGGTCTTCGGCGGACGTTGGCTCGCCGCACAGCTTGCGTGCGAACGCATAGAGGTAGTCGAGGTGCGGCTCGATGAGCGTTGCGAACGACGGGGCCGCCTCGGGAGCCGCTGCATGCACGTCCATAGAGACGCGGAGGAGTGTCCCCTTTATTGCGGCATCTGGGCAATATCCTCGCGTCGCGGCCGCGTCCTTACCGCAGAACACCTTTGGGAGGGACGACATGGCCACCGCAACACCGACGATCACGAACGGCGTCAACGTGACGCAGCTCGTCGACACGATCGAGCTCATCAAGAAGGACCCAAGCCTGGCGCGCTTCCGCTTCCGCTCTCGCACGCGCTGGGAGCAAGGCGGTCGCTCGGTGACGGAGATCACCGGCTTCTACGGCGCTGGCGGCGACGTGACGCGTGCACGAACGCACACCCTCGCTGGCGACGAACCAGCGGTCCTGCTCGGCTCGGACACCGCTCCGAACGCCGTCGAGGCCGTTCTTCACGCGCTCGCCGCCTGCATCTCCGTCGGCTACGTGTACAACGCCGCCGCGCGCGGCATCACGATCGAGTCGCTGCGCTTCGACGCTGAAGGCGAGCTCGACCTGCACGCATTCCTGGGTCTGTCGGAGGCCACGCGGCCCGGGTTCGAGCGCATCACGTTCACCGCGACGGTGAAGGCGAACGCGTCGCGGGCTCAGCTCGAAGAGCTGTGCGAATACGTCCAGCGGACCTCGCCCGTTCTGGACATCATCCGGAACCCGGTGCCGGTGAGGATCCAGCTCGTGACGGAGTGATCGCGCGGCTCCGCCGCGCTCATCTGCGTGGCGTGTGCGCCTCGCGCACGCCGCAGTAGGAGGACATGGTGGCTCAGTGCCGCACATGCAAAGGCGAGACGAAGGGGTTCAAGTGCGACGTCTGTGGTGCGGAATCCCCCGTGCACGTGGAGTCGCACCGCTGCGGCGGAGAGCACTGCATGCACAAATGCGCAGAGTGCTTCGAAGCCGAGGCGAACTGCACGTGCTAAGCAGCTGCTCTTGGACGCCGCCGGTGAACTTGTCAGCCGGTCCCCTTCCCCCGGCTACTCGGGTCAAGTCGCATCGTTCGTCTTGTTGTGGGTCTCAGGCTGCGGGATCGCGTGCGGGTCAAGACCCTTCTGCGGCTCGACGGGCGACAGAGGATCGTGCGTCGAGACCCAGCTCGCGAGGCGGTCAAGCGCAGTGCGTGATGACGAGTTCGGTTCCGCGGTGAAGACGAGGATGGTCTGTCCGAGGTCGGCGGGGAGCTCGAGGTCCTCGTACGCCAGGGTGAGGTCCCCGACGAGCTGGTGGTGGAACCGCCTGACGCCACTGCGGTGGAACAGGACATTGTGGGCGACCCAGCGGACGCGGAACTCCTCGCTGCGCGTGGAGAGTTCGTCGATCATGTCGGATAGCGCGCGGTCGTTAGGATTGCGGCCAGCCTCGGCGCGCAGCGTCGCCGGCGGCTCGTTCGGAAACCACGGGATCGACGGCGGCCAGGGCGAGGCCGTGCGCGTGCCTTTCGCGGACGCCACCCTCGTCCGGGTCCCCGGCTCCGGTCACTCCGACGCGACGCTGCGCTCGCTCCTCACGCTTTCGGATGTGATGTGCACGGGCCATCACGCCGCCGTCAGCGGCGGCGTTCGCCCCGGCAGCGTCGTCGCGGTCGTCGGGGACGGCGCGGTGGGGCTGTGTGCGATCATCGCTGCGTGTCGGCTCGGCGCTGCGCGCGTCATCGCGCTGAGCCGGAATCCGTCGCGACAGGAGATGGCGCGTTCCCCGGCGCGACGGACATCGTCGCTGAACGTGGCGAGGCCGCGACGCGAGCGGTCCTGGGGCTGACAGGTGGGATCGGCGTCGACGCCGCCCTGGAGTGCGTCGGTACGAGTCAGTCGATGGCCACGGCGTTCGCCATCGCACGGCCCGGTGCGATCGTGGGCGCGATCGGCGCTCCTCATGGCGTCGAGGTGCCGATCGACACCGTGATCTTCCGCAACATCGGGTTGCGCGGCGGCGTATCGCCGCTGCGCCGGTACATCCCCGAGCTCCTCGACGATGTCCTGCAGGGCCGCATCCGTCCCGGACGTGTCTTCGACTTCGAGACCGACCTCGAGCATATCGTCGACGCGTACGCGACGATGGACGAACGTCGTGCTTGACCGCGAGCGCCGCACTCGGCAGACGAAGTACGCGGACGCTGCGCTCGTCGCATCTGCGACGACGCGGGAGCTTCAGCGCGCGCAATTGCCTCCAACGCCGCGGCTCTTGGCACTAGCGCAGCGCACGCGAACGGTCGTCTCGTCGAGCGAGGTGTCGTATTTCGGCAAGCGGGAGAACGTGAACCTTGGGCCGTACGCTGTGCGGATGGCCCGCGACCCAGCACCAGCGTCCGACACAGAATACTGGCGGCCGTTCCTCGAGGGGACGAATCCGACGGTTCGAATGTGGCGACGCATGCGACAAGTCCTCGGTCGAATCCCGAAGTCACCGCGCTGCAAGACCTGCCAAGCGCCGTTCGAAGGTCCGTTCAAGTCCATCTTCGTGCTCCTCGGGAAGGAGCCTTTCGTGAAGAACCCGCGTTACTGCCGCTCGTGCTACCGCGGCCTGACCGAGAAGAAGGGTGGCGCCGAAGTACAGCTCTCGATGCTGTTTGCGGACGTCCGCGGGTCCACGCCGCTCGCTGAGCGCCTCGGTCCCGCGAATCTGGCCAAGGTCATGGACCGTTTCTATTCGACCGGCGTCGAGATCCTCATTCGACACGACGCGCTCGTGGAGCGCTTCATGGGTGATCAGGTCGTCGGCTACTTCTTTCCTGGTTTCGCCGGACCAAACCACGCCAGAGCGGCGATCCGTGCCGGGCTCGAGCTGCTCAGGGCGACCGGCCACACGCCGGGCGAGGAGCCGTGGGTCTCGGTCGGCATCGGTGTACACACCGGTGAGGCCTTCGTGGGCACCGTCGGGACGGAAATACTCGAGTTCACCGCCCTCGGCGAGGAAGTCAACCTCGCGGCGCGGCTGGTGTCCGCGGCCGCGGCCGGAGAGCTGGTCGCGAGTGAGGCGGCGTTCGCCGCGGCGGGCATGACCACGCAGGTCGAGAGGCGCCAGTTGCAGCTCAAAGGTGTGAGTTCGCTGGCGGACGTGCGGATCCTCGATGCGCGCGCCACGGTTCCCACGGATTGAACAAAACCGACAGTACTTGGCGGCGCAGACTGCGTTGACGGCAGAGGTCAGCGATGGCGCCTCAATCGATGAAGGCGGCCGATCATCGGATCAAGGAACCGCGCGACAGTCTTGTCGCGCTCAGAACCCGGTGAGGAGCTCCGGCAGGCCGCCGAGCGTGCGCGCCGCACCCAGCATCAACGGAGCGGCCAGGGCCGCGTAGCCGATCGGCGTCGGTAACCGGCGCCAGCGGGCGAACGCCGCGATCGCCATGCCGAGTGTGAAAAGGATCGGGAGGAGGGGATCGGCCAGGCCTGTGATCGAGCTGATCACGATGACCGTGACGACCACGGCCGGGATCAGCGCCAGCCAGGCGAGGATGTCCACGGTCCGCGCCGCCCTCCCCGTGCCGGCGCTCACCGCACTGAGGCGATCGAACAACCACGCCACCCCGCCGCCGAATGCAAGGAAGAGCGTGGCGAACATGGCCACGTTCACCGCCGGCGAACCGAAGCGTCTGAAGTCGATGTTCGATGGGTCGAGAACGCTGAAGCCGAACGTCGCCAGCAGTGCGGCACCGTACGCGAGGCCGTGCCTAGGACGAAGTCGCTGAAGCCAGGGCTCGACCGCCGCATACAAGACACCACCGAGGAAGCCCGTGCCCAACCCAACGAAGAGCGTGAGCCCGAGCGTTCCCGCGAAAGTGATGTCCCCGACAGGGTTCCCGTTTGAGGTATGGACACCGACCAGCGCTGGTCCAGCCATGAAGCCGCTCACGCGCATCACAAGACGACCCAAGAGCCCGCCCACGACGACTCCGGTGATCACTCCAGCGAGGCTCGCCAACCCGACGTGACGCCCAAGGCGAATCAGCGTAGCCACGGTACGGACTCTACTGAAGATGCGATCTTCAGCGCTCCGCAGCTCGCGGCGGCGGTCATCGGGTTCCTCGACGAGACGGCACCAAAGGGAGAAGTGATCACCACTAAACTCGTCCGCGATGCCCGTCACCGATTCTCGCCGTCGTATCGAGGCGGATCGCCGCGCCTTCCTCGAGTACGGCACGCAGTGCCCGTTCTGCAAAGCGACTGTTGGCCCGCGCTTCGTTACCCGCGAGCATCTCGACGTGCCACCGAACCCACCGTACGCGGCGACAGTGAAGTGCCCGAAGTGCGGGGAGATCTTCGAGGTCATCTTCAAGTGATGCGCCGGCTCGCCGTCGCGACGCTGGTGCTTGGCGCATGCGTGGCGCCAGCTGGCGGTCCCGCCGCGACCGTTTCGCCGGCGCCGACGGAGATCGTGAGCGCGATCCCGACGGCGACTGCGGAGCCACCCGCGTCCGCGGTCGCGACACCAAACCGCACACCCGGACCCGGGCCGACCGCACCGCCACAAGCGTCGGCACCTCTGGTGCGCGTCGTGTCGCAGTCCTTCTCGCTGGCGTCGCCCACGACATTGATCGAAGTCGTGGGCCGATATCGCACCGACACCGAGTCCGCGCTCCGTTCCTGGATGCCCGCGTATCTGGAGACGCTCGACAGCTACCGCACCGATCCAAGCAACCAGTCGAACCGCGCGCGCTTCGATTCGATGCACGCGCCTGGGCCCTACGCCGAGCTGGTCCGCCAGTCGCTGTCGCCTTGGTTCGGATCACCCGGAAGCGCGCCGCAGAAGCGCGCCTTCGTGCTGGGGCAGCTCACGATCCAGCACATGTACGCGAAGCCGTGGGGCCGTGTTGCCTACATCGACGCGACGCTCACCTATGTCGATCGGATCACCGAGGCGGATGGAAGGACGAGCCAGATCCCGCGCCTGCAGCAGGGTCGGTACGTCAACCAGGGGCAAGGGCAGTACAAGGTGATCGATGGGTACGACCCGATGCTCGGCCGCTGGGTCGACGGCGAGCAGCCGCGGTGGTCGGCGCTCGCGCTCGAGGCCGAGGCCCCGGTGGCGATCGCATGGTTCCTCCAGCGAGAGAGCTACGTGCCGGGAGAGCCGTACGCGCACGCCGCGCCGCCTGGTGGGCGATTCCTGCTCACCGCGTTCGACAACGCCCGGAACGACTCGCTGACGAAGATCGATGCGAGCTACAGCAAGGCGGAGTTCACGACCAGGCGCTTCGACGATGTGGCCGTCCGCATCACGCGCTTCGAGCCGGCGACGTTCCTCGGCGACGGCGTCGTGACGCTGGTCGTCACGGCGCAGCTGATGACCGCGGCGTCCGGCGCTGGGGAGCGTTCGACGTCCGTCACGCGGACGCTGCGCTTCTACCGCATCACGCGCGATGGGCTCAACGCGGGCTGGCAGGCCGTCGACGAGCAGGACGCGAACGGCGCGTGGCTTTCGGGCGGAGACCTCGCACTCGCGGAGATCGATCAGGACCGTGGCTGATAAGCCACGGATGCCGGCGGTCGCCGGCCAGCCACTAGAGTCTGGCGCGATGCGCCAGCTGGTCGCGCTCCTCGGCCTCCTGGTTCTCGGCCTGGCCGTGCTGACACAGCCGGCCGGTGCCGCGACGGCCGTCGCGTCCAAGCTGCAGCTGCGCGGTCACCTTCCCGAGCTGGGCGAGCGACCGGTGATGCGCGTCTTCCAGACGCAGGCGGCGTACGACAGCTTCCGCACCGGTCTCGGCGAGGCGAACGTGTTCCCGGCCGCGTCGAACATGTTCATGAGCTTCGACAAGGACATCCTCGCGCTCTACGCGCGTGGCAACGACAGCGGTGGGCGCTGCCTTCGCACTGGTCCGAACGCGACCCTCGACGGCGACACCGTGACGCTCGACCTCCTCTTCGAGCCCGGCACGTGCGGCGCCCCGAGCACCGCGCATTACCCCTTCATCCTCGTGTCGCTCTCGCGCACCGCCGCCGACGGAAGCCCGTGGGTCACGCCGGCGCGATCGGTCTGCGCGTCAGCTCCGGGCGTCACCGATTCGCGCGCCTGCGCGTCACTCGGTACCACGGGAGCGTCACCGTCGCCGCCGACGACGGCGCCCAGCGCGAGCCCCACACCGGCGGTCACCGCGTTGCCGTCGGTCGCCGCGAGCGCGACAGCAGCGCGGAGCGCCTCGCCCTCTCCGGCTCCGACGGTGACCACGACGCCGTCAGCCACGCGCTCGGCCGTCGCCGTCGCGAGCCCCTCCAGCGTGGCGAGCGCCTCAGCTCAGCCGGCGGCGAGCGGTGGCTCGGACTTCCTCCTGACCGCCGGTCTGATCGGCCTCGGTGTGGTGGTCGGCATCGTGATCATGGCCGCGCGCCGACCGCGGCGTTCGATCCGCCGGATCCCCTAAGCGCTCAGTCGACCGACAACGGTCGGCCGCCGCGCTTCTCGAATCGCGCGGCCGCGACGACAGCATCGTGCGACAGCGCGGCGAGCACATACGTGCCTGGCGGATAGCGATCCTGGATCTCCGAGAAGTGCGCGCCCTGCGGCGACACCGTGATCTCCTCGGTCTCTTCGAGGCGGCGGCCGACGAGCCGCAGCGTCACCTTCGCCTCGGGCGCGAAGCCGTACAGGAGATAGCCGAGTCCGTGGTCGGCCTGCGGGCCGGCGGTCATGACGATCGCGGGACCGGCGGGTACGCCAGCGGTGAACCGCGACGCGAGAGCGCCGACGAACGAGTCGAATGTCCGTCCGGTGAGAGTGGCGTAGGCCTGGGCGACGTTTTCGCCGCGCCGCACGCGGTCGTAGAGCCGTGACAACGGCTGCGTTCCGCCGATGTCGTCCCGGAGGAGCTCCGTCACGCGAGCGGCCTCCTGGTACTTGTAGTACCCGCCCCAGCTCGTGATCGCGTTCCACTGGCCCTGCGAGACGAGCGTCGACAGCGGCATGAGCGTGTTCGTCGCGACCATCGACGCGGCCTCGTAGCGCACGCGAACGAGTCTCCAGTCGCCGCCCGGGATGATAGCCTCCGCCAGGCGCGCTTCCCCCTCGTTGAGCCACGCCGGTATGAGATCGCAGCGAGGCGCGCAGGCCTCGAGCGTCACGACGTGCGTGAGCTCGTGGCGGATGGCGGCGATCGGGCGACGGTCGCGCACCGCCTCCCAGTTCACCAGGATCGTGCGCAGGTCGGGGTCGAAGAACGCCACGGAGTTATCCGCGACGTATGCCGCGGTCGCGCCCGAGTAGCCGAGCAGGTGGATCAGTCCCGTCCTGTAGGTCGCGGTCGTCGCGAACACGTCGATCGTCGGCGTGCCGCGGAGCGTCCACGCGAACTCGTGCTGGACCGATGCGAGGTCGTCCCCGACCTGATCGAACAGCGCGTGGAGGTCCGTCCCGCCGATCGCGTTCTCGGCGAAGAGATTCGCGCCGGCAACACAGAGGTTGGCGAGCGAGATGTCCGCGATGACCTTCTCCGGCGAGATGCAGGGCGTGAACGGTGTCGGCGTGGGCAGCGGCGGCGGTGCCTGTGTTGCGCGGAGCGCGCTCGGGGGTGGCTCGGGCGTGACGACCGCGACGGCGGGCGACGGAGTCGGTGTCGCGATCGCCGGTGCGCACGCCGCCAACGAGACAGCGGCGGCGAGGACGATTCGCGCCGCGCGCATCAGTCCGCGCGCGCGGTCAGGAAGATCGATGCGCCGAGGCGGTCGGCGTACTGAGGGCGGAAACGCTCGACGTTGTACTGGTGCGCGACATCGACGCGGCGCGGCCCGAGCGTCGGATCGGGAAGTGTCGTGTGGACGAAGTTCCCACCCTGGATGGCGACCATCCGTCCCGAGGCGCCGTCACGGATGAGGTCGACGGCGATGTTCGCGAACGTGATCGCGACCGTCTGGTCGAGCGCGTCGGGATCGCCGCTGCGGAGGTCGTAGGTGAGCTCGCTCGCCAGCGTCTCCTCGCCCGAGCGCTTGCGGATCTCGTCGGCGAGCGTCTCCGCGATGTTCGCCTTGTGCCGATGCCCGAACGCGTCGGCGGGGCCGTACTCGGGGATCGATCCGCCCTTCCAGATCGCGCCCTCGGCCGCCACCACGAAGGCGTAGCGCGAAGGGTTATTGCGCTTGTCCTCGACCAGGATCTCGACCAGGCGATCGAGATCAAAGGGCGCCTCGGGGATGAGGCAGCGCGCCGACGTGACGTAGGCGGCGTGCAGCGCGCTGAATCCGGCGTCGCGTCCAAAGATCCGGAAGACGCCGATACGCTCGTGCGAGCCGAGCGTCGTGCGTTGCCGGTCGATGAGCTCCTTCGCGCGCGTGATCGCGGTGGAGAAGCCGATGCAGTACTCAGTTCCCTGGACGTCGTTGTCCATCGTCTTGGGGACGGCGATGAGCCGGACGCCTTCGTGCACCAGTACCTCCGAGTACGAGAGCGTGTCGTCGCCGCCGATGGTCACGAGGTAGTCCAGACCGAGCGACGCGATGTTGCGGAGGACGACCGATGTGAGGTCGTAGACGCCGTCGCCGGCGGCGAGACGGGCGCGCTCGGCCTTGTCGAGGAACGGGGGCAGGCGCTGCTCGGGCATCTTGCGCGGATTCGTCCGTGATGTGTGGAGGATCGTGCCGCCGGTGCGGTCGATCGCGCGCGTGTTGGACCGGTCGAGGGCGCGGACGTATTCCGGATCGGGCTCGGGTCCGGGGCGCATGTGGGTGAAGCCCTGCCACCCGCGACGGATGCCGAGCACGTCGTACCCGAGCTCCGTGGAGCGGTAGACGACGCTCTTGATGACGGGGTTCAGTCCCGGGACGTCGCCGCCTCCGGTGAGGATCCCGATGCGTCGCTTCACGTGCCCAATGCTAGACATGGAACGGCGCGTCCTGGACGGGGACGCGCCGTTCACGTCGCGGGGAGGGGAGGGGAACTACCGGTAGGCGGCGAACTTCGCCCAGAACTGGCCGGGCGTCATGCGCGACTCGCGGATCGCCTTTGGGCAGAGGCTGTTGATCTTCTCGGCAAGCGCGGTGAGCTGCTCGACGGACTTCCCGCCCTTCATCTCGGAGCGGAGGTCGACGCAGGCCTTCATCGTGTCCGTCATCTCGGACGTGCCGCTCTTCTTGTCCGCGGTGGCCTGCTGCTCGCCGCGCGGCGAGGCCAGGCCATCGGCGAGGTGCGCGACCTCGTCGCCGCCCAGTCCGGTGGACTCGACGAAGCGGCGGCAGGCGTCGCTCTCAAGGTCACGTGTGCCGGCGCATTCCTTCATCTGCGCCCACGCGTCGGGTCGCGTCTCCGGCTTGGGCTGCTCGGCCAGGAAGTCGAGCTTGCGATTCAGCTTGTCGAAGAACTCGTCAGGACCAAGACCGCTGAGCTCCTGCGCGCGGTAGCACTCGTCGCTGTTTGCGTCCCCCGTCTCGAGGCAAGCGGCCCACGCCCGACCGAACTCGTCGGGTCCATTTGGACTCGTCACAGCCGTCCCACCACCGACGGTCGCCGCGGATGCGCTCGCGACCAGGAACAACGCCAGGGCAATGGTCGCCATCAGGAGTGTGCTGAAAACCTTCATGGTCCAGAGAACGAAGGGATCACGGCGACCTTACAGCCCTGGAAGTACCAGTGCGGTACTGGTGGCGGGGACGGCGCTAACGGCCGATCACTGCACCCGGAGCAAAACGATTCCGACATCGACGTAGGTGCTCGACACCGTCTTCGTGAGCGTCGCCTTGTAGGTCTTCACCCCGTCGGACCGGAGGAAGTACAGAGTCTTCGACTCTCCGATCCTCGCGCTAAACGACACGCTGAAGCTCGGGCCGGTCACGTCGAGGCACGAGCCGCCCATGCTCAGCGAGATGCACACGTTCGTCGCGTACGTGCCGTCCGGGTTCTTGATGTTGCCGGTGAACGTCACCAGCTGCGCCGCGACGGTGGTGGTCGGCTTCGCCGTCGGAGGCTTCGACGTCGCGGGCGGTGGCGTCGGCGCGGTGGTCGGGCGTGGCGTCGCGGGGCGCTGCGTCGCGGTCGGCACGGGTGAGGGTGTCGGCGACGGCGAGGGCGACGCCGTCGGTACCGCCGATGGGCTCGGCGAGGGCGACTCGGTCGGTGCCGGCTCGACGACCGCGGGCGCGACCGGGTGGTTCTCCTGGATCATGCGCAGGGTCTCGCGCTCGATGTCGCGCACGCGTCCGGCTGTGAGGGCATTCCCGGTCGCCTCGAGGCGGGCGGCCTCGGTCGTGCGCTGCTCGAGCAGCGAGAGGAGATACTGCTCGCGGTCCTCCGGATCGGCATGCAGCGGGACCGCGATGTCCTCGATCGTCACCCGCAGCCCGTAGAGGACGCTGTCGCCGGGTGCCGAGAGAGTCGTCGCGACGAAGCTGACGAGCAGCGCGGCGGTCGCGACGGCGATCACCGGCCTCCGGATCCGCCACGCGAGCCCGCTCTCGCTTTGACGCTCGGTCCAGGCGTTCTCGAGCCGCGCGCGAAGCTTCCGATCGGCGTGCCGATCCATCCGGTCGGTGCGCAGCGCCGACAGCAGGCCGACGAGACGGTCGTCGTTCACGAGCGTGGGCCCTTCGCCATCTCGCGCTCGGCGTCGTCGAATTCCTTCCGAAGGCGCTCGAGCGCGCGGTGCTGCAGCGTGCGCACCGCGCCTTCGGTCTTCCCGAGCGCCGCGGCGACCTCGAGCGCGCTGTAGCCCTCGATGAAGCGCATGACGATGACGTCGCGATGCTCCGCCTTCAGCTTGGTGAGGGCCGCGAGGAGGATGCTCCGGTCGACGGCGAGCGTTGCGTCGGCTTCCACGTTCTGTCGCGACGCGGGCTCGGTCACGAGCTCGTCGACGGAGAGCGGCTGCTTCAGCGTGCGGGACCGGTCGATCGCGGCGTTGCGCGCGATCCGGTAGAGGAACGCGACGAACGGAAGCCCGCGCTCCTGATAGCGGTCGAGCGAGTGCAGCGCCTTCACGAAGACATCCGAGGTGAGGTCTTCGGCGTCATGCGAGGTGCCCGTGCGCGACAGGCAGTACCGGTAGATCGGATCGCGGTAGCGCTCGTAGAGCTCGCCGAAGGCAGAGGCGTCACCGGACTTTGCGGCTCGAACAAGCGCTTCATCGGTCCCGGTCACTCCTCCCGTCAGATCGGCGGGGCGCGCCCGGCCTACGACCACGTCGGCGTCGCCTTGCTTCACCTAACGAAAGCGCGCGGGAACCCGTTCACCCTGCGTCACGGCCTGGACGCTAGAGGCGCCATACAGGGGGCGTAAGGCCCCCGAACGGGCTATTTCCGGCCCATTCCCCCGAGGCGCTGTGCGGCTACAGGAGCCTCTCCATGAGCACCACGTCCACCCAGCGCCCGTCGAGGAAGCCCTGCTCGCGGTATACGCCGACCTCGCGAAAACCAAGCCGCCGGTAGAGCGCGACGCTCGCGGAGTTGTGCGGAAATCCCGCGAGCACGAGCTTGTGAAAGCCGATCTCGCGGCCGAGCTCGATCAGCCGCGCGAGGAGCGCCGTGCCTGCTCCCTTTCCGCGTGACGCGCGCGCGACGTACACGGAGATGTCCGCGACGTGCCGATACGCGTCCCGCGCGTTGAAGACATTGAGGCTCGCCCACCCGACCACCACACCGTCGGCTTCAACGACGACGACGGGATGGCGCGCGTCGTGGCCCGCCAGCCAACGGCGACGCTCCTGGGGTGTGCGCGGTTCGGTCTCCAGCGTCGCGCGGTCGGCGATCCCTTCGTTGAAGATCGCGCAGATCGCGTCCGCATCCACCCCGCCCGCGCGTCGGACCAAGTAGCGCACCACGAGCGCTTGAGGTTAGACTGCGCACAACAACTTCATATCGCGTTGCCGGCCAGAGGCGCGATCGTCAGAAGTACCGCTCGCGGAGGAACGAGCTTCCACCGAAGCGACGGGAAAGGGGCGATCGCCGAAGTCGGTGATCGGTTTCGCGATCACCGGCTGGCTCGTCCACCGGAAGGAGACGGGCTGTCGGCTCGGGGGTGACCCCGGGTCGAAGCGCTACCGTGCGACCAAGCTTCTCGTGAGGCTCGGTGTGCGCGTACGCGCTGCCGGGCTTCTTTGTTGAGGCCCGACGGTGCTGACCGGCGCGTGGGGAAAGAGACGTGACGATGCCGGTCGAGCGCTTCGCGATCATCGACTCGACGCTCCGCGAAGGCGAGCAGTTCTCCAACGCGCACTTCACGACCGCCGAGAAGGTACAGATCGCCAAGATGCTCGACGAGTTCGGCGTCGAGTACATCGAGCTCACCTCGCC
>DASYUY010000081.1:0-8288 GCA_036000705.1 Candidatus Limnocylindria bacterium | reverse complement strand
ATCGATCCGCTTGCTATGGCGAGGCGATTGACACGCGCGCGATTCAGCGATACGGGGCGATGCGATTCACGACCAGCGCGCCCGCCGCCACCACGAACGCCACAGCGGCGATCCCACGCCGGATTGTCACCACCGCGATCGCCGCGCTCACCAGGACGACGACACACGCCAGCAGTCCCCCGAAGTAGAGCGTGTTGACGACGGGCCAGTACCAGTCCCACTCGGGGTGCAGAAATGCCGGTTGCGGTTCGTGGACGAGCAGGAGGAGTGCGGCGCCGATCTCGGCCACGAGCGCGATCCCCGACAAGACGAGCGACCAGCGCTCCCAGCGGTACGCGGCCACGAGCAGCAGCACGACCACGGCAAA
This sequence comes from Candidatus Limnocylindria bacterium, assembly GCA_036000705.1. GTDB lineage: Bacteria > Chloroflexota > Limnocylindria > P2-11E > P2-11E > CF-39. The sequence continues at coordinate 7,921 of DASYUY010000081.1, read as the reverse complement.
CAGCGCGAGGAACGAAAGAAGATTCGCGCCAGCCACGATGTCGATCGGGACACCGAGCACGGCGAGCACGCTTGGCAGGACGACCAGGACGATCGCGACGAGGACCGCGACGAGCGCTCGCCTCTGCAAGCGGCGGTCGTTCATCGCGACAGAGACTAGCCGTTCGCGCTACCGGTGAGGCACGGCGTTGGGGCAGGCGACAATCGCGGTATGAGGCTTGTCTTGGCTGCGAGCGTCGCGATGGCTGCGTGCATCGGCCCAGGATCCGGCCTCACGCAGGGTGCGTGTGATGTGACTCCAACTTCAGCAAGACTCGTGGGCGAGGGGTACACCGTGATCGGAAAGGGAGATCGCGATGTGTTCCTCTACCCTTTTCTGGCAGGCATCGATAAACACACCGCCCAAGTCGGACCGGAGAAGATGCTCGTGTTTCTTGCGAATGTGTCCGACGCACCGCCGAAATCCATCGCTATCGATGGAACGAATCTGAGGAGCGGAACTCGTCAAGTGTTCAGTGCCGGGCTTCAGCACAGCGTCTTCGGGACGGCTTGGGGCACGAACTTTGATTTTCCGGACGCGGGGTGTTGGCGGCTTTCGGTCAATACCGCCGGCAACGTTGGTGTCGTCACGATCGAAGTGAAGTAGCGCGCGCAAAGTGTCGCCCCGCCCATGTCGTGCTCAACCGGTTTCGTCGGTGGGCGATCCCACGCCGTGTGACGACCATTCGGTGCGTTCTTTAGCCAGCGCTCGTAACGCCGCCGAGGCGTCCTGCTTACCGACCTGACCTTTCGCGAGGACGCCCGACGAAGTTTCGCCGGACGTCCTGCGCGTGGTTGCCGAACGGTTAGCGGGCGCTCGCGAACGCGGGCTGCTTCGCCGCGGTCTCGGGCATCGGGACGACGCCGATCTGCTGCATCAGGCTCAGCTGGTCCCAGAGCGACCAGGTCTCGACGACCTTGCCGTTTTCGAACTTGCTGATGATGACGCCGGTGACGTTCGTCTTCTTGCCGGTGGCCGGGATGTTGCCAAGCGGGCCGCTGTGCGTCCCCTTCGTGCTCAGATACTGCACGACGTAGTCGCCCTCGGCGATCTCGCGCTCGATGGTGAGCTTGGCGTCCGGGAAGGCCGTGGTGTAGACACGCATGGACTCTCGCGCGCCCTCGGGTCCGCGGGAGAGGTTCGGCTGCGATGGGTCGTGGCTGATTGCGTCCTTGGCGAAGATCTCGTCGACGAGCTTCAGGTTCTGCTTGTTGAAGCCCTCCTCGACAAGGCGGCGTACGGTGAGCTTGTTCTGGTCAGTGGTCATGGTGGAACCCTTTCTTATGCGCGGCGCAAAACAGGACGAGGTTCGCAGAGGACCTGGTGGGCACCTCGCCGGCACTGGGGCTCGGACGGTGCGCTTGGTCCGGAGAGAAGTCCTCGTCGACGAATGTCAGGCTGTGGTCGTGCGGCCCCCGTCGATGGGGCGGTATGCAATGAGAGTGCTTTGCTTGCTAGACATTGGCGCACCCCCTCATTCGTGAATCGGGACGCTGGCTCACAGGGGGCCTGTGGGGCACCTCGCCGGCACTGAGGCTCGGACGGTGCGTCGGGTCCGGAGGAACAGCCTCACTGTGCGCTCCTTTTGGGCGAATACAAGGGCCCAGTTATGAAGGCCCTGGCATCAACGGGAAAAGCTGCCAAGACCTTGAAATCGACGCCGCGGGCCGACGGGACCATCGGTTTGCCATTTGCGGACCTCGCGGCGAGCTGACTCGGGATCAGACCATGGGGGTACTGATTCGTTCTTGGCTGACTGACTGCGACCGCTCGTGCGTACTGCTTTTCGTGTGGGCGATGCTGGATTCGAACTTTCATCGCGGTCCAACGAGCCGAATACCGAAATCAGTTGGACTATCGCAAGAACGCATTGGCGGGCAGGCCCCACGCCAGCGTGAACCGGTGTCGTGTCAGGACGTTGTGGCGCACCTCAGTTGCTGCGGCGTAACGACGCGCTCGCCAGACGAGAGCCGAGCGTACCCTGGAATGACCCGCTCGACGACAGCCTGGCGAAACACTGGGTACATCGATCAGCGGCGCAGCGCATGCGCGACGATCCACCCGCTCGCCAGTTGGTCGCCGGCCACGTTCACCTCATACCAGTCGTAGCCGTCAGCCGACAACGGTCCGTCGCGAACGGTGATGGGCGTCCCGTTGTCGAGCGTGCGGCGCACAGGGAAAGTGAGCCCCGCGCTCGCGCGAACGTTCGCAGAGTCTGCATATGGATTGCAGAGTCGCACGCTGTCACCGGCGCGAAGCTCTTCGCTGCTCGCCGGACGCGCCGGAAACGTTCCGGCCGGTGCGTACCAGTCGAGGAGGTCAATTCCCGTCGCTGTCTGTCCAGGCGCGACCGTCACCGGTCGCAGCGAATGGTCCGTGCATTGGCCACCCATACCGCAGGCGACCGCGGCCGTGTACGCGCCGGCTAACGGGTTCGGACTCATGGCGTAAGAGATCACCACGTAGGTCCCCGGTTCTACGGCCGCGATCGAGTAGGAAGGCGGCGCGGGCGGCGTGCCGGGTGTGTGCAGCACGCGGAAGGTCGTCGGGTCATCGGCACGGATCGCGAACACGACAAGCTTCGGAATGAACTCGCTCGGGTAAGCGAGCCGTCCAGTGATGGCGCCAAGCGAAACCGGCCGTACTGCCGGGCACGTGGTGGCCGGAGCTGGCGACGCGGTCACAGCGGCGGCCGAGGCAGGCTCCGAGCGTGATGCTGCTGGCGTCTCGGTGGCGGGCGCTGCACTGCAGGCCACCATAAGCGCGACGAGGGCGAAGGTCGCCGCTCTAAGCACGTACAAGATCAAATGATGCGCGCGACGGGCCCTCGTGTCAGGCGGCGCCCACGCATGTGAACATTCGTGGTCGATCGCCTTTCTTGCAGGCGATACTGGTTTCGAACCTTCATCGCGGTGACGCTGTTGAGAACGACGAATCATTTCGCGATTTCTGAGGGAGTCGTATTGGGCGGGCCGGCCCGTGACCCTGAACAGTGACCCGTCACGCAATCAGCAGCCGCTGCCAACGGCGCCGCCCGCGATCGACACCCAGCGCGGTACGAGCGCGCGCCTAAACTCACGCTCGTGCCGGAGGAGCGGAAGCTTGTAACGATCCTCTTCGCGGATATCGTCGGCTCGACCGAGATGGGGCTTAGCCACGATCCTGAGGTCGTTCGGGCTTCGCTCGGTCGCGCGTTCGAGGCTACGAGTGAGATCCTGCGAGCCCACGGCGGAACGGTCGAGAAATTCATCGGGGACGCCGTGATGGCCGTGTTCGGTGTCCCGGCCGCGCATGATGACGATCCCGACCGCGCGGTGCGTGCTGCCTTCGTGTTGCGTGACCGTCTAACCGGAAGCGATAGGGCGGACAGTCCCGCGCTGCGCGTGCGAATCGGCGTCAACACCGGGGAAGCCGTCGCCGGCTCGGGAGAAACGGCGCAGCTCTTGGTGACGGGCCCCGCCGTGAACGCTGCGGCTCGACTCCAGCAGGCGGCGGCGCCGGGCGAGATCGTCGTTGGTGACCTCACGAAGCGGTTGACGGCTGGCGGTGTCACTTACGGCTCGGCGCGCGAAATCGCCGCGAAGGGCATCGGCGGGTTGACGGCGTGGCCGGCGGAACGCGTCGCCACCAGCGTTCCCGAGGAGCACCGGGGGCTGCCGGGCCTGCGCGCGCCGCTCATTGGGCGCGATCACGAGATGCGGCTCCTTGTGGAGGCACATGCGGGCCTCGTGCGTCGAGACCAGCCGCACCTCGTGACGATCTACGGTCCAGCGGGCTCCGGAAAGTCGCGGCTCACGAGCGAGTTCACCCAGGCAATCGGACGCGATCGCGTGCGCAGCGGCCGATGCCTCCCGTACGGCGAGGGAATCACCTATTACGCCGTGCAGCTGATCCTTCGCGCCGACGCCGGCATTGAGATCGCTGACCCACGCGATGTCGCTATCGAAAAGCTGCGCGCCGCCGCGCTCGCGGCATTTCCGGGCGAGGCCGAGGATGCGCGAGCGGTGGCCCGACGCGTCAGCGTCCTCGCGGGGATCGAACGTGCAGACGATGTGTTGCCGGAGGTCCAGGCGGGGGATCTGCGCGAGGAGCTCGCATTCGGGCTTCGGAGGTATCTCGAGCGGCGAGCCGCCAGCGCGCCTCTCGTCCTGGTCTTCGAGGACGTGCACTGGGCCGAGCCCGGCCTTCTCGATCTCATCGAAAGCCTCGCCGAGTGGTCTCGCGCGCCTCTCCTGCTCCTGTGCCTCGCACGGCCGGACTTCCGTGAGTTGCGGCCGAATTGGGGGAGCGGCGCGGCGAACGCGACCGCCATCACGCTGGCGCCGCTCACGGCGGAGGAAACGCGCCGCCTCATCGCGGAGTTGTTGGCGATCGACGATCTGCCCGAGCAGGTCCGGAGCGATGTCGTCACCCGCGCGGAAGGGAATCCGCTCTACGTCGAAGAGTTCCTACGCATGCTCATGGAGACCGGCCGCGTCGAAAGGAGAGACGACCGGTGGACGGCGAGCGAATCCATCACGACGGTGGAAGTCCCGCCAACGCTCCAGGGTCTCATCACCGCACGGCTCGATCGGGTCGGCGCCGACGTGAAGGCCCTCCTCCAGCGCGCATCGCTCGCCGGCCGGCTCTTCTCGACCGACGCGCTCACGGCGCTCGCCGACGGAACGAAGCCGGAGCCGGCGCTCCTGCGCGACGCCATCCGCCGCGACCTGCTGGTCGAGGCGGACGAGCGCGCGCTCGGATCAGGGAGAGTCTTCCGATTCAAGCACGTGCTCATTCGCGACGTCGCGTACTCCACGGTCACGAAGACCGAGCGCTCGCGATTGCACGATCGTTATGGGCGCTGGCTGGAGACGACGCTCGGCGACCGGCGTCACGAGATCGCCGACATCATCGCCCACCACGCCGAACAGGCCTTCCTCCTCGCGCGTGAGCTCAATGCAGCGGCGTCGGCCGAGCTCGGGCACCGCGCGCTCGGTCTTCTGCTCGAAGCCGCACGGAGCGCGGACGAGCGCGGAGACACGCACGCCGCTTTGAATCTCTATACGCGTGCGAGTGCGGTCGGCGAGCCCGTCGGCCTGACCGCTGAGAATCGTGCCGAGATCGTCGGAAGGCAGCTCCTGCTCAAGACGGACCTTTCGCCGACACCCGCGTCGCCCGTCGAGGTCGATGAGGCGCTCGCCGCGGTCGGGGCCGCAGGCCCGTCCAAGGTCGTTGCGGACATGCTCCTCCTCCGCTCGCGCCTCGAGCGCAACCGCGGGGCCTCCGGTGCGGCACAGGCCAGCGTCGACGAGGCGCTCGCGGTGGCGACGACGGTTGGCGACGCCGACCTCGTTGCCTGGATGATGTTCGAGCGGGCGTTCCTGAGGTACTGGGTCGCCGACATCGAAGGCGCCTACCGGCTCTTACTCGAGGCACACGAGCATGTGAAGCGCACGCGATCGAAGCGGGGTGGCGTCATCCTGTACTGGCTGGCGCGCTGCGCCGGCTACCGGGGCGATCTCACCGAAGCTGCGGCTTTCGGCGAGGAAGCGATCGCGGCCCTCCCGTATCAGTCGAAGTTCTTCCGGGCGCTGACCCACGTCACGCGTTCGCACTCAGCTTTTGACATCGCCGACTTCGCCACCGCACTCGAGGAAGCCCGACATTCCAACGCGCTCGTGCGCGAGCTGGGTCTGCCGCAGTGGATCGCGTCGACCGACTGGGAGATCGGTGCAGCAGCGCTGGCGCTCGGCGACGCGGAGGGCGCGCGGGGGGCACTGGTGGAAGCGGTCGACCTGTTCGAGCGGCGCAAGGCCGCGGGGCAAATCCCCGAGGTGCGGGCGCGCCTCGCCCGCGCTCTCGTAATGCTCGGCGACATCAGTTCTGCGCGAGATCACGCGGAGGCGGCTCGCGCGCTGGCCCTCCCGGATGATCTGGAGTCCCGCTACATCGCGGCGGTCGCCCTCGCCGAGGTCTCCGAGGCGGAGGGCGACGTCGTCGAGGCTGACGCTCTCTTCCGGGAGGCGGTCACACTGCTCGAGCGGAGCGGCTTCGGGAACGTTCTGGCCACGGCGCGCGAGCACTACGCACGTTTCCTCATCCGGCGGGGCCGCGGTGGCGAGGCGCGACTGCAGCTCGATCGCGTGCTCGCCTTCTATGTCGATCCGCTCGCCGAGCGTCACCGTCAGCGTGTCGACGCGCTGTTGAGGGCGGCGGCGTCCACCGCATAGTGCGTGTGGGCGATGCTGGACTCGAGTCAGCACGTCAGTACTCACGGTCGATCCGACGACATCGGCGCTCTGCGCCGCGTGGAGCGTCGCGGCCTGACCGTAGGCGTCGCGCCGGTGTCGGGCACGCGCAGACTGCCCGCGCCACCCGCTCGGCGAGCGAGGGCGTCACCACGACAGGAACGCCATTCCGCCGGGAGCGGGGCGCTCAAGCCACCACGCGCGGTCACGTGCGCTTCGATCACGCGGACATACTGCGCGCCGGACGCGGCGCGGGGGTGTACTCTCGCGCCGAGACGAAAAAGCCCCGGCGCGGCGCAAACCGCCCGGGGCATGGCACACGGAGGTAAGTCCGCATGCGACGTGAGCGTACCAACGTCATCGACCTTGGGCATCGTCGCGCGCGCGACCTGATCGTCGCGGCGAAGGTCGAAGAGTGGTGGAGCCCCGGCCGGTTCAGGACGAAGCCTGCGTGGTACGTCGGCGCTCCATTCCTCGGCGTCACTCAGATCGAGAACGACATCCGCAACGCCGAGGATTGGGCGTGGCTCACGCAGCAGATCCATCAGTTGCGCGCGATGTACGAGGCCCGGACGGGCCGCGAGCTCCCGGAAGAGGCGACGGCCTGGTGTGAGGACCGCGATGACGAGCTCGACTCGTGATGGCTTTGCGGGACGCGGTCGAACGCCTCGCGTGGGAGGTCCTCGCGCGATCTGATGTCACACGGCCGCCAGTCGACATCGACGCGATCGCCGCTCGCGAGGGCCTGCGTTTCGTTCCAGCCACTTTCGACTCCATCCTGGGTGTGTACTGCGGGGATCCGCCGAGTCACGTGAAGCTCCCTTTCGCGATGATCGCTTCGCATCAGCATCCGCTGCGTCAGCGTTTCACGAAGGCGCATGAGCTCGGCCACCACCTCATGGATGAGCCGCGCGGCTGGGTCGCGCGGATGCGTCTGCCATCGGGCCTAGAGCACCGGTCTCGCGACTATCACGAATGGCACGAGTGCTTCGCCGCCTCGCTTCTCATGCCGCGTCGCTGGGTCGATCAGTTCGACGGCGGCTCATGGCGGCGTGATGACATCGCCAGGCTCGCGCGGCGCTTCGCGGTCACGAAGATCGCAGCGGCCACGCGCCTCGAGGAGCTCTATGGACGACCTCGCCTCGACATCGTTTCCGCGATCGTTCCCGCCGGCGAGCACACCGGTCTGTACGCGCAGGCGTGAATGGCACCGCCTGAACTACAGTCCCCGCCTCAGCGCCGCGCGCTGAGGGGAGGAAGGGTATGGACAGTACGCGGGCTTCGGGGATGGCCGTTGGCCAGGACAGCGGCTTGCTATGGAGCGCCAGGCTGATAGCCCTTGCGGGCGTCGGACTCGTCGGCTATGCGATCCTGTTCTTAGTCGTCAACTTCACCAGCTTCATCGAGCTCGGGCTCGGCACGGCCGAGACCGGCGCGACGAAGGACACGGTTCTTGCGTTCAGCCCAAAGTTCTATGACTACGTCAGCCACCTGCAGGTCGCGCTTTCGGGCTTCATCGCAGGCGTCGGCATCGCGTTGGTCGTGTTCGCAATGTGGGGGATCCAGCGCGGGCTGCGCTGGGCCTTCTGGGGTGCTGTCATCAGCGCGGTCGTGGCCGTTGGAGTCGCGCTGCCTCTCCACTACCCGTACGG
>DASYUY010000080.1:0-58822 GCA_036000705.1 Candidatus Limnocylindria bacterium | reverse complement strand
CCTAGACCTTCTCGAGACGACCCCGTGCCCGCTCGAGCTCACGGCGGAGCGAGCCCTCGTCCGACAGCGGAGCGGAGCAGGTCGTGCCGACACAGACGTACGCCGCGGTACGGTCGCGCGGGAAGCCGAGCCGCTCGAGGCGCGCGCCGTCGTCGTCGGGCACGATGCGCTGGACGCTGCGCCCCGGGTCATCGAGCGAGCGCGCCGCGCTCCAGAGCGCGGTCGCCGTCGCGTCGTCCTTCGGACCGACGACCGTGATCGCCAGGGGCTCGGTGAGCGCGCGCGCGATCGCGTTCGCGTACGAGGACGCGAATTGGCCCCAGCCGCGGTACGTGCCGACGAACGATCGAAGAGTGCGGACGGCTGTCTCGCGCCACTGCTCATCACCGGTCAGCACCGCGAGACGCAGCAGCGCATCGGCGGCCATCGCGTTGTCTTCGATCGGCTTCTCGCGGATCGCGACCCGTCCCGGCTCGTCACGCCGTGGGGCGTCGAAGAAGCCGCCGTCCGCGGTGTCTTCGAGCCGTTCGCGCATAGTGGTCGCGGCCTGCACCGCGCCCGCGAGGGCGCCAAGATGCTTGCCCGTTTCGTATTCGTCCAGCGCAGCCTGTAGGAACGCGGCCCAGTCGCTGAGCAGATCGGCGACGCGGGGTCCCTCGCCACGGTCGAAGTGCATCAGCTGACGCTCTGGACCCACGAGCATGCGGGCCGCGATCCCGCGGATGACCTCGTGCGCGCGCTCCTCGATCGCATCATCGCCGAGAGCCGTGGCCGCCGCGACGTACGCCGAGACCGCGAGCGCGTTCCAATTCGTGTAGATCGTCTTGTCGACGAACGGCGCGCCGTGCTTCTCGCGGCCCGCGCTGTCAAGCTCGTAATAGACCTCGTCGGCATCCTGCGATCCAGCGAATGCCTTCACGTCGTCGCGCCAGAGGACCGTATCCATCCAGCGGACGACATCGCGGACGACACGGTCATATCCGGCCTCCGGAAATGTGCGGTGGGCCTCCGCATAGACCGCGAGCAGCTCCGCGTTGTCCTCGAGCATCTTCTCGTAATGCGGGATCTCCCATTCGCGTGTCGTCGCATAGCGGAAGAAGCCGCCTTCGATCTTGTCGTGCATGCCGCTCGCGGCCATCGCGCCGAGCGTCCTGTGCAGCATGTGCGCAACGTCGGGATAGCCGTGGCGTCGGTACTCGTCGAGCAGGAAGCGGAGGAGCCGGACCTGCGGGAACTTCGGCGAGCGGCCGAAGCCTCCAAACTGCGGGTCGTACTGGCCGCGGACGAGCGCACCGACTGTGTCGACGATGTCGGGAGAGAGGTCGCCACTCTTCGGTTTGCGCGCAACCTCTTCTTCCTTGCGCAGCTCGACGACACGCTCGGCGATCTCGTCGTGTTTGGTGGACCACACCTCGTCAACGCTGTTCAGCGTCTGCCACATCTGCTCGGGCGGAATGTATGTACCACCGTGGATGATCTCGCCCTCTGGCGTGAGGAACACCGTACTCGGCCAGCCGCCCATGTTGTAGCGGCGGTTCACGTCGGGCCGTTCGTCGTTGTCGACACGGACCGGCACGTAACGTTCGTTGATGACCTTGATGATGTCGGGCACGCTGTAGCTCGTCTCGTCCATCACATGGCACCAGTGACACCACACCGCGCTGATCGCAAGGAGCATCGGCTTCTTCTGCGCGCGCGCCTCGCCAAACGCGGCGTCACCCCACGCGCGCCACTGGATCTCGTTCGCGCGGTTCGGCCGGGGCGAGAAGCGGAATTCGCTCACGTCGGGATCTCGTCCAGCTCGATCTTGTTGCCGAACGGGTCGAAGACATAGCACCGTCGCCAGCCGGGGATCGGCGTCGCTTCCTCGAAACGCGCACCGCCGGCGCGCAATCGGTTGCGCACGGCATCGAGATCGTCGACGCGCAGGGCGAAGTGCCGCCGCGGATGGAGACCCAGGTCCCGGTCCGCCGAAAGGTGCACGTGGCCGGGCGGGGCCGCGTACCAGATCCCCGCCCGGTCCGAAAGCGTGTTCGGACGCTGGATCTCGTCCAGACCGAGGGTTTTTCCGTAGAAATCGCGTGCCTGTGCTTCCCCGCCAGGCGGGTAGAACACCTGCGCGTGATGCAACGAAATGGGCACGAAATCGAGTGTAGGTCGGCTATCATGTGCTCAGACTGAACCGCCAAAAGGGGACGCACTAATGGCCATCGAGCAGCAGGAGACCGGTATCCAGACCGATCAGCCGGTCGTCACGATGACGGCGCGCGCGACGGACAAGCTCAAGGAAGTCATCGCGAAACAGGGCCGCGCCGACCTCGCGCTGCGTGTCTATGTCACGCCGGGCGGTTGCTCAGGCTTCTCGTACGGCATGACCTTCGCCGAGGGCCGCGAACAGGACGACACACTCGTCGAGACCGACGGTGTCCGCATCGTCGTGGACCCGATGAGCGCCATGTACCTCAAGGGTTCCGAGATCGACTTCGTCGATGCCCTCATGGGCGGCGGCTTCGCGCTTCGCAACCCGAACGCCGTTTCGAGCTGCGGCTGCGGCCAGTCGTTCAAGACCGCGGACCAGAGCGGTACCGCGAAGGCCTGCCACCACTAAGCCGCCAGCGCACGGACGTCACACGAAAGAGGACGGCATCTGCCGTCCTCTTTTCTTTCGCGCTAGGGTCTATTCGTGAAGCGCGCGCTGGTCGTCGTCGACATGATCGAGGACTTCGCGCACGAGGGTGGAGCTCTTTACTGCGGGCCATCGATGGGACAGATCATTCCGGTGATCCAGCGTGAGCTCGGGCGAGCGCGAGGCGCCGGCGAACCTGTCGTGTACCTCACCGACAACCACGTACCCGACGACGCCGAGTTCAAGGTGTTCCCGCCACATGCGATCGCGGGCACGAGAGGAGCCGAGGTCATACCCGAGCTCGCTCCCGAGGACGACGACGATGTGATCCCGAAGCGCCGCTACTCCGGCTTCTTCGGCACGGATCTCGACATCACGCTGCGCGAGCGTGGGGTCGACACCCTGCGTCTGGTCGGCGACTGCACCAACATCTGCGTTCTCTACACCGCCGCGGATGCGCGCAATCTGGGCTATGCGGTCGAGGTGGTACGCGACGGCGTTACCTCGTTCGATGAGGAAGCACACCTCGATGCTCTCCGCGAGCTCGAGAAGACGCTCGGCGCAAAGCTGGTCTAGCCCCGACCGGAACCTCCGGGGCGGATCGGCGTTGTGAGCGGTATGCGCCTCGCGCTGCTGTCCGTCGTGCTGGCCCTCGGCGCGTCGTGCGGCACCCTGAGCGGCGGCGCGCCCACCAAGACTGGCATCTCATCGCCCTCGGGCGCGAGCGGCACACCCCCGAATTGCACCGCGATCATCGATTACGTCGATTTTGTTCGGAACGACGGGATCTTCTACAGCGCTTCGGTCTCGACCCTCGGCCGCCCGATAACGACGGGCGACCTCGGGGCCGAGCGCTTCCGCGTGAAAAACACCGTGTCTTTGACCGTGTGCGACCCGTTCTACCGCCCCGTCGACGGCGATGCCGCATACGTGCCGACGGGTGAACCCGTCTTTGCCGTCAAGGGCTACGCGCCGGCCTTCCGTGTCGCGGCGCGGCATGACGGCCGACTCGTGCTGTACGAGGCCGACTCGAACCCCGGCGCCCGCCGCGGCGCCGACCTCCTGGATATCGAGGGCAAGGTGAAGAGCATCGCTCTGGTCGATCAAAAGACAGGCCGCGCGGTGGTCTCACGCCTGAGCGATCGGACACACGTCGACAGCCTCGTCCGCATCATCGCCGGAGCGAGCATCGATCCGAGCTATCCCCCAACGCAGTCCAGCGGCCCGGTCGACTACCTTCAGCTGGCGTTCGAGCTCGAGGATGGAACCGTGACGGTCCGCGCCTACGACCGCATCCGTGGCGTGCTGTGGCGAGGCATCCAGGTCGGGACGACGTTCGGCTCGGCCGTCGACGAGCTCGCGCGGAGCGCGCCCACGCCGAGCCCGGTCCCCGCCACGATCAACCTCGCCCGGCGGTACGACCTTGGACGCGCCACCGGCGTGTCACTCAAGGATCTCGCCGCGCGAGGGACGTTCCGTCCTGTGCCGGCGCTCTCCGCGTTCCTTGCGATCCTCGACGCCGATCTACCGGCGCGTCACGCGACCAGGCCATCCGGTGGCTACGTCGTTGTGATCTTCACGTTCCCTGACACGTACGTGTCCTTGGCGTACGAAGAGGTTTCAGACACCCTCACCGTCGTTCTGCCGGACGACGAGCTCGCGGTGGAGGTACCCGCCGCGTTCCGCGTGCTGGTCCGCTAGCTGCCAGGAATCGACGCGCGCGCGGGCTCGAACTCCTCGTCCTCCACCAAGCCCACCTCTTCTTCGCTCAGCTCGTGCACCGGAGGCGAGAAGAAGCGCTGCGCGATGAAGGTCGGAACTATCGCGGAAAGGATCACCGTCGTCACGAGGATCGAGAACTGCGCCCGGTCGAGGATCCCGGCGTTCAGGCCATACAGGGATGAGATCGTGCCGAAGGTCAGACCGGTGCTCATGAGCAGCGTCGTGAAGGTCGCGTGAGGCCTCAGATAGCGAAGGGCGACGGGCATGACGCCGGCGAATTTCAACGCGATCTTCACCGCCAGGAAGCCGGCCAGCAGCGGGAGCGCGCCTGCCAGAGCGTCGAGGCTCACGTTCAGGCCGCCCCTGAAGAAGAAGAACGGCGTGAGCAGCGAGAAGGCCACGATCCTGAAGCGCTTCAGCTGTTCGGGGTGGCGCCGGAACACGCCACTCACGGAGAACCCCAGCACGAATGCGGGGAGGACCGCGTGGCTCTTGGCAAGGTCCGCCGTCCACATGAGCAAGAAGATCACGAACATGACCCCCTTGATCTCCGGCTCGATCACACGGTCCCCGTAGCGATCGAAGAACCACCGCTGAAGGACGGTCATGACGACGACCGCGGCGACCGATACGCCGACGAAGAGCGCGAGGTACGGCGTCGGCTGGATGAACAGGACCGACAGCGCGATCGCGGTGCCCAGATCGGTGATGAAGGTCGCGGCCATGATGATCTTGCCGATCTCCGTCTTGGTCAGCCCGGTCTCGACCAGGACCGCGTACACGACCGCGAGAGAGGTCGTCGAGAGCGCAACGCCCGCGATCTCCGCCTGACGCAGGTCCCAGCCGGCGACGTAGTACGCGAACAGACCGGCGCCGGCGAACGGCAGCAGGAACGACAGCACGCCGACGAGTAATGACTCCTTCGCCCGCTCCCGCAGCAGTCTCGGATCGACCTCGGCCCCAGCCAGGAAGGTGAGCACGATGCTCGCGACGGCCGCGATGAAGTCGATCCAGGGAGTGCTCGTCACGCCCAGGAAGTTGCCGGCGAGGACGCCGAGCGCGATCTCGATGATCGCGACGGAGACACCGAGCTCGACGCTCGCCATCGAGGCGGCGAGGATGAGCAAGCCGAAGATCGTCGCGATGAGCAGGTTGTCCATGTGTGTGCTCCTACCGTTGTTCTTCGCGGTAGAAGCCATCAGCGTCGCCGTCGTGGCGCCGCGGTTCTAGGCGGGCCTCATCGCCTCGTCCAGCCTACGTCGGGAAGTCCGGCGCGACATTGGTGCCCACGAGCTGACGTTCAGCGACCGAGCGGTGGCAGGTCGCCGCAGGCGTAGAGCGGGCCGCCCCCGTTGCGGAACGCGAGGAGCGCGTGCGGACGAGCCAGGTCGTCGAGGTCAGACCGACTGATTACGGCGCGGAAGTCCATCGCATCGGCGCGCGTCGGCGGCGGACTCCAGCGGTACAGGACCTGGTGACGGCTCGCGGCGCCGGGCTCGCGCCAGCTCGCGCAGTCACCCTCGACGACGTGCCAGATCAGATTCGGCTCCAAAGGATCCGTACCGGCGCGGCTGATCTCATCCGCAGGTCCTCGGACCGACACCTCGAGCACGAGCGCCCCAGTCGCGCCACTCGCTTGCAGGCCCGCTTTCCCCGATCCGCTCAAAAGCGACGGAGCGACCGGACGGATGTCGAACGTGACCAGGGTCGGCTCGCCATCGCAGGCGAAGACGAGCACGGAAAGGGCTACGCACGTGAGCCACGCGCGCTTGCGCATGCAGTCGATACAGCCCAAGGTGCTGGCGGGTTCCTACGCCTGTGTCGCGTCCAGCTGCAGCGCGTTCGCAAAGGACGCGTTCTTGACGAAGATGCTCACGACCGTCGTCACCTCGAAGAGCTGCTCGTTCGTCAGTCCCAGACCGCGCAGCACCTCGGCCCGATAGAGCATGGAGAGCTTTCCGTCGTTCACGACGCTGGTCGCGTAGGCGACGAGCTCCTTGTTCAAGCGGGACACCTCGCCCTCGTGGACCGTGGCGATCTCCCGGTCGAGCACGATCTTCGTGTACCGCGGATCGTTCGCCATGTAGAGGAAGTACCGCGGAACGCTTCCGAGCTTCTGACGAACCTCGACCAGTACCGGTGAGGACGGGTCCAGGGCCCGCATGGGGGCATTGTCGTTGAACGCGGCGATCGCCTTTTCGAACAGGTTGATGCTCGTGACGTGCGCGACGGTCGCGGCGAGCTCGACGATCTGCCCGCTGTCCAGTCCGTACTCGAGCTGCAGGCTGCGGGTGTGCGCGTAGAGCTCGTACGGCGCGGACCGCGCGGACGCCACGGCGAGTCCGATCATGTGGTTCTGCAGGTTCAGGAGCCCGCGCTTGGCCATGATGTGGGCGAGCTCCTGGTGGTCGCCGATGAGGATCGAGGGCCGCAGGCCGAGCGCCCGGGTCGACGCGGTCATGGTCGGCGTCTTCGAGATCTCCCGGATCATCGCGTCGACCTTCTTGACCATGTCGTTGTGCTCGGATTCCTCAGGCAGCCTGATCGTGGGCATTCGATTCCTCCCGGGCGACTCGCGCGCCGGCGCGAGTCTAGGCCCGGGCTTTCGCGCGGCCGACGACAATGCCGCTTCGACCCGCGTACTATGCTCCGTACGCGTATGGCAGACAGTACGGGGATCCTGCGACCCGTGCCGGCGGTGGAGAAGACCGCGCGCGTCCTGCGCGCGCTCGCCGATGGTGGCCGCCCGATGGGCATTTCCGAGCTTGCGCGCCTCCTGAACGTGTCCAAGGGCACGCTGCGCGACGTCCTGCTCACCCTCGACGCGTACGGCTTCGTCGTCCGCGAACCAGACACCCGTTTCCGTTTGGGTCCTCAGTTGCGGGCGCTCGCGGACGCGAGCTCGCCCGATCTGCGCGCGCTCGCGCAGCCGCATCTGCTGAGCCTGATGGAGACGTTCGGCGAGACGGCGATCCTCGGCGTCCCGCACGACGGCAAGCTCGAGATCGCGGCGCGCGCCGAGCCGACGACCGGTCTGCACATGAGCGCTCCCCTTGGGCGCCGCCTGCCGCTCGACCTGGGCGCGCATGGCAAGGTGCTTCTGCACGGCGACCGGATCGGCTACGACGACCAAGAGCTCTTCCGCGGGGTGCGCGCCGTCGCCGCCGCGGTGATCGACGCGCGTGGCCGCCGTGTCGCGGCCGTCATGGTCGTCGGATTCAAGGAGCGCATCGACCTGCGGACGCTCCGGCGCATCGGTGAGCGGTGCGCGAGCGCGGCAGGGGAGATGTCGCGTCGTATCGGCGCACCAACGCACGACGAGGCGGTGAGCGCGTGACGAAGGCTCTGATCACGCTGCGCGTGAACGGCGAGGCGCACACCGTCGCCGCGGAGCCGCACCACACGCTCCTCGAAGTGCTGCGCGAGGAGCTGGAGCTCACCGGCACGAAGCACGGCTGCGAGCTCGGCGAGTGCGGCGCGTGCACCGTCCTCGTCGACGGCGTGCCGGTGCTCTCGTGCCTCACGCTGCCACAGCAGATCGGCATGGCCGATGTGACGACGGTCGAAGGCCTCGCGAACGGACCCGAGCTGCATCCGCTGCAGACCGCGTTCGCCGAGGAGGGCGCCGCGCAGTGCGGCTACTGCACGCCCGGGATACTCCTCTCGGCGAAAGCCCTGCTCGACGCGCATCCTCATCCGACCCGCGAGCAGATGGCGGAGGCGATCAGCGGCAACCTCTGCCGCTGCACCGGCTACACCTCGATCTACGAGGCGATCGAAAGGGCAAGTCGAGCGACGAGTGGTTCATCCGCGAGGAGCGAGTCCACCAGCCTTGAGCGTGTCTCCTCGCCGAAGGCGACGGATTGAGCAGATGAGTGAATTCTCCGTCGTCGGCCGTCGCCTTCCGAAGGTCAACGCCTGGGCGCACCTCACC
Organism: Candidatus Limnocylindria bacterium; assembly: GCA_036000705.1. Taxonomy (GTDB): domain Bacteria; phylum Chloroflexota; class Limnocylindria; order P2-11E; family P2-11E; genus CF-39. The sequence goes on along the minus strand of DASYUY010000080.1, from coordinate 50,540 downwards.
GGGACGGCGCGCTACGCCGACGACATCCGGCTGCCCCGCATGCTCTTCGGACGGCTGCTCCGCTCCACGCAGCCGCACGCGCGCATCAAACGTCTCGACGTCTCGCGCGCGCTGGCCCATCCGGGCGTCGTCGCCATCGTCACCGGCAGGGACATGCCCGAGAAGATGGGGATCATGCCGTCGACGCAGGACGAGACCGCGCTCGCGGTGGACAAGGTGCGCTACGTCGGCGAGCCCGTCGCGGCCGTCGCGGCCCTCGACGAGGACACCGCGTACGAGGCGCTCTCGCTCATCGACGTCGACTACGAGCCACTCGAGCCGATCTTCACGATCGAGGAGGCGCTGGGTCGCGAGGACGTGAAGATCCACGAGGAGTCGCGGCGGGCGAACGTCTTCAAGGAGGTCCACCTCGCGTTCGGCGATCTCGACGCCGGCTTCGCCGCAGCCGATCTCATCCGCGACGACTGGTCCTTCTTCGAGGGCAACACGCACGCGCCGATCGAGACCCACGCCTGCGTGGCGTCCTATGACGGCGACGGCAAGCTCACGCTCTGGACCGCGACGCAGGTCCCCCACTACCTGCACCGCGAGCTCGAGAAGGTCCTGGGGCTCCCGCGCTCGCGCATCCGCGTGATCGCGACGCCCAACGGCGGGGCCTTCGGCGGCAAGAGCGATCCGTTCGGCCACGAGTTCTCGGCGACGCTCCTCTCGCTGCGCACGAAGCGCCCGGTGAAGTTCACGCTCGACCGCGAGGAAGTCTTCTACGCGCACCGCGGCCGCCATCCGGTGAAGATGCACCTGCGCACGGGCGTGAAGAAGGACGGCGAGATCACCGCCGTGCACTTCCAGAGCTACCTCGATGGGGGCGCGTATGCCTCGTACGGGATCGCGACGACCTATTACACCGGCGCGCTCATGACGGTCACCTACCGGATCCCCGCGTACAAGTTCGATGGCGTGCGGGTGTACACGAACAAGCCGCCCTGTGGACCGAAGCGCGGTCACGGCACGACGCAGCCGCGTTACGCGTTCGAGTGCCAGCTCGACAAGATCGCGACGGAGCTCGGCCTCGATCCGATCGAGTACCGCCTGCGCGTGCTGCAGCCGCCGAACAGCCGCACCGCGAACGAATTGCGCATCACGACCATGGGCCTGGGCGACTGCCTCAAAGCCGTGCGCCAAGCTACTGGGTGGACGGCGAAGCGGGAGAGCCTCCCGAAGGGCAAGGGCATCGGCGTCGCCGGAAGCGCATACATCTCCGGCGCGGGTCTCCCGATCTACTGGAACCCGATGCCGCACTCGGGCGCGGAGATCCGCATCGACCGCGGCGGCGGCGTCACCGTGATGTGCGGGACGGCCGAGATCGGACAGGGGTCGGACAACATGCTCGCGTCGGTCGCGGCCGAGGCGCTCGGAGTCCTGCCCGAGGACGTGCACGTCGTCTCAGGCGACACGGCGCTCGCGCCGGTCGACCTCGGCTCGTATTCGAGCCGCGTGACGATGATGGCGGGCAACGCCGTCAAGGACGCGGGCATGAAGCTGCGCGCGCTGCTGTTCGACGCGGCGTCGGAGAAGCTCGGGGTCCCGGTGGAACGTCTCGCGACCGCGTACCGCCGCGTGTACGACATGAGGGATCCCGAGAAGCACATTTCGTTCGTCGAGGCGGCGAACCTCGCCGAGGGAAAGCACGGGACGCTCGTCGCCGCGGGCAGCTACAAGCCGCCGGCCGGCATCGGCGGGAGCTACAAGGGCGCGGGCGTGGGCCCGACGCCGGCGTACTCGTACCAGGCGTCGGTGGCCGAGGTCTCGGTCGACCTCGAGACCGGGACGCTGACGGTGGACAAGATCACGACCGCGCACGACTGCGGCCGCGCGCTCAGTCCCGCGAACGTCGAAGGGCAGATCGAGGGCTCCGCGTACATGGGATACGGCGAGATCATGGTCGAGGAGCAGATCTTCCGCGGCGGCCTGCACAAGAAGCCGTCGCTCCTCGACTACAAGCTGCCAACCTCGCTCGACACGCCGGTGCTCGAGGCGATCATCGTCGAGACCAACGACAGCGAGGGTCCGTTCGGCGCGAAGGAGGCGGGCGAGGGTCCGCTGAACTCGGTCATCCCTGCGATCGCGAACGCGGTCTACGACGCGATCGGCGTGCGCTTCGACGAGACGCCGATCACCGCGGAGAAGATCCTCGACGCGCTCGGCAAGCGCGACAACCGCGGTGTGACGAAGGACCGCATCGGGCCGGACGGCCTCGGCGACGCCAAGGGTGATCGCGGGCGCGCGATGCGCCGTCTCTCGGCGTCGACCGACGCGCGCGAGCGCAAGAAGAGCGCCGCGCCGGCGGATTAGATGCTGCGGCTACCGCGCTTCCGGTTGCTCGAGCCCGCGACGTGGACCGAGGCCGCGGCGCTGCTGCGCGAGCACGGCGCCGCGGCATCCGACGCCGCGCGCGGGACGCCCAGCGTTCCGGTGATGCTCGTCGCGGGCGGCACCGATCTCTTCCCGAACATGAAACGCCGGCAGTTCACGCCGCACGTGCTGGTCTCGCTCGGCCGCGTCAAGGGCGCCCACGCGATCAGCAACGGGGCGGGCATGCGGATCGCAGCGGGCGCCACGCTCACCGAGGTCGCCACGCATCCCACGGTGCGCGCGAAGTACAACGCGCTCGCGCAGGCCGCCGGCCTCGTGTCGACGCCACAGCTGCGCAACATGGGCACGATCGGTGGGAACCTGTGCCTCGACACGCGCTGCAACTGGTACGACCAGTCCCTGTTCTGGCGCACCGCGGAGGGCTACTGCATGAAGACGCACCCGGCGGTCGTGTGTCGCGTCGCGCCGTCGAGCCCGCGCTGCCTCGCCGTGGCGAGCGCGGACACCGTGCCTGCGCTCATCGCGCTCGGCGCGACGGTCAGCGTCGAGAACGCCGACGGCCGCCGCGAGATCGATCTCGCGGAGCTGTACCGCGAAGACGGGATCCGCTACCTCGCCATCGGACGCGACGACGTCGTCGTGTCGGTGACGCTGCCGGACGCGACGGGGTGGCGGAGCACGTACGTCAAGCTGCGCGATCGCAACTCATTCGACTTCCCCATCGCGGGCGTCGCGGCGGCGGTCCGCCTCGATGGCAGCGCGGTCACCGACGCGCGCATCGCGATCACCGCGCTGGCATCGCGCCCGGTCGCCGTCGACGCGAAGATGCTCGTCGGGACGAAGCTCGACGACGACGCGATCGCGGCGGCGGCCGACGCGGTCCACAAGACCGCGCGGCCGATGGACAACACCTCGGGGACGATCTCTCAGCGCAAGCGTGCGGCGCGCGTATTCACCGAGCGCGCCCTGCGATCATTACGCGATGGCTGACACCTTCCGCGCCGTCGCCGTCGTCACCGCGGCGGGCTCGGCGGAGCGCTTCGGAGGCAAGAAGCTCCTCGCGCCGATCGACGGCGAGCCGCTGCTCGACCACACCATTCGGAGTCTCCTCGAGGGCGGTGTGTCGGAGGTGATCGTCGTCGTGGGGACCGACGCGAGGCGCGAGCTCGAGCGCGACGTGAACGCGATGAACGATCCGCGCGTGCGACCGGTCGAGAATCCCGATCCGTCGCGCGGCATGTTCTCGTCGATCCAGGCCGGCGTCGCGACGGCCAACGGCGACGCCCTCGTCGTGCTCCCCGGCGACATGCCCTACGTCCGACCGGAGACGGTGCGTGAGGCGATCGCGAAGTTCCGCGAGCACCGCTCGATCGTGTCACCGCGCTACAAGGGAAAGCGCGGCCATCCCGTGGTGATGCCGCTCGCGCTGCGCGACGAGATCGCGGCGACCGCAGCGACGGCCAACCTGCACGAGGTGATCAAGCATCATCAGGACCAGCGCGTCGACCTCGACGTCGACGACGCCGGCGTCATCCGGGACGTGGATACACCGGCTGATCTCGAACGTTCGAGCGGTTGATCGGGCCTTGCGCAATCAATGAAATCGCCTTCGTTGACGAGTGCTGGCGGGCCTTCTAACTTGCCACTGCGGTGAGTGCAGGCCCGGACCAGCAGCGCGGCGCGTCGGACGGGGCGGACGTTTCACGTCGGGACTTCCTGCGCGGAGCGGCACCGATCGTGGCGTTCGTGGCCCTCGAGGCGCTCGGCGGCGCGGCCGTCGCCAGCGCCGCGACCCCGCGCACGACCAAGTTCGCTGAGGGCGTCATCTTCCCGGACCCGACGCTGTGCATCGGCTGCCTGACGTGCGAGGTCATCTGCTCGCAGGAGCACAAACGCGCCGGTCTCTCCGACGTGCCGCGCATCCGTATCTTCAACGACCCCGAGACGAAGGTGGATCCGGTGATCCAGGCCGCGTACCCGGACCGCGGGCAGTTCCATCAGGAGCCCTGCCTCCAGTGCCCGACCGCCGAATGCCTTTACGTGTGCCCGGTCGACGCGCTGCAGGTCGAACCCCGGACGGGTGCGCGCTTCATCCGCGAGGACATCTGTGTGTCGTGCGGACGGTGCAACGAAGCGTGCATCTTCCCCACCAGCGATATGGCGCACGCGACGAACCAGGGCCAGTCACCGCCGCAGAGATCGCGTATCACCTACGACGCGGTCGCGGACACGTTCGCGAAGTGCGACCTCTGCTTCTGGCGAGAGGGTGGGCCCGCGTGCGTGGAGCGGTGCCCGGTGAATATCCGCATCCGCCAGGGGATCATCAAGACCGACGCGGGGCGGCTCTGCCTCGCCGCGCCCGAGGCCGATAAGGAGACCTGGAACAAGCTGCGCGCGTTCCAGACGTTCGAGGGCAGTCCGGCTCAGGGCAAGGCGTAGCAGGCGCCCGAGACGACGTGAGGATCGTGTCCTGGCTCCTACTGGTCGCCGGCCTCGTCCTCACCGTGGTCGGGGTGATGGCGGTGCTCGGACAAGCTGGCTCCGGCGCGCAGCCCTGGGGGACGGAGCTCTCCGACAACTTCGTCTTCGTCAAGGCGCTGCCGTTCGTGCTGGGTCTCGGCGTTGTGACGGGCCTGGTCATGGCGAGGACCTACGCCCCGAAAGCGCCCTCCGACGGAGCGATCCGGCGCTGGAGTCCCGGCACCGTCTTCGGCCACGCCGTTCTGACCGTTGGCCTCGTGCTCGCTCTTCCCACCGGCATGTGGCAGTACCTCGGTGGCATCCTCGATGTGGATCTGCCGATCCCCCTCTACCTGTTCTATCGCGTGCACTACATCGGCGCCGGGGTCGTCCTCTTCGCCATCGCGGCCTTCGTCTCGTACCTCTGGATGACGGGCGATCGCTCGCTCCTCGTCCCGCGTGGCCAGTGGGCCCGTCATCTCCTCGGGCTCGCGTACGAGCTGCCGCAGCCGATCCGCGCCCGGTACGCGAAGCTGCTGCGGGTCGACCTGAGCCAGCCGCGGCCGCCGACCGGCCAGTTCACCTTCTACGAGAAGGTCGTCGAGTTCCCCAGCTGGTCGATCGTGCTCGCGCTCATCACGATCACCGGACTCGTCAAGGCGGCGCGATATCTCATACCGGTACCAGGATTCGTCCTGTGGCTTGCCTCGACCGTGCACGTCGCCGCTATGGTGTTGATCGTCATCAAGCTGCTCGACCACTTCCGGTACATGTTCCCGCGCTGGCCGCTGATGAGCTCCATCGCGACGACCTGGGTGAGCGAGCGCTACGCGCGCCTGCGGCACCCGGCGTGGCAGCCGGTCTTGCCCGGCGGCGCGACACCGGCCGGTCGGCAAGGTCAGGGCGAGCGGAGCGGATCCGCGGCAGCGCGCGTCGCCGGCGGTAGCGACACATGAGGCCCTTGGTCGCTCTGCTGGGGCTCCTCTGGTGCGTCGCGAACCTCGGCGTCGCGTATTTCTTCCTGACCGGCGCGTTCGTCGCCAAAACAGCGGCGAAGGAAGGCATCCTGGCACAGTTATCGCTTCTGGTCGGAGGCGTGCTGATCGCCGGCTTCGCGATCCTTCTCGCGCGTGAGTGTCTGCGCATGCTGACGTCGGCCGACGCGGAGGCCGCGTAGCCATGGGCCGCATGTACGCGCTACGGGTCCTGTACCTGGCGTTCGCGACGCTGTTGCTGACGGCGCACGTGAGCGCGATCGCCGCGTCGCCGATCCGGCAGCTGACGACCAGCACCGCGACCAACGTCCGACCCGCGTGGAGTCCGGACGGCAAGAGCATCGCGTTCCAGAGCAACCGCGACGGTCCGTACCACATCTACGTGATGAACGCGGACGGAAGCAACCTCCGTCAGCTCACCAGCGGCGACAACGACGATCGTCACCCGACCTGGAGTCCGGACGGCAGGACGATCGCGGTCGACACTGGCGAACAGGTCAGGCGCGAGATCGCGCTCATCGACGTCGCATCGAAGAGTCGCTCGCAGATCACGAAGCTCGGCATGACCGCGCAGTTCCCGAGCTTCAGCCCCGATGGCAGGACCATCGCCTTCTTCCTCTACAACCTCGGCGCCATGGATCTCTGGACCGTCGGCACGAATGGCAGCAATCCCGCCGCGGTGACGAAGCAGCTCGCGACGGAGGCGAACAACCAGTGCACCTTCGCCTGTCACGCCGCGCGCTGGTCGCCCGACGGCAGTCGCATCGCGTTCTCCGATGGCGACAACGCTCGCGTCCTGCTCATGGCCTCGCTCGTGTCGGGATCGGCGAAGCCGGTCTCGCCCGACGATGAGAAGAGCCACTTCCCGGTGTTCCTCGCGGACGGTCGCATCGTCTATGTGACGGAGCACGTCACGCTGGACCAGAGCTACACCGACCTCTGGATCATCGATCCCAACAACACCGCGGCCGCGCGCACCGAGCTCGCGCAGAACATCCAGGCGCAGGGTCCCTTCGAGCTCAACAAGGACGGCAGCGAGCTCCTCTTCTCATCGCCGCGCAGCGGGAACTTCGAGATCTATTCGGTGACCCTCGACGCCGCGGGCAAGGCCGCCCTCGCGGAGAAGGCCGCTGTCTCCACCGGCTTCGGCATCACGCGCACGCCGACGGCGCCGACCTCGGCTCTTCCGTTCCAGGTGACACCCGAGCTCGTCGTGCTCGGGGTGCTCGCCCTCCTGGCGATCGGCCTCGAGTTGACGGTGTGGATCTACCGGAGGCGGCGCGCCGCGTAACGCGAGCGTCTGGGCAGCTGACTGCGGCTCAGCCGATCACAGCCCTACGTCTCTTCGTCGCCTTCGCCGAATAGCAGCTCGCGTCGTGATCGAGGCGCCGACTTACGCTCCTGCTCGGCGAGCCATTTCGCGCGCTTCGGCGATGACGCCGCCGGGTCCGCGGGGTCGACGGGAGCGGCCGTGGCTGACGCCCTCGCCGCGGCGTTCGCCGCATCGACCTGCTGCGCGATGTCGGTGAGCTCGTCGAGGATGAGCTGGAGCTCGCTTTCGTGGAGCTGTTTGAACGCGCGGACCTGCTGCTCGACCCGACGGAGACGTGCCGAGAGATCCTGGCTCACAGGATGTCGCCACCGCGGTGGGTCATTATCTTCGGCTCACCGGGACGCACCTTCTCGGCGTAGAGCGTCTCGCCGCGCTCGATCTCGCGCAGGAGCGCGCCCGCGGCCGCCGCGGCGTCGGCCCGGCTCGTCACGATGAGCCGCGCGCTCGTCTGGAGGCTCGCGGCGGCCTCCTCAAGCTCGGGCGGCACCACCAGGACCTCGAAGGTCTCCGGCAGCGTCTCGAGCGGGAAGAGCCGCACGCGGATCCGCAGCCCGGCCTTCTCCATCGTGCGCTCGAAGCGATGGAAGATCGCGAGCCACGGCGTCGGCAGCTCCGCCTGCGTGAAGGCGCACACGATGGTGCTGACCAGACGCGGCTCGCGGCCGTCCCAGGTTTGACCGTGTCCCGACCGGTCACTACCGTCGGCCATCAGGCCGACCGCCGAAGGTGGGAACAGATGGACGACGATAAGGCGCTCGAGATCGCCACCCAGGCCGCTTTCCGCGGCGGCAGGACCGCCCTGGCGCGCCTCGGCGCGCCGGGGTACCTGCGCTGGAAGGGCCAGCGCGATGCGGTCCCGGAAGCGTCCCTCGAGGTCCAGGAGCAGATCGTGTCGGTCCTCCAAAAGGAGTGTCCCGGCGATGCGATCCTCGCCGAGGAAGGGCCCGAGGATGAGCCGCTGGCCGTCGATGCCGCTCGCCTGTGGATCGTGGATCCCATCTGCGGAAGTCTGAATTTCGCGCAAAGCATACCGTTCTTCGCGGTCTCGGTCGCCCTTCGCGTCGATGGTGTGCTGCGTGTGGGGGTCGTGTACGACCCGGTGCGCGACGAGATGTTCACCGCGCGGCTTGGTGAGCCCGCGCTGCTGAATGGACGCCCTATCACCGTCCTGACCGTCGCTCTCGGGCCCGAGTTCTGGGAGCAGGCCTGGGTCGCGTGCGACATCCCGCATACCGGGCCGCGGCGCAAAGAGGCGCTACAGGCCTTCACGATGGTCTCGAACGAGGTGCTGCACCACCTGGTCCTCGGCTCGCCCGCGCTCGCGCTCTGTTACGTCGCGGCGGGCCGCGTGCACGCGTACTGGACGCTCGACGCGCAGCCCTGGGACGTCGCGGCGGCGGGCGTGATCGTGGGCCAGGCCGGTGGTCTCGTCACCGACGCGGACGGCGGGTCGTGGCTGCACTCCGACGGTAGCTACGTCGCGGCCAACGCCGTGTCGCACAAATGGGCGATGCAGACGATCAAGTGGCTGCGCGATCAGAACCGAGCGAAGGCCTAGAGGTCGCGGGGCGGCGACCGGGTGGTCGCCGCCCCTCCGTCCTGCTGCTGTCTAGTTCCCTACTGCCTCGAGGATCGTCCGCTCGATGAGGCCCTGCGCGAGATCGACCTTGTACGAGTTCAGGCTCATCGGACGCGCGACGCTCCGGATCTGCGCGGCAGCTGCCTTCGCGGTCGCCTTGACGTCCTTGCCCTTGAGGGCGTCCTCGACGACCTTGGCGCGGTACGGGACGGGCGAGACGCCGCCGAGCGTGATGCGTCCGTCCTTCCAGTTGGGACCGTCCATCGTGAACACCGCGGCCACCGAGATGAGGGCGAAGTCGTAGACCTGACGGTCCTTGAGCTTCGTCCATCCGAACTTGGTGCCACCCGCGGGGTTCGGAATGGTCACGTGGGTCATGAACTCGTTCGGCTTGAGGACGTTCTCGCGGAGCACGTCCACGCGCGGGCCGGTGAAGTACTCGTCGAACGCGACGGTCTTCTCTCCGCCGGTGCCCGCGATCTTCGCCGAGGCGCCCAGCGCGAGGAGCGCCGTTGCGGTGTCCGAGGGGTGGACGATGTAGCAGAGCTCGCCGCCGATGATCGCGTGATACCGGTTGTCACCGGTCACCGCGTAGCAGAAGTCGCCACCCTTCTTGTAGCAGTTGAAGTCCTCACCACGGAAGAACCAGCAGCGAGGACGCTGGTTGATGTTGCCGCCGAGCGTCCCGAAGTTGCGGATGAGCGGCGACGCCACGCTGAGCGCCGCGTTGGTCAGCACCGGCATCTTGGTCGCGATGTCCTTGTTGTCGATGAGGTCGGACAACGTCGTGGCGGCGCCGATGGTCGTCCCACCGCCGTCCGACTTGATCCCGACGATGTCCTTGATGGTCGTGATGTCGATCAGGACCTCCGGAAGGGGCATGCCCTTCCCTTGGACCCAGTCCTTCATCACGCCGCCGACGATGTCGCTGCCACCGCCGACGACCTTGACCGCGCGGCCGGAATACTTGCCGAGCAGGTCGACCGCTTCTTTGACTGACGACGCGTCGTAGAGCTCAAAACCTCTCATGCTCTTCCTCCCTGCTCAGTTCGACGCCTTGAGGGCGGCGAGCAGCTTGTCGCGTGTGAGAGGCATCTCTGTCACCCACACTCCGACCGCGTTGTAGACCGCGTTGACGATCGTGGGTGCCGGCGGACCCATGGGCGGCTCGCCGAGACCGTGTGCGCCGAACGTGCCGTACGCCTTTGGCTTCTCGATGAGCAACACCTCGGCGAGCGGCGCGTCCTTGATCGAGAGCGGGCGGTAGTCGAGGAGGTTCGGGTTGAGTGGCAGCCCGGTGGCCTTGTCGATGAGGAGCTCCTCGGTGAACACGGCTCCGGCGGCCATGACGACGCCGCCCTCGACTTGCTGGCGCAGGGAGAACGGGTTGATCGCCTTGCCTACGTCGTGTGCCGCCACATAGCGGGTGACCTTGACGGTGCCCGTGACGGTGTCGACCTCGACCTCGGCGGCGTGCGCTGCCCAGGCGGTCTGCTCCCAGTTGGTGGGCTGCAGGTAGTCGGACTTGCCGATGATCGAGGTGGCCTTGAACTGGACGACCTGCGCGAGCGTGAGCTTCTTGCTCGGATCGCTCTTGATGAAGACGCCGCCGTCGCTGTTCATGTCGACATCCGCGGCGGTCACGCGCGTGGCGACCTTCGCTGTCGCGAAGTCGGTGTTGAACTTGTCGGCTGCGTACTTGAGCACCTGGTTGCGCGCGTCGTTGCCGGCCTCGTATGCGCCACGTCCGCCGGTGTTGGTCATCCGGCTGCCGTTGGTGCCACCGCTGTCGGTGGTGTTGTCGGTGTCGACGTACGGCGTGATCGTGACCATGCTGAGCGGAACGCCCAGCGCCTCGGCCGCGATCATCAGCATGTGCGTGCGCTGGCCCGAGCCGATGTCGGTGACACCGGACACGACCTGCACGCTGCCGTCGCTGTTGATGATCACCTGACCGGTCGACGGGTTGCTGCCGGCGCCGTGGCTGCACAGGTGGACCGCCATGCCGATGCCGTGGTAGACGCCGGGTCGCACCTGCTTGGCCTTCGGTGCATGCCAGACGCTCTTCCAGTTGATCGCGGTCTGAACGCTGGTGATGACGTCGCGGACGCCGGGGTTGCTGAACGGACGCTTGGTGTCGGGGTTACCGACCTCATTGATGTTCTTCAGGCGGAACTCGATCGGGTCCATGTTGATCGCGTACGCGGCCTTGTCGATCGTCGTCTCGAGGGCGAACGTGCCGTTCGGGTGGCTTACGCAGCGATACGGGCCTGACTTGTAGCTGTTGGTCATGACGTCAACGGCCTCGAGGCGCAGGTTCGGGATGTTGTAGAGGTCCTGCATGTTCACCCATGCACCGTTGGCCGCGCCGGCGCGCTGCGCGCCGACGTTCGCGATGACCTTGAAGATGCCGAACGAGATCTTCCCGTCTCGGTTGACGCCGAGCTTCATCTCGTTGCGGAACTCGGGACGGTGCGTGCGGGTGACGAAGTCCTCGTACCGCGTGTAGTTGTTCTTGATCGGACGACCGGTGAGCTTCGAGAGGATGGCGGCGTGGGCTTCCGACAGATCGATGCCGCTGCGGTAGCCGTAGCCACTCCCGAGATACCCGGTCTGGAAGACGCGGACCTTGTTCTGCGGGAGCTTGAGGGCCTGCGACAGGCCCGACCGCGTGCCGTGGCCGTGCTGGTTGGTGTACGTCATGTTGAGCTTGTCGCCATCCCAGTAGGACAGCGAGTTCGTGAGCTCGAGCGCGACGTGCTGCTCCGTCGACTTCTTCGCGACGACGTCGACGACCACGTCGGCCTTCGCGTTGGCGGGGTCGCCGCGCACCAGTGGTGCGGTGACCGCGATCGTGGTGCCGTCGAGGTTGCTCTGGAACTGCTTGGGCGTCGAGGACTTCATCGCTTCGAGCATGTCCAGGGCGGCCGGGAGCACTTCGTACTCGACCTTGATCGCGCGGATCGCCTCGTCGCCGATGTGCTCGCTGTCGGCCGCGATGACCGCGATCGGTGCGCCGACCTCGAAGACTTCCTCACTGAAGAGGTAGCGGGTCGGGAGGGCCGAGCCGAGGAACACGTCCTTGTACTCCTCCGGCAGGTTCCCGCGGTGGAGGATCTTGCGGACGCCCGGGATCTTCTCCGCGGCCGACGTGTCGATCGACTTGATCTTCGCGTGCGGGTAGCGACTGCGCAGCGTGCGCATGAAGAGCATGCCAGGCATGCGCAGGTTCTCGGTGTACTGGCCCTGGTTGGTGACGATGCCGTAGCCCTGGATCCGGGCGATGTCCGTACCGATGACTTTGAACGGCCGGAAGACCGGAATCTCTGTCGGCGCCGCAGTCTGACCACCACCGGGGAGCTTGTTGCCGTATTGCGCGATCACGCCCGCCACCATCTCCGACTGCTCGGAGACCATCTCCTGCCAGGCGGGGTCTTGCGAGAGCGCTATCCAGTCCTGGTCGCTCAAGCTGGCGGCGTAGGCCGCGTCTTGGACGACACGTACTGCTTCGATCTGTGCCATCTCTAACCCCTCCTACCTGGCCGCGTGGCCGAGGTCGACAAGGATCGCGCGCACCTTGGCCTCGTCCAGCTTGGCTGGGTCCCACTTGATGGTGACGCTGCGCTCGTTGCCGCTGACGGCGAGGATGCCGTCGCGCTTCTTGAGCGACTGCTCGAACGGCTCGTAGTCCTCGATGGTCCCGAGCGCCTTTTCGAACTGGAATTCCTTGGAGACGCCGATCGCGGTCGGCGCCGCATCGGCCACGCCACTCGCGTTGACCACGACGGCCGACGCGAGGTGTGTGACCTTCTCGCCGCGCATCTCTGCGGCGGCGGTGTTGACCGCCGTGAAGATCTTCGCGTACTCACCGCACCGGCAGATGTTGCCGGCGAGGCCCTCCGCGATCTGCGCGGTCGTCGGCTTCGGGACCGCCTGAAGAAGCTGGACGGTCGACATGATGAATCCGCGCGTGCAGATGCCGCACTGGAATCCGCCGTCGAGCCAGAACGCGCGCTGGACCGGATGGAGGCCGTTCACGCCGGGTCCGGTCGGGAGACCGGCGACCGTGGCGATCTTCTGTCCCCTGCCGAGACGAGCGCTGAGGACGGTGCAACCGTTGACTGCTTTCCCGTCGACGAGCACGGTGCATGCGCCGCACTGTGCGCGGTCGCAGCCGAGGTTCGAGTTCGCGAGACCGAGCTGGAAGTTCATCGTCTCCCAGAGGCTCTCGCGGTTATCGACAACGAGGTCGTACTTGACGTTGTCGATGTTGAGAGACACTCGGCGCATCGTTGCGGGGATCGGACCACCTGCTGTCGTCGTCGTGGTGTTCGTGGTCACCGGGTTGATCGCCTTGTTCGCGACGACCGCGCCGCCGAGAACGACTCCTGCTGCTGCTGCGCCTGCTCCGGCGCCGATGAGGAAGTTGCGTCGCGTGACCGATAGTGCTGGCTTGTCTTGGCTCGTGTCGGGCTCTGCTACTGAGTCGCGAGTAGTCCCTCCCGTATCCGACACTGGACATTCACCCCCTGACCAATCAATGGACGGCGGGATGAGCCTAGCAGTGGGGTAAAGGGACGCAAGCTTGGCGGGATCGCACGCGGCCCGGCGATCGGCGTCGTGAACGTGTGCAACGAATCGGCCAGGACGCCCCGCGCGTCAGCGCGTTTGAACGTGACGCTTTGCGCAACAGTCGCGCTCCAGCGCCGCTCATTCGGCTCGATAACGCGCGTTTGCGCAAAGTCGCTCCAAACGTGGAACGGAGCGGCTCGAACGCGAGGCGTCGGGACCCGCTCAGGTGCGCCCGACGCCGCTCTGGAAAGCCGCCTTGGGGGGCCTCAGCGGGCGACCGTAAGATGAACGCGTGAGGGCGATCTACGCGCGGATGGCCGAGCTCGAGCGCGAAGGGCGTCGCTTCGCTGTCTGCACCGTCGTGCGCACCGTTGGCAGCACGCCGCAGGTGGTCGGAGCGAAGCTGCTCGTCGACGATCTCGGCCGACTCACCGGCACGCTCGGTGGTGGCTGCGTCGAAGGTGACGCATTCGAGGAGGCGAAGCGCGTGCTGGACACCGGCGACGTGTCGCTGCGCGAGTACGAGCTCACCGAGGACCTTGCGTGGGACACCGGCCTCGTCTGTGGCGGCACGATGTGGATCTCGATCGAACCCGGTGAGCGCGCGCTGCTTCTCGGCGGACGCGATCTGCTCGGCGACGTGCTGGCCGCATCGTCCGGCGGAAAGCCGGTCGCGCTCGCGACGCTGCTGCGCCGCGAAGGCAAGGACTTCCAGCCGAGCGGCAAGATCTTCGTCGAGACCGACGGATCGACGGGTGGATCGCTCGGTGACACCGATCTCGACGCGCGCGCGGCCGAGGCCGCGCTCGATGCGCTGCGGCAGGCGACGCCGCGCACCATCGCCCTCGATGCGGCGCACGAGCTCCTCATCGAGCCGATCGTCACCAAGCCGCGTCTGGTCATCGCCGGCGGCGGGCACGTCGGCCTCGCCATCGCGAAGATGGCGTCGCAGCTCGAGTACGACGTGACCGTGATCGACGATCGACCCGAGTTCTCCTCGCGCGAACGTTTCGGACCCGGCATCGACGTCGTCCGGATGGACATGGCCGAAGCGCTGCGCACGATGCCGATCAGCTGGAACAGCTTCGTGGTCATCGCGACGCGCGGCCACAAGCTCGACGCGCACTGCCTGCGCGAGGCGGTGAAGACCGAGGCGCGCTACGTCGGCCTGCTCGGCTCGAAGCGCAAGACGATCCTCATCGCGAAGATGCTCCGCGACGAAGGCATTTCGGAGGAGCGCATCCGCGCGGTGCACGCGCCGATCGGTCTCGACCTCGGTGGCCGCACACCGGCCGAGATCGCGCTCGCGGTCTTGGCGGAGCTGAGCATGGAGCGGTATGGCGGTTCGGGCCGGCCCCTGCGCCTCGCGGACGATATCTACCAACGTGCGGTGTCCAAGCGGAGCTCCTGACCGCGGCGGACGTCGTCCGCAGCGAGCGCCTCGACCTCGTCGCCATGCCGCTGGCGCTCCTCGATGCGTTCGTCGACGGCGACCCCACACGCGCCCGGGAGCTCGTCGACTACCACGTCCCCGCGGACTTTCCCGGAAGCGCGCTCGAGGTCCTCGAGCTTCGTCGGGTCCAGCTCGCGGCGGATCCCGCGCGGCTGCCCTGGTCGGTCCGCGCGATGGTGCGGCGGGACGGTCGCGTGATGATCGGCTTCGTGAACTTCCACGGACCGCCCGGCGTCAACGACATCGAGGCCGAAGGGGCGGCCGAGCTCGGATGGACGGTGTTCGCCGAGCATCGCCGTCAGGGCTATGCGACCGAGACCGCCCGCCGCCTCATGGACTGGGCACGCGACGAGCACGGGGTGCGGCGGTTCATCTCATCGACCACACCCGAGAACGCGCCGTCGCTGCGGGTCCACGAGAAGCTCGGCTTCATACGGACCGGTCAGGTCGTGGACGGTGAGATCATCTTCGAGCTGCTCGCGTAGCGCGGCGACGCGCCTCAGCGCAGACCGAATAGCAGCAGCCCCGCGGCGCCCGCCACGGCGACCAGCAGCGGCTCGGCGACCCTCCAGCGCCAGAGCACGGCGAGGGCGATCGTGAAGATCACGACCGTTGGCGCGTCGACGAGCACCTGCGTCGCGATGACGGCGGCCGCGCCCATGATCGCGCCGGCGGCGGCCGCGGTCGCGCCCCTGGTGAAGCCCTGCACCGCAGGGTGGTTGCGGTAGCGCGTGATCGTCGGCGCGAACAGCACGACCATGAGGAACGCGGGAAGGAACACGCCGAGCCCGGCGATGACCGCGCCGCTCGGGCCCGCGACCAGATAGCCGACGAAGACGGCGGTGATGACCACCGGTCCCGGCGTGATCATGCCCATCGCCACGGCGTCGAGGAACTCGCGCTCGGTAAGCCAGCCGTAATCGTGGACGACGCCCTGCTGCAGGAACGGCACGATCGCGAGGCCGGAGCCGAACGTGAACGCTCCTGCCTTGAAGAAGAAGGCGCCGAGGGCGAGCAGCGTGTTCGGATCCGCCGAGCCCGCCGCAGCGATGACGGGCCCGAGGTTCGGCGGCAGCAGGACCAACGCCTGCCGCCAGAGCCAGCGCGGCGGCGCGTACAGCAGCACACCGACGAGGCCGGACACGATGAAGAGCACGGCGACCTCGCTCCGGACGAGGAAGGTCACGACCGCGACGACGGCGAAGATCGCCCACAGTCGTCGATCGCTCCGGACGCTCACGCCCAACAGCTTCCACGCGCCGCGCGCGATCAGCGCGATGACCGCCGGACCGATCCCGTAGAAGAGCGCCTGGATCAGCGTCGTGCCGGCGAGGGCCACATAGGCGGCGGCCACAGCGATGACGATGAGGAACGGCGGGAGGATGAACGCCAAGGCAGCGACCGTCGCTCCCCAGAATCCCCTCCGGAGGTAACCGAGCCACATCGCGAGCTGCGCCGCCAGCGGACCGGGCAGCGTCTGCGCCGCCGCGAGCCCCTGGAGGTACTCCTCCTGCGTGACCCAGTGGCGTCGCTCGACGAGATCACGCTGCATGGAGCCCGCGAGTGCGATCGGGCCGCCGAAACCGAGGCCGCCGAGCCGAAGGAAGTAGCCACCGAGCTCGCGCAGGGTGAGCTCCGGCCGGTCCGGCGCCGAGGGCTGCTGGCTCAGGCCGCTTCCTGGTACACGATCGCGCCACACGACCCGGGCGCGAACGCCCACAGCTGCTTGAGCGCGGGATCCCAACCGATCGTGTGCGCGCCCTCCTCGGTCTCTATGGTCTCGAGCATTCGCGATGTACTGGTGTCGAACGACTGCACCACGCCAGGCGAGCCGATCGCGACGTAGACCCGCGCGAGCTCGCGGTCGTACATGACGACATCCGGGACCCCGGACAGAGGCAGGCGAGCGCGAACGGCGCCGCGCTGATCGAGGACGACGAGCTCGCCCGCATCCGTCGCGCAGAACAACAGTCCCTTGACGAGCGCGAGACCGTGTGGACCGGCCGACGGCACGTCGATGCTGCGTGCGATCTCTTGCGTCGATGTATCGATGACGACGACGCACGGCGGATCGCTGATGTTCGCGAACACCGAGCGCGACGCACGGTCGTAGGCCGCCCACCGAGGGCGGCCAGGCAGCGGGATACGCGCGAGCACGGCGCGCGTCGCGAGATCGACAACGGTCGACGTGCAGTCGACGCCCGGTGGGTCTCCAAGGTCGAACGTGTACGCACGCATCGCGCGCGTATCCAAGGCGACGCCGTTGGGACGCCGCCCGACCGCGACCTGAGCCATGAGCGCCTCGTCCGAGACGCGGACGTAGCTCAGGCGCGCGGCTCCGCGATCGGTCGTGAGCATCACGTCGAGATCCGAGTCGACGAGCACGCCGGCGACTCCGGGATGGCCGTCCAGCGCGTGGAGATAGCTGGCGTTCGCGCAGTCGAACACGTCGACGCGATCGGCCCCGGTGTGAGCCACGTACATCCGACCGCCCAAGCGGCCCGTGAACACGTCCGCATGGTCGAACCCCGGCTTCGCTCCGCGCGGCACTTCGATCACGGCGACCCGGCGCAGGCTCACTTCGTCGCGACCTTCTCCTTGCAGTAGGCGTAGAGGGCGTCGAGCAAAGGGATCGAAGCCTTCCGCTGAGCCTGATCGTCGGGGTAGTGCACGAGCCGAATGCCGTCCAACATGGCCTCCACCCCGACCGACTCCGGAGTCACCGTCTTGTCGGCGGTGTCGGCCCCGCGAATGACTTTGGCCATAAACGCCATCGCTGGATCCTTGTCGAGCTCGTACTTGCGTACGAACGCGTCGAAGCTGCATTCGGGACCATGGTGGCCGAGCTCGACGTCCTTGATGTCGTAGGGCGTCGCGCCGGTGCGCCGCGCCTCTACCGCGACCTGATCGCTTGGCACGTACACGAACTCCGCGTTCTTGTCGACGAACCTCTGCACGAGCCATGGGCAGGCGACACGATCGACGCGGGGATGTTCGCGCGTGATCCACTTCATCGTCGTCTCCTGTGTGTGCACCTCTGTGCGCCGATGTCGCGGTGTTTGTAGCATCGCGGCGCGCGCAACGTCCCAGGGAGTCGATCCGACGTGTACGCCCCTCCACCGTGGCTCACCGTTCTCGGTGCTGTGCTCACCGGCCTGGCGGTCGCGGGCGCCCTGTATGCCTGGCCGCCGGCGCGTCAACGTCGTCGCATCGTCGTCGGCACGATCGCCGCCGTCGCCGCGTTCCTCGTCTGGCGCGGCGCGCTCATCTACGCCGACGGCGCGAACTTCGATATCGACTATCCGCTCTTGCTCGGTCTGAGCTTCGAGGACATCGGGAGCGGGATCATGGCGTTCCTCTTCGCCGCGCTCGCGTTCGGCCTCGCCGCGGACCGCGCGCAGCCCGCGCAGCTCGTCGTCAAGAGCGCCGCGCTGGTCGGTGCTGCCGCGATCCTCGTCGATCGATTCGTCTAGCTCCGGAGATGATCGAGATGCCGTGGGGCTGCCGTTGGCTCGCGGTCGCGCTGGCGCTGGTGATCGCGGCGTCAGGTTGTGAGGGCCGGGCGACGGTCGCTTACCAAAGTCCCCCTCCGAGCGCCACAGCGGCGTCATGGACGTTCGATACCGACGCGCCAGGCAGCGTTCCCCCCGGAGCCGAGATCTTCAGCGGCAGCTGGGTCGTGCGGGCGGAGGCGGATGCGACGAGCAAACCCAACGCGCTCTGTCAGATCGGGAGCGCGGAGTTTCCCGCGATCGCGCTCGGGCCGAGCGTCTACGGCGATGTCAGCGTGACGCTGCGCTTCAAGCCCATCTCGGGGAAGACCGATCAGGCGGCGGGCATCATCGCGCGCGTCCAGGACAATGCCAACTACTACATCCTCCGCGCCAACGCCCTCGAGGCGAACGTGAACCTCTACAAATACGCGGGCGGGCGCCGCAGCGCGATCAAGGATGGCGGCGTGAAGGTCG
Source organism: Candidatus Limnocylindria bacterium (assembly GCA_036000705.1). Classification (GTDB taxonomy): domain Bacteria; phylum Chloroflexota; class Limnocylindria; order P2-11E; family P2-11E; genus CF-39. The sequence continues at coordinate 31,807 of DASYUY010000080.1, read as the reverse complement.
CCTCCGGGCAGTGGCAGGAACTGCGTCTCGAGGTCGCGGGCGATCGACTGCGCGGGTTCCTGAACGGACAGCTCGTGGTCGAGGCCACGGACGGCACGTACAACGCCGGTCGTGTCGGGCTTTGGACCAAGGCCGATTCCGTCACGTGCTTCGACGACATCGTCGTCACACCGGGAACGACGTGAGATTCGTCGCGCTGATCGTTGCTGGTGTCATGGCCGCCGCGTGCGCGTCACCAGCTCCGGCCACGAGCACGACGAGGCCGACCCAGACCGTGAGAGCGCCAGCGGTGAGCGCAGCGCCGCTGGTAACGACCTCGCCCGATGACAAGACGGTGGTGGTTCAGCTCGGCGAACACTTCTTCGATCCCTCAACGATCACGGTCAGGGTCGGCACGACGGTGATCTGGCGCAACAATGGCCAGCAGACGCACGATGTGCATGCCCGTGACGGGTCCTTCAACTCGCCTCCGCTGGATCCGGGCAACGCCTTTACGTTCACGTTCATCAAGCCCGGGCAATACCCCTACTACTGCATTCCCCACGAAGGCGATGGCATGGTCGGCCATGTCGAGGTGCGGTAGGCCGTTAGCTGCTGGGTTCCCCGATCTCGTTGGTGTCCTGCGGATGCGGCGCGGTGCCCTCGGGCTCGTCGCTCGGCGCCGGAATCGAGCCGCGGCGATGCGCGGCTATCCCTTCCTCGCGCTCCTCATCACGCTCGTCCTCGAGACGCTCTGCCTTGTGCTCGTCCACGCTCCACCTCCGGCCACGCGACCAAGCGCACGTGGCATGCCACCTCAGACGTTGTTGAGGACGGCGGTCGCGGTCCCGCTGAAGATGCGGTCCTTCTCGCTCCGAGGTATGTCGAGCGACTCGATGCTCGAGACCGCCCGGTCGATCGATCCGAGCAGGTGTGGGTAGTCGCTGCCCATGACCATGTGGTCCGCGCCGACGAGCTCCCGCGCGAGCATGAGCGCCGCCGTGCTGAAGGACACCGTGTCGTAGTACAGGCGCTTCAGATACACGCTGGGCGGCTCGTCGATATTCACGCGGCACTCCGCGAAGTCTCGATACCCGTTGTCCATGCGCTCCATCAGATACGGGACCGCACCGCCGAGGTGGCCGAGGATCCAGCGGATGTTCGGCAGCTCGCGGAAGACGCCCGCGTAGCAGAGCCGCGCGACGGCGAGCGTCGTGTCGAACGGGAAGCCGATGATCGGCCCGAGCACGAACTCGGAGAACGGCTCGGCGGCCGCCGGGATCATCGGATGGATGAAGACGCAGACACGGCGGCGATCGCATTCGACGAAGAAGGGCCGGTAACGCGCATCGGTCAGCGCGCGGCCGTTGATGTGCGAGAGGACGATGACGCCGTTCATTCGCAGCTCATCCTGCGTGCGCTCCAGCTCGCGCAGTGCCGCCTCGGGGTCGTCCATCGGGATCGATGCGAAGCCCTTGAACCGCTTTGGATGGCGCGCCGCGAGATCGGCGTACGCGTCGTTGACGAGCCGCGCGACCTCGGCCTGCCGTTCCGGTGGCGCGAAGTACACGTTGGGCGTGGACAGCGACAGGACTTCGACATCGATGCCCACGCGGTCCATATCCTCGAGGCGGCGCGCGGGATCGGTCATGGGCGGTGTGATGCCGAAGAAGCGCGATCCGCGGTAGCGGATGATCGTGCGACCGGTGGGATCGGTGCCGAAGGAGAACGCGCCCCCGACCTCCGCGATGAGACGGAAGAACGCATCGGGGTAGTAGTGGGTGTGCAGGTCCCAACGCACGCCGCGAAGGTTAGTCGCGCGCGATGGTCAGGGCTTGCCGATGGTCGTGGGTTTCGCCGGCAGAACGAAGTCCGAGTCGGGCACGCTGAGTGAAAGGCTCGTCGCCTCCAACGACCACGTCCCGCCCGACACCGGGAAGCGCTGCAGCAGCGGTATGCCCTGCGCGCTGTAGCAGAAGCGGCCGTCCGTGAGGCCACCGCCGCCGACCACGGACTTCACGTCGAAGCACGCCGCCTGCTGACCCGCGATCTGCCGCGTCTCCACCAGCACCGCGTTGAACTGCTCGGGATGCTGGATCATCGACTCCAGGTACAGAGCCGCGGGATTCTGCTGTAGCGCGATGTCGAGTCCCGACATGCCGATGCACTCCGCGCCGATGCCGGTGCCGCCGAAGCAGGTGTAGGTGCCGTCCGGCAATGAATACGTCGCCACGCTCGAGGTCTGCCCGGAGACCGTGGTGTTGAAATCGAAGCGCGTCTTCGGTGGCTTGAAGTACCACGACTGCGTGCCCGACAACGCACCGACGCCGGTGACCGTTTGCTGGTACGTCACCTTGTATTCGGTGGCCTTTGCCGAGGTGAGGATCTGGCCGAACGACGGGCTGGCCACTGATGCGCCCGCGGTGGCCGCGCCGCCTGTGGCCGCCGCGGTGCCGGTCGAACCGCTTGCGGTCGCACCGGTGGGGCTGGCCGTACCGCCGCACGTCGCCGTGGTGAGGATCGCGAGCGCGAGGACCGCCGCGCTTCCCCTCTTCACCACGCGGGCACGATAGGGCATCTCACGCCGGGTAGCGTGACAACGTTCTATACAGAGCGAATGACACATCCAGGGACATTTGGTGAGCTGCTCGAGCACCACGAACGCGAGATCTACGCCTACGCGCTGCGGGTCACAGGCGATCGCGACGATGCGGACGACGTCTATCAGGACACATTCCTCGCGGCTTTCCGCGCCTGGCCGCCGCCGCGGCGCGGCTCGGAGCGCGCCTGGCTGTACCGCATCGCGACGAACAAGGCGATCGATCGTGGCCGGCGCGCGAAGCGTTTCGTGCGCCTCGGAGATCTTCCGCTGGCCGCGCCCGAGCGCGATGGAGTCTCGCTCGCGGATCTCGCGACCGCGGTGAAGGCGCTCCCGACGGGTCAGCGCGCGGCGTTCGTGCTGCGCAAGGTGCAGGGGCTCTCGTACGCGGAGATGTCGGTGGCGCTCGAGTGCAGCGAGGAAGCGGCCCGATCACGCGTGGCGGAGGCAATGAAGAAGGTGAAGGAGGCGATGCGATGAGTGGGCTCGCTCCGATCGTCGCGGAGGCACGCGAGCGTCTGGTGCAGCGCGCGCGGCGCGAGGGGCTCGAAACGGTCGGCTACCGGATCGTCGACTCGCCGCTCGGACCGCTGTGGGTCGCGGTCGGGCCGCGCGGTCTTTTGAACATCCACTACGGCGCGGAGCCGTCGCCGCTCGAGCTGCGGCGCATCGTCCGCAGCTACGGCCCCGGCGTGCTGCCCGACGCGCGGCGCGTGGACCAGGTCGCGCGCGAGCTCGACCAGTACTGGAGCGGCAAGCGCCGTGGATTCGACGTCGCCGTGGACCTGTCGCCGCTCACGCCGTTCCAGCGGAAGGTGCTCGCGGTCACGGCGCGGGTGCCCTACGGCGAGCTCACGACCTATGCGAAGGTCGCGCGCGGCGCCGGGAACGACCGCGCATACCGTGCGGCCGCCGGGGCCATCGGCGACAACCCGATCCCGATCGTGGTCCCCTGCCACCGTGTCGTCGCGAGCGACGGGACGCTCGGCGGCTACGCCGGAGGTCTCGACGCCAAACGGCGCCTCCTTCAGCTGGAGCGCGGAGCGGTGCCCCCCGGAGGCTGGCCGCCGGCCCATCTGTCGCGCGGTTAGCACCGGACGGGCGGCCGTCCTCGCTAGCCTGTCTAGACCGGGCGGCGCCGTTCGTCGTACTGCTAGAACGGCCAAGGAGGACCAGCTGATGTCGAAGTACGCATTCCTGTTCCTGGACGACGGCGTCGATTACCAGAGCAACCCGACACCCGAGCAGCAGAAGGTCTACGCGGACATCTTCAAGTGGTTCGAGGTGAACGGCTCGAAGATCGTCGACGGCGGGGCCGAGCTGCAGCCGACGCATACCGCGACGACCATCCGAAAGAGCACGGGCAAGCTGACCGTGATCGACGGACCCTTCATCGAGTCGAAGGAGTCGGTCGGGGGTATCTCGATCGTCGACGTGCCCGACCGCGCGGCGGCGATCGCGCTCGCGAAGACCTGGCCGGGCTACGGCATCGAGGTCCGCGAGATCGTCGCCCAGCGGGCCCGCGAGTAGGGAGGAATGAGATGCCGCGCTACATGCTGACTTTCGTGAGCCAGGACGACTGGTGGGAAAAGCAGTCGGAGGAAGACCTGAAGAAGGCCTACGCGCCGATCATGTCGTGGTGGGACGAGCTCGTGAAGACCGGGGTCGTGAGGAGCGGTGAACAGCTCGCGCCGCAGCGCACCGCGACGACGGTGAAGCGCGTCAACGGAGCGATGAAGGTCACCGACGGTCCGTTCATCGAATCGAAGGAGTCCGTCGGAGGCTACGCGATCATCGACGTCGCGGACCTGGACAAGGCGATCGCGGTGGCGAAGAGCTGGCCCGGGGGCGATGTCGAAGTGCGTCCGGTCGTGGAGCACTGAGCGCCACCGAACACGTCACGAGCGAAGCGGTCGCGGCCGTCTTCCGCGAGGAGGCCGGCCGTCTGACCGCCGCGCTCGTCCGGAGCCTCGGCGACTTCGACGTCGCGGAGGAGGCGGTCCAGGACTCGCTCGTCGCGGCGCTCGAGCACTGGCCGCAGGACGGGATCCCCGCGAATCCGGGCGCGTGGCTCATGACCACGGCGCGACGCAAGGCGATCGATCGGCTGCGACGCGAGACGCGCTATCGCGACAAGGTCGCGCAGCTGGAGGAGGCACCGATGACGCAGACGAGCTCGATGCCCGACGAGCGGCTCGAGCTCATCTTCACCTGCTGTCACCCCGCGCTCGCGCGCGAGGCGCAGCTCGCACTCACGCTCCGGTCCGTCGCGGGGCTCACGACGGCGGAGATCGCCCGCGCGTTCCTGCAATCGGAATCCACGATCGCGCAGCGTCTGGTCCGGGCGAAACGGAAGATCGTCGACGCGAGGATCCCATTCCGCGTTCCCGAAGGGCACGAGCTGCCCGACCGCCTGAGCGAGGTCCTTGCCGTCCTCTACCTCATGTTCAACGAGGGCTACCTCGCGACCGGAGCCCGCGGCGCGATGGATCGCGACCTCGCCGCCGAGGCTGAGTGGCTCACATCACTGCTCGCGCGGCTCATGCCCGATGAGCCGGAGGTGCTCGGGCTGCTCGCGCTCATGCGCTTCAACCTCGCGCGGGTCGACGCGCGAATCGACAGCGACGGCGAGCTCGTGCTGCTGCGCGACCAGGACCGGTCGAAATGGGATCGCGAGCTGATCGACCGGACATTCCTGCTGGTCGGGCGCTTTCTGCGTATGCGGAGCCCTGGGTTCTACCAGCTGCAGGCGCTCATCGCCGGCGCGCACGCGGACGCGAAGAGCTGGGAGACCACACGCTGGCCCGAGATCCTGCGTTCGTACGACTCGCTGCTGACGTTCGGAGATACGCCGGTCGTACGGCTGAACCGCGCGATCGCGTTATGGCACGTCGACGGTCCCTCGGCGGCGCTCGCCGATGTCGACACTCTCGCCCGGGAGCTCGGCGGCTACCACCTGTTCCACGCGACGCGCGGCGAGCTGCTCCGCGCGCTCGGCCGGACCGCGGACGCACGCGCGGCTGATGAGCGGGCACTCGAGCTGACCGAGAACCCCGCCGAGCGGGCGCTCCTCGCCAAGCGCCTCGCACGTCATTCTCGATAGCCTTGTCTAACTTGGGCATTCCCGTTCGTCGTGGTCATGTGCGGGTACTGCTTCACGGCGCCTACCGCGGCTTCGCGGGCGGCGCGCGCGAGGTCACGCTCGAGGCCACGACGCTGCGCGAGGCACTCGACGCCTTGGTCAGCGCGCACCCGTCGCTCGCCGAGCGGGTGCGCGACGAGCATGGGCGGCTGCGGGCCCACCTCAGCCTGTTCGTGAACGAGGAGGACTCGCGCTTCCTCGGGGGCGAGGACGCTACGCTCCGCGACGGCGACATCGTGCACGTCATTCCCGCCCTCTCGGGCGGATAGGTCAGGAGGGATCAGGTGGCGAAGCAAGTCGTGCTTCTGGTCGGAACGAAGAAAGGCCTGTACATCTTGCGCGGCGACGCGGATCGCAAGAAGTGGACGCAGGAGGGCCCATACGGCTCGCCTGCGCCGATCCACCACGCCGCGTACGACCCGCGCGATGGATCGACGTACGCCGCGATCAACTCGACGTGGGGCGGAGCGCGGCTCGAATACAGCCGTGACCTCGGAAAGACCTGGCAGACCTCGAAAAACCCGGCGTTCCCAGAGGGATCCGATCGCACCTTCTTCCAGACATGGCACATCGAGCCGGGCCACGCGAAGACGCCGAACGTGGTGTGGGCCGGTATCGAGCCGGCGGCGCTTTTCAAGAGCGAGGACCGCGGCGAGACCTGGCAGCTCAATGCCGCGCTCGACGCGCACCCGTCGCGCGCGAAGTGGAACCCTGGCGCCGGCGGCCTCGGGCTGCACTCGATCGCGATCGACGCGGACGACCCGAAGAAGATGCAGGTCGGCATCAGCGCGGGCGGCGTGTACACGACGACCGACGGCGGTGCGTCATGGGTCCAGGACAACGCCCAGAAGGGCGGCAAAGACGAACGCCCTGACGTCTTCTCCTGCATCCACAAGCTGCTCGCTCATCCCAAGGCGAGCGGGGTGCGGTTCATGCGCGTGCACGTGGACGTGTTCTGGCGCGAGCCCGGTGAGACCACGTGGCAGAACCGCAATGCGGGGCTGCCGACGAACTTCGGTTTCGCGGCGGCGATGCATCCGCGCGACCGTTCGACCGCCTACGTCATCCCGCTGCACGACTCAGAGCGGCTGGCGGTGCCGCCGGGCATCGCGGTGTACTCCACGAACGATCGCGGCGCGACGTGGGATCGCAACGACAAGGGTCTCCCGCCCGGCGCGCGGCTGGGTGTTGTGCGCGAAGGGATGCACAACGACATGCTCGATCCGCTCGGGGTCTATTTCGGGACGGCGAACGGTGACGTGTGGGCCAGCCGCGACGAGGGCAAGAGCTGGGATCGCGCCGCCCAATACCTGCCGTACGTCACCTCGGTGCACGCCGCGACGATCGAGTAGCCGCTCAGCCGTCGCCCCGTAGCGTCGCGAGGACGAGCAAGAACGCGATCATCGGTCGCGCGACGAGCAGGATGAGCACGGATTCCCAAGCGGTCACGGCGCCCAGGACGATCGTCGCGGTCATGAGCACGATGACAAGGAAGGCCAGCACGACGACGACCCGTCGGAACGCCTTCGCTCAATTCGATCGCGCGCCAGCGCCGGAACATCACGAACATGTGCCCGATGAAGTACGCGAGAGCGATCGCGGCGACGACGCGCACCGCGCCTTCGACGGATCCGACGATGCCGACGAGCGGGATCAGCGCTAACGCCAGCAGCACATTCGCGAATCCGAACTCGACGATCTGGCGCAGGCGGTACAGGTCGTAGAGCGCCCACGCGCCGGAGCGGCGGAACGCGACGACGAGGCCGGCGAGACTCGCGAGACTCATGCTCACGGCCGCCACGGCGAACAGAAAACCGGCTTCCGCGATCATCGACGCTGGGCTCGCTCGAGCACGACGACCGCGATACGCCGCGCGGTCCGCGTCTCGTACTCCGCGTAGGCGTCATCGCGTCCCGTCACCTCGGACCACAGCCGAAGTCGCTCCGCGCCGTCCGCCTCGCGAGCGCGCACGCGAAAACGCTCGCCGCCGACCATGACCTCAGCCTCAGCGGCCTCGCGGAGGTTGAGCCACCACGGCGGCTCGCGGTCCTCGCCGGCGTGCGACGCGAAGACGACGTAGCGGTCGCCGTCGCGGATGTAGTTGAGCACCACGTCACGCGCGACTCCGCTCTTCCGGCCGCGCACCGTCAGCAACAACACCGGCAGCGCGCCGAGGCGCGGCGCGATGCGACCACCGCTGGCGCGGAACAAGCCGCGGTGCACGCGCCAGACGAGCTCCACGAAAGGGGTGCGTCGGACGGCGGGCACGGCGCGAGCCTAGCCCTCGCGTGTCGTGGCGCTAATCCGCGAGCCTCAGCATCGGGATGTCCTGATGCGGCGCGCCTTCCCAGGCGTAGAACTCGAGGCCGCATACCTCGCGGAAGCCGAGCTTGGCGGCGATCGGCGCCGACGTCGACCGCACCGCCTGGATCACGGCGGCCTGCCGGCCCTGTGCTCGCGCGTCCGCGAGCCGCTTCGCGACGAGGCCGCTGTAGATGCCGCGACCGCGATGCTCGGGTAATGTCGCAGCGCCGCCGAGCAGGACGATCGGAGACTCGGGCAGGTACACGAGATAGCTCCACCCCACGGGCTCGCTGCCGCCGTCGACGAACGCGAAGTAGCCGCTGTTCTTCACCTTGCTGTTGGTCATCGCGAGCATCACATTGAAGAAGCGCGCGACCTCCTCGGGCATCCCATAGGCGCGCGCCATCATCGCGCTCGCCTCCTGCGCCTCGTGTAGGGTCGCCTCGCGCACCTCGATGCTCGGGTCGACCGCGATCGGGACGCCGAGGTCGGTGAGCACCATGCCCGCCATCTCGTCCTCCTTCACGAGACCACTTGCGACGAGCCGCTCACCGAGATCGTGCGGGCGCGTGAGCGGACCGGTGACCCAGCCGTACGCCTTGCGCCCGCCCGAATAGCGGTTGCGGACCAGCTTCAGCGTCGGCTCGACGTCCGCCGGTGCGATGTTCGCCATGCCGACCATGTTCGCGAGCGGGTGCGAGAGATCGGTGACACGTCCGCGCACACCCTTGACGCCCAGGTCCTCGGAGAGACCCGACACCGGCGGATAGACCTGCAGGCTCGATTCGATCGCCTCGACCAGCGTGTCTTCGGCGACGCTCACGCGATCACGCGACGAGCGAACGGAGCGCGCGCCGGATGAGCTCGCGCGCGAGGGTCACCTTGTAGCCGTTGTCGCGCAGCGGCTGCGCGCCCGCAAGGATCGTGTCGGCCGCGGCGAGGCAGGCGTTGTCGTCGAGCGGGCTGCCCTCGAGCTGCTTGTGCGCCGCCGGCACCCACCACGGGCAGGGCGCCACTCCGCCGAGTACAACACGAACGTCGTGCGCCTTGCCACCCTGGATCCTCGCAGCGGCTGCGACGGACACCAGCGCGAAGCTCCAGGCCTTTCGGTCCATCGCTTTGAGGAACGTGCCGCGCCGCTCGAGCGCGCGCTCCGAGATGCGCACCGACGTGATGAGCTCGCCCTTCCGTATCGCGTGCTCCTTGCGCTGCCGTCCGCTCGGCGCGATGTAGAACATCCGAAGCGGAACGGTCCGCCGACCGAGGCTCGACGCGAGGTCGATGTCGGCGTCGTAGGCGATGAGCGCCGGGGCGAGATCGGATGGCGCGACCATGACGCACTCCGATGCACCGAGGATCGCGTGATAGCGGTTCTCGCCCTCGGCGGCGAAACAGCGCGTCCCGCCTTTGAGCCAACACGGCACGGCCTCGTCGCGGAAGTACCAGCAGCGGTTGCGCTGCAGCAGATTGCCGCCGACGGTGCCCATGTTGCGGAGCTGAGGCGTCGCGGCGTCGCGCAGCGACGCGGCGATCACCGGCGCGAGCTTGCGCAGCTGCGGCGACGTCTCGAGATCGGACAGCGGTGTCAGCGCGCCGATGCGCAGGCCCTTGCCTTTCTCGCGCGTCCAGCCACGCAGGCCATCGATGCCGGTGAGATCGACGAGCGCCGTCGGTCTTGCGAGACCGCTACGCATCAGACCGACGAGATCCGTCCCGCCGGCAAGCGCCATGGTGCCGTTCTTCAGCAGCCTCAGCGCCTCACCCAGCGCGCGCGGCTTCGCGTACGAGAACAGGCTCACCGGACCACCGCCAGCGCTTCGAGCACTCGTGCGGGAGTCATCGGAGCGTGGCGCAACCGGACGCCCGTCGCGTTCGCGACCGCATTCGCGACGGCGGCCGCGGTCGGGATGATCGGTGGCTCGCCCAGGCCCTTCGCGCCGAGGTTGTTCGCCCGGCGGTCGGGCCGGTCGGTGAAGCGCACGACGATCTCGGGTACGTCCATCACGGTCGGGACCTTGTACCACTCGAGATCCGCGTTCATGACCCGCCCGAGCGAACGATCGACGACGCGCTCCTCGCTGAGGGCGAAGCCGAGGGCCTGGATGACGCCGCCCTCGACCTGCGACGCGGCGGTCATCGGATTCACGATGCGGCCGATATCGTGCACCGCGACGATCTTCTCGACCACGATCTCGCCGGTGAGCGTGTCGACCTCGACCTGCGCGAAGTGCGCGCCGAAGGTCTTGATCGCAAGGCTCTCGGGATTCGGCCAGCGCGAGCCCCGGCCGATCACGGTGTTGTTCTCGAGCTTCTTGCTGATCTCGGCGATCGGCGTACGTGCACCTTTACTGACGACGTGGCCACGCATCAGTCTCAGTTCGCTCTTTCGGACCTCGAGCACGCCCGCCGCGGCGCCGAGGAACTGCTCACGCGCGTCGCGCGCGGCCAGCCGCACCGCCGGCCCCACCGAAGCGAGAGTGAGCGAGCCGGCGGAGATCGGACCGTAGGGACCTTCGGTGTCGCCGATGCGGACGGAGACGCGATCGAGGTCGACGCCGAGCTCGTCGGCGCAGATCTGCGCGAGGACCGTGCGCGTGCCGGTACCGATGTCCTGCGTACCCGCGCGGAGGATCACGGTGCCGTCGCTGTTGAAATGCACCGTCGCGTACGCCGGCGGGCCGCCGCCCCCGCCCCAGATCTGCGTTCCCATCCCGATGCCGCGCCTGCGATGCGGCGCCGAGCCGCGCGTGCCACCCGCGCGCCGCTTGCTCCACCCGATCTCGCGAGCGCCGATCGTGTAGCACTCGAGCAGTCGCTTCAGCGAGTAGGGCTTGTTCGTGCGCGGGTCTTGCTGCGACGCGGCATGCCGGCGGCGCAGCGTGAGCGGGTCGACGCCGATCCGCTCGGCGAGCTCGTCGATCGCCTGCTCGAGCGCGAACGTGCCCTCGACGTAGCCCGGCGCGCGGAACGCGGAGAGCGACCCGGCGTTCGTGATGACCCGGTACGACTTGGTCGCGAGGTTGGCCAAGTCGTAGAGCGTGTTCGTCGGCCCCGTCGGATTCGCGACCCAGCGTCCCTGGCCGGCGTTCGACCACGAGGTGTGATCGATGGCACTGATCCGCCCGTCCTTCGCCGCGAGCTTGATCTTCTGCAGCGTCGCGGAGCGGTTGCCCGCCGCGAGGTTCTCCTCGTGTCGCGTGAGGACGCAGCGGACCGGGAGGCCGAGCTGCTTCGCGAACAGTGCGGCGATGATCGAGTACTTCCCCACGCCGCCTTTCGATCCGAAGCCGCCGCCCATGTAGTCGCAGATGACGCGGATCCGCGAGAGCGGCATCAGCAGCGCCGCGCGCAGGCCCTCGCGCACCCCAAAGACATGCTGGGTCGATTCCCAGACGGTCAGGATCTGTCCGTCCCACTGGGCGACCGCGCCGTGAGACTCGAGCGAGTTGTGCAGCTGCGTCGACGTCCGATAGGTACCCTCGACGACCTCGTCGGCATCCTTGAATGCCTGCCGCGGCTCACCGCGCTTGAGCGTGGCGGCCTCGAAGACGTTGCCCCCGTCCTCGAGCTTCGGCGCGCCCTCGGTGATCGCCTCCTCCAGATCGGTGACGTGTGGAAGCAGTTCGTACTCGACCTCGATCAGGCCGAGCGCACGGACCGCGGTCTCCGCGTCGTCGGCCGCGACGGCGGCGACCTCATCGCCGATGAACCGGACCTCTTCGCGGAAGATCGTCTCCTCGCCCCGGAACGCCGCCTTCGGCGAGTTGAACCGGTGCAGGACCCCGCGAACGCCCGGCAGCGCCTCCGCCTTCTTCGTCGCGATGGCGCGCACGCGCGCGCGCGGGTACGGACTGCGAAGCACGCGCGCATGGAGCATGCCCGGCAGCGTGACGTCGTGCGTGTACGTCGCACGGCCGGTGACGCGCTGCATACCGTCGATTCGCTTCCGCGACTTCCCGATCTCCTCGAGCTCGACGCCCGCTCCGTGCGGCGGCAGGTCGCTTCCCTGGATGATCGACAGCGATTCGAAGATCTCGCCTTCGAATTCGTCGCGGCTCTTGACGACTCTGATGCCGGCCACTACCTGCTGCGCCTCGACGCCGACATGCCGGCCTTCACGATGTTCACGTACGCGCCGCAGCGGCAGAGATTGCCGGCCACCGCGCGACGCATCTCGTCCTCGGTCGGCTTGCTCGTGGTGCGCAGCAGAGCGACGATCGACATGACCTGCCCGGGCGTGCAGAAGCCGCACTGGTACGCGTCGTGATCGATGAACGCCTCCTGCACCGGATGCAGCGCGCCGTCCTTCGAGATGCCCTCGATCGTCTCGACACGCTTGCCTTCACAGGCGATCGCGAGCGTGATGCATGAGTAGACCGGTCGCTCGTCGACCAGGACCGTGCACGCTCCGCAGTTCCCCGCGTTGCACACCAGCTTCGTTCCCACCAGACCCAGCGGGCCCCGCAGGAGCTCGAGCAATGAGCGCTGGGGAGCCACGTGCGCGCTCGCGTCGCGCCCGTTGACGGTCAGGGAAATATCGACAGCGTCAGGCCCGCGGAACGGAGGCATGGGTCTCGATGGTATCGAGCATCTCGGTATGCTGTCCGCGCCCATTCGAGCCGCCAACAGGAGGACGCACGTCATGGCCATCGAGCGCGTGGGGATCGTGGGTTTCGGACAGATGGGCTCGGGGATCGCGCAGGTGTGCGCTATGGCCGGCGTCGACGTGCTCGCCCGCGATGTCGAGGAGAAGTTCCTCGACCGCGGCTTCTCGCGGATCGACGGCTCGCTCGCCCGCGTCGTGAAGTCGGGCAGGCTCTCCGAGGACGACGCGAAGAAGACGCGCTCGCGCATCCGCAGCACGACCTCGCTCGCGGACTTCAACGACCGCGACCTGGTCATCGAAGCGGTCATCGAGGTCATGGACGCGAAGAAAGAGGTCTTCGAGGAGCTGGACCAGGTCTGTCCACCGTCGACGATCTTCGCGTCGAACACCTCGAGTCTGACGATCATCGAGATCGCGGCTGCGACGAAGCGACCCGACCGCTTCGCGGGGCTGCATTTCTTCAATCCGCCGGTCGTCATGCAGCTCGTCGAGGTCGTGAAGGCGCTGACGACGAGCGACGCGACGGTCGACACCCTGCGCGCCTTCGTGACGCGTCTCGGTCACACGCCGGTCGTGTGCAAGGACACGCCCGGATTCATCGTGAACCGGCTGATGATCCCGATCATGCTCGAGGCGATCCGTGCGCTCGAGCAGGGGGTCGCGACGGCGGAGGACATCGACAAGGCGGTGAAGCTCGGTCTGCGTCACCCGATGGGGCCGTTCGAGCTCATCGACTACACCGGGCTCGACATCAACCTGCACGTCGCGAACGTGTTCTTCGAGGAGTTCCGCGACCCGGCGTGGGCGCCGCCGCCGCTCCTCAAGCGCATGGTCCTCGCGGGTCGTCTGGGCGTGAAGACCGGCCGGGGTTTCTACGAATACGACGAGAACGGGAAGCGCAAGACGTAGAGACTCACGAGGAGACGCTCGCTGTCGGGGCCCACGAGAGCCAGGCGATCTGGAAAGCCGCCGTGTGGGGTGCCATCGCTGGCGTCGCACACATCGCTGCCGTCGCGTTCGGGGCGGGCTTCTACCCGGGCTGGTTCTTCCTTCTCACCTCGATCGCGTACGGGTTGATGCTCCCGGTCATCGCCGTGCTGCACGTGCGCCACCTCGCCCTGCGTGAAAGCGGTGCGATGCTGGGCACGATCACCGGAACGGCGGTGGTGATCGTCGGCATCGCGGCGTCCGCGGCGCCCGAGCTCGCCGTCGCGGCGCTGTTCGTCCGGGCGATCTGGTGGTGGACGATCGGGAAGATGTGGTGGGAGACCAACGTCCTGCCACGCTGGCTCGGCGCGATCACGCTGGGTCTCGCGGTCGGCGAGTTCGCGTTGGTGCTCGCGCTCGGCCCGCTGGGCGCTGACATGAGCATCGCGTGGCTGCCGCTCCGCGTCCTGCTCGGCATCTGGATGTTCGCGCTCTCGTACGCGCTGTGGAGATCACGGCAAGCGTGACGGGCGCGCGCGCTTGGACGGGCGAACCGTCCTTCGCCGACGTGCTAGCGGCACGCGACTTCCTCCGGCGTTATCTCTCGCCGACGCCTCTCGTCCGCCGCGACGCGGTCAGCGCCGCGCTCGGTCTCGACGTGTGGCTGAAATGCGAGAACCTGCTGCCGACGGCGGCGTTCAAGGTGCGCGGCGGCGTCAACCTCGTCGGCCGCGACCCGACCGCGAAGGCCGGCGTCATCGCTGCGTCGACCGGGAACCACGGCCAGTCGCTCGCGTACGCCGGCGCCGTGTTCGGTGTGCCCGTGACGATCGTCGCTCCGCAGGGCGCGAACCCGCTCAAGCTCGCGGCGATGCGCGCGTACGGCGCGACGATCGTCGAGCACGGGCGCGACTATGACGACGCGCGCGAGGAGTGCGAGCGGCGCGCCACGGCGAGCGGCACGCGGTATGTGCACTCGGGAAACGAGCCGTACCTGATCGCCGGCGTCGCCACCGCGGCGCTGGAGGTGCTGCTCGAGCGACCCGACATCGATGTGTTCGTTGTTCCGGTCGGCGGCGGCAGCGGCGCGTCCGGCGCGGCGCTCGTGGCGAAGACGCTGCGACCGGACCTGACGGTGATCGGCGTCCAGGCCGAAGGCGCATCCGCGGCGTACCAGGCTTGGCGCGACCGCGCGCCGCGCACCACCGAACGCGCGGCCACATTCGCCGATGGACTCGCGACGCGCACGTCGTTCGATCTGCCGCAGCGCATGCTCGCGGTGCTGCTCGACGACTTCGTGCTCGTGACCGACGACGAGATCTACGCCGCCATGCGTCTCCTCCTGGTCGAGGGACACATCGTCGCGGAGGGCGCGGGCGCGGCGCCGATCGCCGCCGCGCGGCGTATGACGGAGCGTCTGGCGGGAAAGCGTGTCGCGTGCTGGGTCAGCGGTGGCAACGCGACGGCGGATTCGCTCCGACACGCGCTCGACCAACGGTGACGTGCTCGGGACGCGCGCTGCGCGCGATACCATCGCCACGATGGCCGTGACCGCGCGCGCACGCCATGACGACCTCGGACTGAGCCTCGACGACGTCAAGGGCATGTACCGAAAGATGCTCCTGACGCGGATGGTGAGCGAGCGGATCCTGCAGCTGAACCGCATGGGCCGGACGCCCTTCGGCGCCGGCACCGACGGTCACGAAGCCGCTCAGGTCGGCGCCGCGTGGAACATCCGTCGCGGGAAGGACTGGACCGTCCCCTACTACCGCGACATGGGCGTCGCGTTCGTGCTCGGCATGACGCCGCTCGAGGAGTTCCGCATGGTCCTGGCGAAGGCGACGGACACGCACTCCGCCGGACGGCAGATCCTCAACCAGTTCTCGAGCCCGAAGGACCGCATCGTGACGCGCTCGGTGTGCGTCGGCACCGAGTTCCCGCACGCCGTCGGCCTCGCTCTCGCGATCCGCAACCTAAAGGAGCAGAACATCGTCTTCGCGTTCGGCGGTGACGCATCGACGAGCCCCGGCGACTTCCACGAGGCCATCAACTTCGCGGCGATCCACAAGCTGCCAGTCGTCTTCGTCATCGAGAACAACCTGCTGGCGATCTCGACACGCTTCGAGCAGCAGATGGCCGTGCCGAACGTCGCGGACAAGGCGGCGGGCTACGGCGTGCGCGGCTTCATCGCCGACGGCATGGACGTGCTCGACTCGTTTGACAAGACGCGGCAGGCCGTGGAGCACACGCGGTCCGGCGCGGGCCCGACGCTCGTGGAGCTCAAGTGCTACCGCTACCAGCCGCACACGTCGGACGACGACGACAGCCGCTACCGGACGAAGGACGAGGTCCGCGAGTGGATGGCGAAGGACCCGCTCGACCGCGCGCGCAAGTATCTCGGCGAGCAGGGCACCGGCGAGGAGGAGCTCGAGGCGATCCGCGGCGCGCTTGACACCGAGATCGAGGCCGCCATCGCGCAAGCCGAGCGCGAGCCCGACCCGCGACCCGAGGACGCGATCAAACACGTCTACGCCGAGGAGGCTCCGCGGCCCGACGGCACCCGCTCCTAAGGATCGTGCGCGGCCTCACCGTCCTGCTGGCGCTCTTCCTGGCGGCGTGCTCCGCGCCGCCCGTGGAGCTCACCCCGACGCCGGCGCCAACGCACGAGCCCGGTACGACGGCGGTCACCGTGCTGCTCGACCTCTCCGGCACACGCGCTCCGAGCGGCGCCGCGCAGCGGAACGCGATGCAGCTCTGGCTGGATCAGGACCTGACGCGCGGCGGCACGCAGCGGCTTCGCGTGAAGTTCGTCGATATGGCCGGCAGCGACGCGCGACTGCTCATCGAGCTGCGCCGGGCGGAGGACGACCGCGCGGACGCCGTCGTCATCGGCGTGCCGTTCGCGTTCGACGAGACGTTCGCCAGAGCGCTGGGCATCGCGCGCCTTCCGGTCCTCCTCACGCTCCCCGCGCCCGAGCCCGCCGCCCGGCCGGGAGGCGGGTGGGCGTTCGCGCTCGCGCCGACGCACGCCGACCTCGCACGTGCGGCGGTCGGCGACGCGACGCAGCGCGGCGCCCTGCAGCCGATCCTTCTCGCGAGCGACGAATCGCCGCCGGCGATCGCCGAACGGCTCGCGCTCGCCGAGGAGATCGAGCGGCGCGGGCTCGTCGCTCCCACGGTCGTCACGGTGAACGCGCAGGACGCGCCCGCCCGCGTTCGCGCCGGAGCCGCGTTCGCGCGAAATGCCTTCTTCACCGGTCCCGCCGCCACCTATGTCGAGACGGCGCGCTCGCTCGCCACGGCCGGCATCACACCACGCGTCTACCTCTCCTATCTAATGGAGTCCAGCGACGCCGCTGCGCTGCGCGAGGGCGCGGACCTTGCGACGTGGCCGGGCTCGCGCAACGTCGCGGCTGTCTCCACGGTGCCGACGACCGGGGAGCGCGCGACCTTCCTCCAGGCCTATGCCGCCCGGTTCGGGCCCGCGAGCACGCTCGCCGCGACCGCCTACGACGCGCTCGCGCTGATCGATGCCGCCGCCGCGGGCGTCGGGGGCACGCCGGAGCGGGCGCGGTTGCGGGACCGCGTCGAGGCCACTACGTTCGCCGGCATCACGACTCGCTACACGTTCACCGCCGCGCGACACGCCGGCTTCGACACCGCCGACCTCGTCTACCTTCGCTGGAGCAGCGGCCCGCGCATCGGGTTCGCGCTCGCGCCCGAGCCCTCACCGAGGGAAGAGCGATGAGCGAGCTCGACCACCTCGTGTACGACTGGAACCGCGACGGCCGCGCGATGACGGCGGACTACCGCGCCGTCGAGCTCGACGACGAGACGCTGCGCGACGGGCTGCAGGGTCCCTCGGTGCGCAATCCGCCGCTCGCGGTCAAGAAGCGCCTGTTGCACCTGATGGATCAGCTGGGGATCGACAGCGCCGACATCGGACTGCCAGGTGCATCTCCGCGCGCGCGCGCGGAGATCGTCGAGCTCGCGAAGGAGACCACGCACCTCCAGAAGCTGCGTCCGAACCAGGCGATCCGCACGCATCCCGCCGACGTGCAGGGTGCGGTGGAGGCCGCGGTCGCCTCTGGCGTGAAGATCGAGAGCTGCACCTTCATCGGGTCGTCCCCGATCCGCCGCTTCGCCGAGGACTGGTCGCTCGACACGATGCTCCACAGCGTCGAGGACTCGGTGACGACCCTGGTGAAGAACGGGTTGCCGGTGATGTTCGTCACCGAAGACACGACGCGCGCCGACCCCGAGACGCTCGCGAAGCTCTACGAGGTCGCGATCGGCTGCGGCGCGCAGCGCATCTGCGCGTCGGACACCGTGGGCCACGCCACGCCCGAGGGCGTGCGCAACCTTCTCACGTTCCTGCGCGCCGACGTGATCAAGGGACGCGCCGTGAAGCTCGACTTCCACGGACATAACGACCGCGGCCTCGGGACGATCAACGCGCTCACCGCGACCGCCGTCGCCGACCGCGTGCACGGCTGCGCGCTCGGGATCGGCGAGCGCGTGGGCAACACGTCGATGGACCAGCTGCTGGTCAACATGCGGATCTGGGGGCTGATCGACCGCGACCTGACCCCGCTGTCCGAATACGTGGCGCTCGTCGCCGAGCACTGCGGCATCCCTGTCCCGCCGAACTATCCCGCGATGGGCGCCGACGCCTTCCGCACCGGCACCGGCGTTCACGCCGCGGCCGTCATCAAGGCCCTCCGCAAGGGCGACCGCGATCTCGCGGACCGCGTGTACAGCGGCGTGCCGGCGTCGGTCCTGGGCCGCCAGCAGCGCATCGAGGTCGGGCCGATGAGCGGCGAGTCCAACGTCGTGTACTGGCTCGAGTCACACGGGTTCGAAGCGACGCGTGCACGCATCGCGCGCCTATTCGACGCGGCGAAGGCGAGCGACCGCCTCCTCACCGACGCGGAGCTGGAGCGGCTGGCGCGGGCTTAGGCCATCCGGCGTTGGCGCGCTCCGCCGCCGAGCAGACCGACGTCGACGGCGAGGCCGATGAGGACGACGACGATCCCGAGCCCGTTCATGCCGCCGAGCTCGTTCCGCGCGATCGCGTAGGCGAGCGTCGTGGCCGGGAGGAACAGGAAACCGAGGAACGGCAACACGAACCCGTCGTACGCGCGGCTCAGATAGTTGGTGAAGAGCCACAGGATGAAGAGGACGATCCGCGGCGTAAAGAACGCGAGCAGGATCAGGACGCAGCACACGAACGGCAGAGTGCCACAATCGAAGCGATGAATCAGATCATCCGACCGGCCGAGCTACTGCCTGGCGTGGACGCAAAGCGCATCGGGGGACCCGAGCGCGTCGACCGCTCGCGCGGCGACGGCGAGCCGGCCATCCGTGGCAAAGCGCTGATCTTCTGGGACCCCAAGGTCCCGGGGAAGAAGCTCGATGCGATCGACACGGACCAGATCACGCCGGCCAACGACTGCGTGTCGGAGAGCCTCGAGACGCTCGACCACCGTTGGAAGGCGGGCTCCTTCCGCTTCCTCATGCCCGAGTTCCGCGAGCGCGTGCGCCGCGGCCAGAGCTTCGTCGTCGCGGGCGACCGCTTCGCGATCGGGTCGTCCCGCGAGATGAGCCCCGCGGGACTCAAGGGCGTCGGCGAAGAGGCCGGGCGCGAGCTGGTCATCGTGTGCGGCGCCGGCATGGGCGACATCTTCCGGCGCAACGCGCTCAACCTCGGCCTGCACGTGGTGCAAAGCCGCGCCGCCGTCGAGGATGCGCAGGAGGGCGACACGCTCGCGTTCGATCCGGAAACGCGAACGCTGACCAACGAGACGCAGCACAAGACGTACGAGCCGGCGCCGCTCTCGCCGGCGGAGGACGACATCCGCCGGTCCGGCGGCATCATCAAGATCGGCCGACGCGAGTTCCGCGACTCCGTCGTCCGCACGCCGGACATTACGTGGCCTGACGCGTCGACGGCGCGTGGGCTGACCTCGACGGAACAGATCCTGTGGTCGCACCGCGTCGACAAGGACGCCGAGGTGCGCGCCGGCGCGACGCTGCGCGTCTATGCGGACCTGCTTCCGGCCTCCGACGGCACCGCGCCGTTCTCGATCCACACTTTCAACCAGATCACCGGCGGCGACACGATCCGGCCGCGGCAGATCGCGATCGCGAACGATCACTTCGTCTTCAACCGGCGCGAGGCCGACGACAAGCAGACCGCGATCGGCAAGCAGTTCGCGGAGCTGCATGGCATCACGCGCCCCCACTACGCCACGCCGGGAGACGGCATCTTCCACTTCTACTTCCCGGAGCAGGGGCTCGTCGTCCCCGGCGCGCTCATCCCCGGCGCGGACTCGCACAGTCGCGCGTACGGGGCCTACGGCGCGCTCGGCTATGGCGTTGGCTCGACGACGCTCGGCTTCGGCTGGGCGACCGGCTACGTGTACTTCACCGTCGCGAAGCAGCGGCGGGTCGTGTTCACGGGACGGCTGCAGCCATGGGTGAGCGGCAAGGACGTCGTGCTCGCGCTGCTCGCGCGCTGGGGCGCGAAGCAATCCCTGGGGATGAGCGTCGAATTCGTCGACGCCGACAAGCAGCTGCCGATGAGCTACCGCAACACGATCGCGAACATGATGGCCGAGGGCGAAGCGCTGAACGGGATCTTCGGCCCCGACGATTTGACCTACGCGTGGTACCGCGAGAAGGGTTTCGGCGATCTCCCCTATCCACGCTTCGCGCCCGGCGCGGACGCGCGGTACGAGATCGACGAGGTCCTCGACCTCTCCGCGGTGGTCCCGCTGATCGCGAAGCCGTTCAGCCCCGGGAACGCGTTCCCCGCGGACGAGGTCGCGCTCGAGCGCATCACGTTCGACAAAGCGTTCATCGGCTCGTGCACGAACGGCGGGTACGGCGATCTCCTCGAAGCGGCGCTCGTCCTGCGCGCCGCGCGCGACCAGGGCGCGAAGCGCGCCGAGAAGGAGTTCGTCATCTTCCCCGGCTCGGGCGGCGTGAAGAAGGACATCGAGCGCGCCGATGCGCGACTCGGCGGCGAATCGATCGCCGATGTGTTCCGCTCGGTCGGCGGGCAGATCCGCGAATCGTGGTGCGGCCCGTGCTTCGGGCAGGGACCCGACGCGCTCGTGAAAGGGGAGACCGCGATCACGTCCTTCAACCGCAACTGGGCGAACCGCATGGGTGTGGGTGGCCTGGGGTATCTCGCGAGCCCCGCGGTCGTCGCGTCCTCCGCGCTGCTCGGCTACATGGGTCCACCGAGCGAGCTCGGCATCGAGTGGCGCGCGGAGCGCTTCGTCTAGCTACTCTTCGCGCCGGCGCGCACGGCTGCCGAGCGCTTCGCGCGTAGTCCCACCAGCGTCTCGAGCTGCCGGATCGTTCGTTCGACCTGCTCCGGCTCTGCCCCCGGCAGCATGAAGGTCCCCTTCAGCGCCGCGACGATGACCGCCGACATTCCGTCGGGATCGAGCTCGGCAGGCACCGCCCTCTCTTCCTGCGCGCGGCGCAGCAGGGTGCGCAACATCGCGCGCCAAGCGTCGTCGGTGCCGCCGATGATGTTGCGCAGCGACGTATCGCGTACGCCGCGGATCGCGAGCTCGGCCATCACCCGGAACAGCTCGGGTTCGTCGCGCGCGAGACCGCGGAGGCCGCGGAAATGCGCGCGCAGCTGATCCTCGGCCGAGCCCGCGCCGCCCAGGGTGCTGCGAAAGCGGCCCATCGCGTAGCCGACGACGCCACGGATCAGATCTTCCTTATGCGGGAAGTAGTAATGGAGCGTCGCGATGTTCACGCCGACGACCGCCGCGACCTCGCGCGTACGCAGGCCCTCGAAGCCGCGCGTCGCGAGGACCTGGTAGGCGGCCGCGATCAGCGCGTCCTTCCGCGGCTCGCCTTCGGTTGCCGCTTGACGTTTAATCAATCAGATGATTGAATCATATCAGCAAGCGCAACCCACGGGGAGGTGACCCAAAGTGAACGGGATCCTTGTCGCGATCATGCGCACGTCGAGCCCGGTGACCGTGCCGATCGCGCGCACCGGACTCATCTCGATCTGGGGCGTCGTGAAGCACCGCGGCCGGCGTTCCGGAACGATGCACTCCACGCCCATCGCGCTGCGCCCGACCGCGGATGGCTTCGTCCTGCCGCTGCCCTGGGGCGAAGGCACCGACTGGTGCCGCAACGTTCGCGCGGCTGGGGGTGGCGTCATCGTGTGGCGTGGCGCCGAGTACGAGGTCACAAAGCCGGAGATCATCGACGTCGCCGACGCGATCCCGGCGTTCGATGCGTTCATGCGGCCGATCGTGCGTCTCACCGGCATCAAGAAGTTCCTCCGCGTGCGCCGGGCGGTCGGGGCTGAAGATGCACGGCCGCTCATCGAGCGAACAGCCTAGCGATCGAGCGACCGACGAGCGGACGTCGGCACGCGGGGTGCGGACGACGGGGTCCATGTCGGACACGACGAAGATCATCCCGCCACCGCGTCGCGGACCGCGCTGGATCGACCTGATCCTGGCCGCCCTCGCTGGTGGCCTGCTCACGCTGCTGCTCATCGCTGTGCTCCTGGGCGGGGGACTCTCCCGTCTCGCGGGCTCATCCAGCTCGCCCTCGCCGAGCCCGAGCCCCTCCGCCTCATCTTCTCCGAGCAGCACCGTACAGATCCGGACGGCACCGCCGACGACCGAGGCACCCAGCGCGAAGCCGACCGCTGCGCCCACGACCGCGAGGCCGACCGTCACTCCGACCACCGCACCACCGACGACGACGCGGACCAACAACCCCGCGCCGACGAAGACGCCTTAGATCCCGCGCAGCTCCGCGACGATCGGCGCGAATTGGCGCATCACATTGCCGGGCACCGAGATGTAGCTGATCCCCAGGCGCTCGCGGCGCTCGAGGAGGAGCTCGCGCAGCGATGAGCGCGAGCCGTAGAGGACGAACGGCATACGCACGACGCCGTTGGCCGCGCGGCGCAGATGCGCGGTCACGGCGCCCATCAGCGACCGCGCGCGATCGGTGACCGCGGCATCGAAGACGAACACGTTGAGCTCGATCCGGTCCGCGCGCTGGCCCGCGGCGGTGCGAAAGCGCGCCACACGCTCAGCAAGGGCCTTCTCCGTCAGGCTGTCGAGCCGCGGTCGCCCGTTCGCGCTCACCTGCGGCGCGAACGTCACGATGTCCGCCTCGCGAGCCGCGAGACGGAGGACCCGCGGCCCGCCGCCTCCGATCATCAGCGGTGGATGCGGGTGCTGCACGGGTCGCGGCAGGATCTTCGTGCCGCGGACCGTGTAGTGCTCGCCCACGTGGTCGACGCTGTCTTCGCTTAACAGCCGCTTCAGCAGCACGGCGGACTCCTCGAGCCGGCTCACGCGGACGGCGGGCGGGTCGTAGGGGATCCCGAGCTCGCGGTAATCGCGCGTGCTCCATCCCGCGCCGATGCCGACCTCGACGCGGCCCCCTGAGAGCACGTCGAGCGTCGCGATCTCCTTCGCGAGCATCACCGGATTGCGGTAATCGTTCGCGAACACGAAGCTGCCGATGCGCAGGCGTGTCGTCGCATCGGCCGCCGCCATGAGCGCCGGGATGGGTGCGAGCTGCGGGCCCATGTGATCCGTGACGAGGAGCACGTCGTACCCGAGATCCTCCGCACGGCGCGCGACGTCGCGCCAGCGCTCGGCGCTGCCCGCCCAACGCGCCGTGACCGCGAAACGAAATCGTCGTGGCACCGCAGCGAGTCTAGGTACGTGGGCTCGCTCGGCCGCTCGAGCGACGCGAGGGGACTAACCACGAAGAAACTCGTCCGGCCCCGCGACAGACGTCGTTCGCCCATCGTTACTGGAGATAGTGAGGAAGGTCGCATTCGCGCTCGTCGCCGTACTGGCGCTTGCCTGGCTCCCCCAACAGTCGCGTTCCGCCGAGGTCGCCACGACGGAGCTCGGCAGCGCGACGCCTGCCGGGGGCCAGTTCCGCGCGTACTGGGTCGACGCGTTCGGCGACGACCTCTTCGATGCGCCGCGGATCGACGCGATCGTCGCGGCGACGAAGGCGGCGCATCTCAACGCGATCGTCGCGCAGGTCGTCCGCCGTGGCGACTGCTTCTGCAACCGCGCCTCGGCGCCGCGCACCGACCAGGCCGGCCTCGCAGCGTTCCCGTTCGATCCGCTTCAAACGCTCATCGACAAGGCGCACGCCGAGGGCATCGAGGTGCACGCCTGGGTGATCGCGATCGCCATCTGGCGTGATGGACCCGCGCCGACATCGCCGAGCCACGTGTTCAACCTTCACGGGCCATCCACGAGCGGCAACGCGAACTGGCTCATGTCGCGCAACGACGGCGTGATGCAGTCAGGCACGGACTGGATGGTGGACCCCGGCCATCCGGACGCGGCCCAGTGGATCGTCGACACCGCGACGAGCATCGTCGCGAACTACGCTGTCGACGGCATCAACCTCGACCGGATCCGCTATCCAGATGGGAACAGCCAGGTGGGGGTACCGACGTGGGGCTACAACCCCGTCGCGGTCGCGCGCTTCCAGCAGGCGACCGGACGCACCGACCGGCCGGCGGCATCCGACCCGCAGTGGGCGCAGTGGCGCCGCGACCAGGTCACCGGCATCGTGCGGAAGGTGTACATCGAGAGCTACGCGATCCGGCCCAGCGTGCGCGTCAGCGCGGACACGATCACGTACGGCAACGGCCCACAGACGCAGGGCGGCTGGCAGAACACGCGCGCGTACGCCGAGCAGCTGCAGGACTGGGATGCCTGGATGCGCGAAGGCATCCTCGATCTCAACATCCCGATGAATTACAAGCGCGATCAGACCAGCCCGAGCGACCAGCGGCGCATGTATCAGGAGTGGAGTGACTTCGCGAAGGACCAGCAGTACGGGCGCCAATCCGTCGTCGGGTCCGCTCCCTATCTGAACGACATCGCCGCGACGGTGCGCCAGGTGCGCACCGCGGTCGCGCCGTCGACCGCTGGCAACCTGGGCGCGGGCTGGGTCGGCTATTCGTACCGCACGCCGGACTCGATGACCGACGCCGGGACGCGCAGCGGCGCGGCGAGCCGAGCGGAGCTCGAGCGCGCGCTGACGCAGGTCTCCGGATACGACCCGGTGACACCGCCGGTCTTCGCGAGCGCGGCAGGCGTTCCGCCGATGACGTGGAAGACGCAGCCGACACTGGGCCACCTTCGCGGGAGCGCGCGCACCAGCGCAGGCACTGTCCTCGCGCAGACGCAGGTGCTCCTGTTCTCCTCGGCCAGCGGCGCGATCGTGCGATCGCTCAAGACCGACGGCCACGGCTGGTTCGCGTTCGTCGATCTGGCGCCGGGAAGCTACCGCGTCGATGCGTCCGGCGACACGCTCGGCACCGCCGATGTGATCGCTGGACGGCTCACGACTCTGGGCCAATCCACACCGACACCCACGCCAACCGCAACGCCCGCACCGACGCCGACCCCGTCACCCTCACCCACGCCCCCCGTGGGCGGGTGCACGGGGGGCGTCGGGCCGGGCATCGCGCCGCCACCGACGGCTCCCAGCGGCGTGCGCGGCTTCCACGCGTCGTGGTTCGGTCAGAGCGGGTACCCGACGCTGTGCCCGGGCGAGACGTCCACCGCGGTCGTCGCGTACCACAACAGCGGCTCGTTCGGCTGGGTGTCCGGCCGCATGGGCGAGGTCGCGTATCTCGGCACCTGGTCGCCCGAGCCGGGTCAGGACCACCCGACACCGCTGGGCGGCGACGGGCAGCAGGGATCACCCGCGACGGGTTGGCCGCGCTACAACCGCATCGCGGTGCAGCCCGCGGCCTACGTCGGACCCGGCCAGGTCGCGTGGTTCCAGTTCACGATCCAGGCGCCGACGACGCCCGGCACCTATCGCCTCTACCTGCGACCGCTGATCGAGGGCGCGCAGTGGATGGAGGACTACGGCGTGTACTGGGTGGTCACGGTCAAGAGCTAGCGAACTCCGGCCTCCGACCGCAGGGTCGACTTCACCGACAGCTTCACGTTGTTCGTGAGCGCCCGCGAGATCGGGCAGCCGTCCTTCGCGCCTTCCGCAGCCTTCGCGAACGCCGCGGCATCGATGCCGGGCACGTCGCCCGTCACCTCGAGCGCGCTCGACACGACGGTCCACTTGTCGCCGACCTTGTCGAACGTGACCGTCGACGTCACCTCGAGCCTCTTCGGTGGCGTGCCCGCCTTCGCGAGATCCGCTGACAGCGCCATCGAGAAGCAGCTCGCGTGCGCCGCGGCCAGGAGCTCCTCGGGGCTGGTCTTTCCCTGCGGCGCCTCGGTGCGAGCGCCCCACGAGACCGGAAGCGAGCTGAACTTGCCGCTGGTGACCGAGCTGACCTCACCACTGCCCTTCGCGAGATCACCGCTCCACACCGCACGCGCCTGACGTGTCGCAGCCATGGACACACCTCCTTCGGTTGAAGCGGAAATCGTAGGCCGCGGCTGTCAGTCGCGAACGCTCGGTAACCAGGCCGCTCGGGTCGTCTCGTATGCGGTGATCTCTGGGACGTGGGCGAGCGTCACGGCGATCTCATCGAGGCCTTGGAGCAGCCGGTCGCGCGCATGCTCATCGAGCGCGAAGCTCGCGCGCACGCCGGGCGCCTCGACGATGCGGCGTTCGACGTCGACGGTGATCTCGGTCCGTGGATCCTTCTCCACCAGGCGCAGCAACGTCGCGACCGCATCGGCCTCGAGCTCCACCGGCACGAGACCGCTCTTCAGGCAGTTGGCGCGGAAGATGTCAGCAAGTCGCGGCGCGATGACCG
Source organism: Candidatus Limnocylindria bacterium (assembly GCA_036000705.1). Taxonomy (GTDB): domain Bacteria; phylum Chloroflexota; class Limnocylindria; order P2-11E; family P2-11E; genus CF-39. Next base: position 5,478 of record DASYUY010000080.1, on the reverse strand, counting down.
CGCGGAATCCGGCCTCGTCCAGCGCCCAGACGGCGTGCTCGCGCGACGAGCCGCACCCGAAGTTCGGGCCGGCGATCAGGATCGACGCGCCCGCGTAGCGCGGATCGTTGATCACGAAGGCCGGATCTCGCCGCCAGGCCTCGAACAACCCGGCGGCGTAGCCGGTCCGCTCGACACGCTTCAACCAGTGCGCGGGGATGATCTGGTCGGTGTCGACGTCGGCGCGATCGAGCGGCAGCCCGCGGCCGGTGACGCGACGGACGGCCCTCATGCGAGGTCCTCCGGCAGCGCGAAATGCCCCGCGATCGCCGTTGCGGCCGCGACCGCGGGCGATACGAGGTGCGTGCGACCGCCGGGTCCCTGCCGCCCCTCGAAGTTGCGGTTCGACGTCGACGCGCACCGCTCGCCGGGTCCGAGGATGTCCGGATTCATGCCGAGACACATCGAGCACCCCGCATCGCGCCACTCGAAGCCGGCGTCGCGGAACAGCCGGTCGAGTCCTTCGCGCTCCGCCTGCGCCTTCACCGCCATCGATCCCGGCACGACCAGCGCGCGCACACCGGATCGCACCTTGCGGCCGCGGACGACCTCGCCTGCGACGCGCAGGTCTTCGATGCGCGCGTTGGTGCACGAGCCGAGGAACACCGCGTCGACCTCGATATCGCGGATCGGCGTTCCCGGACGGAGGTCCATGTACCGCAGCGCGCGCGTCGCGGCCTCGCGCTGCGTGGCGTCGAGCGCGGCGGGGTCTGGGACGCGCTCGTCGATCGTCACGGTCTGCGCCGGATTGGTCCCCCAGGAGACGTACGGGCGCAGCTCCGACGCGTCGATGCGCACCTCGCGATCGAAGCCTGCCCCGTCGTCCGTCGGGAGCGCGCGCCAGTCGTCGAGCGCGAGCTCCCACCGCGCGCCCTTCGGCGCGTGCTTGCGCTTCTCGACGAACGCGAAGGTCACATCGTCCGGAGCGATCATCCCGGCCCGCGCGCCGGCCTCGATCGACATGTTGCAGACCGTCATTCGCCCTTCCATCGAGAGCGCGCGGATCGCGGAGCCGCGGTACTCGACGATCGCGCCAACACCACCGCTCACGCCGATGCGCGCGATGATCCCGAGGATCACGTCCTTGGCCCACACGCCGTGCGGTAGCGCGCCCTCGACGGTGACCGCCATCGTGCCGGGCCGCGTCGCCCGGAGCGTCTGCGTCGCGAGGACGTGCTCGACCTCGCTCGTCCCGATGCCGAACGCGATCGCGCCGAACGCGCCGTGCGTCGAGGTGTGGCTGTCGCCACAGACGATGGTCATGCCCGGCTCGGTGAGGCCGAGCTGTGGCGAGATGACATGGACGATGCCCTGTTCCGGCGCGCCCATCGGGTAGAGGCGGATGCCGAAGTCGCGCGCGTTGCGCGCCATCGCCTCCATCTGCTTCCGCGAGATGTCGTCGGCTGGCGTCGCGGCCGTCGTGGGAACGTTGTGATCCATCGTCGCGAGCGTCAGGTCCGGCCGCCGCACGGCACGTTGCGCCAGTCGCAGACCCTCGAACGCCTGCGGCGACGTGACCTCGTGGACGAGATGAAGATCGATGTACAGCAGATCGGGCTCGTCCGCGGCGCGCCGCACGACGTGCCGCTCCCAAACCTTCTCCGCGAGCGTGCGCTTCATGGCCGCGACCATACGCTATGCGGCATGCGCGTCGTCTCGCTCGTGCCCGCCGCGACGGAGATCGCCTGCGCCATCGGCGCGATGCCGGACCTCGTCGCGGTGACGCACGACTGCGACTTCCCGGCGCAGGTCCGATCGCTCCCGCGCGTGACGAGCGCGACGATCCCCGCCGGCGCGACGTCGCGCGAGATCGACACGCTCGTGCGCGACGCCGCGTCGCGAAATGAGAGCACGTTCCATCTCGACTCCGGCGCGCTCCGCGACGCGGCGCCGGACGTGATCCTCGGCCAGACGCTCTGCGCGGTCTGCGCCGTGACGCTTGATCAGGTGCCGCGCTCGCTGCCACGCGAACCGCGCGTCGTTCCGCTCGAAGCCGCGACGCTCGACGGGATGTACGCGGACGTGGCCCGGGTGGGTGATGCGCTCGGTCGCGGGCAGCAGGCGCGCATCCTCGTGGCGTCGCTGCGCGCGCATGCGGCAGCGGTCCGCGACGCCGTCGCCGCGAGGACGCGGCCGCGCGTCGCATGCATCGAATGGATCGACCCGCCGTATAGCGGCGGCCACTGGGTACCGGAGCAGGTGCATCTTGCGGGCGGTGTGGACGTCCTCGGCGAGCCGGGCGCGCGCTCGCGCGAGCTCACCTGGGATGAGGTGCGCGCCGCGCGGCCGGACATCGTCGTCGTGATGCCGTGCGGGTGGGACGCACGCCGCGCGGAGCGGGAGGCTCATGCGATCCCGGATCTCGGCGCGCCGGTCGTGGCGGTGGACGGCAACGCCTACTTCAGCCGCCCGGGCCCACGCCTGGTCGACGGGATCGAGCTGCTCGCCTCGCTCTTGCATCCGGGTGTCGTGCCGTCGCCGCCCGGCGCTGCGGCCATCGCCGTTCGCGCGCACGCCTAGCTCGACGGAGAAGTGTCGAGCAGCTCCTCGGCGGGGAAGCCCTTGCCGCGGATGAGCGCGAGCACGGCATCGGCGTGCGCGCGGTCGCGTGTGTCGACGATGACATCGAGGCCGACGCGACCGATGCCCGCGTACGGGCCGAGGCGATGGATGCCGACGTGGAGGATGTTGATCCGCTGCGCGCTGAGGATGCCGGTGAGCTCGTGCAGCATCCCCGGCCGGTCGTCGAGCCAGGTGCGGAACGCGAGGTAGCGGCCGGCGGACGCGAGGCCCTGCTGCAGCGCCTTGCCCAGCAGGTTCGGGTCGATGTTGCCGCCACTCACGACGATGCCAATGCGCTGACCGCCCACGTGGCCATTCGCCTCGAGCACCGCCGCGATGCCCGCGGCGCCGGCACCTTCGGCGAGCATCTTCGTCCGTTCGAGCAGCACCACGATCGCCCGCGCGATGGCCTGATCGCTCACGGTGATGACGTCGTCGACGTACCGCCTCACTATCGCGAGGGTCCGTTCCGCCGGTCGGCGCACCGAGATGCCGTCCGCGATCGTCGCGGCCGCCCGCTCGGTCACGCGACCCGCGCGGAACGATTCCGCGAACGCCGACGCGCTCTCCGACTGCACGCCGATGATCCGGAGGCGCGGCCTTCGCTCCGACGCGGCGAGCGCGATGCCCGCGATGAGCCCGCCGCCCCCCACCGGCACGACCAGGGTGTCGATCTCGTCGGCGTCCTCGAGGAGCTCGAGCGCGACGGTGCCCTGACCGGCGATGACGTCGTCGTCGTCGAACGCATGCACGTACGTCCGCTTCCGTTCGCGCGCGATCTCGAGCGCGATCGCGTGCGCCTCGTCGTACCCACCGTCGGCGAGCACGGTATCGGCGCCGCTGCGCTGGATCGCGGTCAGCTTCGCGAGCGGCACGCCCTGTGGCAACACGACGGTGGCGGGCGCGCCGACGAGCTGCGCGGCGAAAGCGACCCCTTGCCCGTGGTTGCCCGCGGACGCCGTCACGACGCCGGCCGCCCGCGCCGCGGCATCGAGGCGCGTCAGCGCGTTGAGCGCGCCGCGGATCTTGAACGCGCCCGTCCGCTGCAGATTCTCGAGCTTGAGGAACACCTCGCGGCCGGCGAGCTGCGAGAGCGCGGGCGAGCGCTCGGTCGGCGTGCGCCGCACGTGCGGCGCGATGCGCGCGGCCGCCTCGACGACCGCTTCGCGCGCCAGGGGGATCCTCGGGGGCCGCAGCCCCCCGGTGGTCGTCATGATGCGACCCGGTCGAAAGCGCGGCGCAGACGCCGCACGCCCTCGTCGATGCGCTCGAGCGTCGGACCGCTGATCGAGAAGCGCAGGGCCTCGGAGTGATCGCGCGCGATGGCGAAGGCATGTCCGGGGACGAACGCGACGCCCTCCTCGAGACCGACGGTCAAGAGCGTGCGCGCGCTGACGCCCTGAGGGAGGCGCACCCAGAAGTAGAAGCCACCGTCGGGATCGTTCCAGCGCACGCCCGTCCCGGCGAACTCGCGCTCGAGCGCCGCGCGTCCGCGCTCCAGCTTCGCGCCATACATCTCACGCAGCTTCGCAACGTGCGCGGGCGGCCCGCCCCGCCGTTCGAACTCGAGCACGATGCGCTGCCCGAGCGTGCCGGTCGATGAGTCCATGGTTTGCTTCGCCGCGGCCATGCTCCTGATCGCGTCGCGATCGGCGATGACCCACCCGACGCGCAGGCCGGGAAGGAACGTCTTCGAGAAGCTGCCGATGGAGACGACCTCGGCGGCCGAGTCGCGCGCCGCGAGCGGCGCGATCTCGGCGCCGCGGTACCGAAGCAGACCGTACGGATCGTCCTCGACGACGACCGCGCCGTACGACGCGGCGAGCGCGAGGAGCGCGTCGCGCCGGCGATCGGACAAGGTCTCGCCGGTCGGGTTCTGGAAGTTCGGCACGATGAAGAACATCCGGGGCGTGATCCCGTCGCGGCGCAGCACGCGCGCGGCTTCCGCGACATCGAGACCCTCGCCGTCGACGGACACCTCGACGACCCGCGCGCCGTGATTGCGGAACGCGGACAGTGCGTTCGCGAAGGCCGGCGACTCCGCCACGACGACGTCGCCCGGACGGAGATAGACGCGGCATGCGAGGTCGATGGCCTGGAGCGCGCCGGCGCTGATCAGCACTTCTTCCGGATCCGCGACGATCCCGCGTGCGCGCGCGGCCGCGGCGACCGCGGCGCGGAGCTCGGGCTCGCCCTCCGTCATCGTGTAGCCGAGCGCGCTGGCACCCTCGCGGCGGATCACCGTCGCGGCGAGGTCATCGGCGCCGACGAGATCGAGCGCCTCGCGCGCCGGCGAGCCGACCGCGAACGAGACCGTGTCGCGCGTCTGCCGCGCGACGATGCCGATCGTCTCGTCGATGAACGAGCCGAAGACCTCGTTCAGACGCTCCCGTTCGCCGACCGCCAACCGTGTCGCCATCTCACTCCTCATCTATGTCCAGAAACAGAAAGGCCTCCCGTTCGGGGAGGCCGCTTGCGGTGCCTGGGTCGCTTGCTAGGTCCTGCTCAGCCTCCCGAACGCGAAGCGGGCCCCGGGATCGGGGCCGCAAGGATGATCGGGAGGAGCGGGAAAGCCATCGGAAAAGACGCTAGGGACCGGCCGGGACTGCCGTCAACGCCGGCACGCCAAGTTGGTCAGGCTGCACAAGACCGTCGGACATACACTTAGAGGGCTCCGCAAGGCGGAGCGCCGCTGGCGGACAAGGGCCCGGAACGTAGTAGGTCGCGTGCAGGTCATCCTCACGTAGAGACTCGCCCCGATCCTCGAAGCGCAGAGGCAAGAACGAGAGGAGACCTGAGTGTCTTTCGCAGACAAGACCCTGACCTGTCGCGACTGTGGCCAAGAGTTCATCTGGACCGCCGGAGAGCAAGAGTTCT
>DASYUY010000079.1:0-2716 GCA_036000705.1 Candidatus Limnocylindria bacterium | reverse complement strand
CCGCACGTCATGCCGAAGGCCACCGATCACATCCCCGAGATGATCGAGCTCATCACGCGGCTCATCGCGAACAAGAACGCGTACGTCGCCTCCGACGGTGTCTACTTCGACGTGACCACCTTCCGTGGTTACGGCACCCGCCTCAACTCTGAGCCGCCGGACGAACGCCAGGCCGGCGCTCGCGTGGAGGTGAACGAGAACAAGCGTCATCCATTCGACTTCGCTCTTTGGCGCAGAGCCAAGCCGAACGATTTGCAGCAGTGGGAGTCGCCGTGGGGGAAAGGCAATCCGGGCTGGCACATCGAGTGCTCCGCGATGTCGATGAAGTACCTCGGCGAGACGTTCGATATCCACTCCGGCGGCGAGGACCACCTCTTTCCGCACCACGAATGCGAGATCGCGCAGTCGGAGGCGGCGACCGGCAAGCCGTTCGCGCGGTGCTGGACACACGTGCGCTTCCTGAAGGTGGACGGCGGAGCGATGCACAAGTCGATCGGCAACGTGTACCTGCTCAGCGACCTCGAGGAGTGGGGCTTCGAGCCACTCGCGTTCCGGATGCTCGTGCTCAACAACAAATACCGCCAGCCGATCGACTTCACTCGCGAGGGACTGAAGGCGGCACAGAGCCGGCTCGATCGCTGGCGCGGGATCATCCGCGACGCGTGGCAGGCGACGGGCGGCACGCCCATCGACGTGTCGCCCGACGATCCGCGCCGCACGGCTTTCGTCGCCGCGCTGACGGATGACCTCAACACGCCGGCCGCGCTGGCGCAGGCCGAGGCGGTCCTCGATCTGGCGGCGACCGGCGACGTCGCGACGAAGCGCCACGCGCTCGAGGTGCTTTTCGACATGGATCAGGTGCTCGCGCTGTCGCTGCGCGAGCGCGCGAGTGACGCCGATCTTTCCGCCGAGGAGCGGACCATGCTCTCCGAGCGCGACGAGGCACGTAAAAAGGGTGACTACAAGCGCTCGGACGAGCTTCGCGCAGAGCTCGAGCGCCGCTACGGGATCCGCGTGAAGGACACCAAGGATGGAACGCGCTGGGAGCGCGTCCGCCGCAAGGGAGCATGACGATGGAAGACTTCGAGAAGGGTCCCCAGGACTCGGGCGCGGCTGACAACGAACCCGTCGACAGCGGACCCGTGCACAACGGACCGAATGACGCCGGACCCAATCAGCGCCCGATGCCGCCGAGCTCCGGGCCACTCGGCGCGGACGATCTCGCGCGTCGCCGACGTCGCGGACGGCGCGGACGCGGCGGCGGGCAGCGCTTCGGGCAGCCGCAGCGTGGACCGGTGCCTCCCCGTCCGTTCGCGCCGCGTGGGCCGCTGCCACCGCGTCCGATGGCCCCGCGCGACGACGAAGAGTCCTCGCAGGCTCGAGAGCTCGCGAATTACGAGCGCCGCCAGCAGGCGCAGCGCCAGCGCACGCAGGGCGGCTGGCGCGGTGGCAACCGCGGCTGGGTCCCGGGGGTCGGGACCGGCAGCGGTGGCGGCAACTTCTACGCGGGCGGCGCACGCGCTCCGCGCCGCGGCCCGATCGGGCAGGCGCAGTACAGCGAGACCATCCGTCGCGCGACCGCGGGTCCGCGCACGTCAGCCGCGCCGTCGCACGACGCCGGCGAGCCGATCGCCGGCCCGCACGCGGTGCTGGAGGCGATCCGCGCCGGTCGCGTCCTCAAACGTCTGTATGTCTCCAACGAGCGCGGCACCCGCACCGGAGCGGTGAACGAGCTGCTCACCGAGGCGCAGGAGCGTCGCATCTTCGTGCGCTACGTCGACAAGCTCGAGGTCCAGCGGCTATCACCGATCGAGAGCCACCAGGGCGTCGTCGCGATCGTCGAAGGGAAGGCGGGTGTCGACCTCGACGAGCTGCTACTGCACCTCGACGCGGTCTCGGAGCCGGCGCTGGTCCTGGTCGTCGATTCGCTCCAGGACCCGCAGAACTTCGGCGTTCTCCTGCGCTCCGCGGAGGGCGCGGGCGTCGCCGGTGTCGTCATCCCGCGCCATCGCAGCGTCGGTCTCACCCCGGCCGTGGCGAAGACGAGCGCGGGCGCGAGCGAGCACCTGATGATCGCCGACGTCGCGAACCTGCGGCAGGCGATCGACGCTCTGAAAGAGAAGGGTGTGTGGGTCATCGGCGCCGACGAGAGCGGCGACATGCTTTACGACGAGGTCGATTACCGCGGGCCCACCGCGATCGTCATCGGCGGCGAGGGCGAGGGCATCCGCCGACTGGTGCTCGAAGGATGCGACCAGGTCGTGCGCATCCCGATGGAGGGACATGTCACCTCGCTCAACGCCGCCGCGGCGGGAACGCTGATCCTCTACGAGGCCCTGCGACAGCGACGCCGCGACGTTGCGCCGCCGGAGACGCGCACGCCTCGCCCGGCCGCACCGCTGCAGATCCCCGAGGACGCAGCCGACAACGGAGAGTTCGCGGAGGGCGACGAGGATGTCGTGCTCGAAACGGAAGCTCCGGCCGAGTCGACATCGACCGTGCAGGACGATGCGACGCCGGCTCCGGCGGACGACGAGCTCACCGAAGAGGAATCGGTCGAAGAGTCCGCACCCGTGGAGAAAGCGGCACCGAAGAAGCGCGCCGCGAAGCCGCGCGCGAAGAAGAAGACCGACGAGTAGGTAGCATTGAGGTCTTCGCGCCGACCTAGCTCAATTGGCAGAGCAGCGGTTTTGTAAACCGCAGGTTCCGGGTTCGA
>DASYUY010000078.1:0-38951 GCA_036000705.1 Candidatus Limnocylindria bacterium | reverse complement strand
CCGCCGCGCTCATCATGTTCATCCGCGGGCTCGAGTCGTTCGAGGTCCCCGCGCTCATCGGGATACCGGCGCGCATCCCGGTCTTCACGAGCGAGATCTACGAGGCGCTCCGGAACTACCCGCAGGACTACGGGACCGCCGGCGCGCTCGGCGTCGGCCTCCTCGCGGTGAGCGCCGTGGGCGTCTGGATCTACGGGCGCGTCACCAGGCGCGCCGAGCGGTTCGCGACGATCACCGGCAAGGGCTACCGGCCGCGGACGGTCGACCTCGGCCGGTGGCGCTGGGCGGCGTTCGCGTTCCTCGTCGCCTACCTGGTCGTCGTCGTCGTGATGCCCTTCCTCGTGCTGCTCTTCGTCTCGCTGCTCCCCTTCTACATCCCGAGCCTCGACATGCTCAAGCGGCTCACGCTGGAGAACTACGTGACGGTGCTCGAGCATCCCGACACCCTGCTCGCCGCGCGGAACAGCCTCCTGCTCGCGCTGTCCGCCGCCACGATCACGATGGCGCTCACCGCGGTCATCGCCTGGATCGTCGTCCGGACACGGCTGCCGGGGCGGCGCCTGCTCGACCTCATCGCCTTCCTCCCCATCGGGATCCCGGGTCTCGTGCTGGCGGTCGCGCTCATCTTCGAGCTCATCAGCTTCCCCATCCCGATCTACGGGACGGTCGTCATCCTCGTCATCGCATACGTGACGCGCTACATGCCCTACGGCATGCGGACGAACAGCGCGGCGATGGTCCAGCTCCACCACGAGCTCGAGGAGGCCGCCGCGGCCTCCGGGGCCTCGTGGGCCACGACCTTCCGGCGGATCGTCGTGCCGCTCCTCTGGCCCTCGCTCGTGGCCGGCTGGATCTACGTCTTCGTCGTGTCGGTGCGCGAGCTCTCGTCCTCGGTGCTGCTCGTCTCGCACAACAGCGTCGTCGTGTCCTTCGTCATCTTCGACCTGCAGGTGTCGGGACGATCGACCGCCGTCGCCGCCCTGTCGGTGATGCTCGTGCTGGCCCTCGTCGTCGTGGTCGGGCTCACGCAGCGCGTGAGCGCGCGCGTGGGCGTGCGGGGGGCATAGTTCCGTGGCGGTGCTGACCGTCGAGTCGCTGCGCAAGACGTACACGACCGACCGCGGCGGCGTTCGCGCCGTGCAGGGCGTCTCCTTCACCGTCGAAGATGGCCGCTTCTACACGCTCCTCGGCCCCTCGGGCTGCGGGAAAACAACGACGCTCCGCTGCATCGCCGGCCTCGAGCGGCCGGAGGGCGGGACCATCCGCCTCGACGACACGGTCCTCTCGGGCGACGGGCGCTTCGTGCCGCCGTACGACCGGGACCTCGGCATGGTCTTCCAGTCCTACGCGATCTGGCCGCACATGAGCGTCTTCGAGAACGCTGCCTTCCCGCTGCGTGTACGCGGCGCGGGTCTCTCGAAGGCCGCGCTCACCGAGCGTGTCGAGCAGGCGCTCGCGACGGTCCAGCTCTCGGGCTTCGAACACCGCAACGCGACGCAGCTCTCGGGCGGGCAGCAGCAGCGCCTGGCGCTGGCGCGCGCGCTCGTGCAGCAGCCGAAACTCCTGCTGCTCGACGAGCCGCTCTCGAATCTCGATGCGAAGCTGCGAGAGCGGATGCGCAGCGAGATTCGCGATCTGCAACAGCGACTCGGGATCACCACGCTATACGTCACCCACGACCAGATCGAGGCGCTCTCGATGTCGGACCGCATCGGCGTCATGTCGAGGGGCCAGCTCGTCCAAGAAAGCTCGCCCCGCGATCTCTACCAGCGGCCCGCGAGCCGGATGGTCGCCGACTTCGTGGGTGCAGGCAACTTCCTCGATGGCGAAGTGACCGCGGTCCTCGACGGTGACGAGTGGCGGGTGCGCACGGCCATCGGCGACGTCGTCGTGGTCTGCCCGGCGGAGACCCGGGCTGGGTCGCGGGTGACGCTGCTCGTCCGACCCGAGTACCTGGAGGTCGCGACCGGTCGGCCCGCGGGACCCAACGCGTTTCGGGGCGAGGTCGAGGAGCTCGTATTCCTTGGCGAGTTCGTCGACTGCCGCGTCCGCGTCGCTGGCGAGCTGCTGCGCACCCGGCCACACCCGACGATCAGGCTCGCGAAAGGCGACACGATCTGGCTGACGTTGCGACCCGATCTCTGCTCGGTCCTGGTGACCTCGTGATGAAGGTGGCCTCGAGACCGATGAACGTGAAACTGCGGCACGCCGCGCTCGCGCGCCTCGGGTCAGGAGCGCGAGGGAGCAATATCGAGAGGCGGGAGTGATGCGAACGGCGGCCGGCACACGACGTAGCGCGCGCTCTCGCTTGCGCCGACCCTCCGGAGCCACGGGCAGCGCAGGCACGCCTCGAGCTCGTTGTCGACGTGCCGGAGCGGGCAGTTGACCGCGCCGTCGCAGACGATCCGTGCGTTCCGCGGGATCTCACGCATGGCCGGATATTCGACCGATGCCGTCGGGCGAGGGAGGGCCGAAGAGCACCGGCGCCGGTGCCGTTCGGCCCATCCCTGGCGGCGGGATGGGGAGGGGCCGAGATGAGCTCTGAGCTCTGCGACCTGCTGATCGAAGGGGGCACCGTGATCACGATGGACGCCGAGCGCCGGGTCCTCTCCGACGGCGCCATCGCGATCCGCGGCGGACGCATCGTCGAGGTCGGTCGCCGGGCTGACGTCGTCGCTCGCTACAGCGCCGTCCGCGTCATCGACGGACGCCGTCGCGTCATCACCCCCGGGCTCATCCAGACACACGTGCACGTGTCGGCCGAGGCCGCGATGCGCGGCACGCTGCCGGACACGATGCCACCCAGCCAGTGGGTCCGTCAGGTGACCGCGTTCTATGCCGCGATGTCTCCCGACGAAGAGGCGGTGAACGCCACGGCGACGTTCATCGAGCTCATCCGCACGGGTACGACATGCTTCATCGAGGCCGGGACGACGAAGCACACCGATGCGGTGATCGACGCGATGGGCCGGGTCGGCATACGAGGCTGCATCGGCACGTGGAGCTGGGACATCCCGCGGCAGCCGGCGAATCTCTTCCAGGAGACCGACCGCGCGATCGAGAAGAACGCGTCGCTCATCGAACGCTACGACGGAGCGCACGACGGGCGCATACGCGTGTGGACGTCGCCCATCGGTCACACCATGACCTCGGACGGGCTCCTCATCGGCCTCAAGCAGCTCGCTGACCGTCATCGCACCGGGATGACGATGCACCTGTCGTCCTGGCTCGAGGACGTGCGGAGCTACGTCGAACGGACAGGCATGAGGCCGGTGAAGTACTACGACCACCTCGGCGTGCTCGGGCCGAACGTGTTGCTCGCGCACATGGTCAACCTCGACGACGAGGAGGTGGAGCTCGTCCTCCGGTCGGGAACGAAGATCGCTCACTGTCCGACGACGGCGGGGTGGTTCGGGTACGGGCTCACTCAGGTGGGCCGCTTCCCGGAGATGCTGGCGCGCGGGGCGACGATCGGCCTCGGATGCGACGCGCAAACATGCTCGAACAATCTCGACGCCGTTCGAGCCATGTACTCGTCGGCGATCCTCTTCCGCGACGCAAGGAGGGATCAGAACGCGATGCCGGCGGAGACCGTGCTCGAGATGGCGACCCTCCATGGCGCGCGCTGCGCGCTGCAGGAGGCGGACCTCGGCTCGCTCGAGGCAGGCAAGAAGGCCGACGTGGTGCTCTTCGACGCGACGCGGCCAGAGTGGCGACCGCTGCACCATCCGATCGCGAACCTCGTCTTCGCCGCCGACGGTCACAGCGTCGACACCGTGCTCATCGACGGACGCGTGGTCCTCGAGGGCGGACGGATGACCTCCGTCGATGTCGAGCAGACGTTCCGCGAGCTCGAGCGCACCGGACGCCGGGTGCTCGACGCGACGGGCTGGCGGACGCCCGCGAAGTGGCCGGTGATCGACTGAGCGGAGGGCCGCGCCGCTATGGGGTCCTCCTCCCGCACTTCGGTCGCTACGCAACGCGGCAGCGGCTCATCGCGAGCGCACGTCTCATCGAGGATCTCGGCTTCGATTCGGTCTGGGTCCGTGACCACGTCGTCTATCGACCGTATGCCTTCGAGGATCCCGACTCGACGCACCTGGACGCGTTCGTGGTGCTCGGCGCGGTCGCCGCGGCGACGGAACGCGTCATCCTCGGCACGGGCGCCCTCATCCCACACCGGCATCCGATCCACCTCGCGAACGCGATCACGTCGCTGGATCGCATCGCGGGTCCTGGCCGATTGCTCATCGGGATGGGCATCGGCGCCTGGCAGCACGAGTTCGACGCGCTCGGCATGGGTGACATGGACCGTAAGGCGCTCTTCGCGGAGCAGATCGCGATCCTCCGCGCGCTCTGGACGGGCGAGCGCGTCGACCACGAGGGCGCCTATTACCGCTTCGCAGGCGTCGAGGTGCCCGAGCCGGTCGGCCACATCCCGATCTGGGCGTGTGGCGCGACGCTTTCCGCCGTGCACCGCGCGGTCGAACTGTGCGACGGCTGGCTGCCGCGCATCCCGATCGGTGACCTGCGCGCGCGCGTGAAGCGCATGCACGCGCTGGCGACCAAGGCCGGCCGCAGCCCGCTGGACGTGGGTGCTCTGCCGTTCATCGTGCCGGCGCGTACGACGGAGGAGGCGCTCCGGCGCATTCCGGAGTCCTTCCTGCGGTCGCTCTACACGGAGGCCAACAAACGCTGGACACAGCCGGCGTCGGGCACGTTCGCCACGCCGGACGATCTTGACGGCTCGCTGATCTATGGCGATCCTGAGCGCGTCGTGGCGGGGGTCGTGCGACTCCACGACGCGGGTGCGTCCCATGTCGTGTTCGATCTGCGCCTGCAGTTCGGCGAGCTCGACGATGTGCTGAGGCTCATCGCGACGCGGATCATGCCGGAGCTCCGCGGCTTGTGATTCGAGAAGCCGTATCGTATGCCGAGACGATGGGCGGATCGGACGAGGCCCTGCAAACCCCGTGATGCTGCGCGTGAATGGAGAGCGCCGCTCCGTACACGTCACGCCGAGCGACACGTTGCTGCACGTGCTGCGCGACCAACTGCGTCTCACCGGCGCGAAAGAGTCCTGCGGTCGCGGGGAGTGCGGCACGTGCACCGTCCTCCTCGACGGGGTGCCGGTCATGAGCTGCGTACAGCTCGCGAGCCTCGTGCGTGGCGAGATCACCACGATCGAGGGTCTCGCCGAGGAGGCCCGGGACCTCCGTGAGGCCTTCGCCGACGCGGGCGCTTTCCAGTGCGGCTTCTGCACCCCCGGCCAGATCGTCCGCGCGTCCGCGCTCCTGCGCGAGGCGCCCAACCCCGACGAGCGCACCGTGCGCGAGCAGATGAGCGGCAACGTCTGCCGCTGCACCGGCTACACCCAGATCGTCGACGCCGTCCTCACGACCGCGCGCACCCGCGCGGCACGCCGTGCCGATGATGCCGTCGCGGTCGGCGGAGGCGAGTCATGACGGTCGTCGTCGGCACGCGCGTCCGCGCGCTCGGCTGGGAGCACCGCACGAGCGGCAGCGACGCGTACGCGGGCGATCTCTCGTTCGAGGATCTCCTCGTCGGGCGCATCCTCCGCTCGCCGCACCCGCATGCCGAGATCACGCATCTTGAGACCAGCCGCGCGAGGACGATGCCCGGCGTGCGTGCCGTGGTCACCGCGGCAGACTTCCCGGAGAAGGCGCGGTACATCCACTCGAGTGGTGAGCTCTCGGACCGCGCCCCGCTCGCCGACAAGGTCGTGCGCTACGTCGGTGAGGAGATCGCCGCCGTCGCGGCCGACTCGGAGGAGGAGGCCGACGCCGCGCTCGCCGCGATCGACATCCGCTTCCGAGTGCTGCCGGCACCGCTGTCCATCGACGAGGCGGTCGCGCCGCGCGCCACGCGCCTACACGAGCGCAAGACGGGCGAGCCGAACACCTCGCTGCACGAGAGGGGGTCGTGGGGCGACGTGGAGAAGGCACGTGGCGAGAGCGCCGTCTCGGCCGAGGGCACCTACTGGTACCCGCGCGTCGCGCACGCGGTGATGGAGCAGAACGTCTGCGTCGCGCGTTGGGACAAGGAGCGCGAGCGGCTCGAGCTCTGGACGTCGACGCAGGCGCCCTTCTTCGTCGTGAAGGAGCTCGCCCACGTCTTCGGGCTGAAGCAGGAGCAGGTCGTCTGCCGCGAGGTCGCCGTCGGCGGCGGGTTCGGCTCGAAGTCAAAGATCTCCGAGCACGAATCGATCGCCGCAGCGCTCGCACGCGCGAGCGGCCGGACCGTGAAGATCGCCCTGACGCGCGAGGAGGAGTTCTCCTTCGTCAAGCCACGACACGCGTTCCGCACCGGGATCAAGCTGCACGCCGACCGGACGGGCCGCATCTCGTTCATCGAAGCGAAGATCGACATCGACAACGGCGCGTACAACCACTTCGGTCCGTCGGTGATGGGCGTCGGCATCAAGACGCTCGGCTCGATCTACACGCCCACCGCCGCGACGTGGGACGCGCGGCTCATCGACACTGCGCTCACGCCCGGCGGTCAGTTCCGTGGGTACGGGAGCCCACAGGTCTCGTTCGCGCTCGACAGCGCGGTCGACGAGCTCGCCGTGAAGATGGGGATCGATCCGCTCGAGTTCCGGCTGCGCAACGCGAACAAGCCGGGCACAGTGGCGCTGTGCGGCGCGCGGATCACGACGGCACGGCTCGACGACTGCCTCGTGGCGGTGCGCGACGCGATCGGCTGGGGCCCGAAGAAGGACGGCAAGCGCCTGGACCGCGGCATCGGGGTCTCCGCCGCGATGCATGGCAGCGGCTCGTACGCCTATCCGGGCGCGAATACCAGCATGGCCGCGATCGACCTCTACGCCGACGGGCACGTCCGCGTGCGCTTCGGCGGCGCCGACGCGGGGACCGGCCAGCGCACGATCCTCGCCCAGATCGCCGCTGAGGAGCTCGGCGTGCCGTACGAGAAGGTCGAAGTGCTCTCGATCGACAGCGAGCGCACGCCCATCGACCAGGGCGCCTGGTCCTCACGCGGCACGCACCTCACCGGCCATGCAGTGCGCATGGCGGCCACGGGCCTCGCCGGTCGTCTGCGCGCCGGCGATACCGTCCCGGCCGACGGACCGCTCACGCACGAGGAGACGTTCACCGACACGGTCATGGAGCTCCGGAGCCCGACGAACCGGACGCCGAACTTCTCCGCGTCGTACACCTTCGCCGCGCACGCCTGCGAGGTCGAGGTCGACCGGGCGACCGGGCGCATCAAGATCCTCGACTACGTCGCCGCGCACGACATCGGGCGCGCGATCAACCCGACGATGGTCGAGGGACAGATCATCGGCGGCGCGGCGATGGCGCTTGGCGCCGCGCTCGGCGAGGAGCTCATCTACGAGGGCGGCCGGATCGTGAACCCCGCGTACATGAACTACGCGTTGCCGCGTGCTGCCGATGTCCCGCGTGTGCGGCCGATCCTCATCGAGGATCCCGACCCGAACGGGCCGTACGGCGCGAAGAGCATCGGCGAGCTCGCGGTCGTGCCCGCGGCCTCCGCCGTCGCGAACGCGGTGTACGACGCGGTCGGCATCCGCCTGCGGGAGCTGCCGTTCACGCCGGACAAGGTGCTCGCCGCGCTCGCGGAGAAGGAGAGACGCCGGAGGCGCCGCTTCGGCATCTGGCACCGACCCGACCGCTGGCAGATCGAATTCGTGCGCCGCTCGTACCCGCTCGGCGTGCACCGCCTGCTCGACACGATCGGCACGCGCTTCGCGAAGCGCCGCCCGCGCCGCGCGATCGCCAGGGTCGACGCACCGGCCTCGCTCGGCGCGGCCGTCGCGATGCTCGGGCCGGACGCTGCGCCCATCGGTGGCGGCACCGATCTGCTGCTACAGCGGCGCCAGGGCCTCGCAAACCCGACGCGCCTGGTGTCGCTCGGTGAGATCCCCGCGCTCAGCACGCTCGAGACCGCGGCCGACGGTGCGCTCGAGATCGGCGCCGGCGTCACGCTCTCCCGCATCGCGCGCGAGCTGCGTGAGCGCGTGCCCGCGCTTGCGGAGGCCGCGTCGTCGATCGCGTCGTCGCAGGTGCGCGCGGTCGCGACCGTCGGCGGGAATCTCGTGCAGGCGAAGCGCTGCTGGTTCTTCCGCAACGGCTTCGACTGCTACAAGCGCGGCGGGGCGACGTGCCCGTGCTACGCGGTGCAGGGCGACCACCGCTTCTACCACGCGGCCATCGACGCGCACCGCTGTCAGGCGGTGACGCCGTCGGACCTCGCGACGGCCCTCGTCGCGCTCGACGCCCAGGTGTTCGTCGAAGGACGCGGCGGAGAGCGCGTCGTCCCGATGGACCGCTTCTACACCGGGCCGGGCGAGACCGTGCTCGCCGAGGGCGAGCTCGTGACGAAGGTCCGCATCCCGCGGACGTCGCTCGAGCGGCGCGGCGCCTTCGAGAAGCTCGGCCTCTGGCAAGGCGACTTCGCGCTCGTGTCCGCCGCGGTCGCGGCGCGCGTCGATAGCGCGGGCCGCTGGCGCGACGTGCGCGTCGTGCTCGGCGCGATCGCGCCGGTCCCGTGGCGCGCCCACGCGACGGAGCGTGCGCTCGAGGGACGGGCCGCGACCGCTGAGGATCTACACCGCGCGCTCGACCGCGAGCTCGACCACGAGGGCCACCCGCTCGCGCGCAACGCCTGGAAGCTCGACGCCGCGCTCGGCCTCGCGACGCGCGTGTCCGGCCGCGTCAGCGCGTCGGCGTGACGGCGAGCACCGTCGACGTCGACACCGCGATCGCACGCGTCTCGTCCGAGATCGACGGAGCGCTCGTCCGCAGCGTGCTCGACCTCCTAGTCAGCAGGCCGAGCCCGCCCGGTGACGAGCGCACGCTCGCCGAGGCCCTCGCCGACGCGGGCCGTCGCGAGCACCCGGAGATCTCCTGGGGGGTCGACCTGCTGGACGAGCGAAGCGCGAATCTCTTCGCGCGATCCGCGCACGGGACGCGCGCGCCGGAGCTGGCGATCTACGGACATCTCGACACGAGCCTGACCGGCGACGCCGCGCGCGACGCGGGTATTACCGGAGCGACGAGCGATCCGCCGGCCCTGCGCTTCGATACCGCAACACGTACGCTGCGCGGCTTCGGCATCGGCGTCGCGAAGGCCCCGTCGGCCGCGGGGCTCGTCGCGTTCCTCTCGGCGGCCCGCGCGCTGCGCGCCCTCGGCGTGCCGCACCGGCTCACGCTGTTGCTCGCCGCAGGCGGGACGCACCGCGCCGCGCCGGCCGAGACGCCATCCGCCGCGACGACCGAGACATCTGCGCGCTTCTGCCGCGGCGTCGAGCACGCGCTGGCTTCCGGCTGGACGCCCGACGCCGTCCTCAACGTGAAGGCCGGACCGCCGGGCGTGCTCCACGAGGAACCCGCGGCCGCCTACCTGCGCGTCCGCGTGCGTCGCCCATGGAACGCGGCGCTCGCGCGTCGCGTCGTCGCGCCGGACGGCGGGCTCGCGCGGAGCGCGGGCGCGATCGTCGACGCGATCGAGTCGTGGCGTACCGCGTACCTCGCGCGGCATGGCGCTCGCGGTCAGCTCGCGGCCGAGATCGCGATCGGCGCGCTCCGCGCCGGCCTTCCGGAGAAGCCAGACCTGCTCCCTGGCCTACTCGAGGTGTTCGTGTACGCGGTGCTCCTGCCGGGCGAAGATCCCGAACTCGCGGCCCGCGACCTTGCGGACTTCCTCGCGCCGCAGATCGCGCGCCTGCCGGGCGCGCCGCGCGTCGGGGTCGACGTGTACGCGTCCGCGCCGGGTGGTGTGGCCGACCCGGCGAGCGACATCGTGCGTCTCGCGACCGAGGCCTGGACGCGCAATGTAGGCGCATGCGCGCCGGTGCGCGACTGGAGCGGTGCGACCGATGGGGCGATCTTCCTCGCGCGCGGCATCCCGACCGCGCGCGTGGGCGTGAGGGTGACGCGCGACGACGACGATCCGCGCATCGAGATCGTGTCGCAGGACGAGCTCGTTTCGGCGGCGCGTGCGTATGCGGAGGTCGCGCTGCGCTGGTGCGCGGGGCGGGCGGCATGAGCGGACCGCGCGCGGGAAACGACGCATGACCGAACCGGGCACGTCGAACGCCGAGCGCATCGTCTGCGCGCTGGTCGCGGCGAAGGTCGAGATCGCGACGAGCCTGCCCGACTCGTGGCTCGCGCCGCTCATCGCGCGCATCGATGCGGAGCCGCAGATCCAGCACGTGCGCGTCACGCGCGAGGACGACGGCGTCGGGATCTGCGCCGGCGCGTCGCTCGGCGGCAAACGCGCGGTGCTCGTGTGCCAGAACGCCGGCGTGCTGCTCTCGGCGAACGCGCTCGCCGGCTACGCGCACCACCATCAGCTGCCGTTCCTCGTGCTCGCGGTGTACCGCGGCTCGTACGAGGACCGCTTCCACTACCAGATGTACAAGGGCCTCGTCACCGAGCCGGTGCTCGACGGGCTGCGCATCCCGTATCACGTGGTCGGCGAGGTGGGCGACGGGTCGCTCGTGGGCGATGCCGTGCGCGAGGCCGACCTCGGCCGCAAGCCGGTGGTGCTGCTCCTTCGGCGCGCCGCGCTGCTCGGCGACACGAAGGTCGCGTCCTGATGCGCGACCAGACGGAGACCTCCTGATGCGTCGCGCAGTCGCCGCGGGCCTCTTCGCGAAGCACCTCGCGCCCGACGACATCGTCGTCTGCGGCCTCGGCTCGACGCGCCGCGCGTGGGCCGAGATCGGCGCGCAGCAACTCACCTACAACGCGTCGGATCCGATGGGCATGGGTCCGGCGCTCGCGCTGGGGCTCGCGCTCGCGCGCCGCGATCGCCGCATCGTGCTCCTGGAGGGCGACGGCGACCTGGCGATGAGCCTGGGCGCGCTCGTCGCCATCGCCGGCGCGGCGCCGACGAATCTCCGGATCGCGGTGTTCATCAACGACCGGTACGAGACCGGTGGTGGGCAACCGCTGCCGAACGCCGGCCGGATCTCGTACGTCATGCTCGCGGCGGGCGCGGGCTGGCCGTGGACAGGCGAGGCGCACGACGAAGCGCAGGCGGAGCGTCTCGTTCTGGCGCTCCTCGAGCGGCCCGGGCTCGGGCTGCTCGCGCTCCATGTCGACGCGGAGCCCTCGCCGTACCCCCCCGACCCCGGCCCGACCTCGCAGGCCGAGGACAAGGTCGCCTTCCAGCGCAGGCTGAACCGTGAGCCCTGAGGCGCGGTCGCCCGCGGGCCGGATGCTCGTCCGCGGCGGACACCTCTTCGACCTCGACCTGCCGTTCGAGATCGCCGACGTGCTGGTCGATGACGGCGCGATCCTCTCCGTCGGCCGCGGCCTCGACGCGACCGGGGCCCGCGTCGTCGACGCAAGCGGCATGATCGTCATGCCCGGCCTCATCAACGCGCACACCCACTCGAATCAGTCCATCGAGAAGGGTCTCTGCGACGCGCTGCCGCTCGATGCCTGGATGGTCGTCGCGTCGTACGGCGGCGCCGGCGCGACGCTCCGGCCGAAAGATCTCTACCTCTCGACGATGGTCGGCGCGCTCGAGATGGTCTCGACCGGCACGACGAGCGTGCTCGACTGCCCGCGCTGCGATCAGCGCTGGTTCGACGAAGGGATGGACCAGATCATGTCGGCCTATCGCGACGTCGGCATGCGCGCGAATGTCGCCGCGCAGTACAGCGATCTCGAGTTCTTCGATTCCCTTCCGATGGCCCTCATAGGAGAGGAACGCCCGCGGCCGCGCACGGCATCGGTGTCCGAGCTCCTCGCGCGGATCGAGCCATACCTCGTGCGCTGGAACGCTCGTCACCCGCGCCTCGTCCCGATGCTCGGACCCTCGTCCTTGCCGCGTTGCTCCACCGAGCTCTTCGAGGCGTCGCTCGACCTCGCGCGCCGCCGCGGGGTCGGCCTGCACGCACACCTCTTGTCGGCGAAATCACAGGTGCCGCTCGCGCGCAGCCGCTACGGCGGCTCGACCGTGGAGTTCCTGCGCCGGATCGGCGGCATCCGATCGTGGACGTCCTACGCGCACGCGATCTGGCTCGATGACGACGAGATCGCGCTCCTCGGCTCGCTCGGCGGCACCGTCGTCCACAACCCGGTGAGCAATCTCAAGCTGGGCGCCGGCATCGCGCCAGTCCCCGCGCTGCTGCGCGCCGGCGTGCACGTCGCGCTCGGCACCGACGGTGCCTCGAGCAACGACAGCCAGAACATGTTCGAGACGCTGAAGGCCGCGGCGATCCTGCAGCGGCCCATCGTTGCGCAGGACCAGTGGCCGACCGCCGTCGATGCCCTGCGCATGTGCTGGGACGGCGGTTCGCAGGTGATGGGCCAGCGGATCGGACGGATCGCCACCGGCTATCGCGCGGACCTTGTGCTCGTGCGCCCGGGCGCGGTCCGCCTCGCGCCGAAGGAGCAGGTCGCCAACCAGCTGGTCTACGGCGAGCTCGGGCGCTCGGTCGACACCGTGATCGTCGAAGGCGAGGTCATCGTGGCAGCCTCGCGCGTCGTCAGCGTCGACGCCGACGCCGTGCTGGCCGACGCGCAGCGGCTCATCGACGGGATATGGAGCAGCCTGCCGGCGCGCGCGGCGCGCTTCTCCGAGGTCCGCCCGACGCTCGAGCGTCTCGAGCGCGAAGTGCGCGCACTGCCGATCGGATTCAGTCGCGACGGAAGCTGATCGGAGACGCCGGACCGGGCGGTGAAGTTCAGCGTCGCGCTGCCGACGGCGTACGAGGGCCTCGGGTATCCGATCGGCTTCGTGCGCGACGCGGCGACCTTCACGCGACTCGCACACATCGCGGAGTCGCTCGGCTACGACGGCGTGTGGGCGAACGACCACCTGAGCACACCGCGCTTCCTGCGCGGCGCTGCCGCTGGCCCGCCGAGCTTCCTCGAACCGCTCGTCACGCTCGCGCACGTCGCCGCCGTGACCGAGCGCCTGCGGCTCGGCACGGCGGTGCTGGCGCTACCGCTTCGGGACCCGGTCGCGCTGGCGAAGCAGGTGGCGACGCTGGATGTCCTCTCACGGGGACGGCTCACCGTCGGCGTGGGCCTCGGCGCGTATCCCGAGGAGCTCAGCGCCGCCCGCACCGAGCTAAGGACCGCCAGGCGCGCCGAGCTCTTCGACGAGGGCATCGAGGCGCTGCGCCGGCTGCTCGACACCGGAGGCGGCTCCTATCGCGGCACGGCGTTCCACTTCGACGACATCGAGCTAGCTCCCGCACCCGTCCAGCGGCCGTTCCCGATCTACGTCGGAGGGCACACGACCCGAGCGATCGACCGCGCGGCCCGCTGGGGCCAGGGATGGATCCCGGGCTGGCGCCCGCTGCCCGAGCTGCACGAGCGCATCGCGATGCTGCGCGATCGTCTCGCCGCGGCAGGGCGAAACGCGAGCGCGGTCGAGATCGCGCCCGAGCTCAGTGCGACGATCGCGCGTGATCACGAGGACGCGGTCCGCCGCTACGAGAGCAGCCGGTTCGTGCGCCATCGCCGCTCGCGCGACCGCACCGGTCGGGACCTCGGGGTCATGACCACGTCGAACCTCGTTGGCGATCGCGACACGATCCTCGAGCGCGTCGCGTCACTCGCTGACGCGGGTGTCGCTCACTGCGCGGCTCTCGCGTTCCCGGCCGAGACGGTCGAGGAGCTGGTCGACCAATGGCAGCTGTTCGCGCAGCAGATCCTGACGTCGTCTCGCGGATGAGCGCCCGCGGCCGTCCTCGGTTACACTTTCAAACGACAAAACAAGATCTACGGATCAGAGAAAGGACAGTGGGTGCCGCCCGCGACGACGACATCCAAGCGTGAGGTCATCGAGACCTACCGACGTGACGACAAAGATACCGGTTCGCCGGAGGTCCAGATCGCAGTCCTCACGCAGCGCATCAAGCATCTGACCGAACATCTACGTTCAGCCCGCCACGACAATTCCAGTCGGCGCGGACTGCTTCAGATGGTCGGCCAGCGGCGGCGGCTCCTCGCTTACCTGCACCAGAAGTCACCCGAGCGTTATCAGGAGATCATCGGGCGACTTGGACTGCGGCGATAGCGAGGCCGCGAGAGCGCGGATGACCCAGGGGCTTCCCTGGGTCTTTTCTTAGAGGCGCACCCCAACAACACAAATGCCAGTCACGCAAGCCCAAGCGACCATCAACGGAAAGCCGCTCGTCTTCGAAACAGGGAAGTACGCGAAACAGGCCGGTGGGGCCGCCACCGTCCGCTACGGCGACACCATCGTGTTCGCCGCGGCCACGGTCGCGAAGACGACGCGCCCGGGCATCGACTTCTTCCCTCTCACGGTCGACTTCGAAGAGCGCCTGTACGCGGCGGGGAAGATCCCCGGATCGTTCCCACGGCGCGAGGGCCGTCCCTCCGAGGAGGGGATCCTGACCGCCCGCCTGACGGATCGACCGATCCGCCCGCTCTTCCCCAAAGGATTCAAGAACGACGTGCAGATCGTCGCGTCGGCGTGGTCCGCCGACCAGGAGAACGATTACGACGTCCTGGTGGTCAATGCGGCGTCTGCCGCGCTGACGATCTCCGACGCGCCGTTCGACGGACCGATCGGCTGCGTCCGCGTCGGCACCGTCAGCGGCAAGCTCACGCTCAACCCGACGATCCAGCAGATGGACGACAGCGAGCTCGACCTCATCGTCGCGGGGACGCGCGACTCGATCATGATGATCGAGGCGGGCGCACGTCAGGTCACCGAGGACTTCCTGGTCGAGGCCCTCGCGCTCGCCCAGGAGGGCATCCGCGAGCTGTGCGACGCGCAGGACGAGCTCCAGCGCGCCGTCGGCAAGCCGAAGCTCGCGGTCGCGCCGCTCCCGGACGACGCCGCCAAGCTCGCGCCCGTCGTCGCGTTCCTGAAGGAGCGCATCCGCGCCAAGCTCCGCAACCCGGACAAGGCGCAGCGCGAGACCGGTCTCGACGAGCTCAAGGCCGAAGCGGTCCTGCAGTTCGTCACCGATGGCGGCCTCATCCTCGCGGAGGAAGTCGCGACGGCCTTCGAGACGATCCTCGAAGAGGAGTTCCGACGTGCCGTGACCGAGGAGAAGCTGCGGCCGGACGGCCGCGACACGACCACCATCCGGCCGCTGTCGATCGAGGTCGGCGTCCTTCCGCGCACGCACGGCTCGGGTCTCTTCACGCGCGGACAGACGCAGGTGCTCTCGGTCACGACCCTCGGCCCGACCGGCGACGAGCAGATCATCGACACGCTGTCGCCGGTGGACACCAAGCGCTACATGCACCACTACAACTTCCCGCCCTACTCGGTCGGTGAAGTGCGGATGATGCGTGGCGCCGGCCGTCGTGAGATCGGCCACGGGGCGCTCGCCGAGCGCGCGCTCCTCCCGGTGCTCCCCACCAAGGACGAGTTCCCGTACACGATCCGCGTCGTCAGCGAGACGCTCGAGTCGAACGGCTCGTCGTCGATGGCATCAACCTGCGGCTCGACGCTCTCGCTCATGGACGCCGGCGTCCCGATCAAGGAGATGATCGCGGGGATCGCCATGGGTCTCGTCACCTCGGGCAGCCGGTACACAATCCTCACGGACATCCAGGGCCTCGAAGACCACTACGGCGACATGGACTTCAAGGTCTGCGGCTCCGCGAAGGGCATCACGGCCCTGCAGATGGACATCAAGATCAAGGGCATCTCGCTCGAGATCATGCGTCAGGCGTTCGCGCAGGCGCGCGATGCGCGCCTGTTCATCCTGAAGGCGATGCAGGACGTTCTTCCCGCGCCACGTCCGGAGCTGTCGTTCTGGGCGCCGCGCATCGAAACGATCAAGATCCACCCGGACAAGATCCGCGAGGTCATCGGCCCCGGTGGCAAGATGATCCGCGCGATCCAGAGCGAGACCGGGACGGCGATCGAGCTCGAGGACGACGGCACCGTGCGCATCACCGGCGCGAAGGCCGAAGGCCGCGAGAAGGCCAAGGCGATGATCGAGGGACTCACGAAGGAGCCCGAGGTCGGCGAGGTCTACGAGGGCAAGGTCACGCGCATCATGTCGATCGGCGCGTTCGTCGAGTACCTTCCCGGCAAGGAGGGCCTGGTGCGCATCTCGGAGATCTCGAACGATCGCGTCAACCGGATCGAAGACGTCGTGAAGGTCGGTGACAAGGTCACCGTGAAGATCGCCGAGGTCGACCGGCAGGGCCGTGTCAACCTCTCGATGCGCGCCGTCAACGAAGACGGCAACGGCTTCGAGGAGCGGCAGCGCGCCGAGCGCGCGCGCTTCAACGACCGTGAGGGTGGCGATCGGGGCGGCTTCCGCCGCGGACCCGGCGGTGGTGGTGGGGGAGGCTTCCGGCGGAGCGGTCCGCCTCGCGGATAGCGTCTGCTCTCACTCGTTCTTCCGGCCTATAACGAGGCTCGCCGCATCGCGGCGAGCCTCGCCGCATGCGCGGAATATCTTGGCGAGCGAGGTATGGCCGCGGAGGTCATCGTCGCGGACGATGGCTCGGACGATCGCACCGGCGAGGCCTTCGCGGACGCGGTGGCGACCCTGCCGCAGGCCGCGATCACCTATCGCTATCTGCCGCTGCCGCATCGCGGGAAGGGATCGGCGGTCCGGGCGGGCGTCGGCAGCGCGACCGGGGATCCGATCGTCTTCCTCGACGCCGACCTCACGATCCCCGTGGACGTCATCGACCGCTTCATGCGCGCTATAGACGAGGGCGCTGACATCGCGATCGCCTCGCGTTACGTTCCCGGCTCCGTCGTCCGCCGTCCGTGGTGGCGCCGTTTCATGGGGAGCGGATACCGCGCCTGCGTCCGCGCGCTCGTGCCCACCGGCGTGCAGGACACGCAGTGTGGCGGCAAGGCGTACACCGCCGAGGCGGCGAAGGATCTGTTCCTGCGCCAGCGTCTGCACGGCTTCGCGTTCGACGCCGAGGTCCTCTTCCTGGCGCGCCGCGCGGGCTACCGCGTGCGCGAGATCCCGTTCGCGCTCGTGCAGGACCACGAGACCAGCATCAACTTCGTCGCACAGGCGCCCCGCATGCTGCGCGACCTGGTCCGGATCCGCGTGAACGACGCGCTCGGCCGGTACCGTTGAGCGTCATCGTGACGGCCGACGACCTCGGCCTGAGCGCGGGCGTGACGCGCGGCATCCTCGAGGCGCATCGACGCGGCGTCGTGCGCTCGACCTCGCTGCTCGTGACGTTCCCCGCCGCCCAGGAGGCGGCGGCTCTCGCGCTCGCGGAGCCCGATCTCGAAGTCGGCCTGCATCTCGACCTGGTCGGCGGCCGGCCGGCGAGCGACCCCGCCGCGGTCCGTTCGCTGTGCGACGGCGACGGCCGTTTCTACCCGCTGCCGGCCTTCACTCGCCGTCTGCTGACCGGACGTGTGCGCCCGGCCGAGCTCGCCGCGGAGCTGCGCGCTCAGACGGCGCGCGCGCGTTCGTGGGGCGTGTCCGCGCTGGCGTGGGATTCGCACCGACACGTCCACCTCATGCCGCCGGTCGCGCTCGTCGTCGGACACGTCGCCCGCGAGCTCGGCGTGCGCTGGGTGCGCCGGGCACGCGGACCGCGGCTGCGCGCGCAGCTCAAGACCGCGTCGCTCCATGCGGCATCGCTGGTGTCGGAGCTCGCGTTTCGCGGCATCCGCGGGCCGTCGTGGTACGTCGACCTGACATCGCATCGGCCGCGACTCGACGGCGCCGGCGTGGCGCTTCTCGCCGCCTATGGCGGGCTGGGGGAGCTGTCGGCGCATCCCGGCTACGTCGACGACGACCTGCGCGACCGCGATGCACTGGTGCACGAGCGCGCCGACGACCTCGCGCTGCTCACCGACCCGCTCCTGCGGACCGCGCTGGGCGGTGACGGCGTGATCTGGCGGGTGCACTGATGCCCGGCGCGACGGCGACCGGCGCTCTCGGCCGCGCGCTGCGCCGCTACACACGCGCGCCGATCGCGGCACGCCTGTTCGTGCACGGCCGCGCGTTCCTGTCGGATCTCGCCGTCGTCGAACGCTACGTGCCGAAGAAGGGCTTCATCGTCGACCTCGGCTGCGGCCACGGGCTCTTCGCGTGCGTGCTGCGGGAGGCGTCGCCGACCCGCCGGGTGCTCGGCATCGACCTCGATCCGCGCAAGATCGACGTCGCCCGCGGCGCGACGTTGGACACGCAGTGGCTGCGGTTCGAGGTCGGCGACATCGTCGCGGACACACCGCCGCGCTGCGACGCGGTGACGATCGTGGACGTGCTCTACTTGTTGCCGTTCGACCAGCAGGAGAGTGTGCTGCGCAATGCCGCGGCGGCCCTCGGCGAGGGCGGCCCGCTCGTCGTCAAGGCGCAGGAGCGCCGGCTCGACCCGCGCTATGCGCTCACCTACGGCCAAGAGCTGATCACCGTCAGCCTCGGTCTCACGAAGGGCGGACGCGAGCGGTTCTTCTTTCCGTCACGCGCCGAAGGCGTCGCGATGTTCGAGCGCGCCGGCTTCGTCGTGGACGTCATCGAGATGCCCAAACGCATCTACACCGACGTGCTCTACCTGGCGCGCAAGGCCCCGACGAAGGCTTGAGCCGCGCATAATTCACCGCGAATGCAAGACGACCTGCGCATGCTCGCCGACGAGATCCGCGCATGCACGGCCTGTCCGCTCCACCGCAGCGCGCGCCAGGCCGTTCCGGGCGAGGGCAGCGCCGAGTCGGGGATCTTCTTCCTCGGTGAGGCGCCGGGGTACAACGAGGACCTCCAAGGTCGCCCGTTCGTCGGCGCGGCGGGGCAGCTTCTCGACGAGCTGCTCTCGGACATCGGCCTCGACCGCGGCAAGGTGTTCATCACCAACGTCGTCCGGCACCGCCCGCCGGAGAACCGCGATCCGCTGCCCGAGGAGGTCACCGCCTGCGACATCTGGCTCCGCCGCCACCTCGCGCTGCTGAGGCCGCGCGTGATCGTGACACTCGGCAGGCACGCGATGGGGAAGTTCCTCCCCGGTGAGTCGATCTCTCGCATCCACGGGCGTCCGCGCAAGGTCGACGGGCTCGTGATCTTCCCGGTGTTCCACCCCGCCGCGGCGCTCCATCAGCCCGCGTTGCGGGGCGCGCTCGCCAGCGACTTCGCGGCGCTCGCGCTGCTACTCGCGACAGAGCCCGTGCCGCTGGAGAAGGCGGAAGAGAAGAAGACCGCGGATCAGATGACGCTCTTTGGCAAGTAGAGTTCGGGTGATCCCGCTCGGCGGGGTCGGCGAGATCGGCAAGAACATGCTCGCGATCGAGCAGGGCGACGACATCGTCGTCATCGACGCTGGTCTCATGTTCCCCGACGAGGAGATGCTCGGCATCGATCTGGTCATCCCCGACATCTCATATCTACGCCAGAACAAGGCGAAGGTCCGCGGCATCGTGCTCACGCACGCGCACGAGGATCACATGGGCGCGCTGCCATACGTCCTGCGCGACCTGCCGGAGGTGCCGGTCTACGGCACGAAGCTGACGCTCGGGCTCATGCGCACCAAGCTGCGCGAGCACAAGCTCGCGGACAAGGTGAACGCGATCGAGATCACGCCGGGGACGCCATTCAGGGTGGGCCCGTTCGGCTGCGACTCGTACTACGTGTGTCACAGCATCCCCGACGCCGTCGGACTCACCATCGAGACGCGTTACGGGACGATCGTGCATTCGGGCGACTGGAAGTTCGACCACACGCCGGTCGACGGGAAGCAGACCGACTTCGCCCGCCTCTCGGCGATCGCGGCGCACGGCGTGCTGCTCCTGCTGTCCGACTCGACGCGCGCCGAGGTCGCCGGGTATACGCAGTCGGAGCGCCACGTCGGCGACCTGCTCGACACGATCATGTCACGCGCCCCCGGGCGCGTGATCACGACGACGTTCGCGTCGAACATCTCGCGCATCAAGCAGATCGTCGACGTCGCCGCGGCGTGGGGGCGACGGACGGCGATCATCGGCCGCTCGATGGAGAACTACACGCGCACCGCGCGCGAGCTTGGCTACCTGGTGTTCCCGGAGGGCTCGCTGATCCATCCCAAAGAGATCGACAAGCTCCCGGATCACGAGGTCTGCATCATCACCACCGGCAGCCAGGGCGAGCCCACCAGCGCGCTGTCGCGCATGGCCCTCGGCGACCACCGTCACGTCGTCGTGAAGGACGGCGACACCGTGGTCATGTCGGCGACGCCGATCCCCGGCAACGAGGAGCTGGTCAGCCGCACCGTCGACAACCTTTTCAAGCTCGGAGCGGAGGTCATCTACGACGCCGGCGTGCGCCCGCACGTCTCCGGTCACGCGAGCCAGGAGGAGCTGAAGCTGCTCCTCAACATCCTGCGGCCGAAGTACTTCATCCCGGTCCACGGCGAGTACCGGATGCTCGTGCGCCATGCCCGGATCGCGATCGACCTCGGCGTCGCGGAGGGCAACGCGTTCGTCATCACGAACGGCGACTGCGTCGAGATCGACGAGCGCGGCGCGCGCCTCGGTGAGAAGGTGACCTCCGGCGTCGTGTACGTCGACGGTCTCGGCGTCGGCGACGTGAGTCAGTCGGTCATGCGCGACCGCTGGTCGATCGGAAGCGACGGCATCTTCCTCGTCGTGCTCACGATCGAACGCCAGACGGGCACGGTCGTCGCGGGTCCGGACATCGTCACGAAGGGCTTCGTGCCCGAGGAAGACGCGGCGGACATCGTCGAACGCACCCGGCAGCGCATCCTCGACGGACTCGGCGAGGCGCAGACCGGCGAGCACCTCGCGGAGCTCGCCACGCTGCGCGACTCGATCCACGACAGCGTCACGGCGTACCTGTACGAGCGCACGAAGCGCCGGCCGATGGTGCTCCCGGTGATCATGCAGGTATGAGCGCTCGCCGCGTGCCGCAGCGCCGGCCGCAGCGGGGCGCGGTGCCCGCGGTGGACCCGCGCATCCGCAACGAGGTCGGCGCGATCGCGCTGCTCGCCTTCGGGGTCCTCTCGATCGTCTCGCTCGTCGCGGACCAGGGCGCGGTGCTCCACTGGTGGCGTGCGTTTCTGCTGTCGCTCCTCGGCTGGGGCGCGTTCGCCGTGCCATTCCTGCTCGCCGCGCTGGCGGCGGAGCTGTGGTTCGGGCTCATGCGGCGCGGCGCCATCATCCCGATCAGCGGTGGCGCGCTGGTGTTCATCGCGCTGCTCGCCATCGCGCAGCACTACCAGCGGGGGGAGCCCACGGTCGGCGAAGGCGCGGGCGGGATCGTGGGCGCGGCGGTCGCGCGGACCGCCACCGGAGCCTTCGGCGATGTGGGCGGCCCGATCGCGTTGATCGCCCTCCTGCTCGTCGGCGTCGTCGTCGCTGCTAACCGCACCCTCGGCGATCTCATCCGGCCGGCCTGGGAGCGACGCACGGCCTTGCGCCCGGGTGTGAGCCTGCCCGGCGGCACCGCGGGCCGGTTCGGGCGCGAGGTCGACGAGCCGGAGCTGGAGGACGTCGCGGAGCCCGCGGTGCCGCTCCGGATCAACATGCCCGTCGAGCGCCCCAAGGGGGCCGCCCAGCCTCCCAAACCCCAGCTGCGCCTGTTGCCGCCGCCCCAGACGGATGAGGCGGCCTCGGCGCCGGACGGCGCGTTCACTCCCTCGATCGCCGGGCTGCCGGACAAGAACGTGGCCGTCGAGGGGGTGCTTCACGCCAAGGCCGACCGCAATTGGACGCTCCCGCCGCTGGACCTCCTCGGTCTGGGCGACGCGGGCCATGCCGGGACCAGCAGCGAGATCCGGAGGAGCGCCGAGGTCATCGAGCAGACCCTCGCGCACTTCAACATCGCGGCGAAGGTCGTGGAGGTCACGCCCGGCCCCGTCGTGACGCGCTACGAGCTCAAGATCGCGCCAGGGATCCTGCTGTCACGCGTCGAATCGCTCAACGACAATCTCGCGCTCGCGCTCGCCGCGCGCACGCTGCGTATCGAGGCGCCGATCCCGGGCAAGAGCGTCGTCGGTATCGAGGTTCCGAACCTCGCCGTCGGCCTCGTGTCTCTGCGCGACGTCGTCGAGACCGCCATCTTCCGCGGCTCGCCGTCCAAGCTGACCGTCGCGCTCGGGCGCGACGTCGCGGGCGCCCCGATCGTGCTCGACCTCGGCGCGATGCCGCACCTCCTGGTGGCGGGCCAAACGGGCTCGGGGAAGAGCGTGAATATCAGTTCGATCCTCTGCAGCCTCCTGCTCAACGCGACGCCCGACGACGTACGCCTCCTCATCGGCGATCTGAAGCGCGTCGACTTCACGGCGTTCGGCGACGTTCCGCACCTGATCGCGCCGGTCATGACCGACGCGGACAAGATCCTGCGCGCCCTGTTCTGGTTGGTGGGGGAGATGGATCGTCGCTACCGGCTCTTCGCCCGGACGAGCTCGCGGAACATCGGCCAGTACAACGAAAAGCACACCGGCGCCGACCGCATCCCCTATGTCGTCTTCGTCATCGACGAGCTCGCCGACCTCATGCTCCAAGCCCCGATCCAGGTGGAGAAGCAGATCAC
The DNA here is from genome assembly GCA_036000705.1 of Candidatus Limnocylindria bacterium. Taxonomy (GTDB): domain Bacteria; phylum Chloroflexota; class Limnocylindria; order P2-11E; family P2-11E; genus CF-39. The sequence continues at coordinate 16,489 of DASYUY010000078.1, read as the reverse complement.
GCGCGTCGCCCAGCTGGCGCGGGCCACCGGCATCCACCTCGTCCTGGGAACGCAGCGTCCGTCGGTCGACGTCATCACCGGACTCATCAAGGCGAACATCCCGGCTCGCATCGCGTTTGCTACCGCGTCGGCGGTCGACTCCCGCACCATCATCGACATGACCGGTGCGGAGAAGCTCCTGGGGCGTGGCGACATGCTCGTGCTGCGGCCGGACCTCGCCAAGCCGATCCGGGCGCAGGGCGTTTACGTCTCGGACCACGAGATCCAGCTCATCAGCCGCCACTGGACGTTGCAGGGCGGGACCGCCTACGACCGCCATCCGAAGGTGCTCGAGGGTCCGGACCGCCTGGTCCGCCGCGAAGCGGACGGCGAGGACATCGACGACGAGCGCTACGACGAGGCCGTCGAGATCATCCGGCACGAGGGAAAGGCATCCGTCTCGATGCTGCAGCGCAAGATGACGATCGGATTCGCGCGCGCCGGCAGGCTCATCGACATCATGGAGCGGAACGGCGTCGTCGGGCCGGATCGCGGGCCAGGCAAGTTCCGTGAGGTGTACGGCTCGGCTCGGCCCGGCGAGGAGTAGGTGGCGCGGTTCGGCGAGACACTACGCGCGCAGCGTGAGAAGAAGGGGATCACGCTCGAGCAGGCCGCCTCCGACACGCGGATCCGCGAGAAGTTCTTGAAGGCGCTCGAGGACAGCGATTACCAGACGCTGCCAGGCGCGGTCTATACGAAGGGATTCCTGCGCAATTACGCCGAGTACCTCGAGCTCCCGACCGAGGAGCTCGTCGTGCAGTTTCATCAGGAGCGCGATCAGCCCGACGCGCCGCGAACCTTCAAGCCCCTGAACCCGATCGCCCGGCGCAGCCTTATCTTCACGCCTGCGGTGCTGGTGCCCGTGGTCGTGCTCGCGGGCATCGTTCTTTTCGTCAGTTACCTCTATTACCAGTTCGTGTCGTTCGCGGTGCCTCCCAAGATCGAGGTCACCGAGCCGGCGTCCGACGCGATCGCGCAGTCGGCGGACTTCGTCGTCAAAGGCACGACAGTTCCAGACGGCCGCGTCACGGTGCAGGTCTTTCCCGGGCCGTTGACCGTCGCCGACATCCGTCCGAACAACGACGGCACGTTCTCGGCGAGCGTGCAGCTGAGCCCCGGGTCGAACCACATCATCGTCGAAGTGCTCGACGTGACCGGCAAAGTCGGACGGGCGTCGCGCACCGTGCGCCTCGAGACCGCGAGTGCGAGCTCGCCGGGTCCGCCGGTGATCATCGTCGAGGAACCGGCGAACGGCGCGACGTTCACCAACGCCCCGGTACTGGTCCGAGGCCGCTTCGACGCGACCGTCACCGCGCTCACCGTGAACGGCGTGCAGATCCCGATCAGCAGCGCGCGTCTCTTCGAGATCCGGTTCACGTATCCCGCGGGTCAGCAGGCGATCAACATCGTGGCTCACAACGCGGGAGGCGCGACGACGACCGAGACGCGCGCGGTGACCGTCGCGTACACCGCGGCGGTGGTCAACGTCACGGTCAAGGGCGGGGAGGCGTGGCTCCAGGCGACCGTCGACGGCACCGTCGTGCCGGGCACCGGCCGCATCTTCAAGGAGGGCGAGAGCGCGACGTACACCGGTCGCGAGGTGCGCCTCCGCTCCGGCAACGGCGCAGCCACGATGGTCAGCTACAACGGCCAGCCGGCGGTCGCGCTGGGCAGGCAAGGCGAGGTCGTGGAGCGCGTCTACACCGCGCAGTGAGCGCCCCGGACGCCCTGGTCCTGCTGAGGGCTCTGGCGGGCATTCCCGTCTTCGTCCTTCTCGGTGCGAACCAACCGACCTTCGCGCTCCTCATATTCGTTGCCGCGGCCCTCTCTGATGCGCTCGATGGCTTTCTCGCTCGGCGATCTGGCACGGCCGGACCCCGTGGTGCTTTGCTGGACCCACTCGCCGACAAGGCGCTCGTGGTCCTGGCGCTGGCCGGCATCTCCTCGGCGGGCCTCGTCGCGCCAGCCTTCGCCCAGCTCGTCGCGCTGCGGGAGGGGACGGTGGCCGCTCTACGCGTTGTGGCGTACCGGCGGCGCGTCGACGTCGGGGCGGGGATCGCCGGGAAGATCAAGACCGCGCTCGAACTCACGGCGATCGCGTTGCTGATGATCGGACGTCCTCCGTCCGTGATCTCCGATGCCGGAGTGGCGTTGCTCGCCATCGCGCTCGTGACGGGCATCGGTACGCTGCCGATGTACATCCCGCACACCAAGCGCACCCTCACGTAGGCTGACGCCGTGCCGGCGAAGCGCGCGCCAACGTTCGAGGAGCTCGTCGAGCGGATGGCACCGATCCAGGCCAAGCTGCGCCGCCGCAGGCTGACGGTGGCGGCGGCCGAGTCGTGCACCGGTGGTCTGCTCGGCGCGGTCCTGACCGCGCACGGCGGGTCGAGCGAATTCTTCCGCGGTGGGGCAGTGGTCTACAGCAACGAGGCGAAGGAGATCTTCGCCGACGTCGCGCCGCAGCTCCTCCACTCGCATGGCGCGGTGTCGTCCGTCGTCGCGGGCGCGCTGGCGCGCGGCTCGCGTTCGCGCCTGGGCGCAAAGATCGGTCTCGGCATCACCGGCATCTCTGGCCCGGGTGGGGCGACGCCGGGGAAACCCGTCGGCCTCACGTACGTCGCCGTCGACAGCGACAAACACAGCGCGGTGAAGAAGAATCAGTGGACGTTCGACCGCGCCGGCAATCGCCTCGCGAGCGTCGGTGCCGCGCTCGACCTCCTCGAGGACGCGATCGGATGAGCACGCGACCGCCGTTCTTCGCTCCAGAGCACGCCGCAGCATTCGAGGACGCCGACGTGGTACGTGAGTACGCGTTCCGGGCACCGTACCCGCCAGCCACGTTCGAGCTGCTCTCGCGTCTCATCGATCGCGACCGACCGGTGGTGCTCGATCTCGGTGCCGGCACCGGCCCGATCGCACGCGAGATGGCGTCGCATGCCACCCGCGTCGACGCGGTCGATCCATCCGAGGCGATGCTGGCCGAAGGCCGCCGGCTCGACGGCGGCACGCACCAGAACATCCGCTGGACCGCCGGCCGCGCGGAAGATGTCGCGTTGGATCCGCCGTATGGCCTGGCGACCGCTGGTTCGAGCGTGCACTGGATGGATTGGGACACGGTCCTGCCCCGGCTCGCCCGGGTCCTGTCGGCGCCGGCGTTCTTCGCTGTGCTCGACGTCGACGACCGCAACACACCGTGGCACGGGCGCCTCCTCGGGCTCTTTCAGGAGTACTCCGTCTACGGCACGACATGGCGCGAATTCGACGTGATCGCCGAGCTCGAACGGCGGGGCTTGTTCGCCGTCGTCGGACGCGAGCGCATCCCGATGGAGTTCGCACAGCCGCTCGAGGAGTATGTCCGCGCGCTTCACTCCCATAGTTCGCTCGCGCGCTCGCGCATCGGCGCGGATCGGGCGGCGCGCTTCGACGAAGGGGTGCGGAGCTTGGTCGCGCTCGATGCGCAGGGCCTGGTCCGGCGGAACATCGCCGCCGCCATCGTCTGGGGGCGACCGATCCGATGAGCACGCCGGTCGGCGTCGCCTTGCTCGGGCTCGGTACGGTCGGGTCGTCGGTCGCCCGCGTGTTCGCCGATCGCGGCAAGCGGCTCGACGCCGCCGCCGGCCGTCCGCTGCGACTTGTCGGCGCCGCGGTGCGCGATCGGCGCAAGGCGCGTGACGTCGGCGACCTCGCGGTGACGACCGACCCGTTCCGCCTGCTCGACGACCCGAACATCCACATCGTCATCGAAGTCATCGGTGGGACGTCGCCCGCGCGCGATCTGCACCTCGCGGCCTTCGAGCGTGGCCGCCACGTCGTGACCGCGAACAAAGAGCTCGTCGCGAAGGAGTGGAACGCTCTGCACGAGGCGGCGAAGCTCGCGAAGCGCGAGCTGCGCTTCGAGGCCGCGGTCGCGGCCGCGATCCCGATCATCGCCGCGACGCGCATGCTTGCCGCGTCGCGACCGCGCGTCGTGCGCGGCCTGCTGAACGGGACGACGACCTACATCTGCTCGCGCATGGAGGCCGGACTCGGGTTCGACGCCGCGCTCGAGGAAGCGATCGCGAAGGGCTACGCCGAGGCCAACCCCACGGCGGACGTCGACGGGTTCGACGCTGCCTACAAGCTGTCGATCCTCATCAGCCTTCTCGATGGACGGCATTTCCATCCCGATAACGTGCGACGCACGACGCTGCGCGGCTTGTCGTCCGACACGGTCAAGGCGGCGGCATCGCGTGACACGAAGGTGCGCTATCTCGCGACCGCGGACTTCGGCGAGCGCGCGACCAAAGCGCGCGTCGGGCCCGAGGAGGTCCCCGCGAGCTCGCTCGAAGGCGCGGCCGAAGGTCCGACGAACGTCGTCACGATCGAGACCGATCTCGCCGGCCGGCTGGTGTTCAGCGGGCCCGGGGCGGGCGGTGACGCCACCGCCTCGGCCATACTCGGCGACGTGATCGCCGTCGCTCGGGCCATGCGTTGACCCGCACCGTTCTCAAGTTCGGCGGGACGTCCGTCGCCTCGCCGACCGCGCTCGAAAGCGTCGCGCGGATCGTTGGCGACACGGCGGGCGATCGGGTCGTCGTCGTGTCAGCGACGGCCGGGACCACGGATGCGCTCCACACCGCCGCGCGCGAGGCCGCGAACGGCGAGGCCTCGGTGGCCGAGCGCATCGTGAACGACCTTGCGAAGGCGCACGCGAACCTGGTCGCCGATCTCCTGGACGTCCGGGGCGGCGACGTGCTCGGCGAGATCGCCGATCTCACCGAGCGCACGATCTCGCTGTTGCGCAGCGTCGCGATCCTCCATGAGTGCACGCCACGCAGCCTCGACGCGATCGTCACGTACGGCGAGAAGATCTCCGCGCCGATCGTCGCCGCCCTCCTCGGCGCGCGCGGGACGATGGCACGGTCGCTGTCGGCGGAGGGTCTGATCATCACTGACGACGCATTCGGGCACGCGAACCCGCTGTTCGACGAGACCAAGGCCCGGGTGCATCAGCAGCTGCTGCCGCAGCTGAGGGACGGAGTGACTCCGGTGATCACCGGCTACGTCGCGTCAACGGTGGACGGCGTGACGACGACTCTCGGACGCGGTGGCTCCGACTACTCCGCGGCGGTGCTTGCCGCGGCACTCAACGCGGACATGCTCCTCATCTACACCGATGTGAACGGCGTGATGAGCGCGGACCCGCGCATCGTGCGCGGCGCGAAGTCCCTCGATCGCGTGTCCTATGCCGAAGCGGCGGAGCTCTCGTACTTCGGTGCGAAGGTGATCCACCCGCGCACGGTGCTGCCGGCGATCGAGGCGCATATCCCGGTGCGGATCCTCAACACCTTCGCGCCGGAGCACCCGGGGACGACGATCACCGGCGATCCGGTGTTCGACGGCAGTGTCGTCAAGGCGACGACGTCGCTCGGCGGCCTGGGGCTCATCACGGTGCAGGGTGCCGGCATGAGCGGCGTCCCCGGCTTCGCCGCCCGCGTCTTCGACACGACGGCGGCGGAGAAGGTGAACGTGCTGATGATCAGCCAGTCTTCGAGCGAGAACTCGATCTGCCTGGTGGTGCCGACCGACGGCGCGGAGCGTCTTCGTCCCGCGCTCGAGCGCATGTTCAGCGCCGAGCTGCGCCGCCACGATGTCGAGCGCGTCGACGTCGAGATGCCCGTGGCCATCGTGGCCGCGGTGGGGGAGGGGATGCGCGGCACGCCTGGCGTCGCGGCCCGGGTCTTTGGCGCCCTCGGCCGCGCCGGCGTCAACGTCATGGCGATCGCGCAGGGCTCTAGCGAGCTGAACATCTCCTTCGTCGTCGCGGATGCCGAGCGCGACAAGGCGGTGCGCGCGGTCCACGAGGAGTTCCATCGCTCGTAGCTCTGGCGGCGAGCGGACCGCGATCTAGGCGCTGACCGATCGTCGGACGGTGATCTCGTGCTCGATCACGTGGTCGCGGCCACCGTCGACGAGCCGCCCGGTCGTGCCAGTGACAGGGCCGACCCTGATCTCGCAGTCGAGTTGGTCGTCGCGGAGCGAGCGAATCGCTGACTCGAGCGCGTCGGCGCCCGTGCGCAGCAGCCGCAGCGTCGCGTCACGATCAGGCGCTGGCGTCCCTGCCGCGTGAGCGGCGTTGCGCTCAGTGGCGGTGCCCTGCTGTAAGGGCTGCGGATAGCCGCTCGCCGCCGCGATGACACGCCAGTGCCCGATCGCGTAACCGAGCGCCACGTGGTGCGCGACCGTTCCGATCGCTCGACCGTCCTCGACCGAAGGGGCGTACCAATGCCTCGCGTCGAGCGACTCGACAAGGGCGAGGAAGGAGGCTGCGGCATCGGCGAAGCTCGCGGCCCGACGGTCGACCTCGCGCACGTCGGCAGTCTGGCACACGCGTGCGTCACACTACTGGCGATGCGCAAGCGCAAGGTCGCGGTCCTCGGAGCCACCGGTACGGTCGGGCAGCGCTTCATCAGCCTGCTCGCGGGCCATCCGTGGTTCGAGATCGCCGCGCTCACGACCTCCGAGCGCAACGCCGGCAAGCGCTACGGCGACGTCACGCCCTGGCACTTCGGCGAGGACATGCCCGCGAACGTCGCGGACATGCGCCTCGAGTCCACCCGTGCGGACCTCGACGCCGAGATCTGCTTCTCTGCGCTGCCGAGCGAGGCGGCGGAGCAGTGGGAGACGGCGCTCGCGACGGCCGGCCACCACGTCTTCTCGAACGTCAAGACGCACCGCATGGACGATGACGTCCCGCTCATCATCGCCGAAGTGAATCCCGAGCACGCGAACGCCCTCGAAGTCCAGCGGCGTAAGCGTGGATGGTCGGGGTCGATCGTCACGAACGGGAATTGCTCGGCGATCACGTTCGCACTCGCTGCGGCACCGCTACATCGTGTCTTCGGCATCGAACGCGCGGTCGTGACGACGCTGCAGGCGCTCTCGGGCGCCGGCTATCCGGGTGTGCCGTCCCTCGACGCCCTCGACAACGTCGTGCCGTTCATCGGCGAGGAGGAGGAGAAGATGGAGCAGGAGACGAAGAAGTTTCTCGGCTCCTGGGATGGTACGGAGTTCAAGAACGCCGAGTTCGCGTTCTCGGCGCATTGCAATCGCGTGAGCGTTCGCGACGGCCACACCGAGACCGTGAGCGTCGCACTGCGCGGCGGCCCGGGCGTGCGCGAGGTCACGCTGGCGATGCGCGCGTTCAAGGGGCGTCCGCAGGAGCTCGAGCTGCCGAGCGCGCCGGCGCGGCCGATCGTGGTGCGCGACGAGCGCGACCGCCCGCAGCCGGTGCGCGACCGCATGACGGGGGATGGCATGTCCGTCGTCGTCGGTCGGGTGCGCGAGGATGCCGTCCTGGGCCTGAAGTTCGTCGTGCTCGGCCACAACACGATCCGCGGCGCGGCCGGGGCGTCGGTGCTGAACGCGGAGCTGCTCGCGGCGGAGGGCTGTCTCGGCGCATGAGCGCAGAGACGTTCGTCGCACGACTCGATCGCGTACCGCTCAACAGCTTCCATTGGAAGCTCCTCGTCACGAGCGGGCTGGGATGGATGTTCGACGCGATGGACGTCCTGCTCATCGGCTTCCTCGTTGCGCCGATCACGAAGGAGTTCACCCTCGCGCCCGCGCAGGTCGGCCTCGTCGCCAGCGCCGGATTCGTCGGCATGTTCCTGGGTGCCGCGATCTCGGGGCGTCTGGCCGACCGGTACGGACGGCGTCTGGTCTTCCAGGTGACGCTCGTCGTCTTCTCGGTCGGCGCGGTGCTCTCCGCGCTTGCGCCGACGTTCGAGCTGCTCCTCGCCGCGCGGGTCGTCGCCGGTCTGGGACTCGGTGGTGAGCTGCCCGTCGTCGCCACGCTCGTCTCGGAGTTCTCGCCGCGTGCGCAGCGCGGCCGGATGATCGTGCTGCTCGAATCGTTCTGGGCCTACGGCACGCTGCTCGCCGGTCTCGTCGCGCTGTTCGTCCTGCCGCAGTTCGGCTGGCGCGGCGCGTTCGTCGTCGCCGCGCTGCCGGCGCTGTACGTCGCCTATTTGCGCTCGGCGCTTCCCGAGTCGCCGCGCTACCTCGCCGAGCGCGGCCGCGCGGCCGAGGCCGATGCCGTGGTGCGCCGCGTCGAGCGCGCCGGCGGGGGAGCGCTCCTCACACTCGGTGCCGCGGTCGCGCCCGCGCGCGCCGGGCGCACGAGCATGGCGGAGCTGTGGAAGCCCGCGTACGCACGACGGACCGCGATGCTCTGGATCCTCTGGTTCGGCATCGTCTTCACCTACTACGGGATCTTCTTGTACGTCCCGTCGCTGCTCGCGGCGCGAGGGCTGTCGGAGGTGCGCAGTAACGAGTTCTTCTTCCTGTCGACGATCGCGCAGATCCCGGGCTACTTCAGCGCCGCCTGGCTGGTGGAGCGCTGGGGGCGCAAGCCGACGCTCATCGCGTATCTCCTCGGGACCGCCGTCGCGGCGTTCCTGTTCGGGAACTCCGGAACCGGCACGGACGCCTTCGTCTACGCGGCGCTGCTGTCGTTCTTCAACCTCGGAGCGTGGGGCGTTCTGTACACGATCACACCCGAGCTGTACCCCACGGCCGTACGCGCGACGGGCGCCGGCGTCGCGGCTGCCGTTGGACGCATCGGTGGGATCATCGGGCCGTTCCTGACCCCGGTGCTCGTGCCGACGCTCGGTCAGTCGGGAGTGTTCGCCCTGTTCATGGTCCTGCTCGTCGTGACCGCGCTCAACGTGTGGCTGCTCGCTGAAGAGACGAAGGGACGTTCTCTGGAAGAGATCGCCGGACCGGTCGCCGCGTAGTGAGCCTCTCGCCGGAGCTGCGGTCGGCGCTACAGACCATCGGCAACGCCACGATCGGCGTCGCGCTCGGAATGAGCGTGCTCGGGGCCGCCTTCGTCGTGAGCCAGTTCGCGGCGAGGCAGGGGAGCGTCGCGGGATCGGCGCCGACGGCCCCAGGTGGATCGAGCGTCCTCGTCGTCGCCGCAGCGCCAACGTCACCCCCACCGCCGGCACCGACGGCGTCGCCGATCTCGCCGTCTCCGCCGCCACGACCGACGGACCCACCATCGACGGCGACGCCCACGCCGTCGCCGACGAGCGTGACCCCGTACAGCAGCGGCGGACGGCGGTACGCCGCGCTTCGCGCACCGCTGGACTACGCCTTCGTCGCGCCGTTCGCGGGGACCATCCAGGTGCGCCTCTATCAGCTGATCGACGGCCAGGTTCGCGTCGGCTCGAACGTTCCCGCGCTGCCCTTCTTCCCCTACGTGACGCTCGAGTCCGCCGACCGGCGGATCATCTATCGCCCCGGCGCGCTGAACGTTGACACCGAGCTCCTGGTGAAGGACGGCGACCGCGCGGAAGTTGCGACACCGCTGTTCAAGACGATCGGCGAGGGGCCGTCGTCATGGCGCACCTTCTACGACCGCAGCGTGACCGCCAACGTGATCGCGTCCGTCGCCGCGCTCCCGTCAGGAGCCGAGCTCGACCCCGTCGCGTTCTTCAGCACGCCGTAGACCGGGGCCGCCGCCTAGGTAGACGGTCGACCCCGGCGGACCGCGGAGCGACGCGAGCCTTAGTCGTTGTCCTCGTTGTCGTTGCGCTGATCGCGGTCATTGACCTGACCGCGGATCTCACCGGACGGCCACCGCGTCGTGTGCACATTGGCGTAGACCGCGCCAGCGCGAAGCGCGCGCACGGCCTCGGCGAACGAGCTCGGCTCGATGCCCTGTCCGTTCGGACCGACGATCTGCGCCGCGGTGATGGTGCCCGTGACCGTTCCGGACGGCTGCGGGCACAGCGGCGTGCCCGTCGGACCGGGGTTCCCCGCGCTCCCGCACAGCCACGCGATGATGCCCCCGCCGACACTGCGCTGTCCGAAGTGGATGTGCGCCTGCGTGACGATCCCACCCGCCACCATCGTGTCGAGGTCGCTATATGTCAGCGTGTAGCTGATCTCGTCACCCGCCTCGTTCAGGGTCGCTTCGAACGTCCCTCTGCCGGTCGTCGAGATCGGGCCGGGACCGACGACCTCCTGATAGCCGGTGAGCATGTCGGACCTGAAGGCCCTCCCGGTGTCGCCCGCGACCGCGAACGTGGCCGCCGCGAGCGCGACCGGGACCGCGAAGATGAGCACGCCGAACAAGCGTCGCTTGCGCATGAGTGCCTCCCTTTGTGGTGCGGATCGCCAAGGAACTGGTACGCGGTGACGGGAGGGGCGGATCAGGACCCCTAAACTGCGCGTCCGATGAGCGGCCGAGCAGCCATCGTCACCGGCGCGGCGAGCGGGATCGGGCGCGCGATCGCGACCGACCTCGCGGCTCGGGGGGCCCGAGTCCTCTTCGCGGATGTGAATGTCGCGGAGGGCGAACGCGTCGCTGCCGGCTTCTCCAGCGCCGTGTTCCAGCGCGCGGACACCGCGAAGCAAGCGGACTGTGACGCTCTCGTCGCGCGCGCCGTGCGCGATTTCGGCGGGGTCGACATCCTCGTCAACAACGCCGGGCTACAGCACGTCGCGCCGGTCGAGGAGTTCCCGGTCGAGACGTGGGAGCGGCTGGTGCGCATCATGCTGTTCGGCGCGTTCTACCTCACGCGCGCGGCTCTGCCACACATGTACGGGCAAGGCTGGGGCCGCATCGTGAACATCGCGTCGGTGCACGGCCTCGTTGCGTCGCCGTACAAGTCCGCGTACGTCGCGGCGAAGCACGGACTCGTCGGCTTCACGAAGACCGTGGCGCTCGAGGCCGCGGAGAAGGGCGTGACCGTGAATGCGGTGTGCCCGTCGTACGTGCGCACCCCGCTCGTGGAAAAACAGATCGCCGACCAGGCGAAGGTCCACGGCATCAGCGAAGACGCGGTGGTACGCGACATCATGCTCGCGCCCGCGGCGCTCAAGCGGCTCCTCGAGCCTTCGGAGGTCGCGGCCTACGTGCGCTTTCTCTGCTCGGACGAGGCGAGCGGCATCACCGGCGCGACGCAGGTGATCGACGCGGGGTGGACCGCTCGATAGCGACGTGGCGGGCGGCTGGGACTACGGAGCCGTGGCCTAGGGCCGTCGCCGTCGCGTTTGACTGCACTTCGACGATGTCGGTCTTCAGCGGCCCGAGAATTCCGAGAAGTTCGTCCTGCTCGGCCTTCGGCACCTTGAACGCGCTCAGCGTCGCCACGAGATCCTCGACCAGGGCGTTGAACTCGCCGGTCGTCACCTGCATGCCCCGGTGCGCGTCACGCATGGTCCGGCCGGTGTAACGGTAGGGACCGCCCGTCGCCTCGCAGACCTGATCGATGAGCATCGCATCGAACCGAGGGATGTCGGTCCTTGCGCGGTTGGCCGGTCGCACCGCGCGAGTCATAGCACCGGGGATGAGGTGCTGCAAAGGACGGTCCGCGCATTCAGTTGGCGTTATCGAGGATCCCGACCGTCTGCAACCAGGCGGGCTCGGGGCGGGGATTTCGCTCGATCCGCATGCCGAGACGGCGCATGACGTTGATCGAACGCGTGTTGTCGTGCTCCGTTGTCGCGACGATGCGCCGAAGATGCAGCTGAGCGAACGCGTACGCGACCATGGCCGCGGCGGCCTCGGTCGCGTAGCCATGGTCCTGCTGGTCGGGGAAGAGCGCCCAGAAGAGTCCCACTTCGGACGTGAACAGCGTCGATGGCTCGAACGACGGCAGCTGGCCGAACGGCATGAGGCAGGGCGCGAAACCGACCGACCCGACGATCGCGCCACTGCTCCGCAGCACGATCGCGCGGTCGCCGTACGGCGGCTGATGCAACAGCGCGAGGCCGGCGTCAGCGGCGACCTGATACTCGAACATGACGCGCTTCGCGTCCGGCGTTCCATAGGACTCCGCTCCGAACGCCTCATCGAGCAACCGCGAGTACGTGGCGCCGTCCTCCAGCCTGAACGCGCGGATGATCAGCCGACCGGTCTCGAGCGTGCGCATCAGCGAGATCGGCTCGCTATGTCAGCGACGCGAGCGCCTGGTGGTGTTGCGGGCGGACGTCGTCTTCTGCTTCGTTTTGGTCTTCGACGTTGTCTTTCTCTTGAGCTTGGCCTTCGCCGTGCGTTTGGCCTTGGACTTCTCTTTGGGCTTCACATGCTCGGGAAGCTCCTTGTACCCGGCCCCACGATTCCATCGTTCGTAGACCTCGGGAGAGATCTTGCCCTCCACCAGGAGCTCCGCGAACTTGCGACGCTGGGCCTGACTCTTGATCGGCATACGAACTCCTGCGCGTGTTGATTTGGTTCTAGGCGGTGACCACTTCGCGCGCGCGCCCCTGCGCGTACACGAGCAGCGCGAGGCCGCCCGCGAGGAAAGCGAGCGCGCTCAGCGCGAGAGAGTAGTGGATGCCGATCAAAGCGCCGACGATCCCGACCGTCACGCCGCTCCCCACCCGCAGGCCGTTCCAGGACATACTGAAGAGGCCGACGACGCGACCGCGCCGCGCCGTCGGAGCCTCCAGCTGCACGTAGGCCTGGGCCATCGAGGTGAAGCCGATGTTGAGCACGCCACCGATGAGCAGGGCCAGCACCGCGACCCCGTAGACCGGTGTGAGCGCGAACACGAGGATCGAGACCGCCCACGCGAGCGCGAGCAGCACCGCGATACGGATGCGCGGCTGGCGGAAGAACGCGAGTGCCTCGAGACCGAAACCGCCCAGCACGGAGCCCGCCGCATTCGCCGTCAACAGCACGCTGTAGGTGATCTCGTCCTGCGCGGTACCGAACGACGCGGCGAACTCCGGCATCTGCGCCTGGTACGCGTTCCCGACGAACAGCGAGCTGAGTCCGGCGAGCGCGGTCATCACGAGGATCCCGCGGTTACTCGAGATCTCGCGCAGCGTGCGCAGGGCATCGGCGAGGGACAGTCGCGCGCTCTCGTCACTCGCGCCGGTCCGGCGGTGGCCGGTGTACGGCGTGCGGAGGAGCCAGATCGTCATCGGCAGGTAGAGGAGCGCGTTCGCCATCAGCCCGTAGGCGGGTCCCAAAAGGAGAAGGAATGCGCCGCCGACGGCGGGCCCGAAGAGGATGCCGACGCTGCGGCCGGTCGCCGAGAGCCGCACGCCGCTCTGCAGCTGCTCGCGCCCGACGATGTCGTGGATGATCAGCTGACCCGCAGGCGACCAGAGCGCGCCCGCGAGGCCGTGGATGATGAGGAGCACGACCGCATGCCAGGTCTGCAGGGTGCCGGTGAGGAACAAGGCCGCCCACGCGAGCGACGCCGTGATGAACGCGGCCTGCGACGCGATGATGATCTTGCGGCAGTCGTAGCGATCGGCGAGTCCGCCGAACCACACGCCGAGCACCAAGAACGGTGTCCAGTGGCTGATGACGGCGAAGCCCGCCAGCGTGGGGGAGTGGAACGCCTGGAAGATGACCCAATACGAGATCACGTGCTCGACGTTGTCGGCCATCATCGAGAGCAGGCCGGTCGCGAAGTAGGCGCGGAACGGGCCGTGGCGCATCGCCGCGAACGACGTGCCGGTCGGTGGGGTCGTCGTCGTGAGGGCTATGTGCTCAGGCTAACGGAACGCGGCCCGGCGGCCGACGTATCTTCTTGCGCGTGGCGAGGACCCGGAAGCGAGCAGGAGAGATCCATCCGCTGGTGACGCAGCTTCGCTTCACGCGCTCCGAGTTCCTCCGCACGATCAGCGGTGTGCCGGAGAAGGATGCCCAGCGGCGTCTGCTTCCGATGAACTGTCTCAGTTGGAATGTCGGCCACCTCGCGTGGCAAGAGCAGCGGTACTTCCTGGGATTCGGGATGGACGCGCAGCCGTATCCCGACATCGCCGCGGAGTTCACGACCGGCGGTCCCGCGAGCACACCCACCCTTGCGCGCGTTCTCGACGCGTGGCGCGCGATCACGCGCGCCGCCGATCCATGGCTCGATGGGCTCACGACAGCCAACCTGCTGACCAACGCGATGAGCAAGGGAAAGCCCATCGCATACACGTTTGGCAATCTTCTGCAGCGGGTGATCTATCACTACTGGTATCACACGGGCGAGAACATGGCGATCCGCCAGCAGCTCGGACACACGGCGCTCCCGCAGTTCGTCGGCAATATCGACGACAGGGCTCCGTTTACCGGGTCGTGACGTAGCGCTCGAGGATGGCCCGCACGTCGGGCTGCGGGACGGACGAGAGACGGACCGCGTGCAGGCTGAACGCCCGACCCACGACGCGTCCGTCCCGCACGAGCAGGTCGATCTGCGCGACCTGGTGCATGTTGTCGTGGCCGTCCGCGAGGATCGTGTTCCCCACGATCTTCGACATCGATGTAAATCCCACGTGCGACCCGAGGATCGCATCGACGCCCTCGACGTCCCGGGCGACGCGCTCCATCGTCTCGCCGTCCATGTGCGAGAGCACCACGATGACCTGCGCCCCGTCACGACGCATCAGGGGAATGACCTCGCGCATCGCGTCGACCGGATCGATCACCGTCAGGTCGCGTCCGTACGAGGCGGGCACGAAGCCGGGCGCCGGACTGGGCACGATGAGACCGGTAACGCCGACGCGGATCCCGCCGACGTCCTTCACGGTCCAGCGTCGCGCGCCCTGCGCTCCCGCGAAGACGTCGGAACGGTCGAGCTCGAGCACATTCGCGCTGACCCAAGTGAAGCGTGACGCGGCGACGAGCTGCCGGAGCTGACTTGGCTCGAGGCGCGAGACGTCGGCCGCGACCTCGTTGAATCCAAAGGTGTCGGCATCGAGCCCACCGGCGTTGAAGGCATCGACGACGTGACGCCCGTCCGTCGGGACACCGCAGAGCGACGCGCTGATGTCGTCGCCGTTGCCGACGAACAGACTCTTCGCCGGATCGGGCAGCGCGCTGCGCAGTTCGCGCACGACGCCGGCGTGATGCGCGAAGGTGACGCGATCGGGGCGGATGAGGTCGCCGTGCGTGTGCGTCCCAACGAAGATCGTGAGCCTCGTCGCGCCACCGACCAGCGGCAGATTCACGGCGGTGTCGAAGGCTCCCTCGGCGGAGACCGCCCCCGTGCACAGCGGGGCGGTGGCCGGGACGGCGCTTGCGTCGGCCTTGCGGACCGGCGCGGGGGACTGCGACGACGAGGCGCAGGCGCTGAGGAGCACCACAGACACAACGAGCCATCTGTTCATCTCGCTCCCCGTACACCAGACGCGTTACCCGCGTTCCGCAGCGCCGAATGGTCCGTTCACCCGACGGACAGCGGACTCAGCCTTGATGTCAGCCGACGTGCTTCTTGTAGAGGGCCTTGAGCTCCGCGTCGCTGGTCCGCAGATAGCGCTGCGTCGTCGCGATCTCAGGACGAGCCTCCACGTTCGAGCCGTTCGGCACGATCGAAATGACCCTTGAGCTCAGCGGACGTTATCCGCGTGTATCGGCGTGTCGTGTTTGGGCTCGCGTGTCCCGCGAGCTCTTGAGCCGCCAGTAGTCCTGCATGTCGCGCGACAATCGTCAGCCGGCCGTGCCGGAACCAGTGCGGCGAGAAATCGTCCGGTAAGCCAGCTTTCTTCGCCAAACGTTCGACCAGTGCTTGCACGCTGCGCGGCGTGAGGGGATAGACGGCCTTCTGGGCTCTCTTCACGCCCGTCTTGCGATCGGCCACACGGCGAACGCTCTGGCCCGAAATGAACACGTAGGGAGAGCTGTCCGTGCGCGTCGCGAGATACCGGTCAAGGCGCCGTGCCGCCTCCTCGGTCAAATAGGTGCCGCGGACCTTCTTGCCTTTTCCGAGGACCTCGACTTCACGGGTTTTCAGGTTCACTCGACGTCGCGTGAGCGTGCACAGTTCGCTAAGTCGGCACCCGGTAGCGAACAGGACCTCGAGAAGCGCGCGGTTCCGGAGTGCCGCCTTGCCAGTCTTGGGGAGAGCTTCCAGGAGGGCTTCGAAGTCGGAGACCTCCATCCGGCGCATCGTCTTTTCGCCGACCTTGGCGATGATCACCGTGTCGGGCGCGGGAACTGAGACCTTCAGTTCGGTCACCCCGTGCCTCAGGAGGCCGCGTACGCCGACCGCGAACAGGTTCCGGGTGGCCAGGCTCAGCTTTTCCTTGGGATCGCGACTGCTGGGGCGCTCCGCCAGGTGCAGCTGGTACGAAGTAATCAGCTCACGCGTAATCTTCGTCGCCGCAGTTGTCTCCGTGACGCCGTGCCGCGCAGCAAACCCCATGAAGTCATTCAGATAGTCGTGGTAGTGGCGGATCGTCCGGTCCGAGCGACCCGCGAGGGACAACTTGCGGAAGAAGTCGTCGACCAACTGCCGCAGAGTCACCACCACTCACCTAACCATACGTAAAATGGACGAAGGATGCAAGATTAAGATTGGCGAAAACGGCTGTTCGGCGTGCGTCGAGCGCCTCCCCCGGCGTGACGGGGCAGAATCGCTCGCTGCCGCCGAGCCTGAAAACGCATGTGCTGAGCGACGTCCGCGGCTACTCGCGGGCGTCTTCTGCGTCATGATCCTTGCCTTGGAGATCG
>DASYUY010000077.1:0-20994 GCA_036000705.1 Candidatus Limnocylindria bacterium | reverse complement strand
CGGGTTGCGTGCGACCTCCGCCGAGTCCGCACGAAGCGGACGCCGGGTAACGACACGCAAGCCCGCGCGATGCCCGCAGACGCAGGTGGGGAGGTGGGGAGGACAGATGCAGTCGCGCGATTCCCGGACGAAGAACTGCTTCGTGATCCGGTCCTCGAGCGAGTGGAAGGAAATGACCGCGAGACGACCGCCGGGGCGCAGCACGCGCATGGCGGCCTCGAGGCCCAGCTTGAGATTCTCGAGCTCGTCATTGACCGCGATCCGCAGCGCCTGGAACACGCGCGTCGCCGGGTCGATGCCACGCCGACGCTGCGTCTTCACGCCCGCCACGAAGCGACCGAGATCATCGGCCGAGAGGAATGGCTCTCGCGTCCGGCGGCGCACGATGGCCGCCGCGACGCGCCCTGCCTCGGTCTCCTCGCCGAGCTCGCCGAACGCGCGGCGCAGCTCGCGCTCGTCCCAGCTGTTCACGATGTCTGCCGCCGTGACGCTGAGGTCCGGGTCGGCGCGCATGTCCAGTGGGCCTTCCGCGCGAAAGCTGAAGCCTCGCCGCTCGTCTGCGAGCTGGAGCGAGGAGAGACCGAGGTCGAGGACGATCCCGTCGAGCGGCGCGAGATCGTGCTCGCGGGCCACGACGTCGAGAAGCGCGAAGTTGGAGCGGACGAGGACCGCGCGTTCACCGAAACGTGCGAGGACCTGGCGGGCTTCGGCGAGCGCGGCGGGATCGACGTCGAGGCCGATGAGGCGCCCAGTCGGGCTGCTCCGTTCGAGGATGGCCTCGGCATGACCGCCCGCCCCGACCGTGCCATCGAGATAGCGGCCACCTTCGCGGGGATCAAGCTGGGCGAGTACTTCGGCCAGGAGAACCGGCTCATGAAGCCTCCCATCGGAGTGATCCCTGTCACCACCACCAGCTGGAGTTCCACGATCAGATGCCGAGGTCCGCGAGATCGTCCGCGATCTCGCTTTGGACGCGCGCGAGGTTGCTCCGCCAGCGCGTGGGCTCCCAGACCTCGAGGTGGTCGGAGTTGCCGATGACGACGGCTTCGTTCTTGAGCCCGGCGTATTCGCGGAGGTGCGCCGGGATGGTGAGGCGCCCTTGCGCGTCCGGATCCGCTTCATGTGCTCCTGCAAGGATGAAGTGCCGGAAGCGGGTCGCTTTCGGATCGGTGCGCGGCCGCTTGGTGATGTCGGTGTTGAGGGCGACCCATTCGGACTCGGGGAAGACTGCCAGGCATTCCCCACCGCTCACCCAACGCGTCACGACCGCTCCCTCTTTGAAGCGCAGGCGGAACTTCGCCGGGATGGCGAGGCGTCCCTTGTCGTCGAGCGCGTGGGCGAACTCGCCTGCGAAAAAGCCTTCCAATTCCCTTTCTCGTCCTGGGGGAGGATGCCCCACCCTTCCCCACTACTCACCACGCCGTGGCATTCTCCACCACTTGGTCGCACTGTCAATAGGCCAATCGACACCGCGACGCGGCTGAGACCCCGCGAAGAGGCGACCGGCGCGTGACTGCGCGCGGGATGCCTGGCGCCTAGGCGGGCGCGGGCCTCCAGAGATCGATCTCCTCGAGGTCGGCCACGCCCAGGATCTGCGAGATCTCGCCGGTGTGATACGCGTCGTGCGTGAGCAGGCGCAAGAGCACGGCTTGTCTGGTGTGCTTCTGCGTCGTCCCGCGGATCTCACGGGTGTAGACGTCGCCGAGCATCGACGCCGTCCAGGCTCCGAGACAGCGTTCGACGATGCGCCATGAGGACTCAAGCGCTCCGACGAGCTCCTCCGCGCCGCGCGGCACGTTCAGGTCGTCCTCCCAGCCGTATCCGCTCGCGGGATCGATGAACGGCGTGCTCTCCGCGCCGCTCTCTTTGAAGACACCGCAGAGCCAGTAGACCCGCGCGCCCGCCGTGTGCGCGGCGATCGCCCAGATCGGCCACTTGCCGGGCGCGGAGCGGAGCGCGAGCTGCTGGCCGGACAGCGCGCGGATGCGGTCGACGAGCCGCGTGTTGTGTTTGCGCCAGCCGTCGTAGAAGGGGGCGATGGCCTGATCCTTCATCGGGAGCTAGGCCGGTCGCACCCGTTCGACGACGTCCTCGAGCGCCTCGCGCGCGCGCTCGAGCGGTCCCGGCGGACGCACGCCGTCGTGCGCTCCGAACCACTCGAGCACCGATGCGCCCCAGGTGAAACCGCCGCCGAACGCGACGAGGAGGACCTTGTCGCCGCGCCGCAGCCGCCCGACCCCCTCCGCCTCGCAGATCGCGATCGGGATCGACGCCGCCGACGTGTTGCCGTAGCGCTGGATGTTCACGAAGACGCGCTCCATCGGAAAGCGCAGCCGCTTCGCGACCTGCTCGATGATCCGGATGTTCGCCTGGTGCGGGACCATCAGCGCGATATCGTCGAGGCCGAGGCCCGCCTCCGCCAGGGCCTCCTCGGCGGCGTCGGCCATCGATTTCACAGCGAGCTTGAAGACGTCTCCGCCCTGCATCGTGATCAGGTGCTGACCCCGATCGATCGTCTCCTGCGTCGCCGGGATCTTCGCCCCGCCGGCGGGGATCATGAGCTTGTCGCCCTGCGACCCATCGCTGTGGAGGATGACCGACTCGATCCCGACCGAGGCGTTGCTCGCCTCCAGGACGACCGCCCCGGCGCCATCGCCGAACAGCACGCAGGTGGTGCGGTCCTTCCAATTCAAGAATCGCGACAGGGTCTCCGCGCCGATGACGAGGGCGTTCTGGATCGCTCCCGAGACGACCATGCCGCGCGCGACCGCCAGCGCCGACACGAAGCTCGTGCATGCGGCCTCGATGTCGAACGCGCCCGCCTTCGTCGCTCCGAGCTCGTCCTGGACGGTGCAGGCCGTCGCCGGGAAGACGTAGTCCGGCGAGCACGTGCCGACGATGATCATCTGCACGTCCTGCGGCCTGAGGCGCGCGCGGTCGAGCGCCATGCGCGCGGCCCGCGTGGACATGGACGAGGTCGTCTCGCCGTCGGAGGCGATGCGTCGCTCACGGATCCCCGTGCGCGACGAGATCCATTCGTCCGACGTGTCCACGATCCGCTCGAGCTCGGCGTTGGTCATGATTCGCGAGGGAACGTAGAACCCCCAACCGGTGATGACCGCGTTCTTCGCCATTTGCTAGGTCTCGGTCGAGCCGACGACCTTTCCCTTACCGACGAATAGAGCGCGCGCGTCGCCCTCGAACCGCTCGAGGAACTCGTGCGCATCGATGACCTCGTCGAGCGACACAGGAGGTCGCTTCACGCGGACGGGCTCGCTCATCCGAGCGAACGAGGCTCGCTCGCGGTCGACGTAAACGAGCAGCTTGATCGCGGTCTCGCACTGCCAGCACGTGACGCGAACGATCCACGCGGCTTCGAGCCTGCCCAGGAGACGGATGTCCGAGCGCGCGTGGTTGGCGCCGCAGATCTTGCAGTCGTAATCCTTGGCCTGTTCTCGAAGACGTCGGAGGATGTTCACCGTCGTTCGAGCATAGCCGAGGACGCCGGCACGAGGCCGAGACGCCAGGCGAGGAACGAGTACTGGTCCGCGAGGTCGTCGACCTGTTTGTCGAGCGGCTTGCCGATGCCATGGCCGGCGTCGCGGTCGACGCGCAGCAGCACCGTCGCGTCCGGGTCCTCGGCCGATTGTGCCTGCAGCAGCGCGGCCATCTTGCGTGCGTGCATCGGATCGACCCGACTGTCGCCGACCGCGGTCGTGAACAGCACCGCCGGGTAGTGGATGCCCGCGCGAACGTGGTGGTACGGCGAGTACGCGCGAAGCCACCGGTACTCCTCGGGGTCCTCAGCGCTGCCGTACTCGGAGATCCAGAGCCGCGCGATGAGGAAGTTCTGGTAACGGAGCATGTCGAGGAGCGGCACGGCGCAGTAGACGGCGCCGAAGAGCTCGGGCCGCTGCGTCAGCGCCGCTCCGGTGAGGAGCCCGCCGTTCGACCCGCCCGACACGCCGATGCGCCCCGGCCGCGTCCAGCCCCGGGCGACGAGCGCCTCGGCCGCGGCGTAGAAGTCGTCGAAGACATTCTGCTTGCGCTCCAACATCCCGTCGCGATGCCAGCGCTCACCGTATTCGCCACCGCCGCGCAGGTTCGGGAACGCGAAGAGCCCACCCGCCTGGACCCACGCCGCGGCGCCCGCGAAGTACTGAGGCGTACGCGAGATGTTGAACCCACCGTAGCCGTTCAGCACCGTGGGCACCGCACCGCTCGGCGTCACCTCACGTCGGTGAACGAGGAACATCGACACCTCCGTGCCGTCCTTCGACGCGTACGTCGTCTGCTCCACCACGATCGACGCGGGATCGAGTCCGGCCGGCACCGGTAAGCGGACGAGCTCGCGGAGCGCGCCGCTCCGGGCGTCGGCCGCGAACGCGATCGGAGGCGTCGTGAACGATTCGTAGCCGAAGCCGATGAGATCGCCGGCGTGATCGCCGTGAACGAACTCGACCATCCCGAGACCGGGCAGCGCGACCTCGCGATCGTGGCGTCCCTCCTTGGTCCAGACGTCGACGCGCGAGGTCGCGCGCGCCAGCGTGACGACAACGATGTGGTCGCGCGTGACGTGGAAGGTCGCGAGAGCGTTCTCGCTGTCGGGCACGATCGTCCGCCAGAGTGCGCGCTCGGGCGCGTCGAGCCCGGCACGCACGACGCGGTAATTCGGCGCATCGACGTTCGTGCGGATCCAGAGTGCGTCGTCGCGCGGGAATCCCTCGCTCAGCCCGTCCTCGCCCTCGACGACGACGCGCGGTCCGCGCTCGGGCGCGTGGCGGTCCAGCAGATACAGGTCACTGCGCGTCCACCCTTTGAACGCGTGGAACAGGACCCAGCGCCCGTCGGGCGAGGTCCGAGGCCAGACGATGTCCTCCTTCGGACGGCCTTCGCCGAAAACGGTGTCGTCGTGAGCGGGATCGTCGCCCAAACGGTGGAAGCGCACGCGGCGGTGGTAGTGCTCGTCGCCGGCGGGGACGGAGCCGGGCGCCGGGTTCGCCGCGTAATAGAAGCCGTCGCCAGCCCACGCGACCGTGGAGCGCTGGGTGTACGGGATGCGCTCGGACAGCTCGCGTCCCGTCGCGACTTCGATGACATGCAGTGTCGACATCTCGTCGCCACCGCGCGACAGTCCGTATGCGACGTAGCGCGCGTCGTGTGACGGGAAGTACCAGTCGAGGGTCACGAGTCCCGCGCTGTCGAGCGAGTTCGGGTCGACGAGCGCGCGGTCCTCCGCGTCGACCGCGTCGCGCGCGTACAGGACCGCCTGCCGCTGTGACCCGGTACGCCGCGTATGGAAGATCCGGCCACCGATCACGCGTGGCGCGTCGAGGAGTCCGACCGCCAGCAGCTCTCGCAACCGTTCCGCGAAATAGCCGCGCTGCGGAAGCGCGTCGAGCACGGCGCGTGTGCGCGCGTTCTGTGCTTCGGTCCACGCGCGCGTGCGCTCGCTGTCGCTGTCCTCGAGCCAGCGGTACGCATCGACGACCGCGTCGCCGTGCCAGGTGTCCGTCACGTCTTCGCGCGGCGTCATCGGCGCGGGAGGAAGCCGCATCACGTGCGAGGTTACCGTCCCGCTAGCGACGCTGCCCCGCGCGACGGCGGGGCAGCGAAAGGTGCGCGCGATGCGATCAAGCGGCTCGGCGTTCCGCGCGTCCGATCAGGACCGGCGACGCCCTGATCGCGGCGAGCAGCGCACCCGTGAGAAGCAGGCCGCGAACGCCCCTGGCGCGCTCTGCCCGAGACCGATCATCTCGTCGACCGAGATCATCTCTTCGACCGAGTAGTCGGTCACGCCGCGCAGACCGATGACGGTGCTGAGGACGAACGATCATGTTGACCGCGCAGACGGCGCCGCGATCGGCGCCAGGAATCCGACCGCCAGGGCGAGGCCGCCGAGCAGCTCACCGCACGCGGCGATGCGAGCCCAGACCGGCGCCGGTCGGAACCCCATGCCGGCCACGTGGCTCGTCCACTCTCGCGGGCCCGGGCCGCGGAAGGCGCCGAAGACCTTCATCGCGCCGTGCCGGCGATCAGCAGACCCGCAACGACCCGCAGGATGGCAAGGGCAAGATCACTCGTCATCATCACGATCATCTCCAAGCGCTCGCTTTCACGGTCGTCGATCGGGCCCCTCGCGGTTCAGCGCATGATGCGGGCGTGTTCGACATCTCCTGGCTCTTCTGGCTCTTCTTCATCGCGCAGTTCTTCGTGCCGCTGGTGCAGAAGCGGATGCTCGAAGTCAGGCGCCACGCGGCCCTCCGCGCGATCGAGCAGTCACGTCACTCGCGCGTCATCACGATGATCCATCGCCAGGAGACGATGAGCTTCCTCGGCTTCCCCATCGCGCGGTACATCGATATCGAAGACTCCGAGGACCTGCTGCGGGCGATCAGGTTCACGCCACCGGACATGCCGATCGACCTCGTCCTTCACACCCCGGGTGGGCTCGTGCTCGCGTCAGAGCAGATCGCGTTCGCGCTCAAGCGGCGCGCGGGCAAGGTCACGGTGTTCATCCCGCACTACGCGATGTCGGGCGGCACGCTCGTGGCGCTCGCGGCCGACGAGATCGTGATGGACCCGAACGCCGTCCTCGGTCCGGTCGACCCGCAGCTCGGTACGGCGCAGTCGTCGTTCGCCGCGGCGTCGGTGTTGAAGGCGCTCGCGCAGCCGAACCCGAATCGCGACGACACGACGCTCATCCTTGGCGATCTCGCCGAGAAGGCGCTGAGGCAGGTGCACGAGACGGTGCGCAGGCTGTTGCTCGAGCACCACTCGGAGGCCGACGCCGAGCGCATCGCGACCGCGCTCGCCAGCGGACAGTGGACGCACGACTACCCGCTGGATGTCGACAAGCTCCGCGAGCTCGGCATCAGCGTAGGCACCGAGCTCCCGCGCGGCGTGCACGACCTCATGGACCTCTACCCACAGACCAGCCAGCGCCGTCCCGGTGTCGAGTTCATTCCGATCCCCTATCCGTCGCGCGTCCCCGAGCCGCGTAAGGCGGAGCGCTAACCGGCCGCGGGCACATCCTTGAGGTAGTTGATCTGTCCGACCCACGGCCGGTACCCCATGGTCCCGTTGATGTGCAGGATCGGGTCGTTCGCGCCGTCGTTGCCGGTGCGCACGCGGTCGACGCCCAGCGCGACCGCCTGCATGAGCGTCTCGCACTTGAGGGCGCGCGCGATCCCGCGTCCGCGCACGCGCCGTGCGGTCGCGGTCCATTCCGTGCCCACCATGCCGCGGACGGGCGGATAGCCGAGCACTGAGACGCCAACGATCTCGTCACCTTCGCGTGCGACCCAGAAGCGATCCTCGTGCATGTTCGGCGCACGCAGCCAGCGCATCGTGTCCTCGAACGACTCCTCGACGTTGGGCAGCGTCGTCGGTACGTCCCGCACAGCTTCCTCGTTCATCCGCCAGACCTTGCGGTACTTGTCCGGGTCACCGTCCCGATCGAGCGTCAGCATCTGGATGCCTTCCGCCCGCATGCGCTCACGGCTCGCCGCGGTCATCGCCGTGATGCGCTCGCGGTTCTCGACCAGATCGAGCAGCCAGCGACGTCCTCGGCGATCCTCGCGGAAGCCGCGGTCGACGATCGCGGCGATGCGCACATCGTCGTCCTCGTTCGCGCGCGCGGCGATGCGGCGCGCGCCGTCGGTGAGCAGACGTCGTTCCATCTCGGCCAGCATCGCGGCGAGCGACGCGCGCTCGCGGTACTCGGGCAGGAGCTCCCCGCCGACGTCACCGTGCGGCACCTCCAGCCTCGCCCAGGTCGGGTGCTCGATGTAGGCGGCACCAACATCGCGGTCATCGCGCTGCACGATCCAACGACGCACGACGTACGTATCGTCCGGCTGCGCCCACCAGTACCGCTCCGTGACCGGATCCGTCGGCCGTTCCGGGAACACCGCGCTCTGAACGTCGGCGCTGAACGTCGCGTCCTCGAGTGTGGCCTGGCGGAAACGCAGCTCGCTCATCACCCGCTCCGCTTGAGTCGGCCCGTCCGCTTCGCGTAGCGCTCGACCGCGACGAAGAGACGCAATCCCAGTGGCACGGAGACGACGCCGACGACCAGAGCCGGCCAAACCTTCGGCCACAGCGTCATCAGGTCGGCGCCATCCAGCAGAGCCATCCGCATGCCCTCGATGACGTACGTCGCGGGTGAGATCGTCGACAGAGCCTGCATCCATCCGGGCAAGACCTCGACCGGGTAGTACACGCCCGAGACCAGAAGCACGACGGCCTGGACGATGTACGCCATCTGCAGGCCCTTCTCGGTCCACAGCAGCGGGAACGACGCCGACGCGATACCCAGCCCGATGAACGCCAGCGCTCCGACCGCGAGCAGAACGATCGCCGACAGTGCGTTGGCGTGCGACAGGTCGACCGGCACGAAGAGCGTGACCGCGCCGAGGATCGCGATGCTGAACGCGGTCGCACGCACGAGCGTCGCGCCACACATGCCGATCAGATGCGTGAAGCGCGGAACGGGCGACATGAACGTGTACTCGATCGTCCCTTCCCAGCGCTCCCACGCGATCACCTCGCCGATGTTCTCGAAGATGATCCCGAGGAACCGCCAGGCGATCGTGCCGACCAGCAGGTACAGAACGAAGCGCGACACGGCGGCGGGATCGACGACGCCGCCGCTGATCGCCGGCGCGGCGAGGCCGATGTACGCGACCGAGAGCGACGTCACGATGCCGTAGACGAGCCAGACCAGCTCCCACGCCCAGTAGCGCTTCGAGAGCGCGATCTCGCGCTCGACGAATGCGTAGGCGAGTCCGAGCTGTCCGCCCACCGCGGTCATCACTTGGTCTTCTCCTCGGCCGCGGCATCGGCCTCGTCCAGACGCCGGCCGGTCACCGACATGAAGACGTCCTCGAGCGCCGTGGCGCCATGCCGCGCGCGGAGCTCGTCGGCCGTGCCCTCGGCCACGAGACGCCCGTCGTGCAGGATCCCGATGCGGTCGGAAAGACGCTCGGCCTCGTCGAGGTCGTGCGTGGTCAGCACGATGGTGGCGTCGTGCTCGTCGCGAAGATCACGCACGAACGTTTGCACCTCGCGCTTGCTGCGGATGTCGAGTCCCGTCGTCGGCTCGTCGAGGAGCAGCAGACTCGGAGCGGTGAGGAACGCCCGCGCGATCGCGACCTTCTGCTGCATCCCGCGCGAGAGCTTCTCGAGCGGCTCGTTGACCCGATCCATATCGACGCCCAGGCGCCGCAGGATCGACATCGCCTTCGCTCGGGATTCGTCCGGCCCGATGCCGTACAAACGCCCGGCGTAGACGAGGTTCTCCATCGCCGAAAGCTTCTTGAAGAACGACGCCTCGACGGAGACGCGGTTGATCAGACGCTTCACCGCGTCCTCGTCCTGGCGGATGTCGAGACCGAACACGCGCACCTCGCCGGCGTCGGGCACCAGGAGCGTCGAGAACATGCGGATGAGCGTCGACTTCCCGGAGCCGTTGGCGCCCAGGAGACCGTAGATCTCGCCGCGCACCACGCGCAGCGAGACGTTGTCGACGGCTCGACGGACGGCCTCACGGGAGGACTTGAACGTCTTGGTGACCGCCCGGGCCACGAGCGCGTCGCGGCCGGGCGTTCGTTTGAGCTCTGGTCTGGTCGCGGTCAGCGTGGCCACTTCGTTCTCCCGTCGTTTCTTAGGAACCAAAAGACCGTGGGTCCTGGCCCACGGTCCGAAGGTCACGAAGCGGGAGTCGAGTCCCTAGACCATCCGGAGAGTGGGCAGGCTCCGCCGCGGCGTTGCCCCGACGGCACCGGAGCGCGGATTCCGTCTCATGAGCACTGCGCCACTTCCTTTCAGCGAGTCACGCCGTGAGCGTGCGACTGCGGACGATACAAGCGAGCGCGGACATCGTCAACGGGAATGCCGTCGCAAAAAACGGACGGGCGAGGGATGCTCCCCCGCCCGCCGTCAGTTCGGCGCTAGAGGGCGACGCGTCGGCCGCTGAGCAGCTGGAGGATGAGCACGACGAGCGCGATCACGAGCAGGATGTGGATCAACGAGCCGACGGTCGGCAGCGCCACCACACCGAGCAGCCAGAGGACGAGAAGGACCAACACGATGGTCCACAGCATTGCCCGCACCTCCTTTTCAGCCCAAGCGGCTCGCAAGGTCCGTGCCATGGCCGACGCGGGGGCCTGCTCGGCCGCGGCCGCTAGCCTCGAGCTCGTGCGACTGCTGAGATCGCCGCTCCACGCGCTCGGCATTCTCGTCGCCGCTGGACTGTTCTTTCTCCTGACGGTCAACATCCTGGTCCGCATCGAGCTGCTGGGTCATCTGTACGCCGATGCCGAGAGCGCGCCCACAGCTCCGGTCGCGCTCGTACTCGGCGCCGAGGTCTACGCGGACGGCAGACCGAGCCCCGCGCTCAGCAGTCGCCTCGATGTGGGCATCGAGCTCCTGCGTCTGGGGCGCGTGGGGACGCTGCTCATGAGCGGTGGCAACGGAACGTTCGAGATCGGCGCGATGCGCGCGTACGCGATCGCCCGCGGCGTCGCGTCCGACGCGATCCTTCTCGACTCGGGTGGTGAGCGGACCCTCGCGAGCTGCCTGGAGGCTCGCGACGCTTTCCTCGCACAACGGCTCATCGTCGTGAGCCAGGAGGAGCACGTGGCGCGTGCGGTCTACACCTGCCGCCGCATCGGCCTCGACGCCGATGGCGTCGTCGCGCCGGAGTTCACCGGCGATCGCGCCGTCGTGTATCAGGTGCGCGAGCGCTTCGCGCTCGTGTTCGCATGGTTCGAGGTGAACCTCAGCGCGCTGCTCGGTCGCGCCTGATACGCGAACGCCCCTCGGCCGAGACCGAGGGGCGTTCCAGCGGAGGACGGACGTCCGCTACTGCGGCGTGGCGAAGCAACACGCCAAGCAGATGAGCGCCCGAAGGGCGCGATTACATCTTGACGAGCTGACCTCGAATGACGCCTCCGGGCGCCAGCGTGGAGTGCCAGTTCATGTAGTAGTTCGCGGGGTTGGCGATGATGTCGGCCGCAAGGGCCCCTTCGACCGTCGGCTGCGTCTTGTTGATCTTGCCGGCGCCGGCGACGAGGGTGAGCTCACCCGCCACGAGTCCGGAGTTGACGACGACGCTGCCGAGCTTTCCGGCGACTTCCTTGTGGATATGCCCGATGTTGATCTTGGTGTCGGCCGGGCAGCCGGTGACGTCGGTCTCGAACAGTGCGCTGGCCGCGGTGATCGTCCCGCTCGCGTCCTTGGTCGTGGTGAGCGTGAATGTGCCCTTACCGGAGCACGAGGCCTCGGCGGTGGTGATCGGCGGGACCTCGTTCGAGGGCTTGAGGTCCGCGGTGAAGACGAACTTGGTCTGCGGGGTCGGGCTCGGCGAGGCTGTTGCGACCGCGACGGTCGGTGACGCGGTGGGGGCGGTGGCCGCGCCACCACAGGCGCCCAGAACGAGCACCCCCGCGGTGAGTCCGGCAAGAAGACGCATAGACACCTCCTCGTGTACGGCCGTAATACGGCGTCGCAGGGATTCTGGATGCGTCACCCGGCCCGCGGACGGGGCCGAGTTCGCCTCAGCCCTTGAGGGCGCCCGCGAGCAGGCCACGGATGAAGTACCGCCCGAGCGCGACGTAGATGATCGCGGGCGGAAGGGCGGTCAGCAGCGCGCCGGCCATCTGTATCTGGTACTGGGCCAGCAGACTGCCGGCGAGGCCCTGAAGCGCGACGGTGATGGGCTGTTGGTCTGGGTCGCTCGCGATCGTCACCGCGAACAGGAACTCGTTCCAGATGCTCGTGAACTGCCAGATGAAGACGACCACGAAGGCCGGGATCGAGAGCGGCAAGATGATGTGGCGGTAGATGCCCAGGATGCCGGACCCGTCGACACGCGCGGCCTCGACGAGCTCGGTCGGGATCGCCGCGTAGTAGTTCCGGAAGATGAGCGTGGTGATCGGGATCCCGTAGACCACGTGCACGAGGATCAGCCCGGGGAGACCGCCGTACAGATTGACCGTCTGGAGGACGGTGACGACGGGGATCAGGACGCTCTGATAGGGGATGAACATCCCGAACAGGAGCAGCGTGAACACGAGATCCGAGTATCGGAAGCGCCACTTCGACAGGACGTAGCCGTTCAGCGAGCCGAGGAGCGCCGATAGCAGCGTTCCCGGTACGACGAGCAGCACGCTGTTGAAGAAGGCCCGACGCAGCTTCTCGAACGCGGTCGCGTACGCGTCGAAGGTCGGCGCCTGCGGCAGATCCCAGGGCGTCGAGTTCGAGACCTCCACGAAGGACTTGAGCGAGGTCACGAGGACGACGTAGACCGGCAGCAGGTAGAAGAGCGCCACCGCGATCAGCAGCAGATACAACAGGCCGCGTCCGGGTCGGACGCCGCGGCGTCGCCGCGCCGCGAAGGCAACGCTCATGTGCGGCGCACCTCGCGCTGCTGCCAGATCAGGTACGGGACGATGAGCACGGCGACCATCAGGAGCAGTACCGTCGCGATCGCCGCCCCTCGCGCGTAGAGGTTCTGGCGGAAGGTCGCGATGAACATGTGCAGGCCCGGCATGTCCGTCGCGAAGCCGGGTCCGCCGAAGGTCATCACGAAGACGAGGTCGAAGATCTTGAGCGAGATGTGCCCGAGGATGATCACCGCGGCCAGCAGGATCGGGTTCAGGAGCGGCAGGATGATGTGCCGGAAGGTCTGGAACCACGACGCGCCGTCCACCTGGGCGGCCTCGCGCAGCTCCTCCGGTATGGAGCGCAGCCCCGCGAGGAACATGGCCATGCAGAAGCCGCTCATCTGCCACACCGCCGCGATGACCACGGCATACAGCGCGGTGTCGACGTTCGTCAGCCAGTCCGTCGCGAGGAAGCCCAGGCCCGCTCGCTCCAAAAGGAGGTTGATCCCGTAGTTCGGGTTGAACACCCAGCGCCAGACTGTTCCCGTCACGACGAAAGAGATCGCGAGGGGGAAGAGGAAGACGTTCTGGAAGAAGATCGTGCCGCGCAGGCGCTGGTCGAGAAGGAGCGCCGCGCCGAGGCCGAGCACGATCGAGACGCTGAGGAAGAGGGCCGTGAAACGCACCGTGTTCGAGAGGTCGGCCTGGAACCGCTCGAGGTCGAAGAGTTGCTGGTACTGCTGGAGCCCGACGAAGGTGTAGTCGGGCACGATCCCACGCCACGCCGTGAGCGAGACGAAACCGGTGTACGCGATGAATGCGTAGACGAAGAGCGCGACGAGCACGGCTGACGGGAGAAGCAGCAGGACCGGCACGAAGCGGTCGCCGAGAAACGCGGAGCGGCCCCGTCGGGGCCGCTCCGCAAGTACACGCTGGGCCGACGCCACTACGCCTTCAGGTATTGGTCCGCCAGCTTGGCAAGGTTCGCCGCGGTCGCGGTGTCGTCCTTCTTCTGCACGAACGTACCCATCTCGTCGTTCATCGCGGAGGCGAAGGCCTCCGGGGCCGCCGAGCCGTGCGCGATGCTCGGCGTGAGCGCGTCTTTCTTGAAGTCATCGATGAACTGCTGCGCGACGGCGTCGAAGATGTCCTTCGAGACGTCGGTGCGCGCCGGGATCGAGCCCTTCTTCGGATTGAATGCGGCCTGGCCCTCCTGCGAGCCGCACACCTTGATCCACGTCTTCGCGGCCTCGGCGTTCGGCGCGCCCTTCGGGAGACCGAAGGTGTCGCACACGATCATGTACGTGCCCTTCGTGCCCGGCGCCGGTGCCGCGCCGAAGTCGGTGTTCGCCTTCAGGTTGAGCGCGGTGAAGTACCCCTTCGCCCAGTCGCCCATGATCGTGAAGGCGCTCTGGCCCTTCGATACACGACCGGCCGCCTCGTCCCAGTCGATGGTGGGGTGGTCGGTGTTGATGTAGTCGAACATGCGCTTCGTGGTCGTGACGGCCTGCTTCACCTTCGCGTCGGTCCACGCCGTCTTGCCGTTGAACAGGCCGCGGTAGGCGTCCGCACCGGCGGTGGCGACGATGTTGTTCTCGAGGAGCATCGAGATCTGCCAGTTCCCCTTCGAGCCGAGCGCGAGCGGCGCCTGGACCTTGCCCTTGAGCTTGTCCATCGCGCTGAAGAACTCGTCGAAGGTGGTCGGTGCCGTGATGCCGTTGTCCTTGAGGACCTTCACGTTGTACCAGAGCGCGTTGCCGCGGTGGACGTTCACCGGAACGGACCAGATCTCGCCGTTCGCGCTCACGATCGTCTTGAGGTCCTTCGGCATCACCGCGTCCCAGCCCTGCTCGTTCCAGATCGAGGTGATGGGGTCCATCTTCCCCGCCTTGACCCAGGTGCTCACGAGCTCCTGACCCGCGTGCACCTGGAAGCTGTCCGGCGGCTTGCCGCCCTGCATGCGCGTGGCAAGGACTGCCTTCGCGTTCGTGCCGGCGCCGCCCGCGACCGCGGAGTTCTTGATCTCGACGTTCGGGTAGTTCTTCTTGTAGATGCCGAACATCTCGTTCAGGCCGTCGGCCTCGCCGCCGGCGGTCCACCAGCTGAAGATCTCGAGCGTGCCGGTGATGCTTCCTGACGGCTTGAGCGGCGCCGCGGATTGGCACGCGGCGAGGAGATCTCCGAGGACCACGGCGCTCGCGGCGGCGCCCGTGTACTTGAAGAGCCGACGTCTGGTGACGCTCATTGCAACTTCCTCCCCCGTTGTAGGCGGAGCGATTATCCGCCAGCTTGAGTGTTGGGGAGCGTAGCCCGAGCAGGCCATGTAAGCCGGATCCCGTCGTGGACGGTCATCTCTCTGGGACGGAGGTCGCCCTCCGCCTCTAGCGGCGCACCCGGGGACGGCGCGGGCCACGCCATCGCCCCCATACATCGCCTTGCTCCGGGAAGAGCTTGCCTCGTTTCACCCGCTTGCGCGGATCGTCACTGTGGCGCTGGTCCTCGCCTCGCGGCGGACGGGTGTTACCCGCTTCCCTGCCCTGTGGAGTCCGGACTTTCCTCGACGGCTTTCGCCGCCGCGACCGTCTGGCCTGCTCGGACCACCATTCTACCGGCGTCGCGCGTCACGGAGAAGGGCTTCCATGCGCTTCGCCGCGCGCACGAGCGCGTCGTCATCGGGCCCGCCGCTCTCGGTCACGTAGAGCTCGACGACCGCATCCGCCTCACGTGCGCGGCCCCGACCACGCAGGTCTGCCGCGAGACGGACCGCATCGAGCAGACCGCAACCGAGGTGCGCCGCTGCCCAGCGCACGATGACCACGCGGTCCGCGCGTCGGGCGCGTTCGCACACCAGATCGCCGTGGACCAGCGCGACCGGCCACGCGGCCAGCGCGCGCGCGGCGTCCTCGGCGTGCGCATCGCCGCCTTCCTGTCGCACGACATCGAGTGGAGTGCGGACCGGAACGCGCAGTGCCCGCAGGGCCGGGCCGTCGGTCGCGACGGCGCGCTCGATCGCGATCTTCGCGCGGATGACATCGGTCGGGTCTTCGTCGCAGGCGAGCGGCGCGTCGCTCAGGTCCTCCAGCAACAGCCATGGGCCGAGCGCCACGTGGTCCGGCGGGATCCCGCGCGAGTGGACACGCGGTACATGGGCGGTCTTTCGGGCGAGGAATGGTAGGAGCTGGGCCTCGACCACGACGCCTTTCGCGCTGCGCTCGAAGAGCGCGCTCGTATCGCGACCATCGCGGGTGAAGTGCAACCGCCTGCGTTCGATGCCTTCCTCGGCATCGAGCTCTTCCGCCCGCACACCCTGTACATCGCCCCCGACGCTGCGCGCGACGAGCGAGCCGAGCGGATCGTCGTCTTCGCTCATGCGGCCTCGTCGATCGCGCGGTTCGCGAGGGCGTCGGCGATCGTGTTCTGATCGCGCGGGATGTGACGGATGCGCTTCTTCGCGAACGCAGCGAACAGCTCGCGGGCACGGATCGCGAGCGGGATCAGCTTGGCGTCCCGCACTCGCCATCTCCCGTTCATCTGCTCGACCACGAGCTTCGAGTCCATGCGCACGTCGAGGTCCTCGACGTCGTGACGTCTCGCCTCCTCGAGCCCGATGATCAGCGCGGTGTACTCGGCGACGTTGTTCGTGCCGTGGCCGAGGAACCGTGTTGCCTCGGCGACGACGTGGCCCTCTTCGTTCACGAGCGCTGCGCCGGAGCCCGCCAGACCGGGGTTGCCCCGACAGGCGCCGTCGGCGTAGAGCACCGCGCGCTTCACGCTCTGAAGAACTCCGCCAGGCGCGACAGGTCGATGTTGCCTCCGGACACGATCGCCACGACGTTCTCGCCCCGTCTCGGGACGACTCGCCCCGCGAGGAGCGCGCCCACAGCCGCGCCGCCGGCCGGCTCCGCGACGATCCGGGCGCGCGACGCGAGAAAGCGAACGCCCTCCAGGATGACCTCGTCCGGGACAACCACGACGTCCGCCACGTGGCGACGGATGATCTCGAGATTCCGCACGCCCGCGATCGGCGCCGCGAGGCCGTCGGCGACCGTTTGGACCCGCTCGAGCGGGACGGGCGAGCCCGCGTCGAGCGCGCGCCGCACGGCGTTCGCGCCCTCGGGCTCGATGCCGACGACGCGCGCGCCCGGGCGTCTTGCCGCCACGGCGAGAGCGACGCCGGAGATGAGCCCGCCTCCGCCGACGCCCACGACAAAAAGGTCCGCGTCGGCGAGGTCGTCGAGCACCTCGAGCGCACACGTCCCGTGGCCGGCGATCATCCCGTCGTCGTCGTACGGGTGCAGGAAGTAGGAGCCCTGCCGCTCCTGTACCTCCGTGACCAGCGCACGCAGGCTCAGCATGTCCGGGGCGAACACGATCTCCGCGCCGTATCCCCTTGTCGCGTCGACCTTCGTCTTGGGCGCGGACTCGGGCATCGCCACCGTCACCTTCGCGCCGATAGCCCGGCCGGCGTACGCGATCGCCTGCGCCGCGTTACCGGCACTCATGGTGACGATGCCGCTCGCGCGCTGTGCGTCCGTCAGGCCGAGGATCGCGTTCACGGCGCCGCGCGGCTTGAACGAGCCGGTCCGCTGGAGGTTCTCCGCCTTCAGGAAGACGCGTGCGCCGATGCGCTCACCCAGCGAGCGGCTCGTGAGGAGCGGTGTCCGGGTGATGTGGCTGGCGACGACGGCGCGGGCGCGCTCGATGTCCGCGAGCGAGACTGTCAGGACATCCTCCCGTGGCACTGGCCCGTTGCCGGTGCCGGTGGGCCCGCTTGGATTCGTACCAAGGACCAGCAGATTATGAGTCCGCTCCATATCGTTCGCACCGGTCCGCCCGAGTACGAAGCCGCGTGATTTCTGGCTCC
This sequence comes from Candidatus Limnocylindria bacterium, assembly GCA_036000705.1. Taxonomy (GTDB): domain Bacteria; phylum Chloroflexota; class Limnocylindria; order P2-11E; family P2-11E; genus CF-39. The sequence continues at coordinate 3,741 of DASYUY010000077.1, read as the reverse complement.
TGAACCGCTGCGGACGCGGGCTGCAGAGCCGCCGCGGCCGGAGATCCATGGACAAGATCCTTTTCAGCGTCGACGACGTCGTTGCCTTCGCCCCGATCGGCCGGATCCAGGTCTTCGAACTCCTGCGCTCCGGCGAGCGTCAGAGAATCAAGGTCGGCCGTCGCCGCCTCGTGCCGATGAGGGCTGTCGAGGCATGGGTGGCCACTCGCATGACCAACGAGACACGAACAGGGCCAGCTCTGACCAATGAAGACGGGCCGAATCAGGCCTCGGAGCGGGGTAACTGATAGTCCACTGATCGGGCTTCGCGAGGTCGTTTGACCCTCGAGGATCGACTGTGGGCCGCTCTCGCCCGACGTGGGCCTCAGCGCCTCAGCCACTGCATCGCGGAGGCTCTGGGCCTCTCTCTTGCGGTCCACATCACGGAGGGGCGCGTCTGCGGATTCGCCGTCACCGAGGAGCAGGCTGTGGAGCTCCTCGAGCGTCACGCAGATCGAGGGGCGCAGCTCATCCCGCGCGGCGTGGTCCTTGAAGCCGTCAAGCGGGGCTACAAACGACCCGCGTCGAACGGCCCGAGGGAGAACACATCCCCCTCGGGCCTATCGCTCTCAGAAGTTCGGGCAGCGGCTGAACGCCGGGAAGCTTCCGCCCTTGACAGCCGGGATCGTCTCGTCGATCACGAAGCCGATGACATTGCCATTCGCATCGCGAATGAGCGTCAGGAAGCCGGTCGCTTGCAGCGCACGTAAGTTGTTCACCGTCCAGTCATTCGGGTTCTCGCTTGTGGGCGTCTGACCGGGCGGATCGAGCACGTTCGGGTTCGTACTTGCGACAGCTGCACAGAACGAGGCAACGATCGGGTGGATCGATGCGACCGCCGGGCTGGACGCGGTGGAAAGCGCGATAGCGACGAGCGTCAACACGAGGATGAATCTGCGCATAGTCCGTACCTCCCCTCTCCCCCAGATGCGCGGAGGCTCGCCCTCCTCGCGGGGATGTCAAGGCGTCTGCCGAGGTTTTCCAAACTTCGCGGGGGCTCGAGGAATTCAGCGCAACCGCCGCTCGCCAGGGGTGCAGATCAACGCACGCCGCCCGGCCATTTTGGAGGTCTGATGCTGACAAGAACCGGTCGTCAGGCTTACGATCGCGAGCAGGCTGCCCTTCAGGGCATGCTCAACCTCCGCAGTCAGCTCGGCGGCGAGCACAACGCGCGTGAGGACCGCGCCGCCAGCTCACGGGAGGCGCAGCTCTCTCGCGGGTTCCAAGCACGGCACATTTACTCGCACCTCACCCCCCGACAATGCAGAAGCAGGCAGCCGCCACCATCGATGCGCTCTTTGGTCCCTGAAACTTGGCCACTGAGTAGCCAATCGCACCACCGACCGGAGAACCGGGCCCGTCAAAAGGCCCGGTTTTCTTGTGGGCCCGCTTGGATTCGAACCAAGGACCAGCAGATTATGAGTCCGCCGCTCTAGACCACTGAGCTACGGGCCCTAGGAGGGCTGCGCGACCATCGTATGGTCGCAGCAGCCCGACGACGGGCCCGTGAGCGAAGCGATACGGGCCCCCGAGAGTGCTGCGCCCTTCGCAGCCCGACGACGGCCCGTGAGCGAAGCGTCATCAGCCCGAGGGTGCGCCGCAGCGATGGAGCGAAGCGATACAGGGCCCGCCAGTCCGATGGTAGCCCGCGCACGGCCCCGGCGGAACGATACGCCCGCTCGATCCGGCGCATTATCTCGGCCGATCCGGCCGTGGCGTCGGAGGAAGGAGCAGGTCATGTCGCTCGTCCAGGGGGTCCTTTCACCAAAGCTCGTCGATCGCGTGCGGGCCATCCTGATGCGTCCGAGGCAAGAGTGGCTCGTGATCGACCAGGAGCAGACCACCATCGCGATCCTCTATCGCACATACGTGATCCCGCTCGCCGCGATCGGTCCAGTGGCGAACGCCGTCGGAAGCGCGCTGATCGGCACGAACCTGCCGGTCGTAGGCGTGGTCCGTGTCCCGATCACGAACGCCATTGTCGGTGCGCTGGTGGCTTTCGCGCTGGCGCTACTGGGGGCTTACGTCGTGGCCCAGGTGATCGACAACCTCGCGACCCGCTACTCCGGAACGCGCAACCTGACTCAAGCCTTCAAGGTCGCCGCCTACTCGAGCACGGCGCAGTGGGTGGCCGGGGTCTTCGCGCTGATCCCCGCCCTCAGCCCCCTCTCGATCGTGGGCCTGTACAGCCTGTACCTGTTGTATCTCGGGTTGCCCGTGCTCATGAAGGTCCCCCAGGAGAAGGCGACCGCCTACACGGTGGCCGTCGTGGTCGTTGCACTGATCGTGTTCATCGTCATCGGTGCCGTTACTGGGATCGTCCTCGGCACCGCTGCCTTTGTGACCTCATGAGCGCCGCCCGTGTGCCTGCCGACGCCCCCAAACGAGCCCACCCGACCCAGCAGAGCCAGCGACGTAGGGCGGGATAGCGCCGGGGGCACGTGAGGCCCCGAACCGGATTCCGCTGTCTGTACGTTGTCTTTGCGGAAGTCGGGCTATGCTAGGTCGGGCGCCGCGAGGGGAGTCACGTGCACCGCTTCCGCACGTGCGCGTCGTTCCGGGGACGGAAACGACGGGAGGAAGCGCGTGGGAACGGTCATCGCGGTCGCCAACCAAAAAGGTGGCGTCGGTAAAACGACGTGCACGATCAACCTCGGCGGCGCGCTAGCGTCGCTCGGGCACCGTGTTCTCTGCCTCGACCTGGATCCGCAGGCGAATCTCACCGTCGGACTCGGCATCGACCTGAACACAGTCGAGAAGAACATCGCGAACGTCCTCATCGACCCCGACCTCAAGCTCACTTCGATCATCCGGCCCACGAAGACGAAGAATCTGGACGTCGCACCTGCGACGCTCGAGCTCTCGTCTGCCGAAGTGGAGCTGTTCAACGCGATCGGTCGTGAGATGGCGCTGCGCGACAAGCTGAGTCAGGACATCGTGCAGCGCTACTCGTACATCCTGATCGACTGCCCGCCGACGCTCGGGCTGCTGACTCTCAACGCGCTCGTCGCCGCGAACGGCGTGATCATCCCGGTGCAAACGCAGTACTACGCACTCAAGGGTGTCGCTGCGCTTTTGAAGATCATCAAGACCGTGCAGGCACGCCTCAATCCAAGACTGAAGGTGCTCGGACTCCTGCCGACGTTCTATGACTCGCGCACGATCCTCGGGCGCGACATGCTCGACTCGCTGCGCGAGCTCGGCGATCACCAGGTGTTCGACACCGTGATCCGGCAGTCGGTGAAGATCGGCGAGGCGCCGACGGCCGGTGTTCCCATCACCGTGTACGAGCCGCGTTCGGACGCGGCAAAGAGCTTTGTGGATCTCGCGAGGGAGGTGATCGGTGCTCACAAGTAGTCCGTCCTCACACAGCCGCAAATCGTTCCGCGCCGCCGGTGATCGGATCTTCCAGCAGGAGACCGAGGCGCAGCCCGGCATCATCAGCCTGCTTGCGGCGCGCACACCCACCGCGGTGCGCGAGCTGCCGCTCGAGAAGGTCATCCCGAACCCGTCGCAGCCACGCATGACCTGGCATGAGGAAACGCTGCAGGAGCTCGCCGCGTCCATCAAAGAGCACGGCGTCCTGCAGCCCATCCTCGTCCGGCCGTCAGGCGATCAGTACGAGATCATCGCCGGCGAACGGCGCTGGCGATCCTCGAAGATCGCTGGCAAGGAAACGATCCCGGCCATCGTCGAGCGCTT
>DASYUY010000076.1:0-21149 GCA_036000705.1 Candidatus Limnocylindria bacterium | reverse complement strand
GTGATGAGGTAGGGCAGTGCGGCGTACCAGAACGTCGGGATCGTCTTCATCAGCGTGCCGAGGTCACCCTCGGCCGGCCGGACGTTGACGATGATCCCGAACGCCGTCGCGGTGCCGAAGAGGAGCGCGCCGACAAACGCGCCGAGGGGCGTCCAGCGGCCGAAGATCACAGCGGCGAGCGCGATGAAGCCGCGTCCGTTGGTCATGCCGTTCTGGAACGAGCCGGTGGACTCGAGCGTCAGGTACGCCCCCGCGAGGCCGGCGATGGCGCAGCCGGTGATGACGTTCATGTAGCGCTGGCGGAAGACGTCGATCCCGACCGTGTCGGCGGCCTTCGGATGTTCGCCGACCGCGCGCGTGCGAAGACCCCAGCGCGTCCGGAACAGCGCGAACTGCGAGATGAGGACGAGCAGGATGACGCTCATCGCGATCGGACCTTGGTCGAGGAACATCGCAAGGAGGGGGCCGAGGAAGGGCAACGACGCCAATTGATCGGGGAGATGGAACGGCGTGATCACGCCCGCGCCGCCGCGACCTGAGGGCGTGATGATGAGGCGATTGAGGTAGCCCGTCATGCCGAAGGCTGCGATGTTCATCATCGTCCCTGCGATGATCTGATCCGCGCGCACGCTCACGGTCAGCCACGCGTGCAGGAGTCCGAGGATCGCACCGGTCGCGATAGCAACGGCGATCCCGGCCGCGAGCGCCACGCCCGTACCGAGTGGCTCGTGCAGCGCGAACCCCGCGAGATAGCCGAAGAACGCCGCCATGAGCATGATGCCCTCGATCCCGATGTTGACCACCCCGCTCCGTTCGCAGAGCACGCCGCAAAGCGCGCCGAGGGCGAGGGGCGTCGCGAGCGAGAGGATGATCGGCAGCAGGTCGGGCATGACCGTGAAGAGATAGATCAGGAACTCCCAGACCAGGCGCGGCAGCGCGAGGATGTCCATCAGGGCGCGGTCCCCGCCGGCGGCGTCCCCGCGCCCCACGAGCCCGTCACGGTCGCCATCTCGGTGATCTCAACTTTCGGGCCGCGCACGCGGAACACCTTGCGCACGATCAGGTCGGCGGCGAGGAAGAGGATGACGAGCGCCTGGATGATGTCGATGATCTCGATGGGCACGCTCGTCTCGATCTGCATGAGCGGGGCGCCGGCACGGAACGCGCCGAAGAGCAGCGCGGCGAAGAGGATGCCGATCGGGTCGGAGCGTCCGAGGAGGGCCACCGCGATCGAGTCGAAGCCTACCGAGGCGGTGATGCCGGGCGCGTAGAAACCGATGACGCCGAGGATCTGGATCGCGCCCGCGAGACCGGCGAGCAGCCCGGACAACGTCATGGTGAGCGCGGTGATGAAGATCGGCCGCATCCCGGCGTACCTCGCGGCATTCGGATTCGCGCCGACCGTGCGGATCTCGAAGCCCAGCGTCGTGCGGTTCAGGATCCAGCGGATCACGAAGATCGCGACGACCGCGAGGACGATGCCCAGGTGCAGGTTGCGACCCAGGAGCACCGGCAATGCGCTCAGACCGATGTCGCCGGTGCGCGGGAATGTGAATCCGGGAGCGCGCACGAGGTCGTTCACGGCCCATGTGAGCAGGAGCGCCGCCGCGTTGTTGAGCATGATCGTGGTCACCACCTCGTGGGCGCCGGTGCGTGCCTTGAGGTAGCCCGGGATGAAGCCGTAGGCCGCACCGGCGAGCGCGCCGGCGAGGATCGCGAGCGGCATGCTGACGATGGTCGGCGCCGTCGCGAGTGTCGCGCCGGTGACCGCCGCGGCGAAAGCCCCGACGAGGAACTGCCCGGCGACGCCGATGTTGAACAGCCCGGCCTTCAGGCCAAGGCCGACGGCCAGGCCGCCGAACATCAGCGGCGCGGCCGCGACGAGCGTGTTGTAGATGCCGTTCTCGCTCCCGAACGCACCCGCCAAGAGGCGCGCGTACGCAGCGAAGGGGAGCAGCGGATCGAAGCCCGTGGCGGTGAACGCGCTCGACACGATGACTACTACAGCCGCCACCGCGAACGCAAGCACGATGGAGTACACGGGGATCGACGCGACCGACCACGTCTGTCCGAGTCGCGCACGCCAGGCCTTCACGGCCGCGCTTCTCCGGTGGCCATCAGCAGTCCGACCTTCTCGCGCTGGGCTTCGCTCGCGGCGAAGCTTCCGACGATGCGGCCGCGGTACATGACCAGGATCCGATCGGACAGGTCCAGGACCTCGTCGAGCTCAGCTGACACGAGCAGCACCGCGACCCCGGCGTTGCGGCGCTCGATGATCTGCTGGTGGATGAACTCGATGCTGCCTACGTCGAGTCCTCGCGTCGGCTGATCGATGATGAGCACCTTGAGGTCGTGACGGAACTCGCGAGCGACCACGACCTTCTGCTGATTGCCACCCGAGAGCGTCGAGGCCGCAACGTCGAGCGATGACGTGCGGACGTCGAACTCTTTGGCGAGGCGACCGGCCTCGGTGCGGATCGGGCGATCCTGCCGGACGAAGCCGCCGAAGCCGGCGGCGTACGGCACCTCCGCGTATCGCGTCAGCACGAAGTTGTCCGGAAGCCGGTAGGGAAGTACCAGCCCGAAGCGTTGGCGGTCGGCGGGGACGTATGCGATCCCGAGGTCGCGGCGCGCGTCGACGCCCAGTCGCGAGATGTCCCGTCCGGCAAGGCGGATCGCTCCTGCGATCGGCTTGCGCAGGCCGACGATGCATTCGACGAGCTCGTCCTGCCCGTTCCCGCCGACGCCGGCGATGCCCACGATCTCGCCGGCGCGGACGTTCAGGTCGACGCCGCGCAGCACCTCGTGGCGACGGTCGTCCAGCGCATGCAGGCCGGCGACCTCTAGCACGACCCCGCCCGGATGCGACTGCCCACGGTCGACGCGCAGGGACACCGCGCGGCCGACCATGAGCTCGGCGAGCTCGTTCTCGTTGGTCTCGGACGGCTTGCGCGTGCCGACGACTTTGCCGCGGCGTATGACCGTGACGCGGTCCGCGATCTCGAGGACCTCGTCGAGCTTGTGGCTGATGAAGATGATGCTCGTGCCCTCCTCGCGCAGCCGGCGGAGAACACCGAAGATCTCGCGGGTCTCCTGCGGTGTGAGGACCGCCGTGGGTTCATCGAGGACGAGGATCCGCGCACCGCGGTAGATCGCCTTCAGGATCTCGACGCGCTGTTGCTGGCCGAGCGAGAGCTGGTCGACGCGCGCACCGGGGTCGACCGTGAAGCCGAGGCGGTCGGCGAGCTCGCGGATCCGCCGTTCGGCCGCGCGCATGTCGAGGACCCCGCCCGGGCGCGTGATCTCTTGGCCGAGCACGACGTTCTCCGCGACGGTCAGGACCGGCACGAGCATGAAGTGCTGATGCACCATGCCGATGCCGCGCCTGATGGCGTCCGCGGGATCGCGGATCGTCACCGGCTCGCCGTCGATGCGGATCTCGCCCTCGTCAGGCGTGACGAGCCCGTAGAGGATGTTCATGAGCGTCGTCTTGCCGGCGCCGTTCTCGCCGAGGAGCGCGTGGATCTCGCGCGCGCCGAGGTCGAGATCGATATGGTCGTTCGCGAGCGTGCCCGTCGGGAAGCGCTTCGTGATCCCGCGCATCTCGAGGACGGGGGTCTTGTTGTCGCTCATAACAAAAGCGGGCCGACCCGAAGGCCGGCCCGCTTCCATTCGCCTACATCGGCTTGAGCTTGCCGGACTTCATGTCCTCGGTGGCCTGCTTGATCTTGTCCTGCAGACCCGCCGGGACCGGGCTCAGGTTGCGGATCTCCGACACGCCGATGCCGTCGTTCGTCGCGTCGTTGATGAAGTTGCCCGTCTGCTTGCCTTTGTCCTTGAAGCGCTTCATCGCGTCGCGCGTCGCGTTCTGAAGGCGCTTCTCGGCGCTGGTGATGATGCACGCCTTCGAGTCCGGGAGCGACAGGTACTGGTCGACGTCCACGCCGATCCCATACACCTTCGCGTTGCACGCCGCGCGCAGCACGCCGGCACCGGTGAGGCCGGCGACCTGGAAGAGCACGTCGACGCCCTGCCCGATCATCGTCTTCGCGGAGGCCTCGCCTTTGTCGGGCGCGTTGAAGTCCTCGACGTAGTTGACAGAGACCTGCACGTTGGACTTGACCGACTTCGCGCCGTTCTCGTAGCCCTTGATGTAGTTCACGACCGGCGGCACGTCCGAGCGCCCGCCGACCGCACCGATCTTGCCGCTCTTGGTGATCGTGCCTGCCACGATGCCCGCGAGGTAGCCTGCTTGGGCTTCCGCGAAGAGCAGACCCTGGTAGTTCGCCGGGACCGGGTCGGCGATGAACTGGTCCACGCCGAAGAACTGGATCGTCGGGTTCGCCTTCGCGGCGGCCAGCGTGTCGGTCCCGATGAGGAAGCCGACGGTCACGATGACGTCGTATTTCTGATCGACGAACTGCTGGATGTTCTGCTTATAGTCCGCGATGTCCTTCGTGACGATCGCCTGGGCCGTGCCCCCGACGGCCTTCGCGCCGTCCTGGACGCCTTTCCAGGAGAACTCATTGAAAGACTTGTCCTCGAGCTGGCCGATGTCCGTGACCATCCCGATCTTGAGCCCGGCTCCGGTGCCCGGTATGACGCCGCAGGCCGCGATGACGAGCCCGACGGCAGCACAGATCGCGAGGAGTCGCTTCATGGATCCGTCCGACCTCCCTTAATCGCGTCGCGCGGGTCATGGAAGCTCCTCACCCCGCGACGCGGGGATTCTAGTCAGGTGCGACGCCTCAGGCTGGGAGGCCCGCCACGACACTCCAGACGACGTAGGCGAGGAACACGACGTACAGGCTCCCGCCAAGCATGAGCGAGGAGAGGGGGAGCGCGTTGTCGCGTGCGCGCAGGCGCAGCTGGATCCAGATGAGCAGGCCTGAGATGAGCGCGAAGACCGCCGCGATGGTCCCGAACCGCCCGAGCTCCCAGGGCGTGAGGAGCACGCCGATCGTGACCGGGATCGTCGACTGGAAAACCATCGCGCCCGCGACGTTCCCGAGCGCGATGACGTCCTTGCCGTCCTTGGTCCACAACAAGCTGTTCGCCGCTTCTGGCAGCTCGGTCGCGAGCGGGGCAAGGACCAGCGCCACGAGGAGCGTGTTGAAGTTCATCGCGTGCGAGAAGTCCTCGACGAAGGTCGCGAAGAAGCGCGCGCCGATCAGGATCGCGCCGAAGGAGAGGAAGGTCTGCACCAGGACGAGCCAGAGCGGCGGCCGCGTTGGCACCAGCGCGAGGCCGAAACGCCGTAGCTGCGCCGCGAAGGTGAGCTCGTCGAAGGCCTCGCGCTCCTCCGTCTCCTCTTCGCTGTCGAGGGGGCTCAGCTTCGGCGTGCGGAGCACGAGGAAGAGGTAGACGAAGTACGCGGGGAGGAAGATCCACCCGAGGTAGCCCTTGAGGAAGTGGAGGTCCTTGGGCAGGAGCGCGAGACCCAGCGCGACCGTGTACAGGACGAGGAAGAACGAGAGGTCACGCGTCGCGTGCGCGGTGTCGACGCGCAGCGTATCGCGCCCACGGCGCTTGCGCAGAACGTAAGCCGTGACGCCGATGAGGAGCATCACGAGAGTTGCCAGCATGAAGGGCGCGCCGAGGATCGCCCCGACACCGATCTCGTCCGAGTCGGTCGTGTTGGTGAACAGGATGGCGACGATCGGGATGAGCGTCTCCGGCGTCGCCGTTCCGAGTGCCGCGAGGATGCTGCCGGTCGCGCCCTCCGACATATTGAGCTTGATGCCCAGCCACTCGATCCCGTTGGTGAAGACCTCGGCGCCGAAGAGGATGAGCGCGAACGCCGCTGCGATGAGCGCGATGTCGAGCGACGTCACGCCGCGTGGTCGACGGACGCGGGCCGCGCGCGACGCTCACGCAGGGTGCGCACGACCGGCAGGAGCAGCAGGATGATCGCGAGGATCATCAGGGTCGCGGCCAGTGGGCTGCCGACGAAGATGAGCGGGCTGCCCGCGCTGGCGATGAGCGCCTTGCGCAACTCGCGCTCGGTCGAGTCGCCGAGCACGATCGCGACGACGAGCGGCGCCAGCGGGTACTTCATCTTGCGCAGCCAGTACCCGACGAATCCGAACGTGATCGTGATGAACACGTCGAACATGCTGTTGTTGAGCGAGTACGAGCCGATGATCGAGATGATGACGATGAACGGCGTGATGATCGCGTAAGGCACGCGCATGATCCGCGCGAGGAGCGGGACGGCGAGGAGGCACATCACGAACGTGATGAGATGGCCGAGGTAGATGCTCGCGGTAAGGCCCCACACGAAGTCGGGGTGGTCGATGAAGAGGAGCGGCCCCGGCTGCAGTCCCCAGATGAACAAGCCGGCCATGATGACCGCCGACGTCGGCGAGCCGGGGACGCCGAGCGCGACCATCGGCACGAGCGAGCCCACCGCGGAGGCGTCGGCCGCCGCCTGCGGCGCCATGATCCCGGTGATCTCGCCCTTGCCGAAGTTCGCCTTGTTCTTCGAGTACTGGCGAGCGAGGCCGTAGCCGAGGAACGATCCCGCCGTCGCGCCGTGGCCGGGGAGGACGCCGAACCAGAACCCGATGACGGCCGTGGCGACGACGGTCCAGATGCGCTTGCGAAGCTCCCCGAGCGTCTCGAGGATGTCCTTCAGACCGACCTTCGCCGAGAGACGCTCCACGAAGCCGATGCCCTGCTCCTCGGCGGAGGCGAGGATCTCGCCCATGCCGAAGAGGCCGATCGTGACCGGGACGAAGCCGATGCCCGAGAGGATCTCGATGCGGCCGAAGGTGAGGCGTGGGGCGCCGGTGAGCGTGTCGAAGCCCACCGCGGCGAGCAGGAGACCGAAGCCGATCATCATCACGCTCTTCGCGGGCGACTCCGAGCCGAGCCCGATGAGCGTCGCGAACGACATGATGAAGACCGCGAACAGCTCGGCCGGACCGAATGCGAGCGCCACGTCCGCGAGCGCACGCGCGAAGAACGTGAAGAGCACCGTCGCGATGAACGCGCCGATGAACGACGCGAAGAAGGACGATGAGAGCGCGAGCGCGGGCTTGCCCAGCCGTTTTGCCAGCGGGAAGCCGTCGAACAGGAGCACGACCGCCCACGGTTCGCCGGGGATGTTGAAGAGGATCGAGGTGATGACGCCGCCGAATAGCGCGCCCCAGTAGATCCCGGCGAGGAAGATGACCGCGCTGGTGGCCCCGCCGGGCCCGGTGTTCGCGATGAAGACGGTGATCGGGAGCAGGATCGCGACGCCGCTCGTGCCGCCGAGGCCGGGAAGGACGCCGATGATGAGCCCGAGGAAGCAGCCGATCGTCAGGAGGAGCAGGTTGAACGGCTGGAGCGCCGTCCCGAAGCCGCCCGCCAGGCTGCCCAGGGTGCTCGTGAAGCCGGTGAGGATCTCCATCTGCGCTACGCGCTAAAGCGGGAAGCCCTGCTCGTAGAGCTTGCTCTTCGGCAGGAAGACCCGGAAGCCCTTCTCGAACGAGAAATAGATGAGCGCCGGGAACACGACCGCGATGACGATCACCCAGATCCAGCGGTAACGGCCGATGAATCGGGCGAAGAAGCCCATATACAGGCTGGTCACGAAGTAGAAGCCGATCCACTGGATGAGCCCGACGGCGACGATCATCGGGAGCGCGATCTTGAGCGGCGCGGTCCACGCCTCGCGCTTCGCGAACACGCCCTCGCCCGTCGCCGGCGTCACGGACCACCGGTAGATCACCACCACCGCCGCGCCGACGATCATCGCCGCGGACCAGAACGGATAGAAGCCCGGCCCGAGGCCACCGGGAAATCTGCCGCTGAGGTCGGGGAGGGCAGACGCGCGGCTGTCGAACATGGCGACGGCGGCGATCAGGATCATGACCGCCGCCGTCGCGACCTGGTACGGCCTCACGCGCTCTGGGTCATACCCACTTGTTCTTGGTCGCGATGTCCTGGTGCAGCTTCTGGTAGTTATTGATGAACGTGCGGAAGTCGATGCCCGATCGGAAATCCGGGTTCAGCGCGTTCGTGTTCATGAAGTCCTTCCACTTCGCGGAGTCATAGACCTTCTTGAACACGTCGACCCAGAAGGCCTGCTGCGCCGGGGACAGGCCTGGCGGGGCCATGATGGCGCGCATGACGAAGTAGTCATCGATCGCGAGGCCCTGCGACTTGCAGGTCGCCAGACCCGAGTAGGCGCCAGTCGTCGGGCTGGCGGGCATGAACGCGCACAGCGGGCGCAGCTTCTTCTGCTGGTACAGACCGAGACCTTCGCTGGGGTTGTTCACTGTGACCTCGACTCCGCCCTGGTGCCCGGCGAGCGCGGTCGCTACCGCGCCACCGCCGGATTGCGGGACATACCGGAACGGCTTGGTCCCCGCGAGTTCCGCGATCCGAAGGAACATCACCTCGTCTTCCTGCTTCGAGCCGGTACCCGCGACGACGATCTCCTTCGCCTTTGCCGCCGCGATGACGTCGCCGGCGTTCTTCCACGGGCTGTCCTCGTTGACCCACAGGAAGAACGGGTCGAGCGCGAGATTCGCTATCGGCGTGAAGTCCGTCGCCTTGTACGGCAGCGACGGCTGCGTGACGATCGTCGTGAAGAAGCTGTTGAGGGTGATCATGATGTAGTGCATGTCACCCTTCTTCTCGAACACGTAGGTGAACGCGACAGCGCCGGAGCCGCCTTCCTTGTTCACCGGCTGCACCGGCTGCGATGACAGCTTCTGCTCTTCGATGATCGCCTGCATCGCGCGCGCGTAGATGTCGGAACCACCGCCGACCGCGGTGCTGATCACGAACTCGACGGGTCGCGTCGGTTGCGTCATCGTTTCGGCCGTTGCCGAGCCAGCCACCGATGCGCTCGGCGACGGAGCGGTCGCAGCGCCACCGCACGCCGCCGCGACGAGCATCCCCGCACCGAGGATCGTCACGAAACGTCTACCGGTCACTCGCCACATTGCCTGCACCTCCACGGACTCGTACGCCGTTCGCCCGCGAATGGGTCAACAGCGGTCTGACCAGTCGGCATCGTAGCGGTCTGACCGAGGACCGTCACCGAGCCGGCGGGGTCGCCGTGTCACAATGCGGGAACGAAGGTCGGCACGGGGCGTGCGGTCGGCCGGTCAAGGGTCGCTGACGCGACCGGCAAGGAGTGGGGCATGGTGCAGGAGCTGGTGCGACCCGCCAAGCTGCCGAGAGGGGCCGCACCGGACAGCGCGTGGGCCTTCCTGGACGGCAAGTTCGTCCCGATCCGCGACGCCAAGATCTCGGTCATGACGCACGGATTCAACTACGGGACGGGCGTCTTCGAGGGGATCCGCGCCTACTGGAACGCCGAGGAGGAGCAGCTGTACGGCCTCCACCTCCGCGAGCACTACTCGCGGCTCCTGCGCTCGGGAAAGATCATGCGGATCCGGATCCCGCACACCGTCGACGAGCTCGTCGCGATCACCGTCGACCTGCTCCGGAAGTGCGGCTACCGGGAGGACGCTTACATCCGGCCTGTCGCGTACAAGGCCAGCCCGCTCATCGGCGTCCGCCTACACAACCTCGACGACGGTTTCACCGTTTTCGCCGTGCCGTTCGGTAACTACATCGACATCGACAAGGGCATCGCGTGCCACGTGTCGTCGTGGCGCAGGGTGGACGACAACGCCATTCCCGCCCGCAGCAAGATCACCGGCTCGTACGTCAACGCCGCGCTGGCGAAGAGCGAGGCGGAGGAAGCCGGATTCGCCGAGGCCATCGTGCTCACGCAGGAGGGTCACGTGTCCGAGGGCTCGGCCGCGAACCTGTTCCTGGTGCGTGACGGCAAGCTCATCACGCCACCGGCCACCGACAACATCCTCGAGGGCATCGTTCGTGGCAACGTCATGCGTATCGCCGCGGACCTCGGGATACCGGTGGAGATCCGAAGCATCGACCGCACCGAGCTCTACATCTGCGACGAGATGTTCATGTGTGGGACGGGCGTGCAGATCTCACCGGTCACGAGCGTCGACCATCGCGAGGTGGGAACGGGCGAGGTCGGGGCGATCACGAAGCGCATCTCGAAGGTCTATTTCGATGCCGTGCGCGGCAAGGATGCGCGCTACCGAGACTGGCTGACGCCGATTTACAAGTCAGCGAGCTAGGTCGGTCGCGAAGCTCCGGAAGTCGTTGCCGATGCGGATGACGATGTCCGCTCCGCCGGCGCCGTCGGCCGTCTCCATCGGGAGTCCCAGCTGCGTGCGGAGCTGCTCGGCCGTGTAGCGCTTGGTCGAGTTGCGCAGCACGACGGCCGATCGGGCCGAGCTGCCGTCGGTGACCGCGCTGATGTCGAAGGCGCGCGCTTCGAGCCGGTCCGCGACCTGCTTCGCGACCCCGCTGCGCGCGCCGGTGTTCTGGACCTCGACCCGCGCACCCTCCTGGCGCACCTTCGGGTCGTAGAAGAGCGACGCCGCAAGGTCGCGGACCTTCGCGACATCCGGGATGAGGAAGAAGCCCCCGTCGCTGTCGTAGGTCAGCTCGCAGTGCGGATAGCTACTGCCGCACGGGTAGAGCACGTCGCTGGTGATGTCCGAGCTCGCGATCTTCGCCGCGGCGCCAGCGAGGGGAAGGACGTTCGACGGATCGAAGTCGGTCTCGATCGTCGTGCCGACGCCGTCCATGAGGGAGGGGAGCGCGCGCAGCGCCGATGGCTCCGACAGCTTCAGGCGCAGGGCCGCGAGCACGTCCTGCTGCCGGCGCGCGCGGCTGTAGTCGTTGCTGTCGTGGCGTGACCGCGCGTACTTGAGTGCCGTGTCGCCGAACATGAGCTGCGGCCCGGCGGAGATGTTCACGCGCTCGACGCCGTAGTCGACGGTCGGATAGAACTCGTCACGGACCGGCCGCTTCACGTCGACGATGACGCCGCCGACGCCGTTGACGATGCGGTTGAACGCGTCGAAGTTCACGAGCGCGTACGAGTGGATCTTGATGCCGAGCAGGTCGTTGACGACCCTGCGCGCGAGGTCCGGGCCGCCGAACGCGAACGCGCCGTTGATCTTTCCCTGGAACGTACCCGGCCTGTTGACGTAGACGTCGCGGGGGATCGACAGCATCGCGGCAGTCCTGTTCAGCGGATCGAGCGAGACGACGATCATCGTGTCGGTGTTCTGCGTCGTGCGGTCGCCGTCGCGCGTGTCGATACCGAGGACGAGAACGTTCAGACGCTCGTTCCCCGTCCAGACCGGAGCCGCCTCATCGCCGGCCACGGTCGGTGCCGGCTGTCGCGTGATCGGAGCGAAGATCCTGCCCATGAGCGCGGCCCATGGCGTCGACTCGCGATAGATCGTCCCGTACGTGACGATCAGCGTCGTCGTCACCAGCGCGAGAACGCCGTAGTCGATCAGGTGTCGGCCGCTGAACCGACGCATACGCCCGGCGAACGCGTCGACAACGACGTAGACGTGGTAGACGAGAGCGGTCGCGATCGCGAGGAACGTCACGTACGTCGCGTTACGGAGGACCCACGCCGTGAGCGGATCGGCGTTCACGACGAACGCGCCCGCGAGGGCGAACGCGAAGATCGGGAGGAGGAGCATGAGCGCGCCTTTGATCCAGCGGTGCTGGTACACCTGACCGAGGCCGGGGAGGAGCGCTGAGAGGAGCGCGGCAAGACCGGGAGACCCGAGCGACGGTCCCGCGGTGAGCATGAGCGGGCGCTGCCGACTCCCCTCATTCGACATGGACCACATAGCGTAAGAGACTCGCCGGTCGTGGAGCGCCAGCCGCACGTGAGCACCGCGACCCTTCGCGGCGCCCGGGCGGTCGGCGTCGTCTGCGCGGCGCTCTTCTTCGCCCCGGTCGTGCTCTCGCTGGCGTTCCCCGACGTGTTCCTGTACGCACCCTTCCACCGCACCTACGAGCGGATGCTCGGGACGATCCTCGGCGCGCTGGGCATCGGCCTGCTCCTGGCGCTCCGCGATCCGGCCCGGAATGCAGGCGTTTTCGCCGTCATCGGACTGACCGCCGGCTCGCTGGACGCCGCGACGATCTACTCGCTGGTCTTCGACAGCGCGGCCCCCTCGCACTGGCTCACGACGGTGCCGCTGCTGGGCGCCATCGCCATCGCGCTGGTCGTCACCTACAGCCGCCTCCGGCGACCGCATCCCGTCGTCGTCCGGATCGTCGTGGCCGCCGTCGCGCTCCTGCCCGTCGCGCTCTATCTGCACGACGCCGCCTACCGTGCCTTCGTAAGACCGTGATCGGACCGCCCGCGACATTCGTCAGGCCGCCCTGACCGTGGCGCCGATCGTCTCCGTACGCGATCTTCGCAAGAGCTACGGGCAGATCAAGGCGGTCGACGGCGTGAGCTTCGACGTCCAGGAGCGCGAGATCTTCGCGCTCCTCGGCCCCAACGGGGCGGGGAAGACGACGACGGTCGAGATCCTCGAGGGCCTGCGCGAAGCGGATGGCGGTGCGGCGCTCGTCGCCGGCGTCGACGTCCGCCGTGATCCCTCGCGAGTGAAGGAGCGGATCGGGGTGCAGCTGCAGCAGAGCGCCTTTCCGGAGAACTTCCTCGCCAGGGAGATCGTCGATCTCTTCGCCCTGTTCTACGAGCGGAAGGTCGACTCGCTCGCGCTGCTCCGCGCCGTCGGCCTCGAGGACAAGGCGAAGCAGAAGTCCGAGAAGCTGTCGGGCGGGCAGCGCCAGCGCCTCTCGATCGCCGTCGCGATGGTGAACGAACCGCAGGTGCTCTTCCTCGACGAGCCCACGACGGGTCTCGACCCGCAGGCACGGCGCAACCTGTGGGAGCTGATCCGCGCGATCCGCGATCGCGGGACGACCGTCTTCCTCACGACGCACTACCTCGACGAAGCCGAGGTGCTGTGCGACCGCGTCGCGATCATGGACAACGGCCGCATCATCGCGCTCGACTCACCGCGCGCGCTCATATCGCACCTGCTCGGGAGCGGCTTCTCCAAGCCGGTGCAGCAGCAGGCGAACCTCGAAGACGTGTTCCTCGATCTCACCGGTCACGCGCTGAGGGAGGACTGAGATCCGCCAGGTACTCGGCTACACGCTGATGCTGCTGCGCGCGTATACGCGCGACGGGACCGCGCTCTTCTTCGGCTTCTTCTTCCCGCTGATCTTCATGGGTCTCTTCGGGATCCTGAACTTCGGGGCGTTCGGCCACGTCGCGATGGGGATCGTCGACAACGCGAACAACGCGGACAGTCAGGCATTCCGCGGCGGTCTCGCGAAGATCGAAACGCTGCAGCTCTCCAACGGCACGATCGAGGCGGAGCTCGAGCGCCTCCAGAAGGGCGACCGCGACATCGTTCTCGTCATCCCCGCCGATTTCAAGATCGCCCCAGCGCGCCCCGGTGGGACCGTGCCGACGCTCACGCTCTACGCCAATCAGGGACGAGGGGAGCAGGTCGCCGTCGGGTCGGCGATCCTCACGCAGGTCATCGACCAGATGTCGTTCGCCATCACGCAGACCGCCCCTGTCGTGGCGACGAAGCGTGAGGAGGTCGCCGGCCGGAACCTCAAATACGTGGACTTCCTCACGCCGGGCATCGTCGGAATGACGATCATGCAGCTGGGCGTCGCCAGCGTGATGTTCTCGTTCGTCGTCGACCGCCAGCGCGGTGTCATCCGCCGCATCATGGCCACCCCGATCTCGCGCCGGAACTACATGGCTTCGCACGTCCTCGAGCGGCTGCTCCTCGCGGTCGTGCAGGTGTTGATCCTGCTCGCCGTGGCCGTGTTCGCGTTCAAGGTCAGCATCGTCGGAAGCCTCGGCCTCGTGCTGGCCATCGCGATCCTCGGCAGCGTCCTGTTCCTCTGCCTCGGCTTTGCCGTCACCGGCTTCGTCACCACCGAAAACCAGGCGCCGGCGATCCTACAGCTCGTCACGCTCCCGCAGATGTTCCTGTCGGGCGTCTTCTTTTCGCGCGACGCGGTGCCCGCGTTTCTGAAGCCCGTGTCCGACGTCCTTCCGCTCACTTTCCTCAACGACGCGCTTCGTCAGGTCGCCACCGCCGGCGCGGGGATCGGTGATATCGGCAGGGACCTTATCGGCATCGTCGCGTGGAGCGTCATCACTTTCGTCATCGCCTTTCGTTTCTTCAAGCTCGAGGCCTAGACGCTCGCCAGCGCCTTGTGCACGGCGCGGTGCACCACCGCGCGGAACGCTCCCCACGCACGCCAGTCGCCGCCGATGTCTTCTGTCCCCTGCGTGGTGAGCTGGTCGAGCACGTCAGCCACGCGGGGAAGATCACCGATCTCGATCTCGCGCCACTCCTCAATTCGTTCCGAGGTGTCGAGTGCGCCGAGCGTGCCCCCGAGCTCATCGAGGAGGAACGCGAACGTGTGGAACACGGGCGGCGCGCCGGGGGACGAAAGCGGGGCGTAGGTGATGCGCGCGAGGAAGCGGCGAACCGCGGTGCCGAGGCCGGTCTCCTCGTGTGTCTCGCGGACCAGCGCGTCGTACACGCCTTCGCCGTGCCGGATGCCGCCAGTGGGCAGCCGGTAGGCGCCGCGCGGGTAAAAGGTCTTGATGGAGAGGAGGATCCTGCCACTGGGCCGTCGCACGACCATGCAGACCTCGCCATAACGATCCCGCTTCCAGATCGGATCTTTGAAGGAGTCGTCGATCGTCGCGACGACGTTCAGCGTCGGACCGAACCGTCGCGCTAGCTCGTCGACCTCGCGAGTGACCGGGGTCGGCAACTCCACGCGCAGAGACTACGAGCGCTCGTGCTTCCGCAGGAGGTCGTCGAGCGCTTCGCGCAAAAGCGCCGCCTCCTTCTTCTTCTGTCGCTCCGCGAGGCCCTTGAGCCGGCCGAGCTGCGCGGCGGAGTAATAGGAGGACTTGAGGACCATGTCATCGCTCGGTGTGAGGCCGACCGCGTCGCCGCCCTGTTCCTTGGCCGCGAGCAGCGCGAGGTCCGCCTTGCGCATGAGCTCGTCCGCCGCCACGGGTCCGCGCGACTTGGTATCGCGCGGCGTGTTGGCGACGCCGATGCTGACCGTGCACTTCTGTCCGTGCGGGATAGCCTTCGCCAGCGCGATGTCGAGCTCCTTTCGAAGCTGCTCGGCGCGCAGGAAGATCGGCTCGAGCGACGTGCCGGGAGCGAGCAGTGCGAACTCGTCGCCGCCGATCCGACCCAGCGTCCAGCCCTCCTTCGCGGCGGTCTTCGAGAGCGTGGCGATCGCGGTATTGATCGCCCTGTCGCCGGCCTCGCGGCCGGCCTTTTCGTTGAGCACGAGCAGATCGTCGAGGTCGAGATGGACGAGCGTCGCCAGCGGCTCACGTTTGAGCGCGGCGGTGAGGGCCCCTTCGAACGCGGGCCGCGAGAGGCAGCCGTTCGCGTCGGCGCGGAAACGGACGTCTTTCACCTGTTCGCTGCGCTTTGCCATCTCGAGCGACCTCCCAGTGTTTCTTTTGTCAGCGTATGTATATCGGTGCCATATATATAGGTCAAGTATCATGATGGTCGCAGGGCCTGGCGAGTCGTGCCCGAATCCGACTGAGCTGGAGGGCACAGGCCGGTACACTCGGCGTCAGAGGCGTTCGAGGGGCGATCCACCCCGATGCCGCCGGAAGAAAGCCGCGAGGCCACTAGACCCGGCCGGAGAGTCACTCCGTTAGCAATGCGATGAGTGGGCGCGCGCGGAGCGTGCCAACTCGGGTGGTACCACGGCAGCGCCGTCCCGGGAGCGGGACGGCGTTTTTGTGGCCAGGGGCAGGGGCCCCTGTTAGCGACCGAAGGGAGCGTATGGCGACGACGAACGAGAAGACGCGCTTCACACCGGTGGGGTCGTCATTCGACCTCCCGGAGCTCGAGCACGGCGTCCTCGAGCTGTGGGAGCGCGACCAGAGCTTCGAAGCGCTGCGCAAGAAGAACGCCGGTGGGCCGCGCTATTCGTTCGTCGACGGCCCGATCACCGCGAACGTCGAAGCCATGGGAGTGCACCACGCCTGGGGTCGCACGTACAAGGATCTCTACCAGCGCTACAAGGCGATGCAGGGGCACGAGCTGCGCTGGCAGAGCGGCTTCGATTGCCAGGGTCTCTGGGTCGAGGTGCAGGTCGAGCGCGAGCTGAACCTGAACAGCAAGCGGGACATCGAGTCGTACGGCATCGACCGCTTCTCACGCGCGTGCCGCGCGCGCGTCGATCGGTCCGCCGCGGTGATCACGAAGCACGACATCCGCCTGGGTCGCTGGATGGATTGGGACAACTCTTACTACACGTACAGCGACGACAACATCTCGAACATCTGGCACGTCCTGAAGCTGTGCCAGGAGAAGGGCTGGCTCTACAAGGGCCACCGCGCGATGCCGTGGTGCGCGCGCTGCGGCACCGCGCTATCCGAGCACGAGATGACCGGCTCGTACAAGGAGATGACGCACACATCGCTGTACGTCCGCTTCCCGATCGAGGGCCGTGTCGCTGAATCGTTCCTGGCCTGGACCACCACGCCATGGACGCTTCCGGCGAACGTTGCCCTTGCCGTTCATCCGGACCTCGACTACGCGCGCGTACGCGTCCGCGCGGACGGAGCGTCGGCGCCCGAAATCCTGATCCTGTCGGCGGCCGTGTTCAGGCAAACGAAGTGGCACGATGCCGAGCTACTCGAGACGTTCAAAGGAAAGACGCTGCTGGGCCTCCGCTACTCCGGGCCGTTCGACGAGCTGCCGATCGGGGCACAGACGAAGCCGGGACATCGCGTGATCGCGTGGGATCAGGTCGGCGAGGCCGAGGGCACCGGGATCGTGCACATCGCGCCCGGCTGCGGCGCCGAGGACTTCGCGTTGTCGAAGACGGAGAAGCTGCCGGTCGTCGTGCCCATCGACGACAGCGCGCATTTCAACAAGGGTTTCGGCTGGCTCGAGGGCAAGGAGGCGCGCGACGTCGCGCACGAGATCGCCGCCGACCTCAAGACGCGCGGCCGGCTCTTCCGCGAGCTGCCATACACGCACTCCTATCCGGTCTGCTGGCGCTGCAAGGAGGAGATCGTCTTTCGCGTCGCGGACGAGTGGTTCATCTCGATGGACGACCTGCGCCCGAAGCTGAAGGAGGCCGCGGCGAAGGTGCGCTGGCTCCCGGAGTTCATCGGTCGCCGCATGGACAACTGGCTCGACAGCATGGGTGACTGGAATATCAGCCGCAAGCGCTACTGGGGCCTCCCGCTGCCCTTCTATACCTGCACGAACGACCACTTCTTCGTCATCGGTAGCGAAGAGGAGCTGAGGGAGCGGGCGGTGCGCGGGACCCAGGGGCTGCAGGAGCTTCATCGGCCCTGGATCGACGACGTCGTCGTCGCGTGCCCGCACTGCACGGCGGAGAGCACGCGCGTGAAAGAGGTCGGTGACGCCTGGCTCGACGCCGGGATCGTGCCGTTCTCGACGCTCGGCTATTTCAAGGACCGCGCGCACTGGGAGAAGTGGTTCCGCGCCGAGTTCGAGACCGAGAACCTCGAGCAGGTGCGGCTCTGGTACTACTCACAGCTCTTCATGAGTGTCGTGCTGACCGGTGAGGCGCCGTACAGGACGGTGCTCTCGAACGAGTTCGTCTATGACGAGAATGGCGAGGAGTTTCACAAGACCGGCGACAACTTCATCGACTTCCCGCAGGCCGCGGAGCACGCCGGCGCCGACGTCGTCCGCTGGTACTACGCGCGTCACGATCCGGCCGAGAAGGTCCTCTTCGGCTACAACGTCCTGAGTGAGGTCAAGCGAAAGCTCCTCGTGCTCTGGAACACGTACTCGTTCTTCGTGACCTACGCGAACCTCGACGCGTTCGATCCGAATGAGGCACAGGTCCCGATCTCCGAGCGTCCGCTCATCGACCGCTGGCTCTTGTCATCGCTCGAGCGGCTGGTGCGAGACGGCCGAGCGGCGCTGGATCGGTACGACGCGCAGACCGCGGCGCTGCGAATGGAAGCGTTCTGGGACGACCTGTCGACCTGGTACGTGCGGCGCAACCGCTCGCGGTACTGGAAGACCGAGTCTCGCCGCGACTCTCTCGCCGCGTACCAAACGCTCTACGAGGCGCTCACGACCCTCGCGCGACTGTTCGCCCCGATCATGCCGTTCGTCGCGGAGTCGCTGTACCAGAACCTGGTGCGTCACGCCGTGCGGGGAGCGCCGGCGTCGGTCCACCTCACGCCCTACCCGGAGGTCCGCGCCGAGCGGATCGATGACGACCTCGAGCGGCGCATGCGTGCCGCGATGCGCGTCGTGTCGCTCGGCCGCACCGCGCGCTCCGCCGCGAAGACGAAGGTCCGCACGCCTCTGCCGAAGCTCATCGCGGTCTTCGATCCGAACGACCGCGACCGCGGCGCGCTCGAGGGCCAGGACGAGCTCGCCGCGATCATCCGCGACGAGCTCAATGTGAAAGCGTTCGAGGTGCGCGATGACGCGAAGGGGCTTGTGCGCGAGACCGTGAAGCCGGAGCTCAAGGCGCTCGGGCCGAAGCTCGGCAAGGATCTGCCGCGCGTCCGCCAGGCGCTGGCGGATGGCCGCTTCACCAAGCGCGACGGGACCACGGTCGTCGAGGGCTTCACCCTTTCGCCAGCCGAGGTACTCGTGAGCCACGAGGGGACCGCCGGACACGCGGTCGGCCGTGACGCCGGTGCGATCGCCGCGCTCGTCACGGAGACCACGCCTGAACTCGAAGCCGAAGGGCTCGCGCGCGAGCTCGCGCATCACGTGAACACGCTCCGGAAGGAAGCCGGCCTCGATATCGCCGATCGCATCGTCCTGCGGTACGAGGGCGCACTCGGGCAGACGATCGAGCGTTTCGCCGACTTCCTTCAGGGCGAGGTGCTTGCGACATCCGTCGCGAAAGGCGTGACCGGGCGCGGCCACGCATGGGAGGGCGAGCTCAACGGAGTGAAAGGAAAGCTCGAGATCGAGCGGAGCTAGTCCCGCTGGGAGGCGCCATCGCGAGAGCGGCCATCGACGAGTGCCGTTCGCGCTGAACTCGTCGTCGGCAGGATCCCGTGACTGCGCGGCGCGCTCAGAGGACAGCGCTGCGGAGCGCCGCGGCGACCAGACGGGGCGCGCGCCGTCGCGCCGGACCGGTGAGTGCGGTGCGCCACGTGGGGTAGGAGAGGAGCGCGTGTGCGAGAGCGATCGCGTCCGCGGCACGCACGCGGAGCGCGCCGCGCCGCGCGAGGTCATTCATCGTGCGCGTGATCAGCGCCAGCCGCATGTTGTCGAGGTCCCGCAGCGGCGCCGCGGCAGCGCGCGGCAGTGCCCCATCGACGAGCGTCTCCAGGAGCACGGACTCGACGCGGTACTCGCGGTCGTGCAGCGTGACCAGCTCGTTGAGGACCGACTCTGGCGCTTCCGATCGTGGCCGCCAGCGTTCGACGCGCGCGATCTGCGCGGTCGCGCGCCGTCGCAGCGCCTGTTCAACGAGGCGCTCCTTCGATGCGGCGTGCAGGTACAACGTGCGCGGTGCGACGTGCGCTCGCCGCGCGACATCGGTCATCCGGAGCGCGTGGTAACCGCGACGCGCGACCTCTCGCAGGACCGCGGTCTCGATCGCGGCGCTGGTGCGCGCCGCTTTGCGCGCGCGTTCCCGCTGTACATACGTTCGAGAATTCAATGCAGTGCCACTGTAACGAATCAGTAGGAGATCCTCGACGGCGCGGCCGTCCGCTGCTACGCTTGCGTCTCTTGACCGCTCTCGCTTTCGTTTTCCCCGGGCAAGGCTCTCAGACCGTCGGCATGGGCCGCGACGTCTACGAGACCTCCGCCGCCGCACGCGCGACGTTCGAGGAGGCCGACAGGGTGCTCGGGTACAAGCTGTCCGAGGTCTGCTTCGCGGGTCCGGCCGAGCGTCTCAATGACACGACGGTCGCGCAGCCCGCGGTGCTGGCGACGAGCGTCGCGCTGTTCGAGGCGATGGTCGAGTCGGTGACGCACAAGATCGGGCGTCGCGTGACCGACGGGAGCGAGCCGCGCGGTGTCATGGCGTTGCCAGAGCACATGCGGCCCGCCTTCGTCGCGGGTCACTCGCTCGGCGAGTTCACAGCGCTCGTGACCGCGGGCGTGTTGCCGTTCTCTGACGCGCTGCGGCTCGTGGCGGAGCGTGGGATGCTCGCGTCGACGCGCGGTGCGCGTGGCGCGATGGCCGCGGTCGTGGGACTCTCCGCGCAGGACGTCGAGCGCGTCATAACCGAGACGGTCGAGGCCGACCGCGTCGTGGTCGCGAACGATAACGGTCCGACGCAGGTGACGATCGCCGGCGACGCTGCCGGTATCCGCGCGGTGATGGATGCGCTCGAGAAGCGCGGTGCACGGAAGATCGTCCCGCTGCGGATCTCCGCGCCGTTCCACTTCCCCGACATGGGGCGCATCGGACCCGACCTGCGCGCGTTCATGCAGACGCTGCGCTTCCGCGAGCCCGTCGTTCCGATCGTCGCGAACGTGAGCGCCCTTCCGCACCTGAGTTCATCGGCGATCCAGGAGGCGCTGGTGCGCCACCTGTCGAATCGCGTCGAGTGGCTGAAGTCCGTTCGGTACATGGTCGAGCGCGGCACCTCGACCTTCGTCGAGATCGGCGCCGGCCAGGTCGTGAACGGGCTGGTGAAACGCATCGCCGACGTGAAGCTCGTGAACGTCTCCGACACGAGCTCGCTCGCCGGCGCGCTCCGCACGCTGGGCGACCGCGCGCATCACGTCATATCGCGGTGACCCGTCGGGTCGTCGTCACCGGCATCGGCACGGTGACGCCAGTGGGCCTGGACGTCGCGACGACCTGGGACGCTCTGATCAGCGGCAAGAGCGGCGCTGGCCGCATCACGCGATTCGACCCGTCTCCCTACGAGACGCAGATCGCTGGTGAGCTCAAGGGCTTCGATGCGAGCGCGTACATGGACCGAAAGGACGTCAGGCGGACCGATCGTTTCACGCATTTCGCCGTCGCCGCTGCGAGCCAGGCGCTGAAAGACGCGCGGCTGGAGAAGGTGGCCGACCCGGAGCGGGTGGGCACCGCCATCGCCACGGGGGTCGGCGGTCTCGAGACGCTCATCGATCAGATCCTGGTCATGGAGCAGCGCGGACCGTCTCGCCTGTCGCCGTTCTTCGTGCCGATGCTGATGGCCAACGCCGCGTCGGCGCAGGTGTCGATGCAGTTCGGGCTCAAGGGCCCGAGCCTCACGCACGTCTCGGCCTGCGCCT
>DASYUY010000075.1:0-2523 GCA_036000705.1 Candidatus Limnocylindria bacterium | reverse complement strand
TCACGCGGATGGAGCGTCATCGCTCCTCCTCGTCGTCGCCAAGCCGTTCACGCAGTCGCGCCATGCCGAGACGAACGCGGCTCTTCACCGTACCGAGTGGCGCGCCAGTGCGCTTCGCGATCTCCGTCTGCGAAAGGCCAGACCAGAACGCGAGGCTCAGGACCTCCCGTTGCTCCCGCGGCAACAATGCGACCGCAGCGCGCACGCGCTCCGCGCGCAGGTTCGTGATGACACGGTCCTCGACCCGCTGTTCGTCGACAAGCGCGAGCGATTCGTCGATCACGGTCTCGCGGGCCCCTCGGTTGGCTTTTGAACGCCGCCAGTCGATGGCCGCGTTGCGCGCGATCGCCAGCAGCCAGGTCCGGACCGAGCCACGCTCCGACCGGTACGCGGCTGCTTGGCGCCAGACCGAATGGAACGCATTCTGGGCGACCTCCTCGGCCGACTCGGGGCTTCCGAGCATCCGGTAGATCGCGCCGAACACGACACGGCCATAGTGGTCGTACAGCTCGCCGAGGGCGTCGGCGTCGCCGCCGGCCACCCGGGACATGAGGCGTCGATCTTCACCCGCCTGATCGGTGGCTACGAGGTCATCGGATGACACGGATCACCCCTGTGATCGCGACTCTACGGCGTGGATGGAGTCGATACCTGGTTGCGATGCGCCCTCAAGTTGTCGTGCGCCCTAAGAGGAGCGCTCTGCGGCGAGCGAGACGACCATTTGCGTCCCGCCATCGTCAGGGAACTCGGCCTCGATCCGACCGCCGTGCAGCTCAACGATCTCGCGGCTCACGTACAGACCGAGGCCGAGTCCGGCGCGTTGATCGCCCGGCTGAGATTGATAGAAGCGCTCGAAGATGTGCGCACGATCCTCGGGCGGGACGCCGATCCCATGATCACGTACTGCGAGCCGCAGCGCACCGCGCTTGAGCGACGAGAGCTCGACCTCGATGCGCCCGCCGTCCGGGCTGAACTTGATCGCGTTGTCCAGCAGATTGCTGACGACCTGCAGGAACCGGAGCGCATCGATCCTGGCTCTGAGCCGCGGCGGCGCCGCGAGGATGATCTTGTGCCGCGACGTCGTCGCCTGCGCGTCGCGGACCGCTTTTGCGACGAGCTCGACGACGTCCGCCTGTCGGGTGTCCAGCGTCATCCGGCCCGCTCGGAGACGGACCGTCTCGAGAAGCTCGGTCACCAAGCGTCCCAGCCTCTGCGACTGCGACTCGATCGTGAGGAGCGAATCGCGAAGCTTCGCGTTATCCGGCGCGGTCCCACGCTCGGCTTCGCGTCGCAGGAGCTGCACCGCAAGACGCAAGCTGGTGATCGGCGTCTTCAGCTCGTGCGCGGCGACGGCGATGAACTCGTCTCGCTCCGCGACCTTGCGCGCTTCCGCACGACGTAACTCGATCTCGGCTGCCGCGAGCGCGAGCGTCATGACCGCGGCGACGCCCATGAACGCCTGCAGCAGGAGCAGCGCCTCGTTCGGGGGAGTGCTCGCAAAAGGGCCAAGGCCGCGCAGCGTGCTCCAGATGGCCGCACCGGAAAGGAGGAAGAGCACGGCCGCCGCGATGCGCGGCCCGAACCGGAAGGCAGCCCACACGAGCACCGGGAACGCGAGGAACGTCGTGGGATAGGTCTTGCCGGCGAACGGCGAGACGCCGGCGAACACGATCAACACGGTGAACGCGAGAGCGAGCGCGAGCGCCGCGAGCTCGACCGCCTGCGCGCGATCCAAGACGGGTGGATGTGGATCGTTGCTCCAGACGAGGAGTAGCGGTGCCACGATCAGCGCGCCGCCGGCATCACCCAGCCACCACGTGAACCAGATCGGTCCAAAGTCGCTCCACTGCGCGTAGCCGGTCGCACAGAGACTCGTGACGCCCAGCGTCGCGCTCACCACGGGACTGACCATTGCGGCGAGGATCGCGAACCGCAAGACGTCGCTCAGGCGGTCGAAGGCATGACGTCCATTTGCGTAGCGTTCGACGAGATAGGCCGCGAGCAGTCCCTCGAGCGTGTTCCCGACGGCGATGCCCGCCGACGACAGCATCGAGCCGGCCGTGGTCAGATTCACCAGGAACGCGCCGATGAACACCCCCGGCCAGACGCGTTGCCCGAGGAGCAGGAACGCGGCGAGTGCGATGCCGGTCGGTGGCCACACCGCCGTCGCGCTGGCGTTCACGAAGGCGAGCGACAGGCCGAGCTTTCCGGACGCGAAGTAGATCGCGGCGAGGCCCGCGATGATCAGGACCCGCGTCGGGTCACGACCCTTCACTCGCCTCGGAGAATAGGCGACGAGTTGACACGAGCGACGCCGTCCGCGCCGATATGATCGCGTCCTGAGCCGACGCCGATGGATCCTGGTCGTCACGCTCGTTCTCGTCGGACTGCTCTGGCGACCGGTTCTGCGACCGGTCGCCCAAGCGGGGATCGTCCTCGCCGACATCTACAGCGAGCAGCTCATCGGCGTGAATCTCGCGCGTCTCATGACGCCCGAGCCCCGGGTGGTCGAGACGAACGATC
>DASYUY010000074.1:0-44990 GCA_036000705.1 Candidatus Limnocylindria bacterium | reverse complement strand
GAGCTTCGGCGTTGAGCATCGCCATTCGCGCCGCCCGCGTTCCGCTCGTCGCGCTCGTGCTGTGGGCCGTGCTCGGCGTGGTCGCGCCGCTCGCGATGGCGCGCTACGACTCGTATCTCATCAACGCCGGCCCGGGCTTCGTGTGCCCGCGCTTTCCTGCCGGCGCAAATGTCGCCGGCCTACCGCGCAACTTCCGCACCTGCGGCGCGCCGCTCGAGGTGCTCTATGAACAGCCGCTCCCGGTCCTCATCGCCGACGCCGGACTGCGCAGCGCGGCCCTGCTCGTCGGCGCGGCGATCATCGCGCTCACGCTGGGCGTGTTCATCGGCGCGGTAGCCGGCGCCGTGCGGCGCCGAGCGTTCGCGAGCGGTGCCATGCTCGCCGCGACCGGCCTGACGGCGTCTATCCCGTCCTTCTTCGTTGCGTACTTCCTGCAGATCGCAGTGATCGTCTTCGGAGCGAATCAGGTGACCGGCACGCGTTTTCTCCCGGTGTACGGCTTCGGGTATGACGAGCACATCGTCCTGCCCCTGCTCGCCGTGGCGATCCCGGCCGTGGCGGTCACGGCTCAGCTGACCGCGACGCGCGTGAGCGACGTGCTCGAGGCCGAGTTCATCACCACCGCGAACGCCAAGGGACTGATGCAGACCTGGATCATGCGGGTCCACGTGTTGCCACACGCGCTTCCCGTCGCGCTCGAGGGCCTCGGCTCGGGGCTGCGCATCTCGGTCGCGAGCCTGCCGATCGTCGAGTACATCTTCCAGTGGCAGGGGATCGGCTACGTCGCGCTGCAGTCGATCGCCAGCCGCGACCCCGCGGCCCTCACCGCGAGCGCGATGGTGCTCGTCACGCTTTTCGCTGTGCTGAGCTTCATCGCGGATATCGGCCGCCCGCGTTTCGTTTACCGCTAGGCGCTACGGGTCGAGCGTCCGGACCACCAGCCCCGCGGGCACCTTCGGATAGAAGTACGTCGTCTTCTGCGGCAGGCGCTCGCCCGCGTCCGCGATACGGCGCAGTGTCGGCGGATCAACGGCGCGCAGGAGGATTGCCGTCCCCGCAGCGATCGCGCGCTCCGTGTCGTGCTCGTAGGCGATGTCGGCACCCGCATCGCGCGCGGGCTTCACCAGGAATTCCTCAGCGATCGCCACGGGGAGTGTCCGCCACGCCGCGGGCAACGCGGACAGGTCGGTCGTAGAGCGCAGCGCAAGCGCGCGGAACTTGCCGTCGCGGACGATGACGATCCCCGGTTGGATGTCGCCGAGGGCGCCGCGGTCGATCTCGCCGGTGTCGAAGGAACGCGCGATCGCGGCCTCGAGCGCGTCAGCCGCGCCGCGCACGATGCGATGCGTCGCGAAGATCCGCAGACCCGGATCGTCGAGTGCGCAAAGGAATGCGAGTGTGTAGCGCTCCGAAGCCTTCGGACCGACGCCCGCGTGCTCGACGAGATAGTTCAGCGCCGTCTCATAACGATGATGTCCGTCGGCGATGTACACACGCTTGTCGCGCAGCGCCGACGTGATGCGCTCGACCGTGGCGGTGTCCTCGATTCGCTCGAGCGCGTGCCGCTCGGTGCCGATCGTCGCCTCGGCCGCGGGTCCGGACGCAGCTTCGCCCCGCAGTGCGCGCTCACCAGCTGCCGCGCGGCCGAGCCAGCCCGTCAGCCCATCGTCGTCAGCGAACATACCGAACACCGGGCTGGTGTTCGCGCGTGTCGCGCGCAGCAGCTCGAGGCGTTCCGCCTTCGCCTTTGGGAACGTGAGCTCGTGTGGCAGGACGATGCCGTCGCTCTGCGGATAGAGGCGCAGCGCGCCGAAGATGCCGCGGCGCATCATTCGCCGTCCCGCGACCTCGAATCCGTGATAGTGGAGGTAGAACGAGTCGCGGCCGTCGCGGGCCAGGACGTGCCGGCCGATCCAGCCGCGCAGGTCCTTCGCCGCGCGCACGTACTTGTCGTCCGGCCCGTCCTTCGGGAACTCGATCCGGACGAAGTTGTGCGGACTCCTTGCGTACAGGCGCTCGCGTTCGGCGTCGGAGATCACGTCGTACGGCGGACAGATGAGGTCGGAGAGCGCGCCCGCAATGGCTTCGTCGTAGCGGAGTCCACGGAAGGGGATGAACTCGGCCACATCCCGATTCTGGGGCCGTGGGCACAATGACGCCGTGGACGGGAACCGCCACGCGCTGATCGTCGGGTCCGGCTACGCGGGCACCAAGCACGCCGACGCGTTGAACGAGCTCGGGATCCCGTTCACCGGTCCGCTCAGCGCTCGGCGCGCGATGGAGGATCCGCGCGCGCTCGAGGACCCCGCCGTGAACGTGGTGCATGTCTGCGCCGCGAACGACCTCCACGTGACGCTCGCCGGCCGCGCGCTTCGCGCCGGCAAGGACGTCGTCTGCGAGAAGCCTCTCGCCGTCGACGTTCACGGCGCCGAGGAGCTCGTGTCGCTCGCGCGCAGGAGCGGGCGCGTTGCGGTTCTCGCGTACAACTACCGATTCCATCCGCTCGTCGTCGAGCTCGCGGCGCGGGTGCCGTATCTCGGTCCCCTCCACACCGCGCGAGGTTCCTTCCTGCAGGACTGGCTGCTGCTGGCGACTGATGCGAACTGGCGGGTCGAGGAGGCCCGCGGCGGCCCGTCGCGCGCGATCGCCGACATCGGCACGCACTGGCTCGATCTCGCGGAGCTCACCAGCGGACAGCGGATCGTGGCCGTTGCGGCGCAGCTCGGTCGATTGCACGGGCGGGGCACCGAGGACCACGCCGGTCTGCTACTGCGCTTCTCCGACGGCATGACCGGCGCGCTCGCGCTGTCACAGGCCGCGGCCGGTCATCGGAACGATATGGAGCTGTCGCTCGATGGCTCGACCGGATCGGCCACCTGGCGCCACGAACGCCCGAACGAGCTCTGGCTGGGCTCGCGTGCCGGCGAGGCGGTCGTCGTTGGTCGCGACGATGACTTGGTGTCGCCCGCCGCGAGCGCGCTCGCTGGGTTACCCGCCGGGCCGAACGAGGCGAGACGCAACCTGATCGCCGCCGTGTACGCGCGACTTGCCGGAGACGAGGCCGAGCCGGCCGCACCGCTCGCGACCTTCGAGGACGGGCTGCGGCACGCCCGCTTCGCCGCCGCAGCGCTCGAGAGCGCCGCGCGCGAGAAGTGGGTGAGCGTCGCGTGACGGAGACGGACCGTGTGCGGCTATCGATCCAGGACCGGCTCCTGCCGGGCGCGTCGCTGCGCGAGCGGTTCGACAACGCGCGACGGTACGGCTTCGAGGCGATCGAGCTGTCGCAGCGCCCGTTCGAGGACGGGGAGATCGCGCTGCGCGAGCACATCCCGATCTCGGCGATCTGCGGCGGATACCGCGGCTGGCTCATCGATCCCGATCCGGAGCAGATCCGGCTGGCTCGCAAGGACCTCGCGCATCTCGTCGCGCTGGCCGGCGAGCTCGGGACGGGTTGCGTCGTCGTGCCGATCTGGGGGCGGACGCGCAATCTACCCAACATCGGCACCGGCCGCGCGCGTGACGCGGACGAGCTGATCTTCGTCGAAGGCATGCGTGCCCTCGCGTCGCGTGCCGAGCGCTCCGGCGCGAAGCTCTACGTCGAACCGATCAACCGCTACCAGAACGACCTCTGCGTCACGATCGGCGACGCGCTGCGTCTGCGCGAACGCATCGGCAGCGCCGCGGTGTTCGTCATGGGCGACGTGTTCCACATGAACATCGAGGAGGCCGACCTGGGGGCGGCGCTGGAGTCCGCCGGCGCGTGGCTCGCGTACCTGCATCTCGCGGACTCGCAGCGCCACGAGCCGGGCCGGGGTCACCTCGACCTCGCGCCGGTCTTTGCGGCGCTCGCGCGCCTCCGGTACCACGGCTACGCGTCGTTCGAGCTGGCGGCACTCTCCGGGGACGCCGCCGCCGTTCTGCCGGTCTCCGTCGCGTACGTGCGCTCGAAGATGCGCGACGCGGGTCTCGCATGAGCCTCGCCGATCGTCTCGCGGAGCGCGGCGAGATCGGGGGACGCACCGTCCGCATCACGGAAAGCGGCGCGGTCGAGTGCCACGAGTATCCGGTGGGCCCGCTCGTGCCAGGAGCGGTACGCATTCGGACCGAGCTCTCCGTGATCAGCCCCGGGACCGAGATGACCTACATCGGCCGCGACGCGAGCAATCCGTACCTGCACAAGACCTGGGATCCGGACCTCCGGGTCTTCACCACCGGCACGCCCACGCAGGACTATCCGATCGTGTTCGGCTACCGCGCCGCCGGGACGATCGACGCGAGCGGTGACGCCGATCTGCCCCCGGGCACGCGCGTCTTCGGCAAGTGGCGGCACACCGAGTTCACGACGCTCCCGATCGAGGATGCGCGCGCACAGCGGCTACCGGCGGAGCTGTCGTTCGAGGATGGTGCGGACCTCGCCCAGATGCTGCCGATCGCGGTGAACGCCGTCGCGTACGCCGAGGAGCGACACGCGGGCGCGCCGGCTGTCGTCTTCGGCTGCGGGCCGGTCGGGTTGATCGTCGCGCAGGTCGCGCGCGCGACCGGCGCGACGACTGTGTACGCCGTCGACCGCCTGCCGCAGCGCCTTGCGATCGCGAAGACGCTGGGGCTCGTGCCGCTCGATGGGGCCAGCGAGGATGTCGCCGTGCAGCTCAAGCGTCAGCACGGCGCGGACGGGATTCCCGTCGCGTTCGAGTGCTCGGGCAACGCACGTGCTCTACACGAGGCGATCCGGGCCGTGCGCCGCCGCGGCACCGTCGTCGCCGTCGGCTTCTATCAGGGCGAGGCCTCGGGGCTCTTCCTCGGTGATGAGTTCCACCACAACGGGGTCGAGGTGCGGTCAGGCCAGATCGGCAATCTGCATCCGCGCTGGGACATCGGCGCGCTGCGCGCCTTCGGCATCGATCTCGCGCGCCGCCACGTCGTGGTGCTCGGTCGACTGCCGCGGGTATCGCTGCCAGTCGAGGAAGCGGCGGCTGCCTTCGACGCGCTCGCGCGGCCGGCGGAGGCGCTCCAAGTCGCGCTTTCCTACCGACACGCCTAAAGTCTCGGCAAACCTCGAGGGGAGGTACCGAGATGCGACGTTCCAGTGGCCCGCGCGCGCTCGGCATCGCCGGCGCGCTCGCGATCCTTCTCACCGCGTGCTCGACGACCGGCGCTCCGACCGGCGGCGGCGCCGCGACCGGCCCGACGGCGACCGATTCCGGCAAGAGCTTCGTCTTCGCGTCGACACAGTTCTCGCCGGTGACCGAGCAGGAGGCGATGCGCAAGAAGATCCTCGCGTCCTGGAATGGTGCGTCGGTCGAGTTCATCACCGATCAGGAGCCCGTGATCATCGACCGCATCACCGTCGAGTCGAAGGCCGGCGGCACCGGTCAGATCGGCATCGTCGGACTCGAGAACGGACAGTTCGGATCCCTGGTCGCGGCGAACTACCTGAGCGACCTGGCGAAGGTCACCACTCGCAACGCCGACAAGAAGATCAACAGCGACATGCTGACGCTCGGGAAGTTCGGCGGCAGCACCCAGCTGTACGTGCCGTGGATGCAGAACACGTATTTCCTCGCGGCGAACAAGAAGGCGCTGCAGTACCTGCCGGCCGGCGCTGACGTGAACGCGCTCACGTACGACCAGCTCATCGCGTGGGCCAAGAACATCTTCGAGAAGACGGGCCAGAAGCGGTTCGGCTGGCCGGTCGGAACCAACGGCCTGATCCACCGCTTGCTGCAGGGCTACTGGTATCCCTCGTTCACCGGCGGGCTCGTGACGACCTACAAGAGCGCCGAGGCGGTGACGATGTGGGAGAAGATCAAGGAGCTCTGGCAGTACTCCAACCCCCAGTCGACGACGTATGCGTTCCTGCAGGAGCCGCTCCAGTCGGAAGAGATCTGGGTCGGCATCGACCACGCCGCGCGGCTCATCAACGTGCTCAAGGCGAAGCCCGACGACTTCATCGCCGCGCCCGCGCCCGCCGGTCCGAAGGGCCGCTACTACATGAGCGTCGTCATCGGGCTCGGCATCCCGAAGACGACCCCGAACCAGAGCGGCGCCGAGAACCTGATCGATTACCTGCTCAAGCCCGAAACGCAGATCACCACTCTGCGCGAGAACGCCTTTTTCCCGGTGACCGACGTGCAGATGCCGGGGGACCTCGACAAAGGCCTGAAGCTCGAAGCCGACGCCGTCGCGAAGCAGGCCGCTTCGAAGGACGCCAAGGTCGTTCCGCTCCCGGTCGGCCTCGGGGCAAAGGGTGGCGACTTCAACACGGCGATCCTCAATACGTTCCAGCGGATCGTCGTGAAGGGCGAGAGCATCCAGACCGTCCTGAGCGAGCAGGCGGCGATCATCAACAAGGTCATGACCGACGCGAGCGCGAAGTGCTGGGGCCCGGACGGCACGTCCACCGGCCCCTGCCAGGTGAAGTGATCGGTCGCTAGCGCATGATGCGGATGCGAGCGCGAACGGAGGACATCCTCCCGTTCGCGCTCCTCCTTCCTTCGCTCATCTACCTCGGGTTGCTGATCCTCATCCCGATGGTCGCGGCCCTGCTGCTCGCGATACAGGCGGACAACGGCGCGTTCACGACCGAGTTCCTCGAACGGATGACCGGTGACGTGAACTTCACCGACGCCTGGCGGAACACGCTGCTCCTGCTCGTCCTCATCGTCCCGCTGCAGATCGTCCTCGCGCTGGCGATGGCGCTGCTCATCAACTCACGCTTCCGGGGCCACGGCGTGTTCCTCTACATCTACGCGATCCCACTGGCCATCTCCGACCTCGCCGCGGGCATCCTCTGGCTCTCGATCTTCACCGAGCGCGGCTACCTGAACACCGTCGGCCAGGGCGTCGGGCTGCTGCAGACTGCGCCGGTGTACCTCTCGTTCGAGAACTTCGGCGGCCTGCTCACGGCGATCGTCATCGCGGAGTCGTGGCGCGCGACCGCGATCGTCATGGTCATCCTTGTCGCGGGTCTGCAGCTCATCCCACGGGATTACTTCGAGGCCGCGGACCTGTTCGGCGCGAGCCGCATCCGGCGCACGATCCACGTGGTCCTCCCGCTGCTCAGGCCGAGCCTGCAGTCGGCGCTGATCATCCGCACGATCTTCGCCTTCCAGACCTTCGCCGTCGTGCTCGCACTCGCGGGACGCAACATGCCGGTCATCGCCGCCGAGGCCTACAGCTGGTACGCGAACAACCGCAACGCCCACCTGGCCGCGTCCTACGCCCTCCTGCTGCTCGCCCTGACGATCGCGTTCACCGTGATCTACCTGCGCGTGCTCGGATTGCGCGAGGCCGAGGTGAAACGATGAACGCGCGCACCTGGGATCGCACGCTCATCTACGGAAGCGCGATCCTCCTCGCGCTGTGGGTCATCGTTCCCTTCTACCTGATCTTCCTTTCCGCTTTCAGCCGTCCCAACGATGTCTTCGTGTATCCCAAGCCGCTGATCCCGACCAACTTCTCGACCGAGACGATGGAGTTCTTCCTGCAGTCGACGGGAGTGTTCGCGTCGGTGCTGAACAGCATCGCCGTCGCCCTGATCACCATCGTCCTGAGCCTGGCGCTCGGGGCTCCGGCGGGCTACGCGCTCGCGCGCTTCACCTTCCGGGGACGGCAGGGTTTTCAGCTCATCGTGCTCGCGACCAAGATGTTCCCGGTCGCGATCCTGTCGATCCCGCTCGCGGTGACGTTCGTGCGGCTCGGCCTGTATGACAACGTGATCGGCGTCGCGCTCGTTCACACCGCGATGGCGCTGCCCTTCGTCATCCTCGTGACGCTGGGCGTGTTCGCCGGCGTCTCCAACGAGCTCGAGGAAGCGGCGATGACGCTCGGCTGTTCGCGCTTCACGGCCTTCCTCCGTATCGCCCTGCCGCTCGCGCTACCGGGGCTCGCCGCCGCCGCGATCTTCACCTTCGTGATCTCGTGGAACGAGGTGTTCGCGGCATCGATCCTCACGCTCCGTCAGCGCACCCTGCCCGCGCAGGTGCTGTCCGCGCTGCAGCAGTCCCCCCTGTACTTCAAGTTCGCGGGCGGGTTCTTCATGGTCATGCCCGCGGTGGTGTTCATCTTCTTCATGCGCCGCTATCTGCTGAACCTATGGGGAGGGCGCTGAGCGATGGCCGGGATCCGCATCCAGAACGTCACGAAGATCTTCGGCAAGTCGCCCGCGCTGAAGGACGTGAGCCTGGACGTGAAGGACGGCGAGTTTCTGGTGCTGCTCGGCCCGTCGGGCTGCGGCAAGACGACGCTTCTGCGATGCATCGCCGGGCTCGAGCACGTCGACGAGGGGAAGGTCTTCATCGGTGACCGCGACGTCACGGACCTCGCGCCGCGCGCGCGTGAGATCGCGATGGTGTTCCAGAGCTACGCCGTGTTCCCGCACATGAACGTGGCGCAGAACATCGGGTTCGGTCTGCGGATGCACAAGCGGCCGAAGGCCGAGATCGATCGTCGCGTGAAGGAGGGCGCCGCGCTGCTGTCGCTGGAGCGGTTCCTCGACCGTTACCCGGCGCAGCTGTCCGGCGGCCAGCGGCAGCGCGTCGCCGTCGCTCGCGCACTGGTGATGGACGCACCGGTCCTCCTCATGGACGAGCCACTGTCGAACCTCGACGCCCTCCTGCGGCTCCAGGCCCGCGCCGACCTGAAGCGTCTGCATCGCGAGGTGCGTCGCACGACGGTCTACGTCACGCACGACCAGGTCGAGGCGATGAGCATGGGAGACCGCATCGCGGTGATGCGCGAGGGCGTCATCGAGCAGTGCGAGCCGCCGATGCGCCTCTACGACCACCCGGCTTCGCAGTTCGTCGGCGGCTTCATCGGCTCGCCGCCGATGAACTTCCTCAGCGGCGCCGTCGAGGACGGCGCGTTCGTGGGCGACGGCTTCCGGCTGCCGCTCGACGGACGCCGGATCGAGGCCGGCCGCCATCTGCTGCTCGGGATCCGAGCGGAGCAGATCTCGTTCGGCGACCGCGGACTGCCGGCGAAGGTCCTGGTCGTCGAGCCGCTCGGCTCGAGCGCGCTGGTCACCGTTCTCGTGGGCAAGGCGCCGGTGAAGGTCGAGGCCCCGGTCGATACGGCGGTGCGGCCGGACGAGGACGTCCATCTCGCGTTCGATCTCGCGCACGTCCGTTGGATGGACGCGACCAGCGGCAACGCGGTGGACGCTTAGCCTGGGCCCGACGCGTCTCGACCCGCGCCGTTCGTACAAACCGCTGGATGTCGGCAACGGCGTCGTCTCCGGCACGCTGACGCCGAACGGGCGTTGGCTCTCACTCGGGATCACGCATCCGGTCCACGGCCGCGTCGTGCTGACGGACGCGGCGGCCTTCCCGGACGATCAGCGTTTCGACCAAGCCGCGGTGCGCGCGTATCGCGCCGGCCTCGCCGCGCGTTCGCGGAAGGGTTTTGGATTGGCGCTGCTGCTGCCGGGCGAGGCCGAGGCGTTCCTCGTTGAGGACGCCCTGCCGCTCGCGGTCCTCGATCACGCCGGTGACGCGCGGCTCGAAGTGGTGACGCTCGCGCCGCGGGGTCGTCGGGGTGCGGTCCAGATCGTTCGGGTCGCCGCGCGCGACACCGCGATCGGCGTCGAGATCGAATGGCACGGCAAGGCACGGCTCGCCCGCGCCGCATACACCCAGCTCACCCCAGGCGGCGCGCTCCCTGTCGTGCCGTCGAATGCGACGAGCGGCGAGGACGGCCAGCTCATCTGGTTCGACGACCGCGACCTTGGGGCCTCAGCGGCGATCGCGCTCCCGTCGCCCGCGAACGTGCCCGCCGGGATGAGCCTGCCGTTCGTCGTCGCGATCGCGATCGGCCAGACGCTCGATGAGGCCGTGAGCGAGGCGATCGCGCTCGCCGGCGAGGGTCACGATCTGGTCGGCGCCGAGGTGCGCGAGCGTCGCGCGTGGTGGCTCGGCCTCCGACGGACGGCCGAATCCGATCGCGCGATCCGCCGTGCGACGGCATACGCGCTCGACTGCGCCGCGGCGCGCGCCGGCGACGACCTCGTCGCGGTCCTGGCGGACCACGAGATCCTCCCGCTCGTTTGGACGCGCGACGCGTACTACGTCTGCCGCATCCTCCTCGCACTCGCGCCGCACGACGAGCGCGTCCGCGCGGTCGTCGACGGATTCCTGCGCTGGCTGTTCGAGGCCGCGGAACGTCCAGCGGGCTGGTGGCCGCGCGCGTCGCTGGCGAATGGCACCGCGAAGGACCCGGTCTTCCAGCTCGACCAGCAGCTGTATCCCTTCCTGCTGTTGGAGGATCACGCACGGCTCACCGGAGACGCCGCGCCTGCGGACCGGTACGCGGCGAGGCGCGGCGAGATCCTGCGGGCGCTGCTCGCGCGGCGCACGCCGTTCGGCCTCATCGCCGCCGACGAGACACCCGCCGACGACCCGAGCGAGCAGCCCTTTCACTTCTCGAGCCACGTGCTGCTGTGGCGCGTGCTACGCGATCTGGATCCGGCTGCGGCCGCCGAGGTGCGCGCCGCGACCCGCGCGGGCTTCATCGAGTCGGGCCGTTTCGCCTACGCCGTCCGCGGCCCTCGCGCAGAGGGAGCGCGTCACTACCACGATGCGAACGACTTTCCGACGGCGTTCGCGCCCGCGTGGGGTTTCTGCGGCGCGGACGACCCAGTGTGGCGCGCGACGATCGACTTCGCGTGGAGCGTCGCCAACGCGGGGTACTTCGCCGGACCGCTCGGCGGACTGGGATCGCTGCACACGCGGCATCCGTGGCCGCTCGGCGATCTGCAGGAGATCGTCGTCGCGCGCGTGCTCGGCGACGCGGCGCGCGAGCGTCGCGCATCGGAGCGGCTGGAGCGCGTCGAGACCTGGGACGGCATGCTGCCGGAGGCGTACGACGAGACCACCGGAGAGGTCGCCTCACGTCACCACTTCGCGTGGCCCGCGGCGCTGCGCGCGCTGCTGGCACTCGACCGTATGCTCAAGGCACCGTGACCGTAGAACCGACGTCCGATCGCGTCAGACACGCGACGGCGTTCCCGATCGAGACGCCGCGTCTCGTCATCCGGTCGTTCGAGCTCGGGGACGCCGAGCTGCTGCACGAGCGCGTGTTCGGCGACGAGGAGACGATGCGCTTCATCCCGCGCGGCGCGTCGCCGTCGCTCGAACGCACGCGCGCCGCGGTCGAGCGCTTCATCCGCCACGAGCGCGAGCACGGCTTCGGCCTGTGGGCCGTCGAGCTCCGCGCGACGGGCGAGTTCATCGGTGACTGTGGTCTCGTCTACGTCGAGGGTACGGGTCCCGAGGTCGAGGTCGCCTACCACCTCGCGAAGGAATGGTGGGGCCGCGGCCTCGCCACCGAGGCGGCGCGCGCGTGCCTCGACTACGGCTTCCACGAGCTCGGCCTGCGGGAGATCATCGCGATCTGCTTCCCGGACCACGTTGCGTCGCGCCGGGTCATGGAAAAGATGGGCATGCGCTACGCCGGTCCGGCCCGCTACTACGAGCTGGACCTCGTCAAGTACGTCGCGAATGCCCGACGCTGAGGTCGACCGCGAGGTCCGGATCGCGATTGCGCGATCGATCAAGACCAGCGGAAAGATCCCGACGATCGCGGCCGTCGCGTCGGATCTCGGTAAGGACATCGCGACCGTGGATGCCTCGTTCGCGCGCATGATCGAGGGCCACGTGTTCGTCCCGCGCAAGGGATCGCACGAGATCTACGCCTACGATCCGTTCTGCGTCGGCCCGACCGACTTCTTCGTCACCAGCGCCGGCCGCGTGTGGTTCGGGATCTGCGCCTGGGACGCGCTCGGCATCCCGGCGGCGCTCGGCGACGCGGGCATCATCGAGACCCACTGCGCCGACTGCAACGAGTCGCTCGTCGTCGAAGTGGACGCGGATGGCGGGACCGATGTCCAGACATGGACCGTGATGCAGGTCGGCGTCCGGCCGCGAGACTTCTGGAAGGACATCTACTTCACCTGATCGACCATGCTTCTCTTCCGGTCGGAGGAGCATGCCGAGCGCTGGCGGGAACGCGCCAAACCGCCGGCGTCCGCGCTCCTCAAGATCGAGGAGGCCACCGCGCTCGCGCACGCCTGGTACAAGAACAAGCTCGATCCGGACTGGCGCCGCTTCACCACCGACGAGGCCGAGACGATCTTCGACGACATCGGTCTCGATCCGGAGTTCTGGCAGCTGAGCTGAGCGCATGACACGACGACCGCTCATCACCGTCATCGGCAAGAGCGCGCGCAATCCGTCCGACCCCGTCCCGCCGCAGGCGCTTCGCGCCGGGGAAGAGGTCGGGAGACTGCTCGCGGAGCGTGGCGCCGTCGTCGTGACCGGCGGTCTCTCCGGTGTCATGGAGGCGGTGAGCCGCGGCGCGAAGAACGCCGGCGGTCTCGTCATCGGGATCCTGCCCGGGGTCGACAAACGCGACGCGAATCAGTACGTCGACGTCGCGATCACGACGGGCATGGGCTGGATGCGCAACACGCTCGTCGTCCGCGCGGCGGACGCGGTGATCATGATCAGTGGCGGCATCGGCACGCTGAACGAGCTCACCGTCGCGTACGAAGACAAGCCGACCGTGATCCTCGAGGGCACCGGCGGCTGGTCCGACCGCATCCGCGCGATCGCGTACAAGGGGAAGCATCTCGACGAGGCCGGGACGAGTGAGCTTCGGTTCGCGACGACGCCGGCCGAGGCGGTCGATCTCGCGCTGTCACTTGCGCCGGGCGCGGAGACCGGCAAGACCGTCGAGCGCGAATTCCGCAGCTGAGACGAAGCGCCTAGGCTCGGCGCGTGGACGCCTTCGCTGTCTTCGGAGTCCAGACCTTCTTCTCTTTCGTGGTCTTCGGCCTCCTCGCGTGGTGGTACGTCTGGCCCTGGCTGAAGAGGCTCGACCGCGCCACGGCGTTCACCGCTCTGACCTTCGTGCATGCGCTGCGGCCGATCGGCGCGACCGTGCTCGTGGCCTCGGTCGCCGGCACCGCGCTCCCGCGAGACTTCGCGGAGGCCGTCGCATACGGTGATCTACTGACCAGCGTGCTCGCGGTGGCCACGCTACTTGCGTTGCGCGCTCGGTCCACCTTTGCGATCGGGCTGGTGTGGATCACGAACATCGTTGGCACCGCCGACCTCGCGAACGCGCTCGCGAACGGCGTGCGCTTGGACATCGCTCGTCTCGGCATGGGCTCGTTCTGGTACGTCGTCACGATCCTCGTACCGATCCTGTGGATCGCGCACGCCCTTGCCTTCGCGCTGTTGCTGCGCCGGCGCGCATGAACGGGACGGTCGCCGCGAGCGCTGACCGCCCAGGCGCCTGAGGCGCCCGCGAGCTCGGGGCCTCGTCACCGACGCGATCCTGTCGCATCCGGGACCGCACACGCGGCTAGCCGAGGAACCGTCGAACCGACGCTGCCCGCAGCACCAGGTCGCCAAGCTGGGCTGAGCCGTTCGCGGCGGCCCTTCGCACCTGACCCGCGAGCTCGGCGTGCGCCGGATCGCGTGTGTCGTCACCGATGAGTGTCGTCGCACGATCGACGCTCTCCCGTACGCGCGACGGCCACCAGCCGAGGCCGTCCGGATCCAGGAACCGGATCGCGTCTCGGAGCTCGGCGGCGAGCTCCGGCACTGTCGCGCACAGCCACGTCCAGTCCGAGTCGTCCACAGCGGCGAGGCCGAGTACCTCGGGTGGGAGCCCGAGCGAGTAGAGGCTCGCGCAGAAAGGGATCGCTCGTGGCAGCGTGAGCCCCGCGCTCTCGCGGCTGTAGCCAAAGAGCCCGACGTGCAGCTTGCGTAGACGTCGGCGCGGGATGCTGGGCGCGAGGCGATTGACGACCTCCGCGAGCTCGGCGACCTCGGACTGATATCGCGCGGTGACGCGCTCCAGCACCGCGGATGTTCTGGTGTCCGCGGCGACCGGAAGCGGTCGTGTGCGGCGATGGGCGTTGATCTTCTCGATGGCCGTGCGGACGTCGCCCATCGGATGGTCGTATTTGAACGCCGACTGGATGGTGGCGGTCTGCACGCTCGGGTACGTGCGTAGGTACCGGTCCGTGGTCGCCGGGCTCAGGCCGCCCCGAAAGGGCACGCTGCCCACACCGATGATCGGATAGATAGGAATGCCCAGCTCCGCCTCGAGGGCGCCGAGCCGATCGAGCGCGACGAGCGCGAGGAGGACGGCCGCGACATAGCCGTAGTTGAGCGCAGGATCGGACCGCGCGATGAAGACCCGCACGTGATCCAGATCCTTACCCGTGAGATAGGTGCGGACCAGCTCGTCCGCGGCCAACAGATGCTCGCGGTCTTCGATGAGCGGGATCATCCGTATCGTCGCCGGCGCGAATCGTCCGAACCAGCTCCCGAGCGGCAATTCATCCATGTCCAGAACGACGTGCTCCATGCCGGCGACGAAGCGCTCGTAGTACGCGTTCACCCGATCGAGGTCCCGCGCCGATGTGGTCATCGGATAGATGAGCTCGAGTATCGGCGGCCGTTCGCGCCTGTAGAACAGCCGCGCGAGATCCGCGTGGCGCGGGAGGCTGTGCAACACCTCGAGCACGATCTTCGCCTGCGCGGGCTCGAAGACCGGGTTCGGGATGCGCGGCGTCAGGAAGACATCCTCGCCCAGGCGATGCGTCGTGAAGTAGTCGTCGTAGGTGCTGAGCAGCTTCTCGACGACGTGCTCGTCGACCTCCTTGCCCTCGAAGTCCCACATCTGTTCCTCGCAGCCGAGGTGCGAGAAGGCGTAATACGCCTCGCGCACTTCGTCGTCGGCCGTGAGGAGGGGGCCCGTCGCGAAGAATGGCGTCGTCACGTTGTCGGGATGCTGGGTGCTCATGGTTCGCGGGACGATCACGTTCCCCTCCGAGGTACCCGGCGCTGCGCTGATCTCCCCGTTAGTCCGCGAGCTGCCCGATCTCGACCACGGTAGTCCCACCCCACACCGACGGGCCCTCGGGCTGGAACGCTTCGGCCTTCTCGTCCCACGCCTTGAACCGGGGATCGCTGTCATGGGCGGTGTGTGCGCGCATGCCGGTGAGCTTCGCGAACACGATGTAGTTCACGTAGCCGCCCTGCTTCGCGTCCTCCTCTTCGGCGCCGTACTCGACGCGGGTGAGCGAGGCCGCAAGCAGGCCGCCCTTCTTATGGTGCTTCTCCCAGTTCTTGTACTGCTCGGTCTTGAACAGCCGCTCGAACTCTTTCGCCCGGTCGGCCTTGATACGAAGGATGATCGCGTTCGTCTGAGACATCTCTGTCCTCCGTTGATCTAGAGCGGGGGAGAACCGATCGACGGCAGCATCGCCTCCGCCCACGCCGCGGCAGCGAGCAGCCGCTCGTCGTCGCCGGGCGCGCCGACAAGCTGAAGTCCGAGCGGTAGCCGATGCGGACCGAGGCCGGTCGGGACCGTGATCGCGGGCGCTCCGACGAGCGACCAGCGCGAGCAGAAACGCGGGTCGCCGGTCGTCTCGGGCGTCGGCGCTTCACCGGTCGTCGGCGGCGTGAGGATCGCGTCGTAGCCCGAGGCCCAGTCGAGGAAGGCCGCGACGAGCCGATCGCGGGCCGAGAGGGCGTCGGCATAGACGCGGTAATCGATACGCGCACCCTCGGCAAGCTGCTCGCGCGCGTACGCGCTCACGATCTCCGGGCGCCGCGCGACCTTAGGCAGGACCGCCTGCCCGGCCTCGTAGAGCATCACCGTGCGCAGGATGCGCGGCGCGTCGTCAAGAGCCTCCGGCGGCTCCGGCCATTCGACTGGTCCCCCGACTGCGGCGAGCGCATCGACGTCGGCCTGGAACCGCTCGCGCATGTCCTCCGATGCCTGCTCCCATTCACTCGTCCGCAGCGCCGCGAAGCGGGGCACGCGGTCGTGGTCGGCATGCGGCGCACGCTCCGTTTCGCCGGCGAGGATGGCGGCGAACAGTCCGGCGCTGCGCACGGTGCGCGCGAACACACCGACGTGGTCGAGCGTGCGCGAGAACTCGAACACGCCCTCGGTCGGGATGCGACCCACCGTCGGCTTGAAGCCAACGACGCCGCAGAACGCCGCCGGCCGGATGACCGAGCCGTTCGTCTGCGAGCCGATCGCCGCCGGTACGACGCCCGCGGCGACCGCGGCGGCGGAGCCCATCGACGAGCCACCAGGCGTGCGCGCCGGATCCCACGGATTGAGCGTGTGGCCCGGCGTCATGAACGCGAGCTCTGCGGTGACCGTCTTCCCGAGCACGATGGCACCGGCGGATTCGGCAGCACGGACCGCCGGGCACGTTGAGCTGGGCACGCGACCCGCGAACAGCCCGCTGCCGTTCTCGGTCGGGATCCCGGCGGTGTCGAAGATGTCCTTCACGCCGATGGGAATGCCTTCGAGCGGGCCCACGGCGCCGCCGGCTCGCCGGCGCTGATCGGACTCCGCCGCAAGGCGATGCGCCCGCCGCGCGTCGAGCCAGGCGAAGGCATGGATCTGCGGCTCGGTCTCCGCGTAGCGGCGCACGGCGCGCTCGACGAGCGCGCTGCTGGTCAGCGCGCCGGCTTCGAGCGCCTCGGCGAGGCCGACGAGGTCTTCGGCGACGATCCGCATGACGCACGCATAGTGACGCGTGGCGCCCAACCCTTGGGGAGACTGGGCAGCACGCCACGGATCTTGCGGAATCCGGCCTTTCGGAACATGGCTTCGGTGCCAAAGAAGGCGAAGTCGTCGTGCACTCGCTTGCTATCGGCCCGTGGATGCGCCTCGACCGCGGGCGCACCGCGCGTTCCGGCGTACTCGACCGCGGCTCGGATCATCGCCAGCGCGACGCCTTGTCCACGGTGGCCTCGCCGTACCGTGATGCATGGGATCACCCATGCGGGGACGTCGTCCACCGGTGGCGTCGCGCGCGAGTGTTCGACACGTGAGAAGTCGTAGCGCGGTCCGAGCGAGATGAACCCGATCGGCTCGCCTTCCTGGTACGCGACCAGCCCAGGCGAGTTCTTCCGACGCCGCGCGAGCTTCGCCAACGCCGCTCGGCGCCTGGATTCGGCCGTGCCCGGACCGATGGAGATGCCGAGCTCGCGCTGTTGCGCGGCGCTGAAGCGCGGGAACAGATCCCAGCACGTCGCGCCCCAGGTGCCGCGCGTGACGGTCTTGACGTCGTCGACGCGAGCGGCCGTCAGCGGTCGGATCGTCAGCTTGCCGTTGCGAGCTGTCGCCATCTCTTCTTCGTCAGTCTGCGCACTCTGCTCTCGGCCTGCTCCCGCCAGCGCTCCGAGCCAAGGCCCAGGGCGAGCAGCATCTCCATCATCCGCAGCGCGCGTTCGACCTCGACGCGACGCTCGAGCTGGCGTGCGAACGCGAGAGCGAGCTTCACGCGAAGGTCGTTGTCGCCGTCGAAGTACGCACTTTCGTAGCACGCGAAGGCGGCATCGAGCTCGCCCGTCCGCTCGAAGCTGCGCGCGAGCGCGTATGCGGCCGGCGCGTGGTCGGGTGCGCGTCCCGATCGTGCCGCCTTCACGGCGAGCGCGACGCGGTCGGCGACACGGACCAGCGACACGATGTCG
Organism: Candidatus Limnocylindria bacterium; assembly: GCA_036000705.1. Classification (GTDB taxonomy): domain Bacteria; phylum Chloroflexota; class Limnocylindria; order P2-11E; family P2-11E; genus CF-39. Next base: position 27,480 of record DASYUY010000074.1, on the reverse strand, counting down.
CGGGCGTTGTGTTCGAGGACCGGGGCGATGATCGCCGGGTCGCGTTTCCGCAAGTAGTGGAAGTACGCATCCGGGATGAGCATGCCGGGGATGTCGGTGGTGCGGCCCTCGTCGAAGATCGATTCCTCCAGCTGCTTGAGGCCGGTCGAGCCGAAGCGGTCCTTCCAGAGACGTCGCGCCGGATGCAGGAGATCGAGGTGCGATTCGTCGACGGTGATCTCGCTGCGCAGCGTCATCACCCAGCGAGTGCGCAGGAGCGGCAGGTCGAAGCTCTTGCCGTTGTACGAGGCGCAGGCGCGGAACGGCTCGATCTCCGCCTGGATCGTCTCCACGAACGCGCGCTCGTACCCGATGTCGTGCAGCAGGTGCTGCCGCAGGACGAGCTCGCCCTGGGTGAAGTGCGCGATGCCCAAGAGAAAAACGTACGTGCCCGTGCCGCCGGCGAGGCCCGTGGTCTCCGTATCCAACCACAGCACGTCCTGCCACCGGGCCGGCGACTCGCCCTTGAGGCCGAGGTGCGCAAGGAGGAGCGCATCGCACGCTCCCCTTCCGACGATCTCCAGCCCGAGATCGTCGAGTGCGATGCGCTTCTCGAATACAGAGAACGGTTGTGCGCTCGCGGCGCCGACCGAAACCCTCTCTTCGCGCGGCACCCCACCCCTGTCGGGTCCGGGTCCCCCCGCGCGCGGGGTCCCTCGGTCGGCGCCGCTCGCGCCCACCTCTCCCACACTGATCCGCGCGCGATCGCGCTCGACGATCGCGGCTATTCGTGATCGGAGGTCGTATGGCGTAGCCATATCAGGCGAGCGAAAGGAGATGCGCGACGGACTCGCGCACGTCGGCGCCGAGTGCGTAGGCCGGCCCCACACATGACGGACATCCGCTGCCGCAGGCGCACGCTTGGAGGTGCTCGCGAGCACGCTGCATCAATGGCTCGTAGGAACGGAAGAGCCGCTCCGAGAACCCGATGCCGCCGGGCGTCATGTCGAAGAGGTAGATCGTCGGTCGCTCGGTGTGCGGCGAGCGCACCTCGACCGCGAGGCCGAGGTCATGGGGATCGCACATGAGGAACAGCGGCGCCAGGCCGTGCAGGAGATTCCCGAGACCCGCGAGCGCGATCTCGATCCGCTCCCTTGGCCATCCCGCGACGACGCGCTCGGGGAGCGAACACCAGAAGGACGTCGTCTGCAGCTCCTGCTCGGGAAGGTGGATCTTGCCCCAGCCGACGTTCTCGTGCGTGTACATCGTGAGCTTCTTGAAGATCGTGGTGAGCGTGCTCACGAGGACCTCGCCGTGCGCGAGGTCGAAGCCTCGCGGCGCCGCGCGGCGGTCGAACTCGTCGATGACGCGGATGCGGACGGCGAGCTCGGCCTGCGTGTAGTAGTTGACCTTCACCTCACGCACGTAAGCCTTCGCGTTCTCCCAGTCCAGCCGCTCCACCTGGAGCTGTTTCGACTCGTGGAGATAGATCGCCTGCTCGTGCAGCAGCACCTGCGCGGCGAACCGGTCGATCTCGCCGATCACGCGGGCTTTGCCGTCGTGGTACTCGGAGCCGACCGTGCGCGGGGCGGGCCCGGTCGTATCGACGATCACGACGTTGTCGTTCGTCGCCGTCCGTAGCGATGTCGTCTCGGCGGGGAAGGCCTGATCAGACCAGTGGTACTTGCCGCCCGCCTCGTGGAGGACACCCTGCTCATCGAGGTATGCGAGCACGCCGGGCGTGTCCTCGGTTCCGAACCGCTCCCGCGCCTCGAACGGGATCTCGAACGCGGCGCACTTCAAGTGGTGCACGAGCACATGGAGGTTGTCCGGATTCACCAGACCCGCTTCAGGCGAGCGGTCGAGCACGTACTCGGGGTGCTGGACGACGTATTGATCGATCGGGGACGACGTGGCGACGAGGAACGCTACCGACAGTTCCTCGCGTCGACCTGCGCGCCCCACCTGCTGCCACGTCGACGCCACCGTGCCCGGATACCCGAGGAGCACCGCGGCCTGCAGCGCGCCGATGTCGATTCCGAGCTCGAGGGCGTTCGTCGACACGACCCCGCGGACGGATCCGTCGCGCAGGCCGCGCTCGATCGCGCGCCGTTCGGACGGCAGGTAGCCCCCGCGGTAGCCGCGGATCAGGTCGGACGGCCACTGCGGTTGCGGGAAGCGCGAGCGAAGATAGGTGAGGAGCAGCTCGGTCTGCACGCGCGAGCGCGCGAACGCGATGGTCTGCACGCCGGACGCGAGCAGCGTCGCCGCGATGTCGCGCCCGGTGAGGAGCGCGCTCTTGCGCACACCAAGGTTGCGGTTGACGACGGGCGGGTTGATGAACACGAGCACCTTCTCGCCGCGAGGCGCGCCGGACTCGTCGATGACGACGACGTCGTCCTCGATGTGATGGCGCGCGAGCTCCTCGGGGTTGGCGATCGTCGCGGACGTGCAGATGAACACCGGGTGCGACCCGTAGAACTCGCAGATGCGGCGCAGCCGGCGCAGGACGTTCGCGACGTGGCTGCCGAAGACACCGCGGTACGTGTGCAGCTCATCGAGGACGACGTAGCGGAGGTTCTCGAAGAGCTTCACCCACTTGGTGTGATGGGGAAGGATCCCGGTGTGGAGCATGTCGGGGTTCGTGATCACCACGTGACCGGCGCTGCGGATCGCGGCGCGCACCGCGGGCGGCGTGTCGCCGTCATAGGTGTAGGTCGCCAGGTTGATGTCCATGTCCGTCGACTCGCCCTCGAGCTCGGCGAGCTGGTCCTGCGACAGCGCCTTCGTCGGGAAGATGTACAGGGCACGCGCCGTGTGGTCCTTCGCGATCGCGTCGAGGACCGGCAGGTTGTAGCAGAGCGTCTTGCCCGAGGCGGTCGGGGTGACGACGACGATGTGCTTGCCCGCGCGCGTCGCCTCGAGCGCGGCGGCCTGATGCGAATAAAGCTGCTGGATGCCGCGTCGGCGCAGCGCGGCCGCGATACGGCCGTCTAACCACTCTGGGAACGGCGCGTAGCGCGCCGGCCGTGCGGGAAGGGTCTCCCAGCGCGTCACCATCTGCTGGAACTCCTCATCGCGAAGGAGGCCGTCGAGGATCTGCTCCAGACTGGTGCGGGCGGGGAATCGAACGGCCGTTCTCATCGGACTGAGCACGATAGAACGCCTGTTCGCGATGTCAATACCACACCGTTTCGCTGACGATCCGGGGGTTCGCGAGACGTGCGGGGTTCACGTCCTTCGACGAGGTCGAACGTCGAATATCAAGATGGCGAAGCGGGGCGACCCTGGTTAGTCACCGTCGTCACGTTGGGCGCGCGCACGATCTCATTTTCGTTCCGGAGCGGGATGCGATCTGTCCCTGCGATCAAGACGATCATCAATGGCCCGCGCCTCTAGGTTTGACACGGCGCTGAGTCATTCGCGGCTGCGTAGCCGTTCTACGCTGCGCGCCGTGCGCAGCCTGGTCGCTGCTGCCCTGACCGCGACGCTCGCAGTCTCGTGCGCGAACGCGTCTCCACCTGCGAATGCTCGGTCGGCGCAGTCGGCGTCCGCGACGACACCACAGGCCAGCGCCGCGCCGGTCGCGACCGCCGCTCCCGTGGCTACGCCGTCGCCGACGCCGACAGTGACACCGATCACCGAGCTCGCGTGCGCAGATGTCGATGCCTTCCTCGATCGAATGCGTCTCGCTCGCGTGAGCGCCGCCGGTCCGGTGGCAAGCCCTGCGCCTGCGCCCACCGTGCCGCCACCGACCGCCACGCAACCGCCACTTGGCCAATACCTTCTCGCCGAGTCCCCCCTCTATCCGTTCACCGAACTCGGGTATGACGGTTTCCTAAAGACGGCGCAGGACATGTTCGGACCGGACGTTTGGGGTCAGTCGCGAGATCTCGCGGCAAGGAGCGGTCTGTTGTGGGCGTACAGCCGGTCGTTCCTCGCGGGTTCGCAACCAGGAGGACTGCTCGTGTATGTCCACGAGTTCTGGAGCGTTGACGGCGCTCTGTCCTTCGACGAGGGGGCGACTCGCAACTCGTGCTTGTACGGCGGGTCGATCTTCGAGGTCACAGGAATACCGGGAGCGATCGGGCAGCGCTTCCGCAACGGCGCGCAATACGCTCTTCGTGCCACGTTCGTGAAGGGCAAGCGTCGATATCTCGTCATGCTGACCACCACGTCGTTGATGCCGGCGGAGGAGATCGCGTATGCCGCGCGCTTCGCCGTGACCGTCGCGCGCTGAGGCGAACCTGGTCTGAACCGCGGCGACAAATACCTAGCGAGGCACGGCGGCGACTGGCTGTGGCACGACCCAGTGCCCACGACTATGACAACGATCGTTGCGTCCGACCTCCGGCACATGCCCTGCACGCTTTGTAACAGGGAGGCCGTCATGAACGAAGAACAGGTGCCGCGTAACCAACAGGGGGAGCCACCGACGCGTGAGCCGCACGAGACCGCGACTCGGCTCGATCAGAAGGCGGACGAGCAGGAGGGCGAGGCCAATCGGGCACGCACCGAAGAGAAAGCGCGCGAAGCGCGCGATGACAAGCGGCGCGGAGTTCACTTCGGCGGATAGCCCGCGCCCGGCCGGGCACCGACTAATCTCGTCGGCGTGAGCGAAGATGCAGCCCTTCAAGATCGCTACGCGCCGCGCGGCACCTGCTTCGGCTGCGGCCCGCGCAATGAGAAGGGTCTTCGCGTGAAGAGCCGCGTGCGCGCCGACGAGGTCGTAGCGACCTGGCATGCCGAGAAGTTCCACGAGGCGTATGAAGGTGCGCTGTCGGGCGGCGTCATCGGGACGCTGATGGACTGCCACTCGAACTGGACGGCCGCATATCACCTCATGACGCGAGCGGGTGCCGATGCGCCACCCTGCACCGTGACGGCCGAATACACGATCAGGCTCAAGCGGCCGACGCCGACAGACGGAGAGATCGAGATCGTCGCGCGTCCGGTCGACGTCTCCGAGGATCGCGCGACGGTCGAGGCGGAGCTCCGTTCCGGCGGGAGGGTTTGCGCGACGTCGCGGGGCCTGTTCGTCGCGGTAAAGCCGGGGCACCCTGCGTATCACCGCTGGTGAGGGCGCGACGAACGCGCCCGCGATGATACCCAGGAATGATTGAGTCACAGCAACAGGTGCTGTACTACCGAGTGTTATTAGCGCAGTAAGTTCACGGTACGCGCGTGATCCGGCGAGGAGAGGGATCTGAACGCGCTCGGGCCCGCACTAACGCTCGCGGCGTGCGGCCTCGCCGGCGGCCTTGTCGCCACGTCGATCGTTTTTGTAGCTCGCGCCGATGAGACCCGGACGAGCGTGGTCGCCGGACCGACGGGCGCCACCGGCGTACGCGGAGAAGCGGGCCCGAGCGGGCCGACTGGACCGCCTGGGCCGACTGGACCGCGAGGTGCCTCCGGCGCCGACGCTGCGAACGTTACAAGCGGTGCTGCTGGCGCGATCGGTCCCGCTGGTCCGCAGGGTCCGACAGGCAATGCCGGTCCTGCGGGTGTGACCGGTACCACGGGCGCCACCGGTTCGCAGGGCCCCGCTGGCGCAGCGGGCGCGATCGGTCCACAAGGTGATCCAGGTCCCATCGGTCCTGTCGGTCCGCAGGGCGCGACCGGGCCGCAAGGCGCGACTGGTGCACTGGGCGCGACGGGAGCGCAGGGCGACACTGGTCCGACCGGTCCTTCGGGAGCCCTCGGACCCGTTGGTGCAACGGGGCCGCAAGGACAAACGGGCGCGACGGGTGCGCAAGGCGATACCGGCCCCGCCGGTCCGACAGGTCCCGCGGGCACCGACGGTCTGATCGGTCCCATTGGTCCGATCGGTCCCATCGGTCCCATCGGTCCCATCGGTCCGGCCGGACCTCAGGGCGCAACAGGTCCAACGGGCTCTGACGGTGCGACCGGTGCGGCCGGTGCGACTGGCGCGACTGGTGCCGACGGCGCGGTCGGTCCACAGGGCCCGATCGGTCCAGTTGGTCCTACAGGTGCAACTGGTCCCACCGGTGCGACCGGCGCCACGGGTGCGACCGGTGCCACGGGTGCGACCGGTGCGACGGGTGCGACGGGTGCGACGGGTGCGACGGGTGCGACGGGTGCGACGGGTGCGACGGGCCCAGCTGGTGCCACGCGCGTCTCCGGAAGCAGCGCGACCATCGCCGAGCTGTCGGCGGTCGGGACGCTCAGCGCGACCGCGACCGCGACGTGTTCGACAGGAGTCGTTCTCGGCGGCGGCGCTCAGTTTGCAAGCGCCGGCACGATGCTCGCCGCCATAACCAACTCCTATCCGTCGAGCACCACGCAGTGGTCGGTTCAGGCAGTAGTCGTGCTGACCGGTACCGGTGCGGTCACGGTCACGCCGTGGGTGCTCTGCAGCCAGTAAGGGATCAACGACGGCGTCGCACGGCGACGATGCGCAACACGATTAATCCGATGAACACGATGGGGATCCCGAGCGCGATGTAGCCGATGTATGGCTCGATGAGATCGTCGACCTGTGGGCCCACGAGCGCACCAAGCAGCACCCAGCCCGTCCAATAGATGGTCGCGGCGACGAAGACACCGGACGCGAACCGCGGTACCGGTACGCCGGCCGTCCCCGCGATCAGCGACATCGTGACGCGCAGGCCGGGGATGAGGCGACCGACGACGACGGCGCGAAAGCCGTAGCGGCGGATCCGCTCGACCCACTCATCGACGCGGTGCTCGTGAACGTCCAGCCAGCCCGCGAAGCGATGTGCGATCCCCAGGCCCCACCGCCGTGCGATGAAGTAGGGGACGAGCGTTCCGGTCGTCGACGCTGCCGCGCAGGTGAGGATCACGCGGACGAGCGCGAGCGGATCGTCGCGCGCGCGGTAGCCGTAGAACGCGATGACGAGGTCGCCCGGGGCCGGCAGCGGGATGCCCGCTTCTTCGATCGAGATGATCAGGTAAAGCGAGAGGTACTCGTGCGCGGCGGCGACGGCGAGCACCCGGCGGATCGCGTCGGCGAACAGCTCGCGCATGCGTCAGCCGGCGCGCTCGAAGGCGATGAGCTGCCAGATGAAGCCACGGCGGTGCTCGTTGGGTCGCATCGCGTGCCGCTGTGCCGTCGAGATGATCGCGACGGTCGAGTGCGCGTACCCGCGGAACGTGTTGCGCCTCAGCGCGAACAACAGGTTGGCGAACACAAGGCCCCAGCGGATGTACCAGCGATCGACGGGGATCGTGATCACCAAGAGGCGGCGCGCGTGATCGGCGGCCGCTGTGACGAGCGCGTCGGCATCGGGATAGCAGCACACGACGTGATTCATGACGACGACGTCGGTCGCGAGGATGCCGTCGGCCTCGCGCACGAAGTCCCCGAGGCGCCTCTCGACACGGTCGCCGAGCCCGCGTTCGCGGATCAGCTCCGAGGCGACACTCTCGTACTGCGTCGCGAGCTCGATGTTGAGGGCGCGCGCGGCACCGTTGCGGAGCAGCTCGAGGTGGATCTCACCGATGCCGCCGCCGACCTCAAGCACGCTGTAGCCCGGTGACATCCGCGCGCGTACGAGGTCGACGATGCGGCGTGCATCACCGGTCAGGCCTCTGCGGGCGTACTCACGGCCTTTGGTGCGCGCATGGTTCTCATCGAAGACCTCGTCGTAGTCGCCCGGCCGGCAGCAGGACGACACGACCGCCCGCAGCTACCGCTTGACGAAGAGCAGGCCGAGACGCCGAAGCACCCACCAGGTGACGAGGAACGCGCCGGTCTCGAGTGTGAAGCTGTGGAACTTGTAAAAGGACTCGGCGATACCGAACGCGATCGCGAGCGAGATGAACGTGACGATGGTCTGCGCGTTGGGACGAACATCGAGGAGCTCGTACACCTTTTCCATGGGCGCAGATTCTAGCCAGAACGCTTAGGCTCACGGGCGCATTCATCGAGAGGGAGGTCCTGCCATGCCCGTCCGCCGTCGCGCACGCCCGACCCGCACCAGCAGCCGCAGCGTCATCCCGAACTTCCTCGACAAGCTGGAATGGCGCAACGCCGGTCCCTTCCGCGGCGGTCGCGTCGGTGCGGTCGCGGGCGACCCACGCGATCGCAACACCTTCTACTTCGGCTCGACGGGCGGCGGCGTGTGGAAGACGGGCGACGGCGGCCTCTACTGGGAGAACGTGTCCGACGGTTTCTTCAAACGCGCCTCCGTGGGGGCGATCGCGGTGTCGCGCTCCGACCCGAATGTGATCTACGTGGGCATGGGCGAGAGCTGTATCCGCGGCAACGTCTCGCACGGCGACGGCGTGTACCGCTCGACGGACGCGGGCAAGACCTGGACGCACCTCGGCCTCGAGCGCACCCGCAACATCGGCAAGGTCCGCGTGCATCCCGCGGATCCCGACACCGCGTACGTCGCTGCGCTCGGGCACGCGCACGGCAGTAACCCCGAGCGCGGCCTCTTCCGGACGCGCGACGGCGGAAAGACCTGGAAGCGCGTGCTCTACCGGAATGAGAAGGCGGGCGCCATCGACATCTCGATGGACGCGAACAATCCACGCATCCTTTACGCGACGATCTGGGAGGCCGTGCGGCGTCCGCACGAGCTCGTGTCCGGCGGTCCCGGCAGCGGGATCTTCCGCTCGACCGACGGCGGCGACACCTGGGCCGAGATCAGCCGCGCGCGCGGTCTGCCGAAAGGCACGCTGGGCAAGATCGGCATCAGCGCATCACCGGCGAAGAGCGGCCGCGTGTTCGCGATCCTCGAGGCCGAGGACGGCGGCGTGTTCCGCTCGGACGACGGCGGCGAGAGCTGGGAGCGCGGTTCCGAGGACCGCAACCTGCGCCAGCGCGCCTGGTACTACAACCACATCTACGCCGATCCGAAGGATCCGGAGACGGCGTGGGTGCTGAACGTGGACGCCTGGCGTTCGAGCGACGGCGGCAAGACCTTCGTGCAGATGTCGATCCCGCACGGCGATCACCATGACCTCTGGATCGATCCCGACGACCCGAACCGCATGATCGAGGGCAACGATGGCGGCGGTGTCGTGACGTTCAACGGTGGCGAGAGCTGGACCGGTGTGTACAACCAGCCGACGTCGGAGTTCTACCACGTGACCACGGACACCAGCACGCCGTACCGCATCTACGGCTGCCAGCAGGACAACACCTCGATGAGCATCCCGAGTCGCGCGCCGATCGCGGGCGTGACGGCCGCCGACAACTTCGCGGTCGGCGGTGGCGAGGCCGGCCACATCGCGGTGCGACCCGACGACCCCGACATCGTCTACGCCGGCGAGTACCAGGGCATCATCACGCGGCACGACCGCCGCACGCGGCAGACGCGCCTCATCAGTGTGTGGCCCGAATCGAGCTCCGGCGAGGGCGCGGACGCGCTCCGCTATCGCTTCCAGTGGACAGCGCCCATCGCGCTGTCGCCCCACGACCCGAACGTGCTCTACCACTGCGGCAACCGGATCTTCCGCACGCGCAACGAGGGCGAGTCATGGGATGCCATCAGCCCCGACCTCACGCGAAACGACAAGTCGCGCCTCGGCGCGTCCGGTGGCCCGGTCACGAAGGACAACACCGGCGCCGAGTACTACTGCACCGTCTTCGCGTTCGCGGAGTCGCCGGTCGAGCGCGGCGTGCTCTGGGCCGGATCCGACGACGGGCTCGTGCACGTGTCGCGCGACGACGGCAAGACGTGGAAGAACGTCACGCCAAAGGGCATGGGCAGCTGGGCGCTCATGTCCATCATCGACGCGTCGCCGCACGACGCCGGGACCGCGTACCTCGCGGCGAACCGCTACAAGCAGGACGACTTCCGGCCGTATCTCTTCAAGACGAAGGACTACGGGCGCACCTGGACGAAGATCACGCGCGGCATCCCCGACGACGATTTCACGCGCGTGATCCGCGCGGATCCCGCGAAGCGCGGCCTTCTGTACGCCGGCACCGAGACCGGCGTGTACGTGTCGTTCGACGACGGCGGCCGCTGGCAGAGGCTCGGCGGCAACCTGCCGGTCGTCCCGATCCACGATCTGGTGATCAAGGACGACGACCTCGTGCTCGGCACGCACGGTCGGGCGTTCTGGGTGCTCGACGACCTGCAGCCGCTGCGGCAGTACAACGCGCAGGTCGCCGGCGCGAAGGCGCACCTCTTCGCGCCCAAGGTCACGGTGCGCTACCGCACCGACATGGGCTTCCCGCAGCCGCCGAAGATCGGGAAGAACTACCGCATGACCGGCGCGACGATGGTTACGTACCGCCAACGTGAGAAGCCGACGGGCGAGAAGGTCGCGATCAACATCGACGCGGGCACCAACCCGCCGAGCGGCGTGCTTGTGCAGTACTGGCTGCGCGACAAAGCGAAGGCCGAGGCAACGCTGGCCTTCCTCGACGCACGCGGAAAAGTGATCCGCGAGTTCAAGAGCGATCCGAAGGTGATCGAGGACGAGCTCAAGCAGCCCGAGCCGCCCGAGAAGACGCCACCCGAGGGGACGGTGCAGCCGCCCGCGACCAAGGAACAGAAAGTGCCGGTCTTCGCCGGGCTCAACCGGCTCCTCTGGAACATGCGCCATCCCGACGCCGCCAAGATCGAGGGCGAGGGCGGAACGTGGGAGGCGTTCGAGGCGCAGCTCGCCGGTCCGCAGGTGCCACCTGGGTCATACCGCGTGCGACTCAAGGTCGCCGGCGAGACGCTTGAGGCGCCGTTCGAGATCCAGAAGGACCCGCGCATCTCCGCGACGCAGGAGGATCTCGAAGCGCAGACCGCTCTCGCGCTGCGCGTGAATCAGAAGCTGGACGAGACGCATCGGACGATCAACGCGATCCGCAAGCTCAAGACCCAGCTCGATGGCTGGGAGGCTCGCGCGAAGGACCAGACGGGCCAGGCGCGCCTCGCGCGCGCGGCGGCGGCGCTGCGTGACAAGGCCGGCGCGATCGAGGCCGAGCTCGTGCAGGTCAAGGCGAAGAGCCGCCAGGACACGCTCAACTACCCCGCGAAGCTGAACGCGAAGATCGCGTCTCTGGTCGGCTACATCGGCGGCGCGGACTTCACTCCGACTCAGGGCATGCGCAGCGTGTTCGACGACGTCTCGAAGCGCGTTGACGCGCAGATCGCGAGGTGGGACACGCTGGTGAAGCGGGAGGTCGCGGCGTTCGACAAGCTGGTGCGCTCCTCCGGTGTGCCCGCGGTCGGCGCCGGGAGACCTAAGCGGTCTTCGCGACCTCGTGCGGTTCGCGCGACTCGCGAACGACCTCGCGCAGCTGCCGCAACCCGCGTGTGAAGTAGTACCGGAAGATCAGAAGCGCCATGATGCGCTTGACGCCCGTCGCGTTCGCAACGCGAAGGGAGAGGCGTACGCGCGTCCCGTCCGCGCCGATCGGTTCGAAGACGTACGTGGCGTAGGCCTCGGGGCCGTCGCCGTACATCCACATCGTGAGCTCGCGCGGCGGATCGTCGCGGATGACCTCGAAGATCGACTTCCGGTTGGCTCCGTGCTCGCAGTGGTAGGCCGCGTTCGCCAGCGTGCCGCGCGCACCGCCCTTGAGCGTGATGTTCGGCGCGCCGGCGACGCGCTGCATCGTTGAGGGCCGGACGAGCTCCGCGTACACGACGTCTGGCGGCGCGTCGATCGTCTTTGTGAGCGTGAAGCTGGCGTCGCCCGGCGTCACGCGCTGCGTGAGCTGCGCGTAGGCGCGCTCGCGAAGGTCGTGGAGGTCGCGGTAGCCGCCTTCGACGTGGCCGAGGTCGTAGTCTTCGCTGATCGGCACGAAGCGCTCGCGCGCGAGCGCGGGCAGCCGCTGGAGCACCGAATTCGTCGCGAGGATGTACTCGTGCGAGGGGACGTGGTTCTTCAGCAGCCGGAACGCGATGTTGACGTCGGCGCCGACGAGATCGACGGTGCCGCGCACGTTGACGGTCGAGTACGTGCCGTGCTGCGCGACGAACTTCAGCGTGAGGCTCGGCACGCTGCGGCACGCGTTGCATGGGCAGGTGGTCGCCGCGACCATCGAGCGCACGCGCCGGTGGAACGAGAGGAACGCATCCTCGAGGCAGGGGATGACCTCGTCCTCTTCGCCGACGCAGATGAGCGCATCGCCCTGGACGCGGGACAGTCGCAGGTGCCGCTCGAGCTCACGTGAGGTGACCTCGAGGAGCTCGGCGAGGATCTCCCGCGAATGCTCGATCTCGGTATCCGCGACGAACGTCGTGTAGCCGGAGATGTCGGCGATCGCGATGTATCCGGTCGTCTGCGGCATCGCTCGATACTAGGCGCGCGTCGAGAGCGCGCGCGCGACGCGGCCGGGTAGCTCGCGGCCGAGCTGCTGCGCCATCCACGCGCTCGTCGCGGCGAGACGTTCGACGTGTAAGCCGGTCTCGATGCCGAGGCCGTTGCACATCCACACCAGATCCTCGGTGGCGAGGTTGCCGGCGGCCATCTTCGCGAACGGCGAACCTCCGATGCCACCGACACTCGCGTCGAACGTCGTGACGCCGAGCTCCATCGCCGCGAGCGCGTTCGCGAGGGCCTGGCCGTAGGTGTCGTGTAGGTGCAGTGCGACGGTATCGAGCGACACACCCGCATCCGTGATGGCACGCAGGAGCGTGCGGATCTCGCCGGGCGTCCCGACTCCGCTGGTGTCCCCGAGCGAGAGCTCGTCGCAGCCCATCGCGAGGAGCCGCTTCGCGTATTCGACGACCACGTCCGGCTTGGTCGGACCGTCCCACGGATCGGCGATGACCATCGAGAGGTAGCCCCGCACGCGCAGACGCGCATCCTTGGCGCGACCGACGACCTCGCGGTAGCCGTCGAGCGCCTCCTCGCGCGAACGGTTGAGGTTGTTGCGCGAGTAGCTCTCCGACGCGGAGGCGAACACCGCGATCTCGTCCGCGCCCGCCGCGAGCGCGCGGTCAAGACCCTTTTCGTTCGGCACGAGGACCGGATAGCGCACGCCGGGGCGGCGCTTGAGCGCGCGCAGCAGCTCCTCGGCGTCGGCGAGCTGCGGCACCGCCTTGGGATTCACGAACGACGTCGCCTCGATCACGGTGTGGCCGGCCTCGGCCAGGCGTGTGATGAGCTCGAGCTTGGTCTGCGTGGGCAGCGTCCGCGACTCCGCCTGCAATCCGTCGCGCGGGCTGACCTCGACGATCCGCACGCGCTGGGGGAGGTTGGAGCTCATCGACAAGTCATGACGCTGTGGCGATCCGCCGACGAGCAATGAGGACTCCGACGACGCTTCCGGCGGCGAAGCCGCCGAACACGAGCGCGAGCGCGCTAACGAGCTCGGTGGTGTCGCCCTCGCCGAGTCCGACCGGCTGCGTGAGGATGACGAGCGCGGCGACCCCGATCGCGGCGCCAACCAGCCCGAGCGCGATCACGAGGTTCAGGTAGTTCGCACCGGGCGCCAGACGATGCAGCTCGAGCTCGGGCGCGAAGAACAGGATCGCGCCGCGGAGAGCCGCGAGGCTCGACGTCGCGAGGAAGAACAGCGGGACCAGCACCAGATAGCGCGGCGCGCCGTTCGCCTCCATGTACGCGATCACACCTGACGCGAGGAGGGCGTAGCCGATCCCCTGGAGCATCCGCGCGCGACCGCGTCGCTGGACCGCATCCCGGATCGTCGCGTCGACCGCCATGTCAGAACCGGTCGCCGGCGAAGAACCGGCTCGCGCCGGCGATGGCGGGCAGCAGGAACGATACGATGAGGCTCCGCAGCGTTCGCGTGTCGTACGGCCACTCCGAAACCTCGGCGAGGCGATGCTCGAGTGCGAGCCCGGCGGTGACCGACATCGTGAGGCCTTCGGTGTACGCCTCGGCGAGGAGCGTGCGTACGCGGGCCAGCTCCTTCTGCTTGAGTGCGCGAATGACGATGTGGCTATCCCACATCACGTAGAAGAACAACGCCGTCGCGATGACGAGGATCGCGACGTAGGCGACGACGAGCCGCACGACGAGGTCGAGCGGCACGCCCGGCGCGAGCAGGAACAGCTCGCTGACGGCGATGCTGATCATGAACGCGGCGGCGACGCTATACGCGAAACGCGCGACCGGCCGCAGCGGCGAGAGATCGAAGATCGAGAGCCGGAGCGGATAGCGGTGGAGCTGACCGAGCGCCCGGGTGCGGCGGACGATCTCGTAGAACACGATGCCCAACAGCGCGAATACCAGGCCCACCGCGATGACGCGGTACGCGCCGATCCATCCGAAGGTCTCGGCGACCGCCCAGGGCTGAATCGTGATCAGGCCGAGTGCGGTCGCGATTAGCGCGGCGACCCACTCGTCGTAGCGCCCGCGGCGCGTCGCCAGCTCGACGCGATGCTCGAACTCGCGACCGTCCGCGAGCAGCGAGCGGAACGCTCCGATCGCGCGCGCGTACGACCGACGCAGGGTCCAGCGCGCGACAAGCCAGTACGCGACGAGCACCGCGGGAAGAAGACCGGTGCGCCACAGCGTCGTGTTCAGCGGATGGTCGAACTCGCCGTCGAGGTATCCCGCGGCCAGCAGCGCGATCGCGAACAGCCCGGCCGCGAGGGCGACGGCGCGGGGACCGTGCGCGGGGAGATGCTCGGCGATCGCGTCCACCAGCGATCCGTCGTGCGCGACCGCGGTCGTCCGGTCGGCGGCCATGGCGTCCGTATTGTGCAGGCTGACGCGTTCGCGCCTGTACGCCTGTACGCGCGCAGCCGTCGCTGGTAGAGCGCGACGCGCGACTCGCGACGGCCTAGCCTTGGGGCGCATGAGCGTCGTCGACCGCCGCGGCAGCGTGGGCGCCGTGCGCACGCGCTTCCTCGATCTTCCGGATCCGCTACCGCTCGACTCGGGCGCCACGCTCGAGCCGGTGCGCATCGCGTACGAGACGTACGGCATGCTCTCGCCCGCGAAGGACAACGTCATCCTCGTATGCCACGCGCTGTCAGGCGACGCGCACGCGGCCGGGTGGAGCGAGGATCCTGATGCGCCGACGACGGTCGACGGCATGGGCGCCGCCGAGCGCGGCCGCAGCGGCCTCGGGTGGTGGGACGGAATGATCGGCCCGGACAAGGCGTTCGACACCGATCGCTACTTCGTGGTCTGCACCAACCTCATCGGCAGCTGTCGCGGCTCGACCGGGCCGAACAGCGCGAACCCGCGGACGGGGCGCCCGTACGGAACGGACTTCCCTGTCATCACCGTCGCCGACATGGTCCGCGCGCAGCGCGCGTTCCTGACCGCGCTCGGCATCCCGCGCGTCTTCCTCGCGAGCGGCGGATCCCTGGGCGGGATGCAGGCGCTCCAATGGGCCGTGGCCTATCCCGACGACATCGACCACATCGCGCCGATCGCCGCGACCGCGCGACTAGGCGCGCAGGGCGTGGCGTGGAACGCGATCGCTCGGAGCGCGATCATGGCCGACCCCGACTGGCAGGAGGGCCGCTACCAGGGCACCGGCCGCAAGCCCGACGCGGGCATCAAGGTCGCGCGCATGGTCGGGCACGTCACGTACCTCTCCGACATCGCGATGCGCGAGCGCTTCGGGCGCGAGCTGCAGGACCGCGAGGTGTACTCGTATACGCTCGCGACGCCCGACTTCGCGGTCGAGAGCTACCTGCGCTACCAGGCCGACGCGTTCGCCAAGCGCTTCGACGCGAACGCGTACCTCTACATCTCGCGCGCGCTCACGTACTTCGACCTCGCGCGCACCCACGGCGGTGGCTCGCTGGAACGCGCCTTCTCGCGCGTGCGCGCGCGGACGTTGCTCCTATCCTTTTCGTCTGACTGGCTCTATCCGTCGCGCGATTCGGAAGAGATCGCGCGGGCGCTCCGGGCGAGCGGCAAGGAGGCCGAGCATCACGTGATCGACGCGTCGTACGGACACGACTCGTTCCTGCTCGAGGAGGAGCGGATGACTCAGCTCATCCGTGCCTTCGTCCGATGAGGGAGAAGCCCGCGCGCGAGTTCGGGTTCGACACACGCGCCATCCACGCGGGCCAGCGTCCGGAGCCGTACACCGGGGCGCGGGCCGTGCCGATCTTCCAGACCACGAGCTACGTCTTCGAAGATCCGGATTCCGCCGCGGCGTACTTCAACCTGCAGGAGTACGGCAACACCTACTCGCGGATCATGAATCCGACCGTCGCCGTGTTCGAGGAGCGCGTCGCGAATCTCGAGGGCGCGGCCGGCGGCGTCGCGTTCGCGAGCGGTCTCGCGGCGCAGGCCGCGGCCTTCTTCACGATGCTCATGCCCGGCGATCATGTCGTGTCCTCGTCGGCGCTGTACGGCGGGTCGATCACGCAGCTCAAGCATCTCCAGCGCAAGCTCGGCTTCGAGCTCACCTTCGTCGATCCGGACGATCTCGATCAATGGCGCGGCGCGCTGCGCCCGAACACGAAGGCGCTCTTCGGTGAGACGATCGGCAATCCCGGCGGCAACGTCCTCGACATCGAGGCCGTTGCCAAGATCGCGCACGAGCGCGGCGCGCCGCTGGTGGTCGACTCAACGTTCGCGACCCCGTACCTCTGCCGGCCGATCGAGTGGGGCGCGGACGTGATCACGCACTCGGCGACGAAGTTCATCGGCGGTCACGGCACGAGCATCGGCGGCATCGCGGTCGAGGCGGGGAACTTCAACTGGTCCAACGGACGCTTTCCGGTCGTCGCGGATCCGTCGCCCGCGTATCACGGGCTCGCGTTCCACGAGACGTTCGGCGTGTACGGCTACCTCATGAAGCTGCGCGCGGAATCGCTGCGCGACCTCGGTGGGGCAATGAGCCCCTTTAACGCGTTCCTCTTCCTGCTCGGGCTCGAGACACTGCCGCTGCGCATGACGCGCCACGTCGAGAACGCGGTCGCGGTCGCGCGCTGGCTCGAGTCGCAGCCGGGCGTGACCCGCGTGCGCTATCCGGGTCTCGACTCGAGCCCGTACCGCGCGCTCGCGAAGAAGTACCTACCGCGCGGCACGGGCGCGATCTTCTCGTTCGATCTGCCGGGCGGCCGCGACGCCGGCCGGAAGTTCATCGAGTCGCTCACGATCTGGAGCCATCTTGCCAACGTCGGCGACGCGAAGAGCCTGGTCATCCATCCCGCGAGCACGACGCACCGGCAGCTGTCGGACGAGGAGCTGACGGCAGCCGGCATCTCGGCGGGAACGATCCGGCTCTCCGTCGGCCTCGAGTCCGTCGAGGACCTGCTGGCCGATCTCGAGGCCGCGCTGCGCGCCGTCGCGACGAAGACCACGGCACGCGCATGAGCGAGCCGGTCGTCCCGCAGCGCTGGCAGGACGCGTTCACGATCTTGTCGATCCTCACGACAGCGAAGACCGTCGCGATCGTGGGGCTGTCGCCGAACGAGCTGCGTGCCAGCCACTTTGTGGGCTTCTACCTGCGCCGGCACGCCTACCGCATCGTTCCGGTCAATCCGCGCGAGAAGACGATCCTGGGCGAGACCAGCTACCCGGCGCTCGGCGACATCCCGTTCCCGATCGACGTCGTCGACGTCTTCCGCGCGCCCGATGCGGTGCCAGAGATCGCCCGAGAAGCGGTCAAGGCGGGCGCGAAGGCGCTGTGGTGCCAGTACAACGTGATCAGCCCCGAGGGCGGTGACGTCGCCGAGCGCGCCGGTCTCAAGGTCGTCATGGACCGCTGCATGAAGGTGGAGCACGCGCGACATCTCGGCCGCATGCACTGGCTCGGATTCAACACCGGCATCGTCACCGCCCGCCGCGGGGGCTCCTAGCCGCGTACAGTTCTGGGCGTGCTGAAGAAGGGGAACGAGCGGCGCATCGAGGAGTTCGATGGACCGCCTGAGCTCGCCCGCTTCTTCAAGGCCGGACATCTCGAGACGATCCCGGCGTCGCGGGCCGACCGGATCGCCGTGCTCCGGCATCTCGCGGAGCGCTTCGAGCCGGGCCGTGAGTACCACGAGTCCGAGGTGAATCGCATCCTGCAGGGCGTCCACGCCGACCACGCGATGCTCCGCCGCTATCTGGTCGACGAGAAGCTGCTGCGTCGCGCGTCCGGCCGTTACAAACGCGCCTGATGGAGTTCCAGGACGTCGTCCGCAAGCGGAAGATGGTCCGCAGCTTCGAAGACCGCCCCATCCCGCGCGACGTCGTCGACCGCATCCTCGCGAACGCGCAGCGCGCGCCGTCGGCCGGATTCAGCCAGGGGTGGGCGTTCCTGGCCCTTGAGGGACCCGAGCAGACCGCGCGTTACTGGGACGCGCTCTTGGCCGTCGGATACGCGTGCGGAATTCGGCTGGGCCGACATGTTCAAGGCGCCGCTGCTCGTCGTTTGTCTGTCTCACAAGATGGCCTACCTCCGTCGTTACAGCGAGCCCGATAAGAACTGGACCGACATGGACGAGAAGCGCTGGCCGGTGCCGTACTGGGACATCGACACCGGCATGGCCGCGATGCTCATCCTCATGACCGCGGTCGACGCCGGGCTCGGCGCGGTCTTCTTCGGCATCCCCGATCAGGCCAAGTTCCGCCAGACCTTCGGTGTACCGGACGAGCTCACCGCCATTGGCACGATCGCGATCGGTCACGCCAAGGCCAAAGACCGACCATCGCCGTCGCTGAGGCGCGGCCATCGTCCTGCGGAGCAGGTGATCCACAAAGGACACTGGTAGCCCTTCCGGTCGCGCCAGCCGCGCGTTATCTTCGGGTCGAGATGGGAATGGGAGGGGCCAAGCTCCGCATCGCGATCCCTCTTTCGGTCGCCTGGCTCGTTCTGGCGCTTTACGCCGGGGCGACGACCGCGAACCCGTTCGACTTCATCGCGGCCACCGCGCTCGTCACGTCGCCCGCGGTCGGTTGGACGTGGCGTTGGGTGTTGGAGAAGCCCCGGTAGCCGACCCCCTGTGGCGCGCGCGGTTCGTGGTCGTCTATGCGGCCGCGAACGCCGCGGCGATCGCGCTCGCGGGGACCGCGGCGTGCGGGCTTCGGCCCGAGTGGTACGTCGCGCTCGTTGTCCTCGCTCTCGCGATGGCGACGCTGCAGACGCTCGTCATCCGCTTCGCCGGCCTGCGCGTGAGCGCGCGCCGCTGGTGGCCGCTCACGCTCGGCGGCACCGTGTCCGTGACGCCGCTCGCCTTCGGCGTCGTCTACGTCTTCGGCGTGATCCTGCTCGGCGGCCTCGCGACGCTGGGTGTCGAGCAGGGCACCGAGGCCGTCGCCGGGGTCGTCCTCATGCTTCCCGCGGCATTCGCCGGCGTCTTCATCGCGGGTCTGCAGTTCTTCGCGTTCCGATCGCCGCCGGACGACATGCTCGTCATGTGGTTCGGCGCGAACGCGGTCGCGGGGTTCGTCGGCGCGCCGGCGATCGAGAACGTCGCGCTCGGATGCGCGAACATCGGCATCGGTCCGTCGTGGATCGAATCGCCATTCGGGTGGATCGCCGCGGGCGCGCTGGGCGGTGTGCTCACCGGTCTCGTCCTTGCGAGACTCCGTATCTCGCGGTGAAGGTGCGGAAAGCTCGGTAGCGCGCTTTCATCTCGCGCCGTCGCGGTCGTAGGGTCGCGCGCGGTGCCGGCCCAGACGCAGCTCGTCGCGCGCGTAGTCCATCAGCGCGACGCCGCACTCGACACGCGCGAGCGCCTGCTCGTCACTCTGCTGAACGCACCGGGACGAGTCGTGCTCGCGACCTGTCATCGGATCGAGGTCTACGAGACGGCCGAGCAGGCGGAGCCGATCGCGGAGATGCGCACGCTGGTCGACCGCGAGGCCGCGGCGCACCTGTTCCGGGTCGCGGCGGGTCTCGACTCCGCGATCGCCGGCGAGCCGCAGATCCTGGGACAGGTCCGCGCCGCGTACGAAGCCGCGGTGGGCGAGCTGCACCCGATGCTCGGCAAGCTCTTCGAGCGCGCGGTCCACGTCGGCCGCGAGGTCCGCCGAACGACTCGTCTCGGTGACGTACGGCGGTCGATCGGATCGCTCGCCGTCGACGATGCGCTGGGGCAGGTCGAGGATCCCGCACGTGCGACGGTGCTGGTCCTCGGCGCGGGAGAGATGGGGAAGCTCGCGGTCCGCGCCGTGTCACGCCGCGTCGCCCGCGTGCTCGTCGCCAACCGCGACCGCGCGCGGGCGGAGCTGGTCGCCGCCATGAGCGACGCTGTCGCGTTCAGCCTCGACGACGTCCCCGATATCGTCGCCGGCGCGGACATCGTGATCTCGGCCGCCGACACACGCGGCACGGTGCTCACGCACGACCTCCTGTCGGCGCGACTGCGGCAAGGGCCGCTGGTCGTCGTGGATATCGCCGTGCCGCGGAGCGTCGCGGAGGACGCGCGCGAGCTCGAGGGTCTTCGCTACCGCACCGTGGACGACCTCGCCGCGGAGAACGTCGACGTGCCCGCGGGCGACATCGCGCACGCCGCTGAGCGCTGCTCGCGCGAGGCCGTCGCGTTCATGCGCGAATGGCGCGAACGGGCCGCGACCGACGCGATCCGCGCCGTGCGCGCCCATGCGGACACGCTCCGCCAGGCGCAGCTGGAGCGCGCGCTTCGGCGTCTCGGCCACCTGGGCGAGCGCGATCGCCGCATCGTCGAGGCGCTGTCGACGGGCGTGACGAACGCGATCCTGCACGCGCCGACCGTCGCGCTCCGCGAAGAGCCGGCGCGCAGCGAGACCGCGCGCGAGCTGTTCGGTCTCGCGCGGAAGCCGTCGTGATCATCATCGGCACGCGCGGCAGCGCGCTCGCGCTCGCGCAGGCGCGCCTCGTCGCGGAGCGCTTGGGCCCCGATGCCGAGATCCGCGTGCTGCGCACGGCCGGCGACGTCTCGGACCGACCGATCCGCGAGCTCGGCGACGGCGTGTTCGTCACGGCGATCGAGGAGGCGCTGCGCGCGGGGGGCATCGACGTGGCGGTGCACTCGCTGAAAGACCTGCCGACCGACGAGCCGGCGGATCTCCTCATCGCGGCGATCCCGGAGCGCGAGGACCCGCGCGACGTCCTCCTCGCGCGCGGGCGCGACGGGCTCGCCGGCCTGCGCGCCGGCGCGGTCGTCGGCACCTCGAGCCCGCGGCGCGCCGCGTTCCTCCATGCGCTGCGTCCCGACGCAACGGCGCGCGAGATCCGCGGCAACGTCGACACGCGGCTGCGCAAGGTGCGGGAGGGCGAGTACGACGCGGTCCTCGTCGCGGCTGCGGGTCTGCGACGTCTCGGGATCGCCTTCGACGAGCGCGAGGCTCTGCCGGTCGAGCTGTGCCCACCGGCGCCGGGGCAGGGCGCGTTGGCGGTGCAGATCCGGGCCGGCGACGGCGAGCTTCGCGCGCGGATCGCGCCGCTCGATGACCGCGCGACGCGCCTTGCGGTGACGGCCGAGCGCGCTCTGCTTCGCCTCCTGGGCGCGAGCTGCGAGATCCCGCTCGGGGCGATCGCGCACGTCGTGCACGGCGACGTCGTTCTCGACGCGGCCCTCGCCGACACGGACGGCGTACGCCGCGCCGCGGCGCGCGGTCGCGATCCGCATGACGTAGCGCGGCGCGCCGCCGAGATGTTCGGAGTGGCCGCACATGTCTAGCGAGCTCGCCGGCCGGACGGTGGTCCTCACGCGCGACCCGGCGGACAACGCGGCGCTCGCGGCACGGCTGCGTCGCGACGGCGCCGAGGTGATCGAGCTGCCCTGCGTCCATGTCGAGCCGCTCGCGGACATGCGCCCGCTCCGCGACGCACTCGCCGCGCTCGGGGAGTCGGACTGGCTGGTGCTCACGAGCAGGCACGGCGCCGACGCGGTGGCGCGCTGCGGTCCGACGCGTGCCGCGGTCGCGGTCATCGGTCGCGCGACGGCCGAGCAGATGCGCGCGTACGGCCTGCGTGTCGACTTCGAGCCGACCGCAGCAACGGGCGAGCGTCTCGCGCGCGAGCTGCCCGAGCTCGGCGGCGTCGCGCTCCTCGCGCGTTCCGACCGCGCGCTGTCGGACCTGCCGCGCATCCTCCGCGCGCGAAGATTCGCGGTGCGCGAGGTCGTCGCGTACCGGACCGTCGCCGAAGCGCGCGGCGATATCGACCGCGTCCGTGGGCTGCTCGCCGCGCGCGAACGCCCGGTCGTGGTGTTCCACTCACCGAGCGCCCTCGCCGGCATGCTCGCGGCCATCGACGCGGCCCTCGTCACGCGCGCGTCGATCCAGGTCGGCGGCCGGGCGACGCTGCGTGCCGTGCACGACGCGCTCGGCCTGGACGCCGATGTCTCGCTGATCCGTGAGGAGGCCG
Organism: Candidatus Limnocylindria bacterium; assembly: GCA_036000705.1. Classification (GTDB taxonomy): domain Bacteria; phylum Chloroflexota; class Limnocylindria; order P2-11E; family P2-11E; genus CF-39. The sequence continues at coordinate 5,339 of DASYUY010000074.1, read as the reverse complement.
CAGATGTCGCTCACCGCTGAGCGCGCCGCGCTCGCCTATCGACGTCACCATCGGCTGCGGCGCAGCCCGGCCCTCCGCCGCCTCGTCTCGGAGACTCGTCTCGCACCCGCCGCGCTGCTCCTGCCTGTCTTCGTCGACGCGCGCATCGACGTGCCGTCGCCCATCGCGTCACTGCCGGGCCACTCGCGCTGGCCGGTCGCGCGCGTCGCCGAGCTCGGCGATCGCGCGGCGCGCGCCGGGATCGGCGGGCTGCTCCTCTTCGGTCTGCCGCAGGAGAAGGACGACCGCGGCGAGACCGCGGCCGACCCGCTCGGGCCCGTGCCCGCCGCGCTGCGTCTCCTGCGCGCGCGGCTGCCGGAGCTCGTCCTCGTGGCCGACGTCTGCCTCTGCGAGTACACGACCCACGGCCACTGCGGCGTGCTGAGGGGCGACACGATCGACAACGACGCGACGCTCCCGCTGCTCGCCGGCGCCGCGGTGGAGTACGCGCGCGCCGGCGCCGATATCGTCGCGCCGTCCGACATGATGGACGGCCGCGTCGCCGCGATCCGCGACGCTCTGGATCGCGCGTCGTTCGCCGACACCGCAATCCTCTCGTACGCCGCGAAGTTCGCGAGCGCGTTCTACGGTCCGTTCCGCGAAGCCGCGGATTGCGCGCCGTCGTTCGGCGACCGCAGCGCCTACCAGATGGATCCGCCGAATGCGCGCGAGGCGCTCGCGGAGATCGCGTCGGACATCGACGAGGGCGCGGATGCCGTCATGGTGAAGCCGGCCGGCCCGTACCTCGACGTGCTGGCGCGCGCTCGCGAACGATTCGACGTGCCCCTCGCGGCCTATCAGGTGAGCGGCGAGTACGCCGCGCTGCACGCGGCCGCGGAGCGCGGCTGGCTCGACCTGAGGCGCGCGGCGCTTGAGTCGCTCACCGCGATCGCGCGTGCCGGCGCCGACGTGATCGTCACGTACTTCGCGCTCGACGTGGCGGGCTGGCTGGCCGAGCGATGACGCTCACCACGTCGAACGCGCGGCTGCACGATCGGGCCGAACAGCTCATGCCCGGCGGTGTGTCCAGTCCGGTGCGTGCCTTCCGCGCCGTCGGCGGCGAGCCGCCCTTCATCGTCGCGGGCGAGGGCGCGCGCGTGCGCGACGCCGACGGCCGCGAGTACATCGATCTCATCTGCTCCTGGGGTCCGCTGATCGCCGGCCACGCGCATCCGCGCGTCGTCGAGGCGATCGCGCGGCAGGCGGCGCGCGGCACCTCCTACGGCATGCCGACGCCCGGCGAAGTCGAGCTGGCCGAGCTGATCACGGCGGCGCTGCCGAGCGTCGAGATGGTCCGCTTCGTTTCGTCGGGCACCGAGGCCGCGATGAGCGCGCTGCGTCTCGCGCGCGCCGCGACCGGGCGCGACGCGGTCCTGAAGTTCGCGGGCTGCTACCACGGGCATGCCGATGCGCTGCTCGCGAAAGCCGGTTCCGGCATCGCGACGCTCGGTCTGCCCGACTCGGCCGGCGTGCCCGCGGCGACCGCGGCGGGCACGCTCACCGTCGGCTTCAACGATCTCGCCGCGGTCGAGCGCGTCGCGGAGTTGACGCCTCTCGCGGCGATCATCGTCGAGCCGTACGCCGGCAACATGGGCTGCGTCCCGCCGCGCGCTGGATTCCTCGAGGGCCTGCGGCGCATCGCCGATCGCAGCGGCGCGCTGCTCATCTTCGACGAGGTCATCACCGGTTTCCGCGTCGGACCGGCCGGCGCGCAGGGCCGCACGGGGGTGTGGCCGGACATCACCTGCCTGGGCAAGGTCATCGGCGGCGGGGTACCCGTCGGCGCCTACGGCGGCTCACACTCGCTGATGCGCCTCGTCGCTCCGCTCGGCCCGATGTATCAGGCCGGGACCCTGTCGGGGAACCCGCTCGCGATGGCCGCGGGCATCGCGACGCTGCAGCTGCTGGACGACAGCGCGTATGCGCGGCTCGAGGAGATCGGTGCGCGTCTCGAGCGCGGGCTCGTCGCGGCGGCGCGGCGCGCCGGCGTTCCCGCGCGCGTGCAGCGCATCGGCTCGCTCCTGACGCTCTTCTTCACCGACCGCGAGGTCTGGAACGAGGACGACGCGAAGACGAGCGACCGCGAGCGCTTCGCCGCGTTCCACCGCGCGATGCTGCGGCGCGACGTGCTGCTGCCGCCGTCCCAGCTGGAATGTCTGTTCGTGTCGCTGGCGCACGACGACGCGACGATCGACGCGGTGTGCGAGGCGGCCGCGGCGTCGCTGGAGGAGACCGGATGAACGAGCTCTATCGCTACCTCACCCTCGCGGTCACACCGGAGTGGCGTCGCCTCGACGAGAGCGAGCGCGCCGCGCAGAAGGCCGAGTTCGCGCGCGCCGCGTCACACGCGACCGTGCGCGTGCACGCGTACTCGCTGGTTGGCACGCGCGGCGACGCGGATCTGCTGCTGTGGTGTGTCGGCGACGACCTCGACGCGCTGCGCGACCTCGAGCAGCGGCTCGCGTCGACGACGCTCTGGTCGTACAGCACGCGTCCGTACGCGTATCTCGCGGCGCGGCGCCGCTCGCCATACCTCGGCGGCCACGAGCATGCCGGCGGCGAGCACGCGCGGGGCACCGCGGGTCCGGTGGGGGATCTTCCGTACGTCGTCGTGTATCCGATGACGAAGAAGCGCTCGTGGTACGCGCTGCCGCACGAGGAGCGCACGCGCATCATGGCCGCGCATTTCGCGGTCGGTCACAACTACCCGGACATCCGTATTCACACCGGATACAGCTTCGGCATCGACGACCAGGAGTTCGTCGTCGCGTTCGAGGTGCCCGACGTGCGCCGCTTTCTCGCCCTCGTCGCCGACCTGCGCGAGACGGAGTCATCGGCGTACACCGAGCGCGAGACGCCGATCTTCGTCGGCGCCGCGATGTCTCTCGAGCGCGCGCTCGACGCGATCGACGGTGCGGCTGCGCGCGAGGCGGTGTCGTGAGCGCGCCGCTTCTCGTCCGCGCGCTCCGGCGCGAACGGGTCGAGCGCACGCCGGTCTGGTACATGCGGCAGGCCGGCCGCTGCCTCGCGGAGTACCGCGCGCTGCGTGAGACGCACGGCATCCTCGAGATCGCGCGGAACCCTGAGCTCTGCGCGCGCGTCACGCGCATGCCGGTCGATCGCCTCGGCGTCGACGCGGCCGTCCTCTACGCCGACATCATGCTGCCGCTCGACGGGATGGGCGTCCCGTTCCACATCCAGCCGGACCTCGGGCCGATCGTCGAGCGGCCCGTGCGCGCGGCGAAGGACGTCGCGGCGCTGCGCGTCGTCGCCGCGGAGGAGGCCACGCCGTATCTGTTCGAGACGATCCGCGCGCTGCGACGCGATCTGCCGGCCGAGGTCGCGCTCATCGGCTTCGCGGGCGCGCCGTTCACGCTCGCCTCGTACCTCATCGAGGGTCATCCCTCGCGCGACTACGCCCGCACCAAGGCGATGCTCTTCGGCGACCCGCGACTGTGGGAGTGGCTGATGGACACGGTCGCTGAGGTCCTCACGCGCTACCTGCGTGCGCAGATCGCCGCGGGCGTCGATGTCGTGCAGCTCTTCGACTCCTGGGCGGGTGCGCTCGCGCCCGAGGACTACGAGCGTGCGGTGTTGCCCTACACGCAGCGCATCTTCGCCGCGCTCGGTCCGGGCGTGCCGCGAATCCACTTCGCGACCGGCAACCCGGCGCTGCTCCCGCTCATCGGCTCGGTCGAGTGCGAGGCCGTGAGCGTGGACTGGCGGATGCCCCTCGACGAGGCGTGGCAGCGGATCGGCGACCGCGCGATCCAGGGCAACCTCGATCCCGCGGTGTGCCTCGCGCCGTGGACGATCGTGCAGGCGCGCGCGGAGGACGTGCTGCGGCGCGCCGGCGGCCGTGCCGGGCACGTCTTCAACCTGGGACACGGCGTCCTGCCGGAGACCGACGCCGACACGCTCGCGCGCCTCGCGTCGTACGTGCGCGAGCGCACCGCGGCGGTGGCGGTATGACCACCGGCGTCGTGCTCATGACCTATGGCGCGCCGCGCGACGACGCGGACATGCCGCGCTACCTCGCCGCGGTGCGTGGCGGACGCGAGCCGGCGCGCGAGCTGGTCGCCGAGATGCGACGCCGCTACGCGCTCATCGGCGGGTCGCCGCTGGTGCGCATCACGCGCGCGCAGGCCTCCGCACTCGAGGCGGAGCTCGGTGAGGCTCACGTCGCGGCCGCCGCCATGCGCTTCTCGGATCCGTCGATCGCCGACGCCGCGCGCGATCTCGTCGAGCGCGGTGCGGACCACCTGGTCGGGATCTGCATGTCGCCGCAGTGGTCGGCGCGCCTCATGGGTGGGTATGCAGAGGCGCTCGCCGACGCCGCGTCGCGGCTCGGCGTGCCATCGCGGGTCGCGCCGCCGTGGCACACCGAGCCCGCGTACATCGCGGCGACCGCCGAGCGCGTGCGCGAGGCGCTGCGCGACGCGGCGACGGACGCCCCGGTCGTCCTCACCGCGCACAGCCTGCCGCGCCGCGTGTTCGACGCCGAGCCCGGATACATCGCGCAGCTGCGCGAGACAGCCGAGCTCGTCGCGTACGTCGCCGGTCTTGAGCGCGCGGGGTGGCACTGGGCCTACCAGAGCGCCGGCCACACGCAGGAGGAGTGGCTGCGCCCCGATCTCAAGGAGCTGTTCCCGTCGTTCGCCGCGCGCGGCGCGCGCGAGGTCCTGGTCGTGCCGGTGCAGTTCCTCGCCGATCACCTCGAGGTGCTGTACGACCTCGACATCGCCGCCGCGGAGGAGGCGCGCGCCGCGGGTTTGCGCTACCGCCGCGTCGCGATGCCGAACACCCAGCCGGCGTTCATCCGCGCGCTCGCGCAAGTCGCTCGATCGGCGGACGAGCGTGTCGGTGTGGCCGCCGACTGACCGCTTTCGGTCCACCGTGAATCAAGTACTTGTCGATGGCAGGGACACAGCCGCATCATCCGTCCTCCGTAGGCGTTTTCTCAGGAGCGCCGCAGCCCAGGCATGTCGCAGCGAATGGGGAAGGTTCAAATGAAGCGTCTTGTGCGTCCCGCGGTCCTCTTGACCGTCGCGTTGCTCGTCGCCGGCATCGGTCTGGACCGGTCGGCGAGCGTCGCCGCGGCAGCCCAGGCGAGCTCCGTCATCGTCGTCCTACGGGACGGCGTCGATGCGCAGCAGGCAGCGGCCGAGCATCGCGCCCGCTACGGAGCGGACGTGTCCTATGTCTATGGCGCCGCGCTCCGCGGCTACGCCGCACGCATTCCTGCGAACGCGCTGGCCGCGATCGCCCGCGATCCACGCGTTGCCTTCATTTCCGAGGAC
>DASYUY010000073.1:0-5493 GCA_036000705.1 Candidatus Limnocylindria bacterium | reverse complement strand
AGACATGCAGCATCGACGGGTGATCGAGCCGAACGGCAACGAGGTCGCGAAGCTCGCGGATCTCGCGGTCGTCCCTCAGGGCCAGTTCCCCGCGGTGCAGTGGGCGATCCTCGCGACGCCCGCGGGCGAGCGCATCGTGCGCTGGAGTGAGCTCGCTCAGGAGATCGGGCACCTGCGGCTGCGCGGGCGGCTCGAGACCACCGCTGACATGCCCCTTCCGCAGGAGGCGCTGCGCCTCTCGCGCGACCTCATGGACAAGCAGGTCGTCGACACCCACGGCGCGAAGGTCGTGCGCGTCAACGACCTCCAGCTCTCGGAAGTGGACGGGCAGCTGCGCCTGGTCGGCGCCGACGTCGGCCTGCGCGGGCTGCTGCGGCGCGTCGGAGCCGAGAGTCTCGCCGAGCGCGTCGTCGGTCTCGCGGGCCGGAAGCTGCCGCGCGGGATCATCCCCTGGCATCTGGTCGAGCCGCTCGCGGCGCAGGAAGCGAACGTGCGCGTGACCGTGCCGCGCACGAAGCTCGCGCTGCTGCATCCCGCGGATATCGCCGACATCGTCGAGGAGATGACCGTCGACGACCGCCGCGCCGTGTTCGAGGAGCTCGACGTCGAGACCGCGGCCGACACGCTGTCGGAGGTCGAGCCCGAGATGCAGGCCTCGATCGTCAGCGACCTCGACGAGGAGCGCGCCGCCGACATCCTCGACGAGATGGCACCCGACGAGGCCGCCGACCTTCTGCAGGACCTGCCCGAGGAGCGTCGCGAAGAGCTCGTCGAGCTCATGGAGAAGGACGAGGCGGCCGATGTCGAGGAGCTGCTCACCTACCCCGAGGACGCCGCGGGCGGGATCATGACGACCGATTTCATCGCGCTCCCGGCACAGCTCACCGCGGCCGCGGCGATCGACCGCCTCCGCGAGCTGCAGCCCGACGCCGAGCTCACCTATTACCTGTACGTCGTCGACGGACAGGGTCGGCTCGACGGCGTCATCTCGCTGCGCGATCTCGTCGTCGCCAAGCCGGAGACGCCGATCAGCGAGGTCATGGACCGTAACGTCATGAAGGTCGACGCGACGTCGCCAAAGGAGGAGGTCGCGGCGCTCATCGCGAAATACAACCTGCTCGCTCTTCCGGTGGTCGACGCGCGACGGAAGCTGCTGGGCACCGTGACCATCGACGACGTCGTCGACATCATGCTCCCGCGCGGCTGGAAGAAGAGGTCGCTCAGGTCGATCGCTAGGTGAGAGGCGCCGGCATCGCGCGGCCGCTGGGCGCGCTGCGACGCCGCGCCGCCCGTCGGCGGATCGCCATTGCCGCGTTCCTCGCGGTCGTCGGACCGGGTGTCATCACGGGGTTCGCGGGCAACGAGGCCGGCGGCGTCACCACCTATTCCTCGGTCGGAGCGCAGTTCGGCTTTTCGCTGCTGTGGCTCCTGCTGATCGCGAGCATCGGCCTCGGGGTCATCCAGGAGATGTGCTCGCGCATGGGGCTGGTGACCGGCCAGGGGCTCTCCGACCTCATCCGCGAGCGGTTCGGTGTGCGCTGGACGATCCTCGCGATGATCGTGCTCATCATCGCGAACGGAAGCAACGTCGTCGCCGAGTACGCCGGCATCGCCGCGAGCGTCGAGCTCCTCGGCGTGCCGCGGATCGTCTCCGTTCCCATTGCCGCGCTCGGCGTCTGGACCCTGGTCGTCTTCTTCAGCTATCGCTTCGTCGAGCGCGCTCTCTTCGTGCTCGTGCTCGCGTTCCTGGCGTACCCGATCTCGGTGTTCATCCTGAAACCAGACTGGCCGGTCGTGATGGCGGGCTTCATCCCGTCGCTGCCCAGCAGCCCGTCGGCGCTCGTGTACGCCCTCGCGCTCGTCGGTACGACGATCACGCCCTATCTCCTCTTTTACATGCAGGCGTCTGTGGTGGACAAGGGCGTCGATCGCCAGTCCGCGGTGTACGCGCGCGTCGACGTGTTCCTTGGCGCCGCGCTCGCGGGGCTGTTCGCGTTCTTCATCATCGTCGTCACCGGGACGGTCCTCTATCCCGCCGGCATCCAGATCACTTCGGCGGACGCGGCGGCGCAGGCTCTCGTTCCCCTCGCCGGCGCGCGCGCCGGCCTGCTGTTCGCGGTGGGTCTGTGCGGCGCGTCGCTGCTCGGCGCGGTGGTCATGCCGCTCTCGACGTCCTACGCGATCTGCGAAGCCTTCGGCTGGGAGTCGGGCATCAGTAAGAACTTCCGCGAAGCGCCGGTGTTCATGAGCCTCTTCACCCTGCTCCTGGTCGTCGGCGCACTCGTCGTTCTGATCCCGGGGCTGTCGCTCGTCCCGCTCATCATCGCGGCGCAGATCGCGAACGGCGTTCTGCTGCCGGTGGTGCTCGTGTTCGTGCTTCGGATCGCGACCGACCGACGCGTAATGGGAACCGCGGCGAACGGTCCGGTCACGACGACGATCGGCTGGGCGGTCGCCATCGGCGCCGGGACGCTCTCGGTCGCATACCTGCTGACATCGCTGTTGACAAAGGGCTAGGTCAGTCGAGCGCTGCAGACTTTGCGGCGCCGTGTAACGGAGCGTTAACGATTTGCCTGCAACACGGTAAACAGGTGCTCATGGCATGCGGTCTGCGCCTAGGCTCCGACGATGCGCAGAGAAGACGCCTGCATCGCGTCTCGGGACATCGCGTCGCTGGAGCAGCTCATCGGGAAAGCGCCGATCCTGCCGGAACGCCTATCAGCTGTGGGACGGAACGAGCGCCGACAGCTTGGCGTTGACTCGCGCCGCCGACACGATGTCCCCCTTCAGACCGTAAAGCTCCGCCGCGCGTCGTAGCGCCGCTTCGCTTTCGTCCCGATCGCCCGCCGCCGCGTGCGCTTCGGCGAGAGCGCTGTACACGTCGGCCTGAAGCGTTGGGCCGTCCGTCGAGAGGACGAGATTGAGCGCCGCATTCGCGAGCTCGATCGCCTCGTCGCTCCGCCCGGCGCGCGCCAGGACCTTCGCGCGCACGATCCGCCACCGGTATTGAGACTCGATGTCGGTGGGGCTCGCGAGCTCCTCGCTCACGCCGACGAGCCGTTGAGCCTCGTCGTCGCGCCCCTGAAGATGGGCAGCTTCGGCGAGGAGGGCGGCCGCTGTCGGGACGAAGTTGCGCTCCCCCGCCCGATGCAGCGCCTCAAAGGAGGGTCTGAGCTCGGTGTCGGCGGCCGCGGGCTCGCCGGCCAGGAGCTCGACGCGAGCCGCGTACAGCGCGGTGAAAGCGGCCTGCCGGCGATCGCCGAGCTCCTCGAGCGTCTTGCGCGCCCGTCGGTACGTTTCGCGCGCTCGCTCGTAGTCACCGCGCATCGCGTATAGGGGAGCGAGAGCGTAGAGCACACCGGACTGCGCACGGCGATCGACTGACGTCTGCTCGATGAGCCGCTCCGCGAGCGCGATCGCATCCGGCACGGGCTGCGGACTCTGGAGTGCGCAGAGCGCCAGCGGAGGCAGGCTTCGTGTCTCCTGCCGCCGGTCCCCCGCGAGGCGAGCTTGCTCCACGGCACGCTCCACCGCCTGCTGCGCCGCCGCGTACCGGCAGGCGATCCCGTGGATCGTCGCGAGCAGGCGGTACGCCCGCGCCATGCCGACGTGATCCCCGGTCTTCTCGAAGATGGTGACGGCCCGCTCGCCGTCCCGCTGCGCGATCTCGGCCCAACCTGCGGGTCCGGTGGATCGTTCGACCAGGAGCTGTACGAGCCTGAGCGACATGAGGAGGCGTTCGTCGTCGCTCGGCGCGGCGGCATCCAGCGCGTCGGCCACGACGGCCCGGGCGCGATCGAACTCGCCCATCTCGCGCAGCGCGTCGGCGAGGTCGACCGCCATCTCGATGCCGACGGGGTCGGTCCGTTCGCGGAGGGCCATCGCCCGCTCGATGAGGTTCGCAGCGGCCGGCATGTCTCCGCGCCCGCTCGCCTTCGCGCCGGCCGAGGCGAGTCGCAACGAGCCGCGTACCCCGAGGCTCGTAATGCGCGCGTCGCGAGGTCCGAGCTCTTCGAGGTAGTGGCACGCCTGCTCGAGGTGATAACCGACGAGCTCCTCGTACTCGAGAGCGCGGAGGGCCGTGACACGTTCGAGCCAGTCGGCGAATCGTTCGTGCAGCTCCGCGCGCGTGCGCTTGAGCAGCCGCTGGTAGGTCGCTTCGCGTACGAGGACGTGCGCGAAGCGAAAGGCGCGGACGTCCGCGACGGTCGACGGCTCATCGCGCACGAGCTGTTTCTTCGTCAGCAGGATCAGGTTCACCGAGATGCGCTCGCGGATGGGCTCGGCGCTCAGCTCGCGCACCGCATCCTCGTAGAACACCAGGCCGGCGACGGATCCAGTGTCGAGAACGACCCGTTCCTCCGTCGCGAGTCGGTCAAGGCGCGCGGCGATCAGCGCGGAGATCGTCGGCGGGACGTGCACGGCGGCAGCGTCCGCGGTCGCGATCCACTGGCCGGTGTCGTCTCGCCGGAGCGTGCCATCGTCGACCAGCATCGACAACATCTGCTCCACGTAGAGCGGATTGCCGTCGGCGCTGGTGATCAGGCGTTCGCGGATCGCCGCCGGTAGCCTCGCGCGCTCCAGCAGGTTATCGATGATCAGCGTGCTTTCGTCGCTCGTGAGTGGCTGGAGTACCACCCGGGCCGCGTTCGGACGCGCCTCCATCCACCGTGGGTGCTCATCGAAGAGGTCGTGGCGCGCTCCACATAGGATCAGGGCTCCCGCGTCCCGGGCCGTGTCCGCGATGTGCTCGATGAGATTCAGGAGCGTCGGCTCGGCCCAGTGGATGTCATCGAAGATCACGATCAGCGGCCCTCGCGCGGCGAGCAGCTCGACGAATCGGCGCGCGGCCCAGTACGTCTCTTGGATCGGGAAGGCGCCAGAGGCAAGACCGACGGCCGTCGCGAGGCGGTCGACGACGTCTTGGTCCTGGAGCAGCTCCGCGAGCTTCATTCGCGCCGTCTCGCTCGAATCCGTACCGGCTGCTCCAGCCGCGGCCCGGACGATCTCGGCCAGCGGCCAGAACGTCATACCTTCGCCGTACGAGAGGCAGCGCCCGCGCAGGACCCGCGTGTCGGGTCCGACCCGCTGAAGCATCTCGGCCAGGAGGCGGGTCTTTCCCATGCCCGCATTCGCGACGACCGTGACGAGCTCGAGCCGCCGGTCGCCGGTCGCCCGCTCGAACGTCGCGACCAGCTGATCGAGCTCGTCGGCGCGGCCGACAAGCGGCGCCTCGAGCCGCCGGGAGAACCATTCACCCGTGCGCACCGAGATGAGCCGGTAGGCCGGGACCGGCTCGCTCTTGCCCTTGAGCGTCAGTGGCTCGACTTGCTCCACTTCGACGACCTCGCGGACAAGGCGGTACGTCGTGTCCCCGATCAGCACGTCTCGTTCTGGAGCGGCCTGCTCGAGTCGGGCCGTGACGTTCACGGCGTCCCCGGTCACCAGGCGCTGGCCGAGCGTCACGTCACCGGCGACGACCTCTCCGGTGTT
>DASYUY010000072.1:0-4922 GCA_036000705.1 Candidatus Limnocylindria bacterium | reverse complement strand
GAGCGCTGCTTCGTCGAGCTGTCGGATCACCTGGATCCCGACGATCCCGCGCTCTGCGACGCGCTCGCGCAGCTCGCGTCCGAGCGGGGGCTCGGGACGGTCGTCACGAACAACGTCCACTACGCGCGGCCGTCCGGCCGTCGCCTCCACGACGTACTGCGCTGCATCGATCTCGGCGTCACGCTGGACGAAGCCGGCAACCGCCTCAAGCCCAACGGCGAGTACTGGCTGAAGGACGAGGCGATCCTCCGCGAGCGCCTGGGCCGTCACGCCGAGGCGTTCGCGAACGCGCGCGCGATCGCCGACGCGTGCACGCTCGACCTCGAGACGATCGGGCCGGGCGGTGAGCGGGCCACCCTCGCGGAGCGGGGGACGCTGTCCGCCGGCGCGATGGTCGGGCAGGCTCGGCTCCCAGGCTTCCCCGTTCCCAGCGGTCACACCGCGTTCTCCTATCTCTACGCGCTCTGCCACGACGGCGCGCGCGAGAAGTACGGGCTCATGACGCCGGGCGTCGCCACGGGGCTCGCGCACGAGCTCTCGGTCATCGACCGCTGCGGCCTCGCGGAGTTCTTCCTCATCAACTGGGACATCGTGCGGTTCTGCAAGGAGCGGCGAATCCCGGCGCAGGGCCGCGGGTCCGCGGCCGACTCGATCGTCGCGTTCGTGCTCGACATCACCAAGGTCGACCCGATCGAGCACGACCTCCTCTTCGAGCGGTTCCTCACCGAGGACAGCCGCACGATGCCGGACATCGACCTCGACATCGCGTCGAACGACCGCGAGGAGGTCATCCAGTACGTCTACAAGAAGTACGGCGAGCGCTACGCGGCGATGGTGTGCAACGTCGTCACCTACCGCGCGCGATCGGCGAGCCGCGAGATCGCGAAGGCGCTCGGCTTCCGCGACGAGACGGTCGACCGCATGGCGCACTCGATCGACCAGTACAACGTCGACCCACGGTCGCGACCCAGCGCGGCGCAGCACCCGGCGTACAAGCATCCGAATCGCGAAGCGGAGCATGGCTGGGAGCACAACAACCGGCCGGTGGGCGACGCGCTGCAAGAGCTTGCCGACACGATGGACGAGAAGGAGCGCACACGTTTCCCGCTCTTCCGTGAGCTCACCCTCGCGATCGCCGACTTCCCGCGCCACCTCTCGATCCACAACGGCGGCATGCTCATCACCGCGCAGCCCCTCGTGGACACCGTGCCGATCGAGCGTGCGACGATGCCGGACCGGAACGTCGTGCAGCTCGACAAGCGTGACGTCGAGGATCTCGGCCTGGTGAAGATGGACCTGCTCGGCCTGCGCACGCTCTCGCTCATCAAAGATGCGGTCGCCGACATCGAAGCGCGGCACGGTGAGCGCCTCGAGCTCGGGACCATCGCGCTCGACGACGAGGCGGTCTACGACCTCATCTGCGAGGTCGACACCGTGGGCCTGTTCCAGGTGGAGAGCCGCGCGCAGGCGTCGGCGCTGCCGCGCGTGCGCCCGCGTTCGTTCGCGGACATCGTCGTGCAGGTCGCGATCATCCGGCCCGGGCCGCTGCAGGGGAACATGGTCAATCCGTACATCAACCGCCGGCAAGGCCGCGAGCCGGTGTCGTACGCGCATCCGCTGCTCGAGCCCGCTCTCAAAGAGACGCTCGGCGTGATCCTCTTCCAGGAGCAGATCCTGCGCGTCGCGATGGCCGTCGCGGGTTTCTCACCGAGCGCGGCCGACAAGCTGCGCCGCGCGATGAGCCGCGCGCGTTCGTCGGCGGATATGGAGAAGCTGCGCGCGCCGTTCGTCGACGGCGCGAGCGCGAATGGCGTGAGCGGCGAGGTCGCGAACGAGATCTTCCGGCAGATCGCGGCGTTCGCCGAGTTTGGGTTCTGCAAAAGCCACGCGGCCGCGTTCGCGCTGACCGCGTACCACACCGCGCACCTGAAGCTCTACTACCCGGCCGAGTTCTACGTCGGACTGCTCAACAACCAGCCCATGGGCTTCTACTCGCCCGCGGTGATCGCGGGCGACGCGAAACGGCACGGGGTCGCGATCCTCCCGGTCGATGTCGCGCGCTCGAACGAGAAGGCGATCGTCGAAGAGTGTTCGCATGCGGGTGACGCGCTGCATCCGATCGACAGCTCGAACACGATCGCGCGCCGGCGCACCTGTCGCGTGCACGACGTGCGACTTGGCTTCGAGTCGGTCAAGGGTCTCGGCGAGGCCGAAGCGAAGGGGATCGTGGAGGAGCGCGAGCGGGGCGGTCCGTTCACCAGCTTCGACCAGTTCGCGCGGCGCGTCGGTCTCAAGGAAGAGGCACTGCGCAACCTCGCGCTGCTCGGCGCGTTCGACGCGTTCGGCGAGGCGCGGCGCGAGCTGCTGTGGCGCGCGCGCGATGCCCATCGCACCTCACCGGCGTTCACACGTCCGGCGCTGGCACTCCCGACGTCCGCTGCACCGGCGCTCCCCGCGCTCAGCGAGCAGGAGCGCGTCGCGCTCGATTACCGAATAACCGGTATCCCGACCGGGCCGCAGATCATGCGCTTCTACCGCGCGGATCTGGATCGTCGCGGCGTCCTCACGGCCGCGGCGCTCGCCAGCGGCAAACATGGTGCGAGCGTCCTGACCGCGGGCGCGGTCGTGGTGAAGCAGCATCCCGAGACGGCGAAGGGTCACGTATTCCTATCCCTCGAGGATGAAACTGGTATGGCGAACGTGATCATCCGGCCCGCGACGTACCGCCAACACAAGCGCGTGCTTGACGCGAACGCAGCGGTCGTGGTCACCGGGACGCTCCAGACCGTCGACGGGGTCGTTTCCGTGCTCGCGACACGACTCGATGGCCTCACCCTCTTCGTGAAGATCGCCGCGCGCGAATGGCAGTGACGCTTGACTCGGCGGCGGCCCCTGAACTGCGCGCGTGCGCGCGCCGGACGGCGGTATCGGTCGGAGGTCAAACCGGTAGCACAACCTTGTGACCCCCTCCAGTTGGGCCGCAGACTGCCCGACGTAACGACAGAGAGGCAGGCATGGACGGATGCCTGCTCCGGTACGCGCCGCGACGCGGGAGTGGGGAAAACAGGTGGAGAACCTTAGCGAACGTCGGGCAGAGGATCTGCTCGACTCGATCTTCCGTGTGGCCACGGAGCTGGTCCGCGGCGAGCGGGCGTCGCTCATGCTCCGCAACGATGCGACGGACGACTTCGTGATCGCCCATGCCCTCGGCCTCGCGGAAGACGTCAAGCGCGAGGTGCGTGTTCGACCCGGCGAAGGCGTCGCCGGTCACGTCCTCGCGTCGAAGCGTTCGCTGCTGGTGCGCGGTGGAGAGGCGCCGGTCCGCGTGCGCGGCGGCCAGTACCGCTCCGACTCGTTCATGTCCGTCCCGATCGTCATCGATGACCACGCCCGCGGCGTGCTCAACGTCACCGACCGCTTCGACGGTGGTTCGTTCGAGGAGACCGATCTCGCGACGCTCGAGATCCTCGCCGGTCACATCGGCGCGTGCCTGGTCCAGCAGGAGCAGGGCGAGGCGCTGCAGCGGCTCGCCGAGACCGACCCGCTCACCTGGCTCTTCAACCGACGTCACTTCGACAAGCGTCTCGAAGCCGAAACGAATCGCGCCTTGCGCGCCGAGCATCTCCTCGCGCTGCTCATGCTCGACGTCGATCGTCTCAAGCTAATCAACGACCGCTTTGGCCATCGCGCGGGCGATCAGGTCCTCAAGGCCGTGGCGTCAGCGATAAAGCAAGCCGTTCGCCTGTACGACGTGCCGACGCGCTATGGCGGCGACGAATTCGCGATCATCCTGCCCGAGGCCGACACCGAGGTCGCGGCGCGCGTCGCCCGGCGGGTTCTCGAGAAGGCCGAGACCATTGCGCTCCCGGGCGAGCTCCGCGATGCCGGGATCCCGCTCAGCGTGTCGATCGGCGTCGCCACGTTCCCGCGCCCCGCCGGCGACGCGAACGCGCTGGTGGAGGCTGCGGACAGCGCGATGTATCGCGCGAAGCAAGCCGGCGGCGGCATCCGCGTGTGGGAGCACGCGTTCGCGGACGGTCCGCGCGGCGCGCTGCGACCGACGCGCGCGGCACTCCCGCCCGCGCCGTACCTCTCCGATCCCGCTCGCCTTGCGACGCGCGAGCTGCAGCAGCTCATCCCGGTCGCGCTCGCCGAGGAGTTCAACATCGCGGTCGTGGGACACGAGGGCCAGGTCATCACGGTCGCGTTCCCGTCGCCGAATCCCGCGGCGGTCGACACGATCTCGAAGGCGACGGGCTTCGCGGTCTATCCGGTCTTCAGCAACGCACTCGATCTCGAAGCCACGCGACGGAGGCTCGCGGCCGCGTAGCCTTTAGCTCGTCCCCGTCATCTTCGGTCGCGTGTCCTCGCGCTGCACGCCTCCGTCGGCGCCCCGGAACAGATAGCCGACACCCGGCACGGTCTGTATGACGTCGCGCTGCTTTCCATCCTGCGTGAGCTTGCGCCGCAGGCGGCTGACGTTGAGCTTCACGAGGTCGCCGCCGACGTCCGCGTCGTATCCCCACACACCTTCGAGGATCTCCTCCTGCGTCAGCACGCGGCCGGGGTTGGCCATGAAGTGCCGTAGCAGCTTGAACTCGGTGGGGCTGAGGTGGATCGGCACCTCGCCGGTGCGCACCTCGTGCGTCGCCTCGTCCAGCACGACGTCGCCGGTCTTGTAGATCGACGGCGCCGGTCGCCCGCGCACCTGCACCGAGCGGCGGAGGATCGCCTTCACCCGGGCGACGAGCTCCTTCGGCCGGAAGGGCTTCGTGATGTAGTCGTCGGCCCCGAGCTGCAGGCCCCGCAGCACGTCCGTCTCGTCCTGGCGCGCGGAGAGGATGAGGATCGCGACGTGCTCGTCGCCGCGCCGCATGCGCTCGAGGACGACGAAGCCGGCGAGCTTCGGCAGGTTGAGGTCG
>DASYUY010000071.1:0-3205 GCA_036000705.1 Candidatus Limnocylindria bacterium | reverse complement strand
CGGCGCGGCTTCGTACCCGCGACCGGTCGCATCGCCCTGCTGCGCGCACCGTCCGGACCCGGGGTGCGCGTCGACTCGGCCCTCTTCGAGGGCCTGACGGTGACGAGCGACTACGACCCGCTTCTGATGAAGGTCATCGCGCACGGCGCGGATCGCGGCGAGGCGATCGCTCGCGCGCGGCGCGCGGTGCGGGAGACGATCGTCGCCGGACTGCCGACGAGCCTCGCGTTCCACGCGCACGTCCTGGGCGAGCCCGACTTCGTCGCGGGGCGGTACGACACCGGCTACGTCGCGACGCACTGGCCGCCGCGCGCGCCGGCGCGGCTCGACGACAGCGCGGTGACCGCCGCCGCGCTCGTCGCGGTGCTCGCCACGCGCGGCCGCGCGACGCGCCGGCCGCTCCCGCAGTCCGATGGCGCGTGGTCGCGCGCCGGCCGCGAGGAGGCGCTGCGGTGATCTACGAGGTGACCGTCGGCGACGACCGCGTGCGTGTCGACATCGCGGCGAACGGTCGGTTCCTCATCGACGATGCCGTCGTCGCGGCCGAGATCGCCGAGATCGTGCGCGGACGGCAGTGGTCGGTACGCATCGCGGGTCGCAGCCACGAGGTGACGGTGCTGACACATGACCCGCTGCGTCTGCTCGTCGACGGCGGCGAGACCGTGGCGGGCGCCGTGGACGAGCGCGCGGCCGCGGCGGCGCGTGGCGCGGGCGCGCTGCGCGGTGGCCGTCACGAGATCCGCGCGCCGATGCCGGGTCTGTTGAAGACGGTGCACGTGGCCGAAGGCGACGTGGTCGAGCGCGATGCTCCGCTCATGACGCTCGAGGCGATGAAAATGGAGAACGAGCTGCTCGCGCCCGCGCGCGCCCGCGTCGTTCGTCTCGCGGTCGGCGCGGGGATGAAGGTCGAGGGCGGTGCGATGCTGGCCGTGCTCGAGGAAGCGGAGTGAGGAAGCTCGTCGTCGTCGGGCTCGTGCTGTTCCTCGTCTTCGGCGTGACGACCACGATGTTCGGCCTGCTCATCCTGCGGCCGCTCCCGACGATCGACGCCGACGAGCGTCTCCTCGGCCTCCACGAGCGCGTCGAGGTGCAGCGCGACCAGTACGGCGTGCCGCACGTCTTCGCGACCGACCTGCACGACGTCTTCTTCGCGCAGGGCTACGTCACGGCGCAGGACCGTTTCTGGCAGATGGACATCTACCGCCGCGCGGCGGAGGGGCGGCTCGCGGAGGTGCTCGGCGAACCGGCTCTCGAATCCGACCGCTTCATGCGCACGATCGGCCTCGCCCGCGCGGCGCAGCTCGATCTGTCGGTCATCTCCGACGAGGCGCACGGCTTCCTCGACGCCTACATGGAGGGTGTGAACAAATTCCTCCAGCAGCACGGCGAGAGCCTGCCGATCGAGTTCACGATCCTCGGCTATCGGCCCGACCCCTGGACGGTGGTCGACACCCTCGCCATCACGAAGCTGCAGCTTTACGACGCCGCGGGGAACTACACGCAGGAGCTCCTGCGCGCCAGCATCGCGGCGCGCCTTGGACCCGAGGTCCTCGCGACGCTTCTGCCCGATCCCTCGACGAACGCGGTCGTCGACGATGCGCGTGCGTGGGCGCGTGTCGCGCAGGACATCACGCCCGGTCTCGCGGGTGACGGTCCGACCGCGCTCGCGAACGTGCTTGGCGGGGCGGGGCAGGGCCTCGGCTCGAACTGCTGGGCCCTGAGCGGCGCGCGCACGGCGACGGGCAGACCGCTTCTCGCGGGCGACCCGCATCTGCCGGTGCGCAACCCGAGCATCTGGTACGAGGTCGCGCTCGACTCGGGCGACCTGCATCTCATCGGCTTCTCGATCCCCGGCGTGCCGGGCGTGGTCATCGGTCACAACGACCGCGTCGCGTGGAGCTTCACCTACGCCTACGCCGATACGCAGGACCTCTTCGTGGAGCGTCAGGATCCCTCCGACCTGCGCCGCTACGAGTACGAGGGCCGCATGGAAAACGCGACGTTCATACGTGAGGTCATCAGGGTGAAAGGCCGCACCGACCCGGTGGTCGTCGACGTCGCGATCACGCGGCACGGCCCGATCCTCACGCCCGTGCTCAAGGAACAGAAGGCACAGCTCGCCCTTCGCTGGAGCGCGCTCGAGGGCACGCGCACGGTCGAGGCCGTGATCGGCATCGGACGCGCGCGCAGCTTCGGCGATTTCCGCGCGGCGGCGGCGCTCTTCGTCGGCGCGACTCTCTCCGCGTGCTACGCCGACGTCGACGGGCACATCGGTTACCTGCTGGTGGGCCGTCTGCCGGATCGCAAGGCCGGCGATGGACGCTTGCCGGTCCCGGGCTGGAGCGGCGACTTCGACTGGCGCGGCCTGCGAGCCGCCGACGACAATCCGTTCCTGCTCGACCCGCCAGGCGGCGTCGTCCTCAACGCCAACAACCGGCCGGTGGACCGCGCGACCGAGACGGGCTGGGAAGGCGAGTGGGATCCCGGCTTCCGCTACGCGTACCTGCGCGCCGCGCTGACCGACATCCGTGGCGCGGACGTCACGCGCTTCCGCGCGCTTCAGACGGACGTCACGTCGCTGCCGGTGCAGCGCTTCCGCGCGACGATTCTCTCCGCACGCGCCGCGAGTCCGCTCGCGGCGGAGGGCCAGCGTCTCGTGCGCGAATGGAACGGGATTCTCGGCGTCGACTCCGCCGCCGCGGCGGTCTACGAAGCCTGGCTGGTGCGCATGTGCGAGCGGACGTTCCGGGACAAGCTCGGCCCAACGCTCTACGAGCAGTACCTCACCGACGGCCGGCCGACGTTCGCGCTGTACGACCTCATCGGGTCGCCGTCGAGCACGTGGTTCGCGGCCCTCGCGACCGGTGACGCGGGCGATCGGGATGCCATCGCATCACAGGCGCTCGAGGATGCGGTGCGCGATCTTTCCAAGCGGCTCGGTCCGACAGCGACCTCGTGGCGTTGGGGCGATCTTCACACGGTCTCGTTCGAGCACCCGCTCTCCGCGGCGAAGCCGCTCGACCTGATCCTCACCATCGGGCCGGTGCGCCGTCCCGGCGACGGTTACTCGCCGAACAACGGCGCGTACTCCCTGCTGCGTCCCTTCGCGCTGCGCAGTCACGCCTCGGAGCGACAGATCGTCGATCTCGCCGATGTCGACGCATCGCTCTCGATCATCCCGACGGGACAGAGCGGGCAGCCGTAT
>DASYUY010000070.1:0-3157 GCA_036000705.1 Candidatus Limnocylindria bacterium | reverse complement strand
CGCCCCGATCCTCGAAGCGCAGAGGCAAGAACGAGAGGAGACCTGAGTGTCTTTCGCAGACAAGACCCTGACCTGTCGCGACTGTGGCCAAGAGTTCATCTGGACCGCCGGAGAGCAAGAGTTCTACGCGAGCCGTGGCCTGCAGAACCCCCCGAGCCGTTGCCCCGCTGACCGCGCGGCGCGCCGCGCCGGTGGCGGTGGTGGTGGCGGTGGTGGTGGCTACGGCGGCGGCGCCCGCGAGATGTTCACCGCGACCTGCAGCAACTGTGGCAAGGAAGCCCGCGTGCCGTTCCAGCCGCGTGGTGACAAGCCCGTGTACTGCTCCGACTGCTTCGAGCAGCGTCGTCCGTCGCAGTCTCGTAGCCGCTACTAGCTAGGTGCCGAAGCAAAAAGGACCGAAGCGCGACAAGGCCGAGAAGAATCGGATCGCCGCGCTCAAAGCACAGAAGGCACGTAAGGGTGGGGCCGGCGGAGACCGCCGGCCTCCCCGTTGAAATCCTCCACCGCTAGCGTCACGGTCAAGCTCCACGGTGGACCCTTCAACGGACAGTCGGCGGTCGCCTACGGCGCGATCGTCGGCAAGCTCATCGAGGTGAACCACAAGTCGTACCGCATCACGAAGATCGAGCCCGTGCCGGGATGGCGCGAGCTCGTCGCTCAGGCGGACTTCGAAGAGAAGCCGAAGGTGGCGGTGGCCGCGAAGGCGATCACTCCGAGGTAACGGCGCCGGCCGAGGCCGACGACACCAGCTTCGCGTACTTCGCGAGCGCCCCCGTCGCGTAGCGCGGCGGGGGCGCCTTCGTTGCCGCGAGCCTGCGACGCATCTCGTCGGCCGGCACGTCGAGATCCAGCCTGCGCTTCGCGGGATCGATCAGGATCGTGTCGCCATCGTGGATCGCCGCGATCGGACCGCCGACCGCGGCCTCGGGCGCGATGTGTCCGACGACATGGCCGTGCGTCGCTCCGGAGAAGCGTCCGTCGGTGATAAGCGCGACCTTCTCGTTGAGACCCGCGCCCACGATGGCGCCGGTGACGCCGAGCATCTCGCGCATGCCGGGTCCGCCCTTCGGGCCCTCGTAGCGGATGACGACGCAGTCGCCTTCTGTGATCTTCCCGCCAACGACCGCCGCGAACGCGTCCTCTTCGCGATCGAACACGCGCGCGGTGAAGCGCCGTGCCTCCATCAGATGCCCGGCGACCTTCATCACGCCGCCTTCCGGCGCGAGCGAGCCCTTCAGGATCACCATGCCGCCGCTTTTCGCGATCGGCCTGTCCAGCGGGCGCACCACTTCCTGCCCCAGCGTTTCCTTCGCGGCGCGCGCCTCCTCGCCGATGCTGCGCCCCGTGACGGTCATCGCGTCCTTCTTGAGCAAGCCTGCGTCGAGGAGACGCTGCATCACGAGCATGATCCCGCCCGCGTTGTCCATGTCGACGGCGGTGAACCGACCCCACGGCTTCATGTCGCCAAGGAGCGGCGTCTTCGCGGAGATCCGGTCGAAGTCCTCGAGCGCAAGCTCGGTACCGGCTTCGCGCGCACACGCCAGCAAGTGCAGGACGGCGTTCGTGGAGCCGCCCGTCGCCATGACCGCGGCAATCGCGTTCTCGAAGTTCTCGCGCCGGAGCACGCGGGACGGGCGGAAGTCCTCCTTGAGCATCGCGACGGCGCGGCGACCCGCATCACGCATGAGCTCGCGCCGCCGCGCGTCGGTCGCGGGGACGCGCGACGAGCCCGCGGGTGAGATCCCGAGCGCCTCGAACGCGGTGGCCATCGTGTTCGCCGTGAACTGACCGCCGCAGGCGCCTGGACCGGGACACGCGACAGCCTCGAGCTCGCGCAGCTCCGCATCGCTCATCTTCCCGACGGCGTGCTTCCCCACCGCCTCGAACACGTCGCCGATCGTGACGTCGCGGCCTTGGAAACGACCGGGCATGATCGACCCGCCGTAGACCATGAGTCCCGGGATGTCGAGCCGCGCGAGCGCCATCACCGTCCCGGGAATGGTCTTGTCGCAGCCGCTCACGCAGACGAGCGCATCGAGCAGGTGGCCGCGCGTCACGAGCTCGATCGAGTCCGCGACGACCTCACGCGAGACGAGCGACGCCTTCATGCCCTCGGTACCCATCGCGATGCCGTCGCTCACGGCGATCGTGTTCATCTCCACCGGCGTGCCGCCTGCCTCGCGGATCCCCTCCTTCACCCAAACCGCGAGCTCTCGCTGGTTGATGTTGCAGGGCATGATCTCGATCCAGGAATGCGCGACGCCCACGAGCGGACGCTTGAAGTCTTCGTCCGTGTAGCCCACCGCGCGCATCATCGAACGGGCCGGAGCGCGGTCCGGACCGTCGATCATGACGCGGCTGCGGGAGCGGGTATCTGTCACGGCGCCATCATGACGTTAATGCCTGGCATCTATCAGCTCGTGTTCCAGCTCCGCGGGTCGTCGGAAAGCGACTTCGAGGAGATGGTCGGCCTCGAGGAAGAGCTGACCTCTGCGATCGGCGATCTTGGGGAGGTCGATGGTCACGATGTGGGGCAGGATGAGATGAACATCTTCGTCCATACGCCGTCGCCCATCCGCCTCTTCGAGGCAGTGAGGTCCCTCCCGGCGGTCGCACGCGCGATGCCGCGACTAAGAGTGGCCTTCCGGCCGCTCGATGGCGACCAGTACGAGGTCCTCCACCCACCGGGGTCCTATCGATTTACTGTCGCGTAGCGTCAGGACGCCGCGGGCAGCGTGGCCGGTGCAGCGGGGACGCGACGGCGCGCTTCCGCGGAGATCGTGATGAGGTCGCGCTCGTCAAGCTCGTGCACTTCGTCGGCGCGGCGCATCGCGAGGCGGTAAGCGTTGTCGAGCTCCTCGCCATGCAGCGGTACGCCGAGCTCGGCCAGCCGCGCGGCAAGACCGGCGCGACCGGAGAGCTTCGACACGACGATCCGTCGCGACTCCCAGCCCACGGACTCCGGGGTCATGATCTCGTAGGTCCGCGGGTCCTTGATCACGCCGTCCTGGTGGATCCCCGAGGCGTGCGCGAACGCGTTCGCGCCGACGACGGCCTTGTTCGGCTGTACCGGTATGCCGGTCCGCTCCGACACGAGACGGCTGGTCGGGACGATCCGCTCGGTCCGCACGCGGGTATCCGCGCCATACCAGTCCGC
>DASYUY010000069.1:0-74470 GCA_036000705.1 Candidatus Limnocylindria bacterium | reverse complement strand
GATTCCGCCCAAGCGCTCTCTTCCTTTGAGTCGCGCGCGACAGAGGTCTTATCGACCTCTGCGCCACGGATCCGGATCTCTTTAGAGCGGGTCGTTTCTGAGGCGACGGCGGGAATCGAACCCGCGATGAAGGTTTTGCAGTTCTCCACGAACGATGCACTAGGCTGCACAGGCCCGCATTTCCTTCGTGAACAGCCGCACCGGCATGCACGGCGCTGCAGGTTCACGCACCGGCGTTGCTGCACGCGCTGCTACAGAGTCACGACCTACTGCGCCGGGGGGCGTGAGAGGAAATCCGGTTCAGCACGGGGGCGTGGAGACCGCGAGCGACCCGCGAAGCGCATCAAGCGCAGGGGCGTGGGGTGTCATCACGAAAAGTTGTTCGCTCCGGCCAAAGTACATAGGCCCGGCTGCTCCCAAGCCTCCCGTGACTTTCCCGTCTCCCCACACCTGTGGCTGACCATTCACGCTGATGGTGAACTCGGTTTCGCCTGAAGCCCCACGGTTACTGCACGCTGTGAGACTTTTCAGCGGCGTGGCTAGGA
The DNA here is from genome assembly GCA_036000705.1 of Candidatus Limnocylindria bacterium. Lineage (GTDB taxonomy): Bacteria > Chloroflexota > Limnocylindria > P2-11E > P2-11E > CF-39. The sequence goes on along the minus strand of DASYUY010000069.1, from coordinate 73,925 downwards.
AGTGCACATCCAGCCAGAATTCCTCGCCGCGCAGCGTCCCCTGAAAGAGGGCCGACGTCGGTGAGGCGTTTCCGAAGAGCCAGTCGAACTTCGTCGCACCGACGCGAGTGACGTGGGCACCCGAGTTTTCGAGCGCCTGCACCACTGCTCGTTGCTGTTCGGCTGTTGGAAGGCGAGAGGACGACGCGGGGGCCTCCTCTTGCCGCATGAAGGAAAGGGACTCCGGCGTAAGTAGCCCGACGAGGCCGCCCAGAACAATCCCGGCCACAGCAGGCAGGAACCACCAGGGCCGCCGTTGGCCACGGTCGCGCGGATGCTCGTCGATGACCATCTTCCGTCATTACAGCGTTGCTAAGCACCCCGTTCCATGCCGCACCACACAGCAGCGGGCAATGCGCCGTTGCGAGATTGCTACATTCGCTGCTACAGAGCGACAGACGCCCGGCTCACCGATGAGGTGGACCGGGCGTTTTCATTCGCGTTTCCGCTGAGGCGACGGCGGGAATCGAACACCCACGCCACGAACATTAGTCTTCGGCTTGTGAATGGCCGACTGGTAAGGGCTGCGGCCTAAATGACTACCGACGACGAGTCGGTCGAGGGGTCACTCCTCGAGGGCCGCTCCCACGATCGCGCTCGACTGACCGAGCGGCCGCTCTCGCTCAATGAGGACGAGCGCCTCGAGCGACTCTGGCGTCAGAGCAAGGCGACGATCATCGACTGCGAGGGGTGCGGGTCGCCCGTGCGCAAGATGCTCGGCGCACATCGGAAGCGCTGGTGCGATGCCTGTCTCGCGATCAGCACGGACGTGAGCGCTCTCCGACACGCGCGCAAGGTGCTCGCGACCTACGGGCTCACGGACGGCGTGCGCGCGCTCGAGAAGGCGCTCGCGGATCTGCGCGACCTCATGCGCGCGAATCGACTGGTCTAGTCGAGAGTCCAGCGGCCGCGTCGGAGCTGTTCGCACATCGAGCACCCGCATTTCGCGCGCGCGGTGGGACCGAGATCGGGATCGTCGATGTTCTCCCGCAGCCGGTCGAGCAGATTCCGGTCGACGCTATCGATGATCCTTACGTAGTGGATAGTGAACTGGCCAGGACTCGCGTCCAGGTGCAGCCGGTACCACTCACGAACGAAGTCGGCGACGCGGTCGTCGCGGTAGTCGACGCCGACCGGTATCTCATCGAGGAGACGGCGTAGCCCACCGCGCTCGAACTCCTCGAGCGGCCGCGATCCGCCCGTCGCGACGCGCTTGACCTCAGTCGTAGCGGTCCCAGCGCGCGCTTACGAGCGCGCGTCCCGCGCGTGAGCGCTCACCTGGCTCGCGCGAGGCACGGTCCTCTGCCGCACTGATGCCCAGCGCGCCGAGAGCGCGGAGGAACGTCGCGCGATGACGCCGCGCCTCCTCGAGCAGCGGATGCGGGACCTCGCGTCCGCGCGGACCGGAGACCATCGCCGGCGCGTCGGCGAGGACCTTGTCGATCGCGGCAAGCTCGTCCGCGGTCCGGGCGGCGACCTCGAGGATGCGCAGCTCGTCGGCGCGCAGGTTGTACCTGCCGGTGAGCGAGGCCCAGAGTGCACGGCCCGCGATGCGTAGTCCCGAGGGCGTGGTGGGGCGTCGAGCCTTCGTTGTCACCTAAACGGGCTTACGTTGCGACAGGCAAGTGCCTTGCGAGGGGGTCGGGAGACGTTTTTCTTTTCGGGGGTCACTCCCCACCCCCTCGTCGCATGATCGCGTAGGCGCTGGAACCGGCGCCCACGAAGCGGGGCGCGATGCCGCGCTGGAAGACCTCCTCGGCCACGGCGGCCGCATTGAAGTCGCCCGGATCGTCGGCTGGCTGCGAGCCGGAGCGCAGCCTGTCGCGCGGGTCGGGCAATGAATTTTCATTGCCCAAGAGGTCGAACGGATCGCGCAGGATGAGCTCGGCGACGCGCTTCGCGTCGAACGACGGCACGGGCATGACGCCACGCATCTTCTCTCGCAGGCGGCGCCTACTCAATCTCGAGCGGCGACTTCGGCGACGACGTCGCGCACCAACCTCTCGCTATCCATCGGCACGCCGTACATCGGACCCGATGTGACCCGTCGCGACGCCTTCTCGCGAGCCGCAGCCGCCGCTTCGGCAGTGATGCGCGCGCGGAGCTCGTCGAAGCTGACGAGCGACGGACCCGCGCCGGCGGCAATCGAATTGCGAAGGTGCACGACGCGATGGACATGGCCTCCTAAGACCTGTGACGAGGGCACCCGGTCTGGGGCCAGCCACACCCACGATGAGGGATGTGCCGCGGGGATCGTCGGCAAGACGCCCTCCTCGCGGAGATCCGCGTGGATCTTCCACAGCGATCTGATCTCCCTCTCTGCGTCGGCGGCGGCATGCCACGCATGCGCGACGATCCCGCCGCGGCCCACCGCGCGCTTGTCATCCCGAACGTCTGCTGGCACCAGGGCGATCGCCTTCGTGAATGAGGCGAGCGCCTCATTGAACCGCTCGCGCATCCGCGGCCACACTGCCTGACACTCCTGCGTGAACGTCGCGGGCAGGTCGTGCCTGATCCGCGCGGCCTCGAAGTCGGCGAGCAGCGCTTCGTCCGCCATCGCAAGCGCGCGCTTGCGAAGCGCGCGCATCTCTTCGACGGCCGCCTCGGCCGTGATCGCGCCGCCAGCGACGGCGCTGCGAAGTGTTCGACGCTCTTCCTCGAGGTCGACGTGCGAACGCGCGCGCGTCTCGGCATCCTTCAGCCGCGCGATGCCTGCGATCGTCTCCGGCACGTAGGCGTTAAACGCGCCGCGCCAGAACTGCAGCAAGTGCCCGATGCGCTCGCTTGTGATTCGCGCTGGCATGTGTCCTCCTACGCATATCGTCGCGAGGCCGGCACCGCGACGGTGGAGAGGTCGTCGCGTGCCGCCTCGCGTCGCTTCTGACTGCTGCCCGAATCCTCGTGGATGATTAATGAGCGAGGAACGCCGAACGCTTTGCGCCATCGTCGCAACGTGTCGCGCGTGCACTTCAGCGCGCGCGCGATGTCGTCTTCGGACGGACGCATGCCGAGTCGTCGCGCGAGTTCACGCTCGAGTTCAGGGATGACGGTGCGTGCAGTTTCCTCGGTCACACGGAACGAGCCGGGTGGTCGGCCGAGACGAGCCTTCGCCGTACCGCGCACATGTCGCGCCGGGGCAGAGGAGCGGAGGGCTACGCCGCGCGGATCCACGAGTCACGCAGTCGCGCAGTGCTCGGATCTACCCGTAGGACTGTTGTGCTGGCGAGGCTCCAGCATCGCCCACCGAAGAAACAACAATTGAGCACGCACGAAAGTCGCCAGACCTGCCTACTGCTCCCGCCAGACGATCGCGCGTAAGGTCCGAAACCGACTGCTACGACTCTACATGCGGGTTCACATCGCAGGTTCGATCGTCCTTTAGCCGATCAACCGCGACCACTCGATCCACAGCGATGCCGTTGTCGCCGCTTACGTCGTCGATGGTGTCCTGTGGCGACAGTCAGGCAGGGCGGATGTTCTGGTTCAGGCGAAAGACGTTCTCCGGATCGTATCGGCGCTTGATGGCCTGGAGACGCGCATAGCGCTGCTCGCCGTAGGCCTCACGCACACGCCGCTCTCCCTCCTCCATCAGCCAGTTCACATAGACGCCGGCATGGTGCGGAGCTAGGGCGGTCCAGCAGTCACGTGCCCAGTCACGCTCCTGCTCGAACCCCTCGGCCGAGTCGGTGGCGCCCAGGATGTCGACGAGGTAACCGCTCGAGCGGCCGCCAAACGGGGTCTCGAGCTCGCCGACGCGAGCGACGGCGCCGCCGAGCTGCCATGCGATGATGCCCGAACGGGGGGAAGCCGCTCGCGCGGCGTGATCAAGCACGACGTCGAGGACGTCATCGGAGAGCGCCGCGATATCGGTGGCTTTCGAATGAATCCAGATGCCTCGCGGGAAGGCCGGATCGAGCATCGCCTGGTGCTCGACGAAGGCGCGCGGGGCGATCAGGTCGATCACGCCCGACCCGAATCGTCGCATCGGCTCCAACACCCTTTCGCCGTGATCGATCGGGCCGATTGAGCAGCATGCGACGCCAACCACCGGCTGGCCATGGAGCGCCTCCGGGACCAGATCCACCGCCGGTGCACGGCGCATGACGAGCGCGGTGGTCAGCTCGTCCGGGGCGGAGTTCGCCCAGTCGCGGTAGAAACGCACCACCTCCGGCGCCTCGTCGAGCGGCCAGAGCAGAAGGCCCGACAGGACGTTGGGCCCGACCGGGTGCAGGCGGTACTCGAACTCGGTCACGATCCCGAAGTTGCCGCCTCCTCCCCGCACTCCCCAGAACAGGTCCGGGTTCTCGGCCTCGCTGGCATGCACGACGTCCCCAGCCGCGGTGACGACCTCGACCGAAAGCAAAGAATCGATCGTCAGACCGTACCTCCGCATCAGCCAACCGAAGCCGCCGCCGAGGGTCAGCCCGGCCAGGCCCGTGGTCGTCACGGATCCGGTGGGCACCGCGAGGCCGAGCTCCTGCGTGGTACGGTCGAGCTCTCCGAGCAGAACGCCGGCCTGGGCGCGTACGGTGCCCGCCTCAGGATCGATGCGAATCCGGTTCATCGGTCGTAGATCGATGACGATCCCGCCGTCGCAGACCGACAAGCCGGGGAAGCTGTGGCCCCCGCAGCGGACGGCAACGACCAGGCCCGTCCGCCGAGCGAGCGAGAGCGCCGCGATGACATCAGGGACGCCTGTGCAGCCTGCGATCAGGGCCGGGTGACGGTCGATCGATCCGTTCCAGACCTTGCGACGCAGGTCGTATGACTGATCACCGGGTCGCACCAGCTCGCCTCGGAACGCCCGCGCCAGACTGAGGACGGCGGTCGGGTCGAGGGTTGCCTCCAGCGATCTCATGGCAGGAGCATCGCGTCATCGCCGTCGTGCGTCAGGGACTTTCGTTCCAGGGTGATGAACTGGTGCCCGAGAGGCGCTCGGGATCACGAATGACGATCCCGTCGCGTCCCGTCTGCACCACTCCCTCCTCGCGCAGCTCGCGGAGGATTCGCACGACAACTTCCCGCACCGTCCCGACCGCATCAGCCAGCTCCTGCTGGCTGATCGGTGCGAGGAGCTCGTCTGAACGCTGATGATCCGATGCCAGGTCGAGGAGGTGGCGAGCGACGCGCTGCCGAACGTTTGCAAACGCATGTCCCGAGAACTCAGCCACGAAGGACATCACACGCTCGCTCGTCTCGGTCAGCAGGGCCTGCGCCACGCGAGGATCGCAATCAGCCAATCCGCGAACGATCGCCGGGCGTAGGCTCAGCAGCTCCGAGTCAGACAGGGCCTGAATGCTGAACGGCCTGGCTGTGGGTGCGTAAAGCGTCGCGACGCCCAGCAGCGCACCTGGGCGACAGTACCGGACAGTCATCGTTCGACCGTCCGCCGCCGCCACCTGGACGCGAACCAACCCGGCCAACACGAGCTCCAGATGTGGCGAGTCCTCACCCTCGTGGTGGAACGTCGATCGGGCCGGGATGCGGAGCCTGTTGGCCCCCGCTGTCAGTTCGGCGACGAGCTCCTCCGGCAGGCTGCCTAGGTTGGAGGCCGCGATCGCCGTACGCGCGTCATCGCCGAGTCGGATTGCCGCCACCTCCGAACGCTACCGTACTCAGCGCCCCGTGAGCCAGGGCATGTTCGGGCCGTGACAAGGTGGTTGGTCAGGAGCCCGTTCGCGCGGCGCCTCGAACGGGTCACCGCTGACCGCTTCGGACACGCCTCACGATCAGTCTGCACTCGCCGCAGTACCGGCCGGACTGGCGACTGCTCAACGACCTGATGGCAGGAAGTGCATTCAAATCCATGCGGTGCCGTGGGGGGACGGGACACTGTTTCGCGTTTCACTGGGCCTGCCCGCGGTTGCGTTCTTAGGAAACGTCGAGTGATTTCGTTGTATGGCTCGCTGGAGCGCGACGAAAGTTCGAATCCAGCATCGCCCACAGGAATCGATAACGTAGACGAAGCCGGAGCCTGCGGCGCCCGGTCGCGTGCAATCAATCGTCAAGCCTCCAGGGCAGAAAAGAACGAGCCCGGTCCAGTGATGGACCGGGCCCGGTCTTCCGGCTGGGTCTTTACTACTGCTCTAGCTGGCCGCGGACCGCGCCGCCCGGAAAGCGCGAGCACTTGACCCGATGTCCGCACTCGAGGACGTCGACCGCGAGCAGGATCCCCGGCGCATCGTCGTACGCGATGATCTGGCGCCAGAGCCGTGTGTCCAGTGCCGCGGGCTGAACGAATGCGGGCCGCTTTCCCCGCTTCGAGCGCGCCCCTAGCACGAGTCCCTCCGCGCATGTCGTCGCGACCTGCGCAGCGACGAGGGAAGCACCTGGGCAAGTCGGGGACTAGGGCAAGGGAAACAGGGCAGCCTCTCTATAGAGAGGCTGTTGCCCTGGTTGCCCTGGTCGACCAGGGAAGGACGAGGGAAGTATCTGGGCAACGTTCACGGCTGCTCCGGAGCCTCGGGACCGAGCCGGTAAATCGTCTCGCGCCCGTCGTCGATGCCGTCGATCAGTCCGCCCTGCTTCGCCTGTCCGATGTAGCTCGTCACCGTCCGCAGGCTGACCTTCGTCCGTTGCCGCACCCGGTCGATGAGTTCCTGGCGCCGAAGCTGTCCGCCCGCCTCGCGCAGGACCATCACCGCCGCCAGCGCACCTGCAGTGCGCGGCGGCTCCTCGTGCGCGATCGGCAGGTACCCGGCCTCGCTAAGGCGGATCTGCATCTTCTCGGGCTGACCGAAGCCCGGCGCGCGGATCTTCTTGAACACGAGCATGCGGTCGTTCGGCACACCGGGGACCTTCTCGATCTCGAGGATCGTTGACGGCCAGCCGTCGAACTTCCACGATCCGGCCGAGCGTTGTCCGGCGACGCCCATGGCGTGCTCCCAGCCCGTCGCGCGGGCCGACTCGGTCGAGGATCAGATGCGCGACTGGCTCGCGGCGATCCGCCTGCCACTGGGGTTCACTGAGACGTTCGCGAAGACGATGCGCGCCGACAGCAACCGCCATGATCATCAGACCGAACGCGACGTCGAGAAGCAGCGCAAGGTGATCGACGCGCGCATCGCTCGCCTACAAGAGCTGTTCGAGCTCGGCCACATCACGCGAGGCGACTACGTCGCGCGCCGAGAGGCCCTGACGGCCGAGGCTGCAGCTCTGAGACCAACTGGGCCTAAGCCGGAGGTCGTGGCGGACACGATCGCGTCGCTGGTCGACGACTGGCCGCGCATGGACGCTGGTCAGAAGCGCCAAGTCCTCGAGACGGTGTTCGTTGACGTCACGATCGAAGACGGCGCGCTCAGCGCGGCGACGCCGCGCGCCGGATGGCTCCCCTACCTCGAGAGCCTGCTAGGGACTCGCGTGTCTGTCCGTGACGAGAGGCGACGGCGGGAATCGAACCCGCGATGAAGGTTTTGCAGTTCGGTCCCCGCACGCGCGTTGAGCTCGCACAGCATCGCCGTCGAATGAAACCGGCCCTTACGCGCGAGTCCAGCGTCGCAGAGCATCGCCGAGCAGCGCGTGCGTTGGGGTCACTCTGGGGTCAGGATCGATCCCCAAAGTTCCCGCTAGGGAGGGTCGAGCTTCGACCGCATCCACGCTCTCACCAGTTCAGCGATGAGCGACCGCGCATCGGCGAGGGTCATCGGCCGCGCCGGCGGCGCGAACTTCGCATGCCCATGACGAGCGAGATCTCCGATCGCACGTCGATTGTTCGCCGTGTGGCTGAACCGTTCCCTTTCTGCCTCACTGACCCATCCCGCCTCGGCGGCACTCCCACCTATGGCGTCCTCTGCGACCTCCAGGATGAAGTACAGATCGCGCCAGTCCGGGACACGTGAGCCATAGATTCGGACGACCTGCTCGAGGTCGGGGTCTTGTTCAGCGACAGATAGCAGTTGGCCGTCTTGCGATGGAACGGGCTTGTCGTTGATCAGGACCTTCACGAGGCCGGCTCGCGCTTCCGCGCGTACAGATTCCGGGGTGATGTAGATGTCCTCCCGGCCCGTCTCGTCAATACGTCTCATCGAACCCAGGCGCGCGAAGCCAGTGTCCTGCACCCTCAGCGCCGAAACACCGTTCAGCGTTTGGACCAATCCATCGGCCTCGCTACGGGCGTCACCGGCGTCCTCGACCAGGTCGATCGCCTCCGAGCGCATCCAGAATCGATCATCCTTGCGAATCACGGACACGGCGCCTTCGTCGAATAGCGCCGCGAGCTGCGCGAGGTCCTGCACGTCGCCCACGAGCTCGAACATCCAGCGCATCACGGATGCTTCGCTCGGTACTTTCGAGATGCATTCTGTCCAGCGATCTTCTTACAGGCAGGCCGTGGGCAATAGTTCGGCTCGTTCGGACGCGGCGGCCGGTTCGGATGTGGGACGTACCGCCGTCCGCAGTTGCTGCACGTGGCCAGCGATCGCGCACCCGAGACATCGGGCACGAGCTCCAGTGTCAGCGCTGCGAAGAATCAGCGTTCCGCATGCTCGAGCGCCGGCGCCGGCGCATCCCTGCGCCAAACGAAGAATGGTCGTGTACCGCTGAGCCTTATTGGCGAGCTTCAACAACATCGACCCGAGCGATGTGCTCGTGAAGCTGCGCGCCGGCCTAGTAGGCGAGGCCGAGCCGCTGCGCACGCTCGGCATAAACCTCACCGCCGCGACCGTCGCGCAGAAGGCCCGGGCGCTACTTAGGCTTCGGTGTAGTTGGCTTGGTAGTGGTAGACGAGCAGCACGCGCCGCAACAGTTCCCACATGCGCAGGCCATGATCGACCCTCCGAATGTTCTTGGAGCGAACCTTAACCCCAGTACGGCTGGCGGCTTCGTAGCATCAACGCGATGCGAGGCCACGGCGGCCGAGATGGGCAGTGGATACGGTGCGATCCCAGCGGACACTGCCAGTGGATCGCGCGCACATCGGTCACAGCCGCGCGGCTCCGGATCTATGAGGCGACCCGTGGCGGTTTGCCAACCGGCACGCGGCTCGAGAACACGTGTGGCGATGCACGCTGCGTAAACCTCGATCATCTGCGCCTTGCTCGCGTCGGCGCGCGCACGATCGACGGTCGAACCAAAGCGTTGTGCGGGCGCGGGCACGAGCTCACCATCGCGAGCGTCGTCCGCCACCGAGATGGCCGGGTAGCGTACTGCCGCATTTGTCGCAACGATCGCCGTCGCGAGCGCTACCGTACTGACATCGCCTACGCGCGTCGCGAGATGGAGCGTCAGCGTCGGCTTCGACGCCAGACGCGAGTGGCAGCTACCGCATCATCCCGGGACCCATCATCCCGGGCATCCCGTTCATCATCGGGACGCACGAAGCGGCCATCGTCGTCCACATGAAGATCCAGGGCAGCACGAGAAGGATCGCGAGCACGAGGAGCGCAATCAGCGTCGCCTTCGCCCACGTTGGCCACGGCTCGTAACGTACAGGCTCGGTGGTCATGTCGGAACCTCCTACTCGGGCGGCAGCGGCGTCTTCGTACCGGGTCCGCGGCCGCTCCACTTTTCGTCGACCGCGCGCCGGATCGCGCGCAGCCCGATCCCCTTCGCTTTCATGTCGATCACGTCACGCGTGATCCCAGTGCAGATGTCTCAGCCAAAGCTCATCGTGCCGAGACGGACGCGGCCATCGGCGAGGACCTGACGAACGTAGCAGTCCGAAGTTGGAGCGGTGACCGCCGTCGACGCAGCCGCAGTAGCAGGGGAACCACTTCAGGGTCGCCTCGTTCGCGACCGCGTAGCGGTACATCGACTGGACCTCGGCCGAGAGTTCGAGGAACTCCGGCGGCCACTCATTGCGCGCTGGGTTGGCGTACACGAGCACCAGCGCATCCCCTGGTCGCGCGGGCGCGGAAACGCACGACGCCGCCAGCGCTCCGGCGCCCAGTGCGAGGAGCCGTCGGCGTGACAGCACCCTGCGTCCATTCTGGACCCCAGCATTCTTCGTCCGGCGTTTGGGTCAAACGTTGGGGTCAACCGCGAAATCCGACGCATTAGTGGAGACGAGAACGCGCGGATTCACTAGCGAATCCGTCTGAGGCGACGGCGGGAATCGAACCCGCGATGAAGGTTTTGCAGACCTCTGCCTTACCACTTGGGCCCGGGGCAGCCAAACACCAGATTATTGAAGGAAATCGCGCGCCGGGCTGACCACTCGGGCTCACAGACTTCTATTGTTCTCACTTGGCCAGGCAACACTCCCGACGAGTCGAAGCAGCGGCCGACCCAAACTCTCTCATGGAGCTCCGAACGCCCCGTCCGAATCCTTCTGACGTCGCGCTGTCCTCTGCCATGACGTTCTTGTTCAGTCCTTCAACGTACCGGCATTGAAACGCAGGAGGAGTAGATCCGAACAGACAAGACGCGATCCGGCAGCGGCTGTTCGATAGCCACGCACGCTGGGAATGTCGGGCGCCTGACGCACGAAGTACACAATCAGGTCCACCGCGCTGTCGCCGATGGATGCCGCGTACACCAGATACGGATAGACCTTCTCGCCCGCAAGAGTTCGCGCGCGCGCGTAGCTCACTACCTCGTCGCGTGCGTGCGTTGCGAACGTCGGTAGTGGCTCTCCGGTCATTGAGAAATCGACCTGCTGATTCAGCGCCTGCGCGAGCTCTGTCGGATTGGCAGCATTGAATCCACGCGCGAACCTGGCGAGGGCCGTCTCGATTTGTCTTGGGCCACAGTCAGCAGCAAGAGGCACCGACCACGGGCGCACAACGACGACGGGAGGTTGTGTGCTGGTGGGCGACCGTACGATCACCTCGCCGCCGAGCGGCTCGATTCGCCACACGCCTTCTATAGGAAACACCACGGTTCCGACGATTGCTTCGGCGACGCCCGGGTCGAGTTCATAGCGGGGGACGGGACTCGTAAGGTCGACCGCGAGCCGCGTGGCGGATGAGCAGCCCACGCATCGCGCTTCGACACGAATGGTTTTGGCCGCTGTGTTGCTCATGAGCGGACCGTCGCGCTCAAATGCCAAGCCGGTGGGACGCCCGACGAGCGCTACCGCCGGTCCCGCCCACCGCCAGTGGTCGACGTTAGTCTGTGTGGCAAGCCCCGCCGCGGGCGCGCTGCATGCGGCCAAGGCCAGCGTTAGCACCAGTGAGCGTCGCAATGTCACCAGGCGACTCCAGCAAACCAAGGCCTGTTCACCCCCCGCGACGTCACATCGTTTTCGCTCCGCGGTTATTGCCGCACCGCCTACGAGTCCTATACAACGCCCCCCCCGCCAGCGGTTCCCCCGCCTTCCGCTTAATACTCGTGTGGCTGTAAACCGGCCGTCGGGCGGACGACGAGTCACGAACCTCTGCACACGATGAGTTACCACCGATCGATGAGCGACGCCCGCGATGCTGCCGAGGAAAGCGCTAGAAGCCGACGGCCACGAGTACTACGGTCGCAACGGCCGTGAGCTGCGCAGCCGAAACATAGCTAGCGACGTGCCCCCAGCCGAGAATCCTGGGCGGTATATCGCGTGGATCCGCGCCAATTCGATGGGCGCGCACCGTCATGACGATCCATATCCAAGCACTCACTCCGCGCGTCAAACCGTACACACCATAGATCGCCGCGCCGGCGAGTGGATCACCCAACAACAGCGCACTCAGCGGGATCAGGTACCAAGACCAGAAGCCCAAACGTGTCGTCGCGCCATTGCCGAGTGCCAGACCGTTCTTGATTGCCGCCAGACGCAGTCCCTGGTGTAGCCAGCTTTGGGGCGTCTCGCGATCGCATTGCAGTGGCGCTAACCGAGCCCCGGCCAGCCGCACCAGGCCAACAAACAGACCGACAGCGGCAAGCAACGTCGCCGCGCCGGCGCGTGTGCTGGGATCGATCGCCCTGCCCAGCGTCCCCAACACGAGACCGCTCAGCCCGGCAGCGCTCAGTGCCGCAACCGTGTACAGAAGAGCTCGCGCCTGCCAACTGCCGGCTGATCCCCGAAGCACGTCGGGGCGCGCGATCACGTAGATCGCGTTCGGCCCTCAGGGAAGTGTCTGCTGCAGCAGGCCCACCAACGCACTGCTAAATATCAGAAGAGCGATCAGCGCCCCGCTGACTTCACGCTCGATCCTCACGGTGGCGCCAATTACCGCACCGGAGGCCAACACGACGAGCCACAGCGGCGCTCGTTTCAACACGGCTGTCCTGAGCACACGCCCCACAAGTTTCGGCACGTGCAGACGACATCTGTGTACGGATCATGTGCACCTACGTCGATGTAGTCGCAGCAGCGGTACATAGTGTCGCAGTCTGTACAGGCGAACCAACACGTCGACCCGTTCCAGCAAGTGCTCGAGGGCGTTGTGCAGTTAGGGCAGCAGTGGCACTGCTGCACAGCCGTGTTGCAGGGCGGCAACGTTGGCGGGTTGTGGCCCGTGGCTTTCTGCGGCGACGTGATCTGAAGTGCGGCTTGGAAAGCCAAGCCCGCCAGCAGAGCAAGAGCGCGATTACGTCCGAATCGAATGTGCCTGAGGGTCGGATCATCCACATGACCGACGTCAACTGCATCAACTGCCATGGCCGACCTCCCCGGAAAGTCTGGGTCTCTCAATCGTGCCCACTTGTTCGACCGGTGCGGCATCGATCAGGGCGCTGACGTCACGAGCAGATCTCACCGCCCGTTTGGCGAGCACGCGGCCGTCATCGAAGAGAAAGACGTAGGGAGTGCGATTCACCTGGAGCTCCGTTGCGGCTTGATTCGCTTCCGGATCGCGCACCAGCCGGATCCACGCGGGAACGAGTTCGAGGAGCGGCTGTGCTGTGACAGCTGGGCCCGGGAGCAGAAGCACAGCCGGGATTGAGAATTCTATGGTCCGCAGCTCAGCCATGACCTCGCGGCATGGACCGCAGGTGGACGATGTGAGGATTACCACCGCGCGCCCGCGAGCAATCTCCGGAAGCAACTTGACTGCCTCCCTATTCGCGCGCGCCCCGATCGGGATGCCGTCCAGCGGACCGGGCCCGCTGTTGGTACGCACAGTCAGTACGGCTACCTGCCGAATGAGAACGAGGACGAGCACGGTGAGCACCGCCAGCCAGGCCGTGGCAAGAACGACGACGAGAAGTTCCAGAGCTCAACTCCTTCCATTGGTGCTGGTGAGACGCATGACAGTCGAAAGGGCTGCGATCAGTGCGGCGACACCTATGAGTGCGGCCGCCCCGGCTGCGTACCAACCGATCGCGCCGAGGCCCGGCAGCGCTGCCCACATCGGCGCCGTAACGCTAAGCACGCCGGAAACGAGCGCAAGCCCAATCGCACGCGCAAGCGCCACTACACCGAGCGGCGCGTCCGATCCGAAGCAGAAGCACGGACGTGTGTCGCCAGCGTGCAGCCGCGCGGCGATCAGAACCGCGAAGATCGTAAAGAGCGCGGTTGCGGTGGCTAACGCATACGCAGGAACCACTCCGGCAACTAAGAACATAGCCAAACCAATCTCGGCTCCTCCGAGGAGTTGACCGTGTCTTCGCGATGGTGTCTTCACGAGACCGAACTGCATCAACGCTGTGGCAGCGAGGAATGGGCGTCGGACTTTCGACGAACCACTCCATAGCAGCGTCCCCGCTAACGCCCACACAACGACTGAACGCATGTCCGAATCAGCGATGAGCCGCAGGGCGTTCGCGGCTGTGGACGTGAGTAGCTCAACGCCGTGCATTAGGCCGGGACGCCTATCGCGACGAACCGCGCGAGCTGCCGCTGGTTAGAAGGCTCGAAGCGCACGGTAGCCGCTAAGTTCACGCCCGACTTGAGCTCCGAACGCGGGGCGACGACGTTACCGCGCCCGTAGAAACGAAGCCGCACATCGGACGGCAGCCAGAACTCGCCGCGCGTCGTCGCGACGCGGTCGGCGGCAGTTGCCGTGACAGACCCGATGAAACTCCGATAGCACGTGTCGATGCGCACACCGACCCAAGGCACGCGTGGGCTCTGCAGCTCGATGACGACCTCGTCTCCGGGCTGAAAGGCGCCCAATCCGAGAACTCCGTCGCGGTTGCAAGAGCGCGGGTCGGCCGCGGCGTTGGGAAGGGACACTGCCGTCAGCGGACCCCTCAGCGGCTGCACGTGGACGAGTGCAGGCAGCTCAACATGCACGACTACGCACCACACCGCGTTCTGATTGCTGGCCGCATCGGCGATCGTACGAAGCGCTTCACTCGAAAGCAGCGCCGCGGCAGCTGCCGCAGCACCGCCGGTCCTCAGAAGACTGCGACGACTAATTCGCGCCATTGTTTGCGACCTCCGGCATACGGTTTCCCTAACTCGTCTTTGTCGGTGCGGATCGCGTCCACTCGAGTCGACCACTGTCCCCGCGTTTTGACTCGTCCCACAAGCAGCGTCGGCAGGAAACGGCGGCGCGGCAAGTCGGCAATTACACCGACAGCCAGCGCTGTCAGCTGTTGGGCACACGACCAGCCGGCCAACCTTGACATACGGGGACTTCGCACTGAGGACGGTCGCCTCAGCAACGCTCGTGGTCGCAAGTCGTGTGATTTGCTCGCTCGATCTGTCGAACTGATAGATAGGCTTGATCCGTGGAGGGCCCGGACCGCCGGCAAGCCGAGTCTATGGTGCTAACACGCCCTCGCCATCCTCCGACTCCGGATGCAGTTCTGAGTGTTGACGTCTGTGAGCCACGAGGGCGACTAACGCTGCGCGGCAATGCACGCTGTTGAGGTCATAGAGCCGCTCGAGGTGGGTCCGTACGGTCCGATACGAGATACCGACCTTGTACGCGATCTCCTTGTCCGTCTGGCCCGCGGCAATCGAATCGACGATCGCGAGCTGCGTCCTCGTGAACGCGCGTGCTCGGCGTGTCGAAGAACACTCGTCAGACGCGTTAGTCAAACCTGAGCTCCGTTCGACAACGACTCGGTTACTCCGTAGCGCGGGCGGACCGCGCCCGGAACTTGTCGCGAGAACTCTCTGCTGGTCGCGCTTACCGGGTAGTCCTACTGATTTTCCAAGATGCAACTGTACCTTTGGTCAAATGCCTGCAAACCCGTCGAACAGGCTGCCACCGCCTCGCCAGCAGGATGTGCTTGATTTTCTGGTGCGCGGAATGACGAACAAGGAGATCGCCGCGCGACTTGGCATCAGCGAACGCGGCGTGAAGCACCATGTGTCGCGCCTGTTCGTCTTCTACAAGGTGGCGAGTCGCGCCGAACTGATCGCGATCACGCTCCGCCGGAAACGCTAGACCGGCTCAGCCCGGCGCTCAAGCGAACATGATGGTGTCCCGCAGAGGAAGTCGCTGAGCCCGTGTGGCAGGAAACGGCAGACGCTCGCGAGTCGGCGCCACATCGTAAGTGTGAAATGTGTCATGGTCGGCCCAAGGCAACTACCGCTAGACCACGACCGTGGGTTCTCTCGTCGTGTTGGTCCTGCCGTTGGGGCGCCGTTGGTCTCGGCCAACAGGGCCTTTCACGACTTCGTCCGGATTCCGCGAGAGCAGACGTAACCAGCCTGATCTGAGTTTCTTCTCGTACGACAAGTCCTTCGTCCTTTCGTATGAGAAGAGCCCATGATCACCGCCGGCCGCCGCGAGACCGATGTCGTTCGGCTCCTCGCGCTCCACCGATTCCTCACCCGACCTCAGCTCGAGGACTTCCTTTTCGCCGCGTCGACCCTTACGCCGCGCTCGCGGCAGGTCGTGACCTGGCGGCTCCTGGGACGCCTCCAGCGCCACGGCCTGGTTGCCGCCACGCCTCGGCAGACAGGCGGTGCCGTGGCGGGCTCCACAATGCCTGGGTACTTCCTCACGACCGCCGGGTTACGCCTCGCGGCGACGTTCTACCCCGATTTCCCGGCACGTCGACCGGCGCGACGCGCGCCGTTCCTCTTCGCGCACAGCGTGATGGCCGCCGACGTCGAGCTCGCCTTCCGTCGCGCGGCGCGCGGGAAGTCCGGGCACGAGCTGGAGCTGTGGGAGTGCGACTGGCAGACCGCGCTGAAGCTCGGGAGCAAGACACTCCTCCCGGACGCGCGCCTGGTCTATCGCCTGGGCCGGGTGCTGCTCGATGCCTTCGTCGAGGTCGATCTCGGGACCGAGGGGACGCGCTTCTTCGCCAGCAAGGTGGACCGCTACATCGGAGCGCGCTACGACGGCGATTGGCGTGCGCAGCTTCCGCGCTGGCCAATGACGCTCACGATCACACCGACGGCCGCGCGTGCGGCGTCGCTCTATGACGCGGCGACGGCGAGGCTTGAGGCGAACCCGTACTCGGCGGGCGGGATGGTGTTCAAGTTCTGCGCGATCGACGCGCTCCTTGGCGACTCCGGGGTCTTCGGCGCCCGCTGGCGCGTCGCAGGGAAGCGCGAGTCCTTGGGCCTCGCGAGTCCAGAGCAACTCGCGGCGGCGGACGGCGCGTAGCTCGGCTTGGCTGACGGCTCTTGGGCAGCAAGCCCTGCGAACGCGAGTAGTCTTCTTCGCGGTCAGCCGGGTGCGCGTGAAGGTGGCACATGGCCGCACAACGCGCGTGGACATTCACAACTGAAGACGAACCCCAGATGCTGAAGCCCTCGTATCCGCTCGCCGAAGCGATCGCGGACTTCCGGCGCGATGCGCCGATCCGCGAGACCACATTACGCGGGTACACCGTCTCGCTCCGCCTTTTCACTCAGTGGCTTCAGGCGAAGACCGAAAGACAGCCGACCCTCGCCGACCTGACGTACGAGAACGCGTCAGCCTTCGGCGCGAACTTCCGTCCGAACGACAAGCGCGCGCCGCGGTATACCGAGCGCAACAAGCTCGTCGCGCTCAAAGCGCTGGCGAAGTGGCTCGCCGAGCGGTACCTGTACTTCGAGGCACGGAGTGACCAGCGCCTCTCGATTCTCCGGGACCTAAGGCTCCCTCCGGTTCCTCAGCTCGGACGCAAGCCCTTCAGCGACCGCGAGGTCAAGGCGATCCTAGGCACAATTGCCAAGATCGCGACGTACCCGATGCGCGAGCGAGCGATCCTCACCCTCCAGATGTCGGCGCCGATGCGGCCGGACGAGGTCCGCCGCCTCGCTCTCCACGACTTCGAGCCGCGCGAGCGCGAGAGACGCGGACACATCCGGATCCGCGGCGCAAAGACCGAAACCGGGACCGACCGCGTCATCCCGCTCGACGACGAGGCAGAAGCCGCGCTCCACAGCTACCTGCGATTCGAGCGTCCGGCTTGGTCCGGTGACGGCCCGAAGGATCTCTCGGGCGAGGAACCGCTCTTCCTCAACCGGGACGGCAGGGGCTTCACCGAATTCTCGTGGAACAGTCGCAACCAGATTCTCCGTCGGCGGCTCGAGCACGCTGGCGTCCGCGACTTCGTCCAGTACCGCTCGCGCGGATACGCGGCAAAGCGACTGCAGAAGCGGCGCGTGCCGCTGCAGGTGATCATGCAGATCGGCGGCTGGAAACGAGAGGCGATGCCGACGCGGTACATCGGCAAGTACGACGAGGACGAGCTCAAGGACTTCCCCACCGCGAACCTGCGCGACGTGCTCGCGAGGTAACAAGAGACCACTGCGGGTCAGACCTCTGCGGGAAAACGGAAGACCTCTGCGGTGGTGAGAAGCCGACGATCACGATCGGCCCGGTTCTATTGACCCGGAGGCGACGGCGGGAATCGAACCCGCGATGAAGGTTTTGCAGACCTCTGCCTTACCACTTGGCTACGTCGCCCTAGGAGTCCCGATCCGGCAGGCGCGCCTGCCGAGGCGGACAACGACGGCGACGTGAGCGAAGCGAGTGTCGCCGTCGGTCCACCAAGTTTACTAATCGAGCGGCGGAGCCGCTCCAGAAAGCCGGAGCCGTACGCGGAGGTCACCGGCGAAACTCGATAGAGGCAGGCGACGTGCATACTGCCGCCGCATGCTTCCCATCGGCGACCAGGACGAGCCGGGCGGACTGCCGCTCGTCAACATCGCGATCATCGCGATCAACGTCCTCGTCTTCGTTCTGCTCCAGCTCCCGAGCGACGCGTTCACGATGGGCTTCAGCACGATCCCCAAGGAGATCACGACCGGCGTCGACCTCGTCGGCCCGGTGCAGGTCATGCTTCCGGACGGCAGCGTCGAGACCATCGTCGAAGCTCCGGGACCCAGCCCCATCTGGCTGACGCTGTTCACGTCGATGTTCATGCACGGAGGCTGGGCCCACCTCGGCGGCAACATGTTGTTCCTATTCATCTTCGGCGACAACGTCGAGCGGCGTCTGGGATCGCTCCTGTACATCGCGTTCTACGTGGTGTGCGGCGTCATCGCATCGGCGGCGCAGATCGCCACCGACGTGAACTCGGTCATCCCGAGCCTTGGCGCATCGGGCGCGATCAGCGGTGTGCTCGCCGCCTACCTCGTCTACTTCCCGCAGAACCGCGTGCGCGTCCTCGTCGGCTTCCGCTTCGTCACCGAGGTCCCAGCCCTGCTGATGATCGGCCTCTGGTTTCTGATCCAGTTCATCTCGGGCATCGGCTCGATCGCCGTGACGGATCAGACGGGCGGCGTCGCGTACTGGGCGCACATCGGCGGATTCGTCGCCGGCCTGGTGCTCGCGCTCATGCTGCGCGCCGTGGGCCGCGGGCCAACGCAGCCGTTCGCGACGGCCTAGCCGCGCCTCAGCGCCTCGGCGCTACAGGATGCGGGCGATCCGCTCTACGTCCTCGGCGACATCGGTGCGGCCGTCGAGGCGGTAGGCGTAGGACAGGAGATGGCACTTCTCCTTCGCCGTGTCGCGGCGACCGATCGCACAGTCGATCTCGATGAGCAGGCGCTGGGCTTCACGATCGGTGAACCCATGCGCGATGTAATCGAGGAGCAGGTCCGAGGCTGATTGCAGCTTGCCGAGCGTGAGCAGGCGGCGCGCCGCGTCCAGCGTCGCGTCGTTCGCGCGCTTATCGCGCATGCCGATGAGCAGCGTCGCTCGCGTCGCCGCCTTGTTCGCTGCCTCGAGGTCGTTGCCCTTCGGCACGAGTGCCTTGATCTCGGGCTCCATGTCGAGCGGTGGCCGCGGCGGGCGTGCGGGTTGGACGGGCGCCGCGACCGGCTGCGGCTTGTGGCCGTTCGGCGAGAGGCCGGCCCGCTCGAGCAGATCGGTGGGACCGCCGAGATCCACCTGCTCGGCGTGGGTGACGGTGCTGGCGCCTTTCAGCACGACCGTGGTCTGCGATGCCGACGGTCGCGTCCTCGGCTCGGCTGCGTGCAGACGCTCGCCGAGCGGGCGGCTCTTCGCCAGGGACGCGTCGGGCGTTGTTGCGGGCACGGCGCGCAGCGCGACCGGCTCGGGTCGCAAAGCTCGCGGCTCGGGCCGCAGCGCTGGAGGCTCGGGCCGCAAGGCGGCAGGTTCGGTGCGCAGCGCCGGCGGTTCGGGGCGGAGGGCCGGCGGTTCAGACTTCAGCGTCAGCGCCGTCGGCCGCGACATCGCGACCGGCGACGGAATATGCGTAGGCTTCACGGCGGCCGGGGCGCGCGGTGCGAGCTGGGACCGCGCGATGATCGGCGGGACTTCGCCGGTTCGCGGCGTCGGGCCGGCCGCGCCGCCGGATGCGGCCGCGACGCGATCGACGATCGCCCTGAGTCCTGGGAGGTCGCCGAGAGTCTCGCGTCCGTACGCGAGCTCGAGCCAGGCGCGCCGGGTGTCCTTCTCCGCGAGCGCCCTGTCGACGAAGCGTGCGTACTCGCGGATCGCGCTCGGAAGATCGCCCTGGTTCGCGAGCGCCGCGGCGAGACGACGGTGCGCCGCGAGATCCGAGGGAGCGATGGCGACGGCCTCGAGCAGTAGCGCGACCGCGGTCGCTCGATCGCCGGCCTGCGCATACCGCGCGGCCGCGTCCCGCAGCGTCGTCAGCGCGGCGCCGACGTCCTGCTGACCGGCCTGCGCGCGCGCGAGGCCGCAGTACGCGTCGATGTCGCCGTGCTTCTCGACGAGCTCGCGGTACGCGATCTCCGCGTGACGAGCGCGGCCATTCGCGAGGAGCTTCGCAGCCGCGTCGCTCGCGAGACGGTGACCGCCGTCGACCGGCTTCTGCGCGACGCCGCACGCGGCAAGAGCGGACGCGAGCTCGGCCGCGCGCTCGTCGCCCATCGCGCGCGCCGCCTTCGTGCGCACGCGCGCGACGAGAGCTTCGAGCTGAGCAGGAGTGACCGTGTTCGCGTTGACGCCGATCGCGTGGAGCTCGGTAGACAGCAGTGTTTGCGCGGCGGGCCCGAGGTAGCCCTTGGCCACACCGAGCAGCTGCTGCGCAAACGCGTTCAATCTTCGCCAGGGGTCGCGTCGTCCGACAACGCGTAGAAGCGGAGCGCGTTCAGCATCCGGTCGAAGGCCGAGGCGACCTCCCGCGTGATGTCGTCGCCGGAGCGAGTGTCGAACTTCGCGAAGCGCAGGTCGACGTCACCGGTCGAGACCATCGTCGCCTCACCCACGAGGCGTCGCAGCGGTCGCACCAGCGAACGCGTGAGCAGCACGCCGATGACGAAGGAGAGAAGCAGGCCGACGATGACCATGCTCATCGCGTTGAGCGTCGCGTCGTCGGCAGCCTTCGTGTATGTCGCGATCGGCACGGCCAGGATGTATGCCCACGGCTTGGCCGTGAGGCGGGTCACGACGCCGCGCTGCTCGGACGACGCGCTGCCGTACGAGAACTGCGCCGTCGTCGTGATGCCGCGGGGCAGCTTGTCGAGCGCGCTCTTGAGCGTCGGTAGCGGATCGATGACGAGCTGCTCCGGTGTCTTCTGGCCGAAGCGCTTGTCCGCGACCAGCTTCTTCACGGTCTCGTCGTCGATCGGGGCGATGGGCTTGTAGATGAGCGACTCGGCCGTATCGCGGTGTCCCTTCGTCTCAGACACGGCGAGCCGGATGCCGTAGTCGTCCACGAGGAAACCGTGCGCGCCTTCTCCGACCGCGCCGAGGTCGCCCTCGACGACGTCCCAGATCGCGGCCAGGTTCACGCGCGTGCGGACGACCGCGACGACCTTTTCGCCAGCGACCACCGGCGAGGAGAAGAAGAGCGCGGGCTTGTTCGTGATCACCGAATAGCTCGGGTCGCTGATGTACGGCGTTCCCTTGAGGGCCGTGATGAAGTACTCGCGGAACTTCACGCTGGTGCCCTCGTCCGTCAGGATCGACGCGGCGACGATGGTCCCCTCGGGGTCGACGACCGCGACCGATTCGTATTCAGGCGAGCGGGCGGCCGCGGCGGAGAGAGCCACGCGCGCGGCCGCCTTCGCAGCGGGGTCTTTCAGGTTCTGGCCGAAGCGAACGATGTCGGGGAGCTTGCCGACGAGGACGATGTCACCGAGTCGGCTCTGGAGATACGCGTCGATCGCACCGGCCGTGGAGGTCGAGCGCTGCTGGATGTTGGTGACGCCGAGGGCGGTCAGATCCTGACGCGTCGACTGGACCGACACCATGCTCACGAGCGCCACGGGCACGATGCCGACGCAGAGAAGCGCCCCGAGGACCTTCTGCCAGAAACGGATCCGTAGGAAAGCCATATGTCGCCCCCTGATCTCTCCGCCAGCCGCCCCTCAGGGGCCCACCGCCTCGTGGCACTCTGGGCGCACAGGCAGAGGTCGGGAAGTCAGGTCCGGGTAAACCGTCTGTACCGGAAAGGGACTAGTACCCGTATCGGGGGATATGACGCTCCGGCGTCAGCGCGGGATGCGCTGCGAGCGGCGTGCGTCGCGCATCAGGGCACGCAGCATTCGCTTGCTTTCTTCGAGATCTGTCCGATCCGTCTCGGTGAGTCCGCTGCGCGGCGGATCGAGGCGCCACCAGCACTCGAAGCCCCAGAGGCGCTCGTCGTCGACCCGCAGCCGGGGAATGCCGCTGCCGGAGCGACGAAGCTCGCCGGTCTCGAAGTCGAAGAAGCCCTCGAAGCTCGCTGGCTGCCCGGTGCGATCGGGCTCGCCTTCGCGGCAGTCGAGCAGGATGACGCACGGCGTGCCCGGCCGGATCTCATCGACTCCGCGCGCCGGTCGCGCGCGCCCGCCGCCGCGTCGTGTCGGTCGGCGCTCCGCACGCGCGTCGCGCGGCGGTGCGCGCCGCGGATCGCGAAGCGCGGGTGCGCGCTCGGGCTGGGCCGGTGCTTGCTGAGGACGGGCACCGCGGCGTCGTCCGCCACGCGATCTGCGTCGCGGTGATCGAGGCTCGTCCGGCATTCGCTCAGTGTGGCACGCCGGTACACTTTCATCTCAGATGCACGAAGTCTTCGACGAATTCAAGCGACAGCTCCCAGATATCGACCCCGCGGAGACCGACGAGTGGATCGAGTCGCTCGACGCCCTGGTCAAGCAGGCCGGCCCCGAGCGAGCCCGCTACGTCCTCTACAAGCTCCTCAAACGCGCGCGCATGCTCCAGGTGGGCCTCCCGCCGCTCACGCAGACGCGGTACATCAACACGATCTCCCCGGAGCAGGAGCCCGACTTCCCCGGCGACGAGGAGATGGAGCACCGCATCCGCCAGTTCATCCGCTGGAACGCGGTCGCGATGGTCGTTCGCGCGAACCATCACTACGAAGGCATCGGCGGCCACCTTGCGACCTACGCCTCATCGGCGACGCTGTACGAGGTCGGCTTCAACCACTTCTTCCGCGGGAAGGACGATGGCGGCGACGGCGATCAGGTCTATTACCAGGGCCACGCATCGCCCGGGATGTATGCACGGGCATTCCTCGAAGGCCGCCTGACCGAAAGCCAGCTCGACCACTTCCGCCGCGAGACCAAGCGCGGCGAAGGCCTTTCCTCGTACCCACACCCGCGGCTGATGCCCGACTACTGGGAGTTCCCGACGGTGTCGATGGGTCTCGGCCCGATCACCGCGATCTATCAGGCGCGCTTCAACCGCTACCTGCAGAACCGCGGGATCAGGGACACGAGCGCGCAGCGGGTGTGGGGCTTCCTCGGTGACGGCGAATGCGACGAGCCCGAGTCGCTCGGCGCGCTGCACCTCGCGGCGCGCGAGGGGCTCGACAATCTGACCTTCGTCGTTAACTGCAACCTTCAGCGTCTTGACGGTCCAGTGCGCGGTAACGGCAAGATCATCCAGGAGCTGGAGTCGGTGTTCCGCGGCTCGGGCTGGAACGTGATCAAAGTCATCTGGGGACGCGAGTGGGACGACCTCCTCGCTCGCGACGTCGACGGCGTCCTGGTGAACAAGATGAACGAGTGGACCGACGGTCAGTCGCAGCGCATGACTGTCTCGGATGGCGCGTACATCCGTGAACATTTCTTCGGACCCGACCCGCGCCTGCGCAAGCTCGTCGAGCACCTGTCGGACGCCGACCTCATGAAGCTGCGACGCGGCGGCCATGACTACCGCAAGGTCTACGCGGCGTACTACGAGGCGGTGCGCCACACCGCGGCGCCGACGGCGATCCTCGCGCAGACGGTCAAGGGCTGGGCGCTCGGCCCGAACGTCGAAGCGCGCAACATCACGCACCAGGCGAAGAAGCTGTCTTTCGACGAGCTCAAGAGCTTCCGCGATCGCCTCGACCTTCCGATCACCGACGAGCAGCTCGGGGAGGACCCGCCCTACTACCACCCAGGCATGGACAGTCCCGAGGTGCGCTACATGCTCGAGCGCCGCCGCGCGCTGGGCGGGCTCGTGCCAAAGCGCGTCGTTCGCGGAAAGCCCCTCCCGACGCCCGCGGACACGGCGTTCGCCGAGTTCCCGAAGGGCTCGGGCAAGACCGCGGCGTCGACGACGATGGCGTTCACGCGGCTCCTGCGGAATCTGCTGCGCGACGAGGCGCTCGGCGCACGCGTCGTGCCGATCATCCCTGACGAGGCGCGGACCTTCGGCATGGACCCGCTCTTCAAAGAGGTGGGCATCTACTCATCGCTCGGCCAGACGTACGAGCCGGTCGACGCGGAGACGCTGCTTCCCTACCGTGAGGCGACGAACGGACAGGTGCTCGAAGAAGGCATCACCGAAGCCGGATCGATGGCGAGCTTCACGGCCGCGGGCACAAGCTACGCGACACACAGCGAGCCGATGCTGCCCTTTTACATCTTCTATTCGATGTTCGGCTTCCAGCGGACGATGGACCAGATCTGGGCGTTCGGCGACGCGCGCGGACGTGGATTCCTTCTGGGCGCGACCGCCGGCCGCACGACGCTCAACGGCGAGGGGCTGCAGCACGAGGACGGGCACAGCCATCTGCTCGCCTCGGCGGTGCCCAACGTGCGCGCCTACGACCCCGCATTCGCCTACGAGACGGCGGTCATCGTGCGCGACGGGATAAGGCGCATGTTCGTCGACAACGAGGATGTCTTCTACTACCTCACGCTGTACAACGAGAACTACCCGATGCCGCCCATGCCCGCGGGTGTCGAGGACGGCATCCTGCGCGGCATCTATCTGTTCCGAAAGGGCGAGGAGGGCCGGCGTCGCGTCACGCTCCTCGGCTCCGGCCCGATCCTCATGCAGGTCCTGCGGACGCAGGAGCTCCTGCAGGAGAAGTACGAGGTCGCCGCGGACGTCTACAGCGTCACGAGCTATCAGCAGCTGCGCAACGAGGCCCTCGAGGTCGAGCGCTGGAACCGCCTGCATCCCACCGAGTCGGCGAAGGTGCCCTACGTCGTGCAGGTGCTCGGCGGGGCCACGCCGATCATCGCCGCGAGCGACTTCATGAAGGCCGTCCCGGATCAGATCGCACGCTGGATGTCGCAGCCGTTCGTCCCGCTCGGGACCGACGGGTTCGGGCGCAGCGATACCCGAGAGGCGCTACGCCGTCACTTCGAGGTCGACGCCGAGAACATCGCGGTCGCGTCGCTCAACGCCCTCGCGCTCTGCGAGCAGTACACGCCGCAGGACGTGGCCAAGGCGATCGCGGAGCTCGGCATCGATCCAAAGAAGCCGGAGCCGCGCACCGCCTAGTTAGGTCAGATCGTCCACTCGCCGTGGACGACACCGATCAGGTACCAGCGCGCACTGCTCCGCTCGAAGAGGAGCCGCACGCATTGCCACTGCAGGTCTTTGAGCCGCGGGTCGGGACCGGGATCGTAGGCCTCGAAGAGGATCGCATCGGGGTACACGTCCGCGGTGTTGTCGATCGAGTTGCCGTAGCCGATGGTCTGGTTGTACGCGGTCTGCGACGAGGTCATGAAGTCGCGTGCGTAGATGTACAAGCCGCTGTAGTCCGCAAAGGTCATGACGATCGGGTCGCCTTTGCCATCGGTGATGCCCCAGGTCCGCTTCGTCGGATCGGTGAAAGCGGTGCTGAGTTGGGCAGCCGTCAGCGTGATGTTGGTCGCCTGCAGGTACGCGTCCGGCGAGAACCGCACGCCCTTCGACGGATGCGCCAGCGCCGCAAGCGCCGGCCCGTCCCGTTTCTTGAACGCCGCGAGCGCGTCGCGCACCAGCGAGCCGACCGCGGCCTCCGCGTCCCCCGAAGTGAGCTGTCGCGCGCCGGCCGGCGAGGCGCTCGGTCGCGCGGAGACACTGCTCGCACTCGGGACCGAGGTGGGCGCCGCGGCGCCCCCGCAGGTGAGCAGCACCAGACCGAAGACGGCGAGCAGCCGTGCTGATGTCATGGGCCGATTCTAGGAACCTCAAGCTCGCGAGAGCGGCCGATACCTGATGCGGTGCGGCTGCCAGTCGGCGCCGTGCTCCTTGCGCATGAACTCCTCGTACGCGTGGTAGTTCCCGTCGAACCACCGCACGCGGCTGTCACCCTCGAAAACGAGCAGGTGCGTCGCGATGCGATCGAGGAACCACCGGTCGTGGCTGATGACGACCACGCAGCCGCCGAAGTCCAGCAGCGCATCCTCGAGCGCGCGCAGCGTGTCGACATCGAGATCGTTCGACGGCTCGTCGAGCAGCAGCACGTTCGCGCCGGACTTGAGCATCTTCGCGAGATGCACGCGGTTGCGCTCGCCGCCCGAGAGATCGCCGACGCGTTTCTGCTGATCGGCCCCGCGGAAGTTGAACGAGGCGACGTAGGCGCGCGCGTTGCGCGTCCGCGCGCCGATCTGGATGTTCTCCTGACCCTCGGCGATCTCCTCCCAGACGTTCTTCGTCGGGTCGAGCGTGTCGCGCGACTGCGACACGTAGCCGAGCTTGACGGTCTCGCCGATCACCAGCGAGCCGCCGTCGGGCTTCTCTTCGCCGGTGATGAGACGGAACAGCGTGGTCTTGCCGGCGCCGTTAGGGCCGATGATCCCGACGATGCCACCGCGTGGCATCGCGAACGTCAGATCGTCGAAGAGAAGCCGGTCCCCATATCCCTTGCGCAGATCGCTCGCGTTGATGACGACGTCGCCCAGCCGCGGGCCGGGCGGGATGCTGATCTCGAGGTCGCGCTCGCGCCGCTCCGGCTCCTCCGCGAGGAGGCGCTCGTACGACTCGATGCGGGCCTTGCTCTTCGCTTGCCGCGCGCGCGGTGAGGCACGCACCCATTCGAGCTCGCGCGCGAGCGTGCGCTGGCGGGCGGACTCCTGCTTCTCCTCATCCGCCAGACGCTTGCGCTTCTGCTCGAGCCACGAGCTGTAGTTGCCCTCGTACGGGATGCCGGCGCCCTTGTCGAGCTCGAGGATCCAGCCTGCCGCGTTGTCGAGGAAATAGCGGTCGTGCGTCACAGCGACGACGCATCCTTCGTACCCGCTCAGTGTCCGCTCGAGCCAAGCGACCGACTCCGCGTCCAGGTGGTTCGTCGGCTCGTCCAACAGCAACAGATCGGGATGCGAGAGCAGCAGGCGGCAGAGCGCCACGCGACGGCGCTCACCTCCGGAGAGCGTTTGGGTGTCCTGCTCGCCCGGCGGCAGCCGCAGCGCATCCATCGCGACGTCGATCTGGCTGTCGAGGTCCCAGAGGCCCTTTGCCTCGATCTCGTCCTGCGCTTTCTGGAAGTCGGCGTTGAGCTTGTCCATCTCGGCGTCCGGGAGCGACTCGCCGAACCTGGCCGAGAGATCCTCGTACCTCTTGAGGACGGCGCGCCGGTCGGCGACGCCCTCCTCGACGTTTCCGCGCACGTCCTTGGCCGGATCGAGCTGCGGCTCCTGCGCGAGCAGGCCGGCACGGTACCCCTCGGTGATGCGGGCGTCGCCGACGTACTCCCTGTCGACGCCCGCCATGATGCGAAGGAGCGTCGATTTGCCGGCGCCGTTGGGGCCGAGCACGCCGATCTTCGCCGTCGGGTAAAAGGCGAGCGTGATCCCCTTCAGGATCTCGCGCTGCGTGCCGGGAGCGATCTTCTTGAGGCCGTACATCGTATAGATGAACTGCGGTGGCATGTAAGAACCGTATCAGCGCACGACGCGATACGCTTTCGCGTCAACACCGCTGGGAGGCGCGATTGAGCGACGAGGCCCGCAATTTCCGCCTGTCAAAGGACGTCCTGCCGAGCCGCTACGACATTCGGTTCGAGCTCGAGTTCGACACGTGGACCTCGACCGGTCACGAGCGGATCACGCTCCGCTCGTCGAAGCCCGCTCGCGAGATCGTGCTGCACGCCCTCGAGCTGGACATCACGAAAGCCAGCCTCGACGGCGACGTCGCCGAGCCCATCACGTACGACACCGAGGCGCAGACGGCGACCCTTCGCTTCGCGCGCGAGATCGCCGCCGGCGAGCACATCCTCGAGATCGCCTGGACGGGCGGGATCCGCGAGTCACTGCGCGGCCTGTACCGTTCGCTCCGCGGCGAGGAACGCTATGCGGCCACGCAGTTCGAGGCCGCCGACGCTCGCCGCGCCTTCCCGTGTTTCGACGAGCCCGAGTTCAAGGCGCGCTTCACGCTCGAGCTCATCCACCCGGCGGGCAACGCCGCGATCGCGAACATGCCTGTTGCCTCAGAGGAGCAGCTGGACGAACGGCGCACGCGGACGGTCTTCCGTGAGACGCCGAGGATCTCGACCTACCTCGTCGCGTTCACCGTCGGTCCGTACGAATTCACCGAAGTCGCGAAGACGCCGTCGGGCATCCCGGTGCGCGTCTGCCTTCCGCCGGGTCTCGCGGCGCAAGCGATCTACGCGCGCGACGCGCATGTGCGCTCGGTGGAGTGGCTGCAGGCGTACACCGCGATCCCCTATCCGTACCACAAGGTCGACGCGATCGGCATCCCCGACTTCGAGGCCGGCGCGATGGAGAACCCCGGCGCGATCACGTATCGGACGCGCCTTCTCGCCGCCGACGAGCGCAACGCGTCGATCCAGACGCTGAAGGGCGTCTTCAGCACCGCGGCGCACGAGCTCACGCACATGTGGTGGGGTGACCTCGTCACGATGCGCTGGTGGACCGATCTGTGGCTTAACGAGTCGTTCGCGTCGTTCGTCGGTGAGAAGGCCACGGCCGCATTGAATCCGGAGTGGCGCTACTGGCGCGACTTCGTCGCGGAGAACACCAGCGCCTTCAACCTCGATGCGCTCGCGTCGACGCACCCGATCTCCGTCGAGGCGAAGAGCGCCGAAGAGGCATCACAGCGCTTCGACGCGATCTCGTACACGAAGGGCGCCGCCGTGCTGCGCATGATCGAGGGTTACCTCGGCGAGGACGCGTTCCGCGAGGGCGTTCGCATCTACCTCAAGCGGCACGCCGAGGCGAACGCGTCGGCCGACGACTTCTGGCGCGCGCTCGACCAATCGTCGGGCCAGGACGTCACGGCGATCGCGAACGCGTGGATCAAGGAGCCGGGCCACCCACTGGTAGACATCCGCGCGCGCGATGCCGACGGCGGTCTCGAGCTCGAGCTGTCGCAGACGCGGTACTTCTCCGACACCCATCCCGCGCCGACGACGCAGCGCTGGCCCGTGCCGCTCGTCATCAAGTACGGCACGGCGCAGGGCGTGCGGGAGCACCGCTCCGTCCTGAACACGGAGCGCGGCACCGTGCGCCTTCCCGGCGCGCGCTGGTTCTTCCCCAACGGGGGCGGGCGGGGCTTCTACCGGTTCCGCTTCGCGAGCGCGTTCGAGGGCGATCGACTCGATGCCGGCATCGCGCACCTCACCGCGGAGGAGCGGTTGGCGCTTATCGACGACCTCTGGGCGCTCGCCCGTCATGGCAAGGCCACGCTCGCCATGTTCCTCGCGCGCCTCGAGACGCTGCGTGGCGAGCAGGACCGCGCCGTTCTCGCCGCGATCGGTGACTCGCTCTCGTGGCTAGGCAACTACGCGGTGCGTGACGCGACGGAGGGTCCGTTCGCGCGCCTCGTCGACGACCTCTACCGACCGATCCTCGAGGCGGCCGGCTGGACGCCGCGTGACAACGATGACACCGACACTCGCGAGAAGCGCACGCGGGCCATCGCCATGCTGGGCGTCCACGCGCGCGCGAAGGACGTCCGCGACGAGGCGCAGCGCCGCGTGCGCGAGCACCTCGAGGGTCGCGAGCGACTGCACCCTGACGTCGCCGGGACGGTGGTCGCGGTCGCGGCAACGGTGGGCGACCGTGCGCTCTGGGACCGTTACGTCGCGCGGATGCAACAGGCGCAGGCGACGGACGCGCAGGAGGAAGCGCGCTTCCGCCAGGGACTCATCTTCTTCGAGGACGCTGAGCTCGCGCAGCGCACGGCCGATGCGATCCTCTCCCCGCTCATCCGCCTCCAGGACCGGGGATTGATGCTCATCCCGATGATGCAGTCGCGTCGGACGCGCCTCGCGGCCTGGAAGGCGCTGAAGGAGCACTGGGACAGCGACATCGCCGGCACCGATCTGGCGCCGCTGCTGAAGCAGGGCTACGTGACCGCGGTGAGCCAGCTGACGCAGCGCGGCCTCGCGGAGGAGGCGGCGGCGTTCCTCGACGTGAAGCGCACGCCGGACATCCAGGAGACGGTCGCGCAGAGCGTGGAGCGGCTCCGCATCAACACCGCGGCCGCCGAGCGCCTGGCCGATGAGCTCGAAGACTCGCTGCGAGTGCCGACGCCGAGCTGAGCGGACGCGTAGCCGCGACGATCAGGGCTGCGGGAAGGCGTTGAAGCGTGGCAGGAACACCAGCACGAAGACGAGCAAGAACACGACAATGCCCACGAGCGACATCCCGATCTGGAAGTTCACGTAGCGATTCGCGGCGTGGCCGAGAGACGCATCCCGTTCCTCGGCTGTCGCGTCGGCTCGAGCACCGTCGCCGCGCAGAGTCGCGTCCTTGGCTTTCGCGAACTCCTCGTCCGTCAGCGCCCGCTCTCGTGGAGGCGCGCGAGCTTCTCGAGCTCCTGCGCGATGTTCATCGTGGTCATGTCCTTCACGCGAGGACGGCGACGTCGAGCACGATCAGCCTCCGATGAAGCTCATCTCGATCTTCTTGAGGCCCGTGGTCTCCTCCGAGCGCAGCTCCGAGTAGCGGTCGTCGCGCGCGGTCCAGATCGCCGCGACCGCATCGGCGACCTGCTCGTCGCTCGCCTCGCTGCGCACCAGACCCCGCAGGTCGTGGCCCTGCGTCGCGAAGAGGCAGGTGTAGAGCGACCCGTCGGCCGACAGGCGCGCGCGCGTGCAGTCCGCGCAGAACGCCTGCGTGACCGAGGCGATCACGCCGATCTCGCCGCTGCCGTCCCTGTAGCGCCAGCGCTCGGCGACCTCTCCGGGGTAGTTCTTTCCGATGGGCTCGAGCGGCATCTCGCGATCGATCGTGGTGACGATCTCGCGCGCGGACACGACGTCGTTCAACCGCCAGCCGTTGGAGGAGCCGACGTCCATGTACTCGATGAAGCGGAGGATGCGACCGGTCCCGCGGAAATGCCGCGCCATCGGCAGGACGCTGTCCTCGTTCAGGCCGCGCTTCACGACCATGTTCACCTTGAGCGGTGCCAGCCCTGCGGCTTCGGCGGCGTCCATGCCATCGAGGACCTTCGCGACCGGGAAGTCGACGTCGTTCATGCTCTTGAAGGTCGCGTCGTCCAGCGAGTCGAGGCTCACGGTCACCCGCTTCAGTCCCGCGTCGCGCAGCGCGCGCGCCTTTGACGCCAGAAGTGAGCCGTTCGTGGTGAGCGTCAGGTCGAGATCGCCGACCTTCGCGAGCATCTCGACGAGCCGTTCGATGTTGCGGCGTACGAGCGGCTCGCCGCCGGTGAGCCGCACCTTCCGCACGCCGAGGCCGACGAAGACGCGCACGAGGCGCTCGATCTCCTCGAACGAGAGGATCTCGGCCCGCGGCAGGAACTGGAAGTCTTTGCCGAAGACCTCCTTCGGCATGCAGTACACGCAGCGGAAGTTGCACCGGTCGGTGACGCTGACGCGCAGGTCGCGCAGCGGACGGCGGAAGGTGTCGCGCGGCTCCATCACTGGAAAGTATGAGGCCCGCCGGACCGCTCCGGCGGGCCTCATCGGCTGACGAAGTGCGCGACTAAGGACGCGCGAGCGTGATCACCGGAGACGTCCAGGTCTCCCAGTGCGCGGGATTCGCGGAATCCCCGAGGGCCTTCAGGACCGAGAGCTTCAGGACGTAGGTGCCGTTTGGCACCGTGTACGTCTTGCCGCCGGTGGCCGTGATGCCATTCCAAGTGATCCAGAAGAAGCTGTTGGCGGCGCTGTTGCGGCCGATATGGGAGATCTCGAAGGCGCGATGCCAGGCCTTCCCTGTGGTGTCGAAGATCTCGCCGCGGACGGTGCGCGCCTGGTGGTCCAGGTGGAACACGACGTACGGCACGTCGCCGTCTTTGAGCGTGAAGGTGTAGCTCGACGCCGGAAGGGTGAACGGCACGATCGTGGGCGGCGTCGTCGTCGAACAGAACGCGCTCTCGCCGACCTTGCCCACCGCCGGCAGCGCGGTCGCACAGGTCGTCGGCCTGACCGCGGTGATCGATTGGTAGTCACCCTTGAAGCCGGCGTACGGAACGCGATACACGGCGCCACCACCCTGCGGTGCGAACAGGAGATATCCGCCATAGATGCTGCGGTCGGCCAGCGTGCTGTTGGCGGTTATGGTCACGTCAACGGTGGCCGCGCCGCCAGCTGGGACGACCAATGAGGAAACCGGCACGCCCAGTGAGCTGAAGCTCACGGCGGCGAAGCCGGTGAAGACCGCCGGTGTGAAGGTACTCGGGCCGGTGCTCAAGGCCGGGCTGTGCGACAGGTCGTAGGTCACGTTGGTCGCGGCTCGGTTCGTGAGGGTCAGCGTACGGGTGGCGGGTCCGGTCTGGCTCTCGCCGAGCGCGAGCTTGCCGGGCGACACGCGGGTCGTCGCGTTGATCGCGCCCGGGATGTCGAGCATGCCGGCGCCCTGTCTGTGCACGTTGTCGAGGAACCCCAACGCCGGATTGCCCGACCAGAGGTGTGGGTCCGCGCTGTTCTGCAGGACGTCGCGGACACTGTTGGGTGGCGTCCTCGGGTTCGCCTGCAGGAGGAGCGCGACTGCGCCGGCGGTGTGTGGCGACGACATCGACGTTCCGGAGATCGTCGCGTAGCCACCACGCTCCAGCGGATACGTGGATCGGATGAGCCCGCCGGGTGCGCCGAGGTCAGGCTTGAGCGCCAGGTCGGGAGAGAGCCCGTACGAGCTGAAGGACGAGATGAGGTTTCCGGTCGGGTTCGGCGCGTCCACGATGTCCGCTGTCCAGGTCAGCGTCGTGGGGCCGGCGGCGATCTTGCCATCGAGCACCGCGCCGTCCGCGGCCGTGACGGCGACGACCGGGATGGTGATCGCGGGCGTGCCCGCGACCGTTGGGTTCAGCTGGCCCGCGACGTTGTTGTAGAGGATGACCGCGGCGGCGCCAGCGTCC
This sequence comes from Candidatus Limnocylindria bacterium, assembly GCA_036000705.1. Lineage (GTDB taxonomy): Bacteria > Chloroflexota > Limnocylindria > P2-11E > P2-11E > CF-39. The sequence continues at coordinate 41,259 of DASYUY010000069.1, read as the reverse complement.
TGGGCATTCTTCGACTTCGCATAGAAGGTGCAGGTGCCGCGCCGAATCAGGACCGCCTTGCCCGTCATGCTGCCTGGCGCGAGCGCGGCGCAGCCGTCGTTGGTGGTCGTAGCCGTGCCGGTCTTGGCCATCGGGAGTGAGCCGCTCGTCGGTGCGGTCGGCGCGCCGGAGGCCTGGTTGTAGCCGTACTGCACGCCGTCCACGACGAATGACGGCAGGTGGACCTTGATGTTGTCGAAGGAGGCGACGCCGATGACCTTGCTGCCGACGCCGGGCGCGCCGGAGGAGTACAGGCCGTTCGCGCCGCTGTTGCCGATCGACGCGACGACGACGACGCCCTTGTTGACAAGGCGGTCGCTCGCCTGCGCGGTCGGGTACTGCGGCCACTGGAACGAGGAGCCGATGCTCATGTTCAGCACCTCCATGCCGTCGGTGAGGAGCCGCTCCATCGCCGCGATCATGATGTCGGCCTCGGTGCTGCCGTCGCACCCGAAGACGCGATACGCACCGAAAGTCACCCCTGGAGCGACGCCCGTCACGGCGCCGTTGGCCCCGACGATGCCGGCCACATGCGTGCCGTGGCCGTTGCAGTCGTCGGGATCGTTGTCTGGATGTGGGATGAGCGCGTCGCCTGTGCCGTCGGCGTCGTAGTCGTCGCCGACGAAGTCATAGCCGGTGATGACGCGGCAGGACGGCCCGATCGCGGCGCAACCGCCGAGATCGGGGTGGTTGTAGTCGACACCCGTATCCATGATCGCGACCTTCACGCCGGCGCCCGTGTATCCAGCGGCCTGCGCGATGTCCGCGCCCGTCATGGTGATCGCGCTCGAGAGCTCGATGACTTCGTCGGTCGTCACCGTGTCAGGGATTCTCAACGACACGACCGGCCAAAGGGCCTTCACGCTCTCGAGGCGTGACAGCGCCCCGAGCTGCGAACGGTCGATTTTGATCGAGAGGCCATTCCAGAGGTTGTCGAACGCGTAGCGCTCGCTATAAGAGATGCCGCCACGTCGCGCGTCGTTGCGGAAAGCCGTCTTGTCCGCGCGAGTCGATGCGGACGATCCCCCATCCGCAAGGGGCGCGCTGCCCAGCTCGACGAACCACAGGCTCGGCGTGTCGTCACCGCTGGCGGCGTCCACCGCTGTGCTCGTATCCTCGGGAAAGACCTGGATGACATCGTTCGCGGCTGCCGGGATCGCGAGCGAGGTAGCGAAGAGCGCGAGAGCGAGATACGCCAGGCGCGCGCGTAGGCGGTGTGCGGCCATGCCGGTCCAATCCTCCATGCCAAGTGAGTGGGCCCCGCCGGGCCATGCGGCAGTGTAGACATGGCGTACCAGTGGGTCAGGTCAGCGACTGGACTTATCGCCGCTAAATCGTTGACCACCGGATCTCGTTCGGATCGCCGAGCTTACGACCGCTTGGGTCGGAAATCCTCCGTCGCGCTTCATCGAATGAACGAGCTCGCCATCGACGGAAACCTCGAACGTTCCGGATTCCCACGGGATCAGCTCGATGCCGGACAACTGCGCGCCGAACTCGTACATGAGCGCTTTCGTGAGGTCCAGCGCTTGCGGCTCGTAGCCGCATTCGGCGCAGTAGGTGATCTTGACCTTGACCGGTTTCCCGGTCACACGGCCACCGCGCTCACGAGCTCACGCAGCTCGCGCTGCACCTCGGCGTTCGCGAACGACACCATGTCGTCGCGCATCTTCTGCAGCTCGACCTGCAGCCGCGTGCGCACGTCCTCCGGAAGCTGATCCACCGGCGCGTCGGGCGATCCGAACTCCGGGTGCGCCGCGAAGATCTTCCTGCGCTCCTTAGCGCGGCGCTCGGTCACCGATGCGGGCCGCTCGATCCAGTGGGCAAGCTCGCGGAAGTCCTGGTCGAAGAAGACGAAGACCGGGATGGACTGGTATTTCCCTTGGTTCAGCCAGCGCTCCATCAGGTCCAGGTTCTGGTCGCGGTAGAAGATCCGTACCTCCAGCGTCGGGATCTCTTTCGCCAGGCGGCCGAGGATGGGCAGGTTCGCGACGACGTCACCGCACCAGTCCTCCGCGAGGACCAGGACCCGTAGGCGCTGCGGGAGCGACTTCAAGGTGCGAACCGTCTCCGCATCGAGCGCGACCCGGCTCTCGTTCTGCGCGAAGCGCTCCTGGTTGCGCGTCATCGCGGCCTTGAAGGCGTCGTAGGTGAGACCGGTGTCCCAGCGCGCACGGTCAAGCGTCATGTCGTCCCTCCACGCCGAATGTATCCGTGTTCACAGAACATGCAGCGCTGGCGGCATGTTCCCTGCCAGTCGCGCGCATAGACTCCCAGCATGCCCACCAGCATCGATCCGTCTGTCATGCTGCGCCGCGGCGGCCTGACCTTCCGCCCCGCGACGCTCGACGATGCCGCATTCGCGTCGGACGTCGCGACCGCGACGCGCCCGGACGATCCGGAGGACCCTGCCTCCTGGCGGCATTGGTGGTCGACCGACGATCCGGCCTGGACCAACGAACGGTTCATCGTGCTTCGCGGCGCGACGCCCATCGGCTACGCGCGACACAACCACGCGCCGTGGGACAAGATGCCAAAGAGGTACGGCCGCATCGGGTTCGACCTCCTGCCCGCCGAACGGACCGACTCCCAGGTGGCGACCGTCTTCGACGTCATCGAGGAGCGGGCATGGCAGTCTGGCACGGGCATCTTCGCCTCATACGCGCGCGAGGACGATGACTGGCTCGCGCGCTGGCTCGGGTCACGCGGATATCGCGAGGAGCGGCGGAGCAAAGCATGGGAGCTCGACCTCGTCGCGCGGCGCGGAGCGCTCGGGGAGATGGCGGCGGCAAGCCGCGCGAATATGCGTGCGGCGGGCATCACCATCCGCACGATCGACGAGGATGTCGACCCCGACAAGCTCCACAAGATCCATGAGATGAGCGAGGAGGCCGCGTCCGACGTCCCGACGACGATCCCTCACGTCCGTCAGCCGTTCGAAGTGTTCGCACGCTGGTTCGACGCGCCGACGGTGCGCCTCGATCGGATGTGGATCGCGCGCGATGGCGACGACATCGTCGGGATCTCCGTCCTGTCGTATCCGCCCACGCGCGGAAATGTCTGGACCGATTGGACCGGCACCGCCCGCAAGGTGCGCGGCCGCGGGGTCGCGCGGGCGCTCAAACTCGAGACGGTGATGCAGGCGATCGCACTCGGCGTGAAGCGTGTGCGCACCGAGAACGACGGTGAGAACGCGCCCATCCTCCACCTGAACGAGCGCATGGGCTACGCGCGGATCCCGGGCTGGATCCAGTTCTTGAAGGACGCGACCGGCTAACGCGACTCCTCGGGCGTGATCGTGAGAGCGACGCGCTCGCCGCGGCGGACCACGGTGATCATGGTCGGAGCGCCGACGCGCTCCGCGGTGAGCGCGCGCTGCAGCTCCGACAGCGTCCCGATGCCCGCGCCGTCCAGCGCGACCACGATGTCGCCCTCGCGGATGCCGGCGCGCCTCGCCGGTGAGCTGGGTGTGACCTCCAGCACGCGGATACCCGAATCCACACCGAGCCCGAGCGCGTGCGAGAGCTGCCGGCCGATCGGCGTTGGGGCGCCGGAGATGCCGAGGTAGGCGCGACGCACCCGTCCATCGCGGATGAGCGCGCTCGCGACGAGCCTGGCGGTCGCGGACGGGATCGCGAAGGCGATCCCCTGAGCCATGGCGATGATCGCGGTGTTCACGCCAACGACCTTCCCGTGCGTGTCGACCAGGGGGCCGCCCGAGTTCCCCGGGTTGAGAGCCGCATCGGTCTGAATGACGTTCTCGATGATCCGACCGTCCTTCGCGCGCAGCGAGCGCCCGAGCGCGCTAACGACACCGGTCGTGACGGTCGATTGGAGGCCGAGCGGATCTCCGATCGCGATGACGAGCTGCCCGACGCGCAGCGCGTCCGAGTCGCCGAGCTCCGCGGCGGGAAGTGACGGGCCGAGCACGCGCACGAGCCCGAGATCCGTCGCCGCATCGGTGCCGACGACCGGAGCGCGGTAGGTCGCGCCCTCGGCGAACACGACCTCGACCTCCTCGGCTCCGTCGACCACGTGTGAATTCGTGAGCACGTATCCGTCCGGAGCGATCACCACGCCGCTGCCACCGCTTTGACCGCGGCGCACGTGTGCGACGGCCGGCGTCACGCTCTCGACGACGCGGATGACCGCCTGCGAGTAGGCGTCGAGTAGCGCGCTGGCCGGATCGGAGTCCGCGTTGGCCGGTCGCCGGATCTCGGTCGCCATGCTCAGTTGAGCGGGCCCTGCTGCCGCACGGCGCCGACCTGCTCCACGGCCGCCTTGAGCTCCTTCAGCCACTCGCCCTGGTTCTGCTGGACCAGACGCACGCACCAGGCGAGCGCGTGTGCGCGGCTGCGCGCGACCCCGGAGTCGACGAGGGCGTCGAGAACTTCCCGCTCCGGGAGACGCAGCCGCGTCATCGCCGGGACCGCGAGATGCGTGAACATCTCACGCGCGTCACCGCAGCGTGCGCCCCACGCCACACGGCGACCGAAGCGCTTCTGCGCCTCCTCCGAGATCTGCACCCGCAGCTCGCGGGTGTCCTCGCGGTGCTGCTTGATGCGGCCGGAGCGCGCCGCGTTCGCGGCCTCCGGGCCAGCGTCGCTGGGTAGCGGTACGTCTGCGAGCGTGCCGATGACCCAAATCTCGTCGCGATCGGCGCGCACCTCGGGCGCGCCCGTGAACCAGTCCTTGGGGATGCGGCCGGCAAACCAGCCTGTGAGCTCGTCATTTGCGCCCATTCCCAGCCTCCTGATTACCTGCTTGCGATGTAATCACAAGGAAGCTGGAACCGCAAGGGCTATTTCCGGGCGCTGCGTCCCACTCCGCGAAGCCGCGGGTCGAGCGCATCCCGCAGGCCGTCACCGACCAGGTACAGGCACAAGACCGTCACCCAGATCATCGCCCCGGGCGCGTACACCAGCCACGGCCCCTTCGTGAGGAACTGGGTGGCCCCAGTGAGCATGTTCCCCCACGACGGCACCGGAGGCTGGATGCCGAAGCCGAGATATGACAGGGCCGACTCGGTAAGGATGAGGCCGCCGATATCGGTCATCGCGAGGATGATCATGAGCGGCAGGATGTTCGGGAAAATGTGTCTCCACATCACCCGGATCGGCGTCGCGCCGACTGTGCGCGCCGCCAGCACGTATTCGCGCTCGCGGAGCGAGATCGTCTGACCGCGCGCGAGGTTCGCGATGCCGAGCCACCCGAGCGCGCCGAGGAAGACCGCGAGCGGTAGCGGCGCGAGCCGGAAGAGCAGACCGACGATGAGGAGCAGGAACAGCGTCGGGATGCTGTTGAGCGTCGTGACCAGCCACACGACGAGGTCGTCCCACCAGCCGCGGAAGTAGCCGGCGGTCACGCCGAGCACGACGCCGATGAGCATCGACGTCGCCGCGCCGAACGTCCCGATGAACAGCGAGACGCGCGCCCCGTAGAGGAGGCGCACGATCTGGCTACGGCCGAGCTGGTCGCTGCCTAGCCACATCGCCGGCTCCGAGAGGCTCGGCTTCTCATAGCTCGAGAGGATGTCCTGCTTGCTGAAGCTCCAGTGGAAGAAGTTGTCTGCGAGAAGATCAGCTCCGAGTGCGAGGGTCACCATCGTGGCGAGCACGACAAGCGCCGCGATCGTGGTCGGATCGTGGCGGAGCCGCCAGAGCGCGTCCGACCAGAGGCCCGCGGCCGGGCGCCGGATCTCGGCCGGCTGGACGGCGACGGGAGCGACGGTCGTGGCATCGGTCGCCATCAGCGCACCTTGATCCGCGGGTCGACGATCGCGTAGCCGATGTCGCGAACGATGTACGACAGGATGAGGAGCACGCTCGAGAACACGACTCCCGCCTGGACGACCGGGTAGTCCTTGTTGATCGCCGCTTCGAACGTGAGCCGGCCAAGGCCTGGCCAGTTGAAGACCTGCTCGATGACGAGCGACCCACCGACGAAGATCGTGAGCAGTCCGCCGAACAGCGTCACGACCGGGATGAGCGCGTTGCGAAGGACATGCGCCCAGATGACGGCCTTCTCTTTCAGACCCTTGCTCCGGGCCGTCCGCACGTAGTCCTGGGAGATGACCTCCAACACCTCGGTACGCAGGATCCGCGGGAGATTCGCGATACCGCCGATGGAGATGACCGCGACCGGGCCGATGAGATGCCACACTCGGTCCCAGCACAGGGTGCAGTCGGTTCCGATCACGTTCATGCTCCCGATCGGGAACCAACGGAGCTGGACGCCGAGCACGAGCACGAAGATGAGGCCGAACCAGAAGGTCGGAATGGCGTGCCCGCTGACGGAGAAGATCCGGATGGTGTGATCGACGATGCCGCCCCGCCGCAGTGCGGCGAGGACCCCGAGCGGCACGCCGACGGCGAGGGTGATGAGCAGGGCGCTGATCGAGATCTGCAGGCTGTTCGGGATGCGCTCTCCGATCATCTGGATGACCGGCCGGTGGTAGTAGAAGGAATTGCCGAAGTCGAGCTGGACGACGTGCCACAGCCATGTCACGAACTGGAAGGGGAGCGGGTCGTTCAGACCGAGCGATTGGCGCAGCCGCTCGCGGTCCTCAGGCGTGATGTCGTACTGGCCGCCGAGCATGAGCTGGACCGGATCCGCCGGCGAAAGGCGTGTGAGCAGGAAGGTGAGGACGAGCACGCCGAAGAGCGTCGGGACCGCCTGCACCAGCCGGCGCGCGATGAATCGGCCCATTCGCCTCCAACCGGTCGCTAGACGGCTACTTCTTGAACCACCACTTCTCGATATTCCAGGTGTTGCTGTACGTGTTGGGGTCGAGGCCCTGGAGCTGCTTGTTCGCGAAGAATAGTGCGTCCGCCGAGTAGAGGAACGTGTATGGCGCGTCCTGGTTGAGGCTCGAGTCGACCTTCTTCAACGCCGCCTTTCGGGCGGTCTGGCTGCAGTCCGGGCCATTGCGGTTGTCGAGCAGCGCCTGGTCGACGGCGGGGTTGTTGTAGCCCACGTTGTTGAACTGACCCTTCCCCTGCTGGCTCGAGTGCCAGATCGAGTACGGGTCGGGGTCGGCGCCGAGGGACCACCCGATGATGAAGCCCTCGTAGTCGGTCCCGGGGTCGGTCCGATCAAGGAGCGCGTTGAAAGACTCCAGCAGGGGGTCGATCTGGATGCCGATCGCCTTGTACTGCTCCTGCGCGAACTGGAGGATCGTCTCGCGGGCGTTGTTGCCCTGGTTCGTCTCGATGCGCATCTTCATCGGCTGCCCGTCCGTCCAGCGATACACGCCGTCGGTGCCGATCTTCGCGCCCGCCTTCTCGAGCAGCGACTTCGCCTTCGCGACGTCGTTGCTGTATTGCGTAAGGCCGCTCGCGTCATAGGCCCACGAGACCGGCGGATTATGTGCGTAGACCTGCGTCCCGAGGCCGAACAGGATCTTCTTCATGATCGCGTCAACGTTGATTCCGTACCACAGCGCCTGACGAACATCGCGGTTCGCGAGCCACGGCGCTTTGGCTGCCTTGGCGTTCCAGCCGATGTAGGTGTAGCTGGATAACTTGTAGCGCACGCCCTTGAGCGCGTCGACCTTCGAGACCTCTTCGTAGTCCTTGGCCTCAACTGTCGGGTAGTAGGTGACCTCGCCAGTGACCAACGCGTTCTTGATCGCCGTCGCGTCGGCGTAATTCTTGACGACGAACTCTTCGATGAGCGGCGCGCCGCGGAAGTACTTGTCGTTCCGCGCGAGGGTCACCTGCACGCCGGGCTTGAATTCCTTGAACACGAAGGGGCCCATCGACGCCGGCGGGCTCATGTTGAGCGCGTTGTCGTCGATGTTCGTCTTGGTATCGGTCGTCTTGTTGTTCCAAACGGTCTTGAAGAACTTGCTCGGCAGGATCCCGCCGCCCGCGCTGCCCATGGCGGCCGTCGCCGGGCAGAAGACCTTGGTGAACTTGATCTCAATGGTCTTGCCGTTGTTGCTGAGCGTGATCCCCGCGAGCGAGTCGGTCTTGCCGTCGCGGTAGTCGGCCCAGCCGACGATGTCCTGGAACGTGCTCTTGCGGACGGTCTTCACGCTGCGCGCGACCGCTTCGACGGTGTACTTGTAATCCTCGCCGGTGAACGGCGAGCCGTCGCTCCAGACCAGATTGTCGCGGAGCGTGTACGTGAGCGTGAGCCCGTCCTTGGAGAGCTCGAACTTCTCGGCCAGGCTCGGCTCGGTCTCGCCGGTCTTGTAGTTCGCGCGCGTCAGGCCGAGATAGAACCAGCCCCAGATGAAGCTGGACGTCGTGTCGGTCGAGATGACCGGCTGCATCGTCTTCGGATCGCCGGTCGCGCCGTAGACGACGCGCCCTCCCGCCTGGGGCGTCTCCGATGCCGAAGCCGCAGGGCTCGGCGAGGTTCCGGTGCTCGGCGGTGTTTGACCGCATGAGACGGCGACGAGCAGCGCCGCCCCAAGGACTGCGGACAGCCTGCGCATGGACCACCTCCCGCGTCGTTTGTAGCCCCTGATACGAACGGAATACGTACGAGATAACGGTCCGGTTCGGCTGGCGCGGAGGTTAGCAGGTCGCTTGCGCGGCATTCACGTACCGTCCGCACGTGCGCGCGGCCGTGGCCCTCCTCACTCTCGGCGCGGTCGCCTTCGGCTTCACCTATTCGGACCACGCCCCTCTCATACCTCTGGTCTCGGCCGACTTCCGGCTCGACGATCTCGGCGCGGGACTGCTGTCCACCGCCTTGTTCACTTCGTACATGACGACGACCGTGTTCACCACGGGCCTGGCCGAGCGCACCGGTCCCAAGCGGATGGTCGGCACAGGGCTTGCCGTCTCGGCCGCCGGCACGATCATCTTCGCGGTCGCGCCCGGCTACGGGGTGGCCCTCGCGGCGAAGGCGATCCAGGGGATCGGCGCCGCGCTCGCGTTCGTCGCGGGAGCGCGCTATCTCGCCGCGCTCTACGGAGCGCGCCGCAACCACTTCGCGCTCGGCCTGTACGGCGCCGGGTATCCGCTCGGCAGCGCGATGGCGCTCATCGCCATGCCGCCCCTCGCCGCGGTCCTCGGCGGATGGCGCGGCGCGTTCTGGGTCGAAGCCGCCATCGTCGGCGCCGCCGCGACCCTCTGGTGGCGCGCGCCATCGGTGCCGCCAGTGGCGCGTCCGGGGAACATCCGCGACGCGCTCCGCTGCCCGAACTGCTGGCTCGCGGGCCTGCAACACGTCGCTGGGTTCGGCCTCGGCATCTCCTCGGGCACCTGGATCACGGTGTACCTCCTGCGCGAGTTCCGGCTACCGCTCGAGCTCTCCGGCCTGCTCGGGTCGCTGCTTCTCATCCTCGCCGTGCTCGCCCGACCGCTCGGTGGCCTGCTCCTCGCGCGCGAGCACATGCCGACGCGCCGCGTGATGCGCATCGGAGATCTCGCGATCGTCGCCGGCATCGCGCTCCTTGCGACCCCCGATCGGCCGCTGGCGATCGCGCTCGGCGGCGCGATCCTCGTGGGAATCGGCGTCGGGCTTCCCTACTCCGCGGTGTTCAACACGGCCGCGGCGTCACTGCCCGCGGCCCCGGGCGCCGCACAGGGTCTCGCCGCGATCGGCGGCACCGCGGGCGTCATGGTCGGCGCGCCCGCGATGGGCTACGCGGTGCAGTCGTTCGGTTTCTGGGCGGCCTGGCTGTTCGTCGGCGCTGTATCCGCGTTCGCCTACATCGGAACATCATTCATGCGCGGCGAGGAGGAGATGCGATGACGCGCATCGCACCGGCCATCGCTGCCGTGCTGCTCATCGCGATCGGTGCCGGCGAGTCGAGCATCAGCGCGCGGCAGCTGGCGGAATCCGTCGGCCGACCGCGTCTCGACAGCGCCGGACTGATGCTGACCGCGGCAGGACTGCTGACGAGCGCCGCGATCTACCTCGTGCTCGGTCACCTCGCGGACGACGACCGCGCGGCGCTGCGCACCGGCGCGATGACCGGCGCGTTCGCGGGTCTGGTCGGGGGCACCGTACGCGCGCTCATCATCGGCGGAGTCGTTGCCGACCTCGTCGCGCGCTACGCCGCCGTACCCGAATGGTTCGTGCCGACTGCGCTTGCGGTGTTCGTCGGGCTGTCAGGCGCGTCGAGTGCCGCGGCCGGCGGGGCGCTCTGCTGGACCGGACGCAGACTCAGTCGAGCTGCGCGGTCGCGACCTCGCGCCTGACACGCTCGATGCTGCCGTCGGCCTGCAGCGACTGAAAGATGGCGACGACCTCGGGGTCGAACTGTGCGCCGGAGCCGGCGATGACGGCGGCCATGCCCTCCTCGATCGTCCATGCCGTCTTGTACGGCCGCTTCGACGTGAGGGCGTCGAAGACGTCGGCGACCGACACGATGCGCGCCGCCAGCGAGATCTTGTCGCCCTTTTTTCCGTCCGGGTAGCCGCGGCCGTCCCAACGCTCGTGGTGCTCGCGCGCGATCGCGCGCGCCGTCTCGAAGAAGCGCGCGTCACCGAGCATCACCTCACCGTCGATGCAGTGCTGCTTGATGACCTCGAACTCGTCGGTCGACAGGTGATGTTCGCTCTGCAGGATGTGATCGGGCGTGTGGATCTTGCCCACGTCGTGCATGACGCTCGAATACCCGAACTCCTCGACGACCTGCGAAGGCAGACCGAGGCGCGTTCCGATCGCCTCCACGTACTTGCGAACGCGCAGCAGGTGTGCACCGGTGGTCTGGTCCTTGATCGTGGCCGCGAGAAGAAGATGGCTGATGCCCTGGAGACCGGTGCGGCGCAGCTCCTCGTTCGCGATCCGCTCGTGCTCGAGAGCGGTTTCGAGCTGCTCGCGACGCTCGCGCTCGCTGCGCAGCATCTCCGCCAGGTCCTCGGCATAGCGCGTGCTCTGCCGTTCGAGGAGGCGCATCTCACGCAGCTTCGTCTCGTACTCGAGGCGCACGGACTGCTCGCGGCGGTACACCTCAGCGAAGTCGCTCGCCATGCGCACGGCCTGCGAGTTCGCTTGATCGGCGACGCGGATGGCCTGTTGCAGGAGCTGGCGGAAGACCTCGCCGGCGACGCTCGTGCCGGCCGATGGCACGGCAATACGAGGAGAGACTTCGATCACCTCGATCGACATCCGCTCGGGCCTTTCCTCTGGCATGGCCGGTTCAGCTGTGCGCGAGGATCCCGCGGATGGTGTCGATGAGCTCCAGTGGCCCGAATGGCTTGGTCAGGTACTGGGTCGCGCCGACGGAGAAGCCGGTCTTCTTGTCGCTCTCGCTCTCGTGCGCGGTCAGCATCACCACCGGTATGTCCTTCGTTCCCGCCTCGGACTTGAGCTGCTTGCAGACCTCGAAACCGTTCGGTCCGGCTCCCATGTCCACGTCGAGAAGGACCAGGTCGGGCTTCTCGGCTCGCGCGAGCTCGAGGGCTTCGATGCCGTTCTTGGCCTCCAGAATCGTCCATCCCTGCGTCGAGAGCGTGATGCGGACCATCTGGCGGATGGGCACCAGGTCGTCGGCGATGAGCAGCTTTGCCATGCGCCGGATGGTAGTCGGGTCCTCCCTCACATGACCCCCCTCCGTGGGGAGTTAGGCGCCACGGACGAGCGCTTTTCCCCCGCGCGGGGAGGTCGGTCCCTGTCGTGTCCACGAATCGAGCGTCACCAGACCCAGTCGAGCGGCCTCCGCCACAGCCTCCAGACGGGAGTGCGCGCCAAGCTTCCGCAGCACCGCCTGAACGTGCGCGCGCAGGGTCGCTGTCGAGATGCCGAGTGACGCCGCGGCCGCGCCGGTGCTCGCGCCGGTGGCGAGGAGATAGAGGACCTCGAGCTCACGTGGGGTGAGCGGTTCCGTCGTGCTCGGGGGCTCGCTGCGCTCGGACAGGAGCAGACGCTGGAGCTCGCTCGGCGAGAAGAGGACCTCCCCAGCGGCGGCCGCGCGCACCGCCCCGACGACATCGCTGAAGCCACGCTCCTTCGTGAGATGTCCGGCCGCGCCCGACCGCGCGACGTCCGCGAGGGTCGCTGCGCTCGGGTCGCCGGTCAGTACGACGATCGCGCACTCGGGGCGCGATGTGCGCACCGTGCGGGCGAAGTCAGCGCCGGTGCCGTCGGGCAGGTGGTAATCGGCGAGGACGACATCCGGCCGCGCGTCGACGAGCGCGGCGGTCGCGCTGCGCACGTCGTGTGCGACCGCGACGACGTCGATGTCATCGGCATTGCGCATGGCGACGCGCAGCAGCTCGGCGAAGAGCCGTTCGTCGTCGACGATCATGACGCGGACCCTTCCGCTCACTGCTCCACGTCCTGACCGCCACCCGAGCGCACCTGCGCGGCGAGTGCCGCCACGACGGCCGGATCGAGCTCACCGCGACCGACCGCGCCCTGGAGGATGCGCACCGCCTCCGGCTCGGACACCGCGGCACGATCGGGTCGATCGACGAGCAGCGCCTCGAAGCGATCGGCCACGCTCACGATGCGGACCTCGAGCGGGATCTTCTCCGCCGGCAGATGGTCGGGATACCCCGCGCCGTCGAGACGTTCGTGGTGCCAACGCACGATCGGAAGGATCGGCGCGAGCGGTGAGACATGACGGAGGAGCTCCTCGCCGAGCAGCGGGTGTTGCTCGACCGCCTCCCGCTCGTGCGAGGTGAGCTCGCCCGCCTTGTGCACGATCGGCGGCGGAAGCCTTGCGTTGCCCACGTCGCGGAGGAGCGCGCCGAGACGGATCGTGCCGATGGCCGCCTGGTCCAGGCCGAGCAGTCCGGCGACGGACACCGCGCGCGCCGCGACGCGCCCGCTGTGACCCATCATGAAGCGGTCGTGCGCCTCGAGCGCGGTCGCGAGGCTGATGAGCGCATCCGCCGCAGCGCCCATGTCGCGCACCAGCCGCATCTCGCGCACGAGGAGCTCGGCATGCCGGACCAGGTCGCTGTCGAGCCGTGCGAATTCGCCGGTCGGGACCTCCGGGCCCTTCGCAATGACCAGGATGGCCGTTCCCTCATCGGCGAGGTCGCGATCGGGCGTCGCGCCGTCGTCGACGAGGACGAGGTCGACTCCGGCCGCGCCGTCCTTTGCGATGTCGAAACGCGGTGCCAGAAGCCTCTCGGCCGTAGCGCGCCGCGCCTCATCTCTGAGCGCGACCTGCGCCATCGGCCGCGCGCGTTGCGGGCGCACCTCCTGCGGCTCGAGCCGCGGTGGGCGCGCGTTCCGCGCCTGGAGCAGGACGGCGTCGATGCGCGCGAGAAGCTCCGCCGCGTTCCACGGCTTCGTCACGTAGTCGGCAGCTCCGCACGAGAGGCCCCGGACCTTGTCGACGACCTCTCCGCGCGCCGACAGGAAGATCACCGGGATGTGCGCGACCGCGCCGTCGCTCTTGATCCGCAGGCACACGTCGTAGCCGTCGGTGTCCGGCAGCATGACATCGAGCAGCACGAGATCCGGCACGATCTGCCGCACCAGCGCAAGGCCCTCACCGCCGTCGCGGCCGACGGCGACCTTCATGCCATTCGCCTGGAGGCGGCGCTGGAGGACGTCGGCCGACGCGGGATCGTCCTCGACGACCACCACGCTCGTGGGAGTCGCCTTCGATCCGGGTGGCATCGTCACCGCGAGATCATTCACTGGGCAACGCTCTTCTGCTCTTCGCCGAGCAGGTGCCTGAGCGCGACGACGAACTTCGATGGACGCTCGTTCACCATGTGGTCGCGGATGTACGAGTAAAGCTCATCCGCCCAGCGCGGAAGCTCCTGGAACCATTTCACTTCGATGATGACACCGGGCTCGCGGGCGATGACGGGGCCGATGCGGCACGGCATCGAGCTCTCGTCGTTGGCGACCCAGGGAACGGCCAGGTACATCAGGTTGTGGTCCGCGGTGATGCGCATGCTGGCGTCGGGCGCCGAATACGCGATGCGGTTGTACTGCGTCACGACGACGGGTCGCACGCCGCCCGCGATCGTTCTCTCGGCGCGCTCGACCAGGCCGTTCTGATCGCGCGGAAGCTTCTGCTCGCCACGGAGGTAGCCGGGCAGCGCCATCGTCGGCACTTCGTAGCGCTCCTTGAACGACGTGCTGGCGGAGTCGTCCTTCATCTCAAGGTAGACGCTTCCACCGGCGAGGATCTCGTTGGGTCTGGTGCGGTGATACTCGCGAACCCTCAACTGGAGAGCCTGGCCCGACTCGGCGGCGCGGAAGATCCGCCAGTCATAGGTGTCGAGGTACGCGGTCGTCGACCACTGGTACGGCCGGTCGTCGCGGTCGAGGGGGAGGTAGGTGCCGCTGGTGCGAAGCGCCAGCCGCGCGACGGCCTCGTTCACGAGGAAGCGGTGCTCGAACCGGCGCGCGCTGTCGCTGGTGGCATCCAGGACGATGCTCTTCATGTTCCTCACGCCGGCACCGTCGCGTGATCGGCGGCCGCTGCCGGCAGCGTCAGGTCGATCTGCGCGCCAGGCTGTCCGGGATTCGCGACGCGGATCGTCCCACCGTGCAGAGCGACCGCGAGGCGGCAGAAAGCGAGACCGAGGCCCGTGCCGCCGCGGCTGCGGCCGGTGCCACCCTGATAGAACCGGTCGAACACGTTGGGGGCGTCCTCGTTCGTGATGCCGGGCCCGGTGTCCGACACCCGGATGAGCACGAAGTCCGTCCCCTCGTCGGCTTTCCGCGCCTCGACCCGCACCTTGCCGCCGGAAGGCGTGTGCTTCACGGCGTTAGCGAGCAGGTTCGTGAGCACGCGGACGACGAGACCGTCGTCGACGAAGACGGTCGCGTCGCCGACGTCGCTGGTGACCGTGATGTTCTTGGCCCGCGCCTCGGGCTTGACCTGAGAGATGCTCTTGCGGGAGAGCTCCTCGAGGCGGATGGCCTGCGGCACCGCCTCGAGACGTCCCTCCTCGAGCTTGTACACGTCCAGGAGAGCATTGACCATTCGCAGCATCTCGCTGACGTTCGATTCGGAAAGACCGAGCAGCTCGGCGAATTCGGGCCGCGACGGATCCAGCTGGCCCATGCCGACGAGCTGAAGGAACGCGACGACGCTGTTCGCGAGGTTGCGGATGTCATGGCCCAGCATGCCGATGAGCTCCTGCCGCGAGCGCTCGACCTTGAGCAGCTCCTGGTTGCTGGCGCGCAGCTCGTCCTGCAGTCGCTTCGTGAACAGCGCGCTGCGCACGCGCGCGGCGAGCTCGACGGGCTCGAACGGCTTGGCGACGTAGTCGACGCCGCCGGCCTCGAAGCCGCTGACGACGTCGTCGGTCTGATCCTTCGCGGTGACGAAGATCACGGGGATCGCGGAGGTGCGCTCGTTCTGCTTGAGCCGGCGGCAGGTCTCCCACCCGTCGATGCCCGGCATCATCACGTCGAGCAGCACGAGGTCCGGCCGCTCGCGTTCCGCGATCGCCAGCGCCTGCTCGCCGCTGGAGGCGCGAAGGACCGCGCAGCCGAGCGCCGCGAGCCGGCGCGAGATGAGGTCGAGGTTCGCGGGCTCATCGTCGACCGCGAGCACCGTCCCCAGGCGGTCGACCGGCGCGGCGACCGGATCGTTCCGTCGCGTCCCGGCGCTCACCGGCGCATTCTCGGGGAGAAAGCGTGCCAGCACGGCGCGGAGCTCCGCCGGCGCGTACGGCTTCGAGACGAAGTCGTCACAGCCGGCGTCGATCGCGCGCTGGCGGTCCTGCTGCATCGCGAGCGCGGACACCGCGATGATCGGGATGCGCGCCGCCCACGGCTCCTCGCGGAGCGTCCGCGTCACCGTCCAGCCGTCGATGCGCGGCAGCAACAGGTCCACGAGGATCGCGTCGGGCCGCTCGGCGCGGGCGACGTCGAGGCCGCTCTGACCGTCCGTCGCGACCAGCGCCTCGTGGCCGGCGGCGCGGATGATGCGCTGCGCAACGTCGAGGTTGTTCGCCTCGTCCTCGATGACGAGCACGCGCGCTACGGCACGAGCCACAGTCACGATCTCACCGCCGCGCCGGTCAGCCCGCTGTCGGCGAGGGCCGCGGCGCGAACGCGGACCGGCAGCGTGAAGAGGAACGTGCTTCCGACGCCGACCGAGCTGTCGACCCAGATGCGGCCGCCGTGCAGCGCGATGAGCCGCTTGGAGATCGCCAGGCCGAGGCCGGTGCCGCCGTAGCGGCGCGTCGTGGACGCGTCGACCTGCCGGAACTCGTCGAAGATGTACGTCTGCGCCTCCGGGGGGATGCCCACGCCGGTGTCCGCGACAGCCAGCGTGATCCAACCGTCCACCACACTCGCGCGCACGGTCACGCCGCCGTGCTCGGTGAACTTCACCGCGTTCGCCATGAGATTGACGAGGACCTGGCGGATCCGCGCGCGATCGGCCCAGGCCGTCGGCAGCCCGGCGGCCACCTCGGCACGGAGACTCAGCGACTTCGCGTCAGCGCTCGCGCGCATGAGCTCGATGACGTCGTCGATGACGAGCGGGACGTCGACCTCCTCGATGTTGAGCTCCATCTTCCCAGCCTCGATCTTCGCCAGGTCCAGCAGGCCGTTGATGAGACCGAGGAGGTTGTCCGCGGCCTGCACGACGCGCTCGAGATCCGCGGTTTGCTGCTCGCTGAGGTCACCGTCGAGCCCGTCGAGCATGAGCTTCGTGTAGCCGATGATCGCGTTCATCGGTGTGCGCAGCTCGTGGCTCACCGACGCGAGGAACTCGCTCTTGAGGCGGTTCGCCCGCTCCAGCTGGAGGTTGTTGTCCTTCAGCTCGTTGACGAGATCGGCGTTCTCTTTCGCGACGCTCACGAGTCGCGCGATGGTGCGCAGCGCGCGCGCCTCGGTGTCGGTGATCTCGCGCGGCGTCTTGAAGTACGCGGACAGCAGACCCGCCGCGCGGCCGCGCGCGGACAGCGGGATGTGCGCGACGTGTGGCATCGGGCTCTGCGGGACGTGCAGGTGCTGGATCTGGTTCGGGTCGTAGACCGGATTCACCAGCACGCGCGTCGCGAGCATGACCGCGGTGTCGGCGTCGATGCCGATCGTCGTCGGGGCGATGAGCCGGCCGCCCGATCCGAGCGGCGCGCCGGGCGCGTCCTCACGGATGACGATCGAGGCACCGTCGGCGTGGAACAGGGCGACCATGCGCGAGAGTGACTCGGCGAAGATCCGCTCGCGATCGGTGACACCGACGACGGCGTCGGCGACCTCGTTCACGGTGCGGACCTCGGCGAGGTACTCCTGCTGCGCGCGCTCACGTTCGCTGAGCGAGCGGGCCATCGTGTCGAACGCGCGCTCGAGCGTCCCGATCTCGTGCTGCGAGCGCTGGCGGATCCGCACGCCCAGGTCGCCGGCCTCGATCTGCTGGGCGGCGGCGGCGAGCTCCTCCAGCGGCTTCGTCATCGCCGTGGCCGAGCGGTACGCGAAGAATGTGACGAGGCCGATGAGGCCCGCGGCGAGGACGAACAGGATCACCAGTAGCGTGCGTGTGGCGGCCGCAAGGCCTTCGAGCGGCAGAAGCACCGCGAGGACGCCGGGCTTGCCCACCTGGGCCCGGATGACCTGGAAGATGCCGTAGTAGCTGCTGTCGCCGAGCTTGACGTCCTGGACGAACACGTCGCCCACCGCGTTGTCCACCTGCTCGACCGTCGGGATCGCGGCGTCCGCGGGGATGGTCGTCGTCGACGCGCGCACGGTGCCGTTCCACACGAGAGCGAGCTGTGCGTCGCTCTTGGTGTTGATGGTCTTCAAATACGCGTTGTCCAGGACCGAGCCGACCTCCATATAGGCGACCGGCTCCTGGTCCTTGCCGCGGATCACGTAGATCGCGCGGATGACGATCCCCTGGGGCTCGTCGTACATCGACCAGGACTGCTGCGCGCGCGCCTGCACGAGCTGCACGAGGTCCGGCTTGAGCGTCTCCCCCGGCTTGAAGTCCTGCGCGCCTCCGATCAGCACACCATCTAGATCGGACACATCCATGAAGTTGACGAGAAGGCGCGACTTCTGCGGCAAGAGGAAGGCGTCGAGGCCGTTCCGGTCGCGGTCTTCGGCGAGCTCGCGGATCGTCGGCAGTCCCGCCAGGAGCGACGCCTGACGCTGAAGGATGCTCGATTGGTCGGAGATGTCGTTCAGCGCCGCCTGCGCCACGATCGACGCCTCGTCCTCGAACTGCTTGGTGATCAGGTCATTGGATTCGTACAGTGCGATGGCCGCGAGCACCACGAGGGCGCCCACGGCCACCGCGACCGTCCGACCGACGAGTGCGCGGAGCAGGCTCGGCGCGAAGAGCTGGTTGAGGAATCCCACGAGACCGCCTAGAGGCCGGCCAGGATCTTCTGCCCTTCGGCACCCTTCACGAAGTCGATGAAGGCCTTAATCGTCGGCTTCACTTTCGCAGGGTCAGGGTGGTAGACGAAGAACAGGGGGCGGCGGATCGGGTAGGTCCCGTTCGCGAGCGTGTCGCGTGTCGCGGCGATGTTGTCGATGGTGAGCAGTCGCACGTCGGCGGTGCTGAACGCCTTCGCGTTCATCGTCATCATGCCGATCGAGTCCTTGAACGAGCCGATGGCCTTGAGGGTCTCGTCGATCTGGAACACTTCGACGGCGTCCTTGGCGTAGACGGGCTTGGTCGTGCCGAAGAAGTATGACTCGAAGGCCGAGCGGGTCGAGGACTCCGGCTCGCGCAGCAGGACGCGGATCTTGCCGGGCGTGCCGCCGACATCCTTCCAGTCGGTGATCTGCCCGGTGAAGATCTTCGCGACCTGTTCCTTGTTGAGCGCTTTGACCGGGTTCGTCGCGTTGACGCCGACGCCGGTTCCCGACGCGCCGATCGGGATGGTCTCGACGGTGCCCTTCTCGGGCGCCTTGAGATCGCGGCTGATGAATCCGAGGTCGACCGTGCCGCTGACCGTCAGCGACACACCGGCGTCGGACCCGACGTCGTCGAATCCCTGCCAGGTCACCGCGGGATGAACGGCCGTAAAGCCGGCCGTCAGCGCCTTCACGGCGTCGAGGGCACCGCCGCCACCCTTGGTGGTGTACGTCCCAGCCAGCGGATCCGGTGTCGGCTTTGAGATGGGACCGGCGCCGCCGCAGCTTGCCACGAGCACAGCCGCGAGCGCCACATACAGACATTTACGCAGGATCGTCATCTACCCTTGTCCTCCAAGCCGGCGCCATAGGCCGGTTAAGCCAATTGCGGGAAGTGTGGCTCGGCTAACTGGCCTGTCTATCCCTCTAACGGGGAGGGGGCCAGCCGAAACGCCCTGATTAGGCCCTATACGTCGGTTGGTGTAGCGACGGGCCGAACCCGCTTGGCCGGCAGGCGTCGGAGGAGCCGCTCCGACGAGGCCGTGATCTCCGACACCGCCGCGTCGAAGGCCTGGGCGTTGGCGGGGGCGGGCGCCCGGAAACCGCTGATCTTGCGGACGAACTGCAGGGCTGCCGCCCGGACTTCCTCGTCGCTCGCCGGAGCCGTACCGCGGAGGGTCTTGATGCTGCGACACATACAGGGAAAAGATACGGCCTCTGGCGCGCTCGCGGAGTCTCAGTAGCATCCCCGGGTGCTCGTCCTGGACAAGCGCGAGGTCGAGTCGCTCCTCGATCCGGACGACCTGCGCGCGGCGGTGGCCGCGGCGCTGGCCGACCTCTCGGCCGGCCGCGCGTCGATGCCGACGCGCATCGCCGCGCTCGTCGCCGAGCGCGACGCGCTACTCGCCGCGATGCCGGCGTATCTGCCCGGAGCGGGCGCGCTCACGACCAAGCTTGTGTCCCTGTTCCCGCACAACACCGATCGGCCCACACACCAGGCGGTCATCGTCGCCTTCGATCCGCTGACCGGCAGCCCGGCCGCGCTCATGGACGGCGAGGCGATCACCGCCGCGCGCACCGCCGCCGGCTCCGCGCTCGCGACCGATCTGCTGGCGCGCCGAGATGCGCAGACGCTGGTCGTCATCGGGACGGGCGTGCAGGCGCGGGCCCATCTTCGCGCTGTCACGCGAGTGCGTCCCTTTCGTGATGTCGTGGTCGTCGCTCGCGATCCCGCGAAGTCGAAGGCACTGGCGGATGAGTTCGCGGACGAATTCCGCACGCACGCGGCGGCGCAGATCGCCGGTGCCGTGCGCAGCGCCGACGTCGTCTGTGCGTGCACCCACAGTCCCGATCCGGTGGTGCGACGCGCGTGGCTACGTCCCGGCGCGCACGTGAACTCCGTCGGTTACAACACCGCCGGCCGGGAGGTGGACGCTGAGACGGTCACCGCGGCACTCGTCGTGATCGAGTCGCGTGCCGCGGCCCTCGCGCCACCGCCGGGCGGCTCGAACGATCTTCTGTGGCCGATCCGCGACGGCCTCATCGACGCGACGCACATCCACGCCGAGCTCGGCGAGATCGTGTCCGGCGTGCGCCCGGGCCGCACCGATGCGACCGCGATCACGCTTTACAAGTCGGTCGGTGTCGCGGTCGAAGATGCCGCGGCGGCCGCGCTCGTGCTGCGGCTCGCGCACGAGCGCGGGGTCGGAAGGACGATCGAGATCTAACCGACAGCTTTGTAAGCGAGCCAGATGAGGAGCGCCGCGGCGGCGATCCAGATCGCCACGATGACGGCCGCGGCACGCCGATCGGTCGGCCTCTCGGACGCGCTCTGCGCCCGAGCGCGGCAGTCGCTGAGGACCGCGTCGGGGATCATCTTTACCGCAAGCGCGATCCCGAATGGGACGAGGATGAGATCGTCGAGATAGCCGACGACGGGGATGACGTCGGGAATGAGATCGATCGGGCTGAGCGCGTAGGCGACGACACCGCCCGCGAACAGCTTGACGTACCAGGGCGTGCGGGGATCTCGACAGGCGAGGTAGAGGGCGAAGGTGTCGCGTCTGATCGCCCTCGCGCGGCGCTTCAGACGACCCACCAGGTCCGGTGACTGGATCACGGGCTAGTACTCGCCGCCGATGCCCCTGCGCGGGCCTTCCAACAAGGTGCCGACGCCGCGCTGCTCGCCGCGCAGGGCGTCGAGCACGCGGAGCGCGTCGTCGATCGTGAGTCCGCGGCGGAAATCGTCCAGCGCCGGGCGAAGCGCGGGCAGCTCGCCATTCGGGTTGCTGGAGTTCGTCGGATCACCTGTCGGCTCCTGCGGCTGTCCGGGATTCTGGCCCGGCTGCGGCGGGCCGCTGGCGCTGGGCTGGCCGCTCTGCCCGGGTCCCTGTCCCGGATTGGGGCTGCCGCCGGGCTGGCCCTGCCCGGGACCGGGCTGCTGACCGGGCTGTCCCGGCCGGCCTGAGAGGAGGCGCTGGACGATCTCGAGGTTGAACTTCGCGTCACGATCGGTCGGATCGATGCGCAGCACTTCGCGGTACGCGTCGCGAGCGTCCTCGTAGCGTCCCATGCGAAACAGCGTGTTGCCGCGGTCGTACTGCGCGATCGCGCGGAGCTTCAGGTCCTTTCCATCGATGGCCTTGCCGTACTCCGGAAGCGCGCGCTGGTACTCACGCAGCTTGTGGAGCGCGTTCGCGGAATTGACCGCGAGCTCGGGCGAGTCGGGCTGCTCCTGTTGAAGATCGCGATATGCCGCGAGCGCTCCCGAGAAGTCGCCCGCGGCGAACAGGCCGTTGGCCGTCTCGTTCGAGAGCGCGGCATCCCCGCAGGCCACGGCCCAGAGCACGGCCGATCCGATCGCGATCCCCAGGATCCGACGCCCGCGGCGCGCGATCGGGCGGCCCGCGCCGCGCGGCGTCGGCATCGGGCGCCGTTCGGAGATGAGCCATTCGAGCAGCAGCAGGCCGACGGCGATCGCGATGAGCGGCGCGGAGCGCTCGTCCGGCACCGCGCCCGCGTCGTCGAGCGGTTCGACCGCCTCCATGGTGCGGAGATCACGTGCGAGGTCGCCGATCACGGCGTCGTTCCCCAGGTACTGGAAGTAGCGGCCGCCGCCTCTCTCCGCAACGGAGCGCAGCGTCGCCTCGACGAGGTGGCTGACCACGGGCACGCCGCCAGCGTCGCGGAGGTAGCCCGTGAACTTGCCGTCGTTCGCGTCATAGGTCGGGATCTGGCCGCCGGCCGTGGTGCCGACGCCGACGGAGAAGATGCGCGCGCCCTTCAGCTCGCTCGCCTCGGGGACGTCGCTGTTGGTGATCTCGCCATCGGACACGAGGACGATCGCGCGCTGCCGCAGCGGATCGAGGTCCGCCGGGAACGCGCCAAGGGACGCCTCGAGCCCGGACCGGAGCGACGACCCTTGCTGCAGCCCCCGCACGCCACGACCCGAGTTGTCGAGCACCTCGCCGAGGATCCGCGGATCGGTCGTCGCCGGATACCGCACGGTCGCCTGACCGGCGAAGAGGACGAGCGCGACACGGCTGCCGATCATCCGTCGCCCGAGCTCTTCCGCGAAGTGCCGCGCCGCACGCAACCGGTCGGGCTCGACGTCGCGCGCCGCCATGCTCTGCGAGACATCGACAGCGAGCACGATGTCGACACCGAGACGTCGCGCGGCGCGCGCACGCAGGTCGACGAACGGACCCGCGAGCGCGACGACGAGGCAGGCGAGCGCGACGAGCACGAGCGCCGACTTCAGCCACCAGCGCGCGCCACTGCGCGAGACGAGAGCGGTCGCGCCGCCGAACGACCGCAGTGCGCTGACGCGCGCACGGTACGCGAGCACGACGAGCGCGCCGACCAGCGGCAGCGCCGTCAGGAGGAGAAGCACTTCGGGGCGCGCGAAGCCCACCGCCCCAGCGATCACGGCGTCCTCCGGAAGACCGTCAGCGCAAGGAGGAACTGGACCGCGAGGAGTGCCGCGCCCGCCGCCGCGAACGGGAACGACGCGTCGTCGGTCGAGATGAACGCGCGCGTGCCGACGCGCGCTTTCTCGAGCGTCTGGATCTCCCGGTACACATCGCGAAGCGCGGTCTCGTCCGACGCGCGGTAATACAGACCGCCGGTCAGCTCGCTCATGCGCTTCATGAGCGCCTCGTCGACTTCGGCTCGGGAGCGCGCCGCGACCGCGCCGATCGTGTACAGCCGCACCCCGAGCAGGTTCGCGATCTGTGCGGCGTCGGTCGGCTGGACGTCCCCGGCGTTGTTCTGTCCGTCGGTCAGGAGGATCGCGACCTTGCCACGCGCCGTGGAATCGCGCAGCAGGTTGAGGCCCGTCGCGAGCCCGGTGCCGATCGCCGTCCCGTCGCGCAGCGGTCGTCCCGCGGCCACGGGCTCGACCAGACGCTGTGCCGCCGCGTAGTCGAGCGTCAGCGGGCTCAGGACCATCGACTCGGCGCTGAAGATGACAATGCCGACGCGATCGCTCGTCAGCCCATCCAGGAAGTCGTGAACGACGTGCTTGACGACCTCGATGCGCGGCTGGCCGCCCAGGTCGGGCGTCGTCATCGACGACGACGTGTCGATGACGACGACGATGTCGATACCCTCGGCCGGAACGTCGAGCGCGGCCTGCACCACCGAGGGCGCGGCGAGCGCGATGATGAGGGCCGTCGCGGCGATGACGCGGAGCGGCAGGAGCAGCCACCGCGCGCGCACGCGCCAGCTGCCTCGCGAACGTGGCACGAGCGCCAGCGAGGAGAAGAGCACGCCGCCGCTGCGGCCGCGCTCCCGACGGAGCTCGAGGGCCGCGGCGATGACGACGAGCGCGAGCAGTGCGAGAGCCCAGGGCGCGTCGAAGCGGATCTCGGTGCCCAGGATGCGCGCGGTCATTGCGGCCTCAGCGCGGCGATCTCATATTCCTCCGCGGTGGCCGCCCGCCGCACGACCTCGAGCGCGGCGCGCACCGCGTTCTGCGCGTGCGTCGGATACGGGATCGCGTGCCGGAAGCGGACCTCGTCACCTTCGCGCAAGATCTCGTAGATCGCCGCCGCCTGCGTCCGATCCACGCCCGCGCGCTCGAGCGCGGCGCGAAGCTCGCGACTGGTGCGGCCGGGCTCGATCCCGAACCGCTGCACCGCGTAGCGACGCAGGCTCGCACTGAGCAGCTCGTAATGCTCCGCTGTCCGTCCCTTCTCCGGCAGACGCTGCTCGGCAAGCGCGTCGAGCTCGCGCAGCGCGCGCTGCACCGGCGTGAGGCGCTCCTCCGCGGCGGCGTGTTCGCGTCGCCGCAGCAGGAGCCAGAAGATCACGCCGGCCAGCACCGTGAACGCCGCGGCCGCGGCCACACCGAGCGCGATGCGCCCGAGCTTCGCCGCCAGCGCCTCGGGCAGGTCGAGCTGCGGCTTCAGCGGCTTGACGTCCGTCGTGTCCTCCCCGTCCTTGATCACGCTCACCACGTGCAGCACCAGAGGCGCCGTCTGCACGACGCCGGTCGCGCCGTTGGGCCCGTCGTATGGGATCGAGATCGGTGGCACCGTGAGATCGCCGACGACCCAGGCGGTGATCCGGTAGCGGAACGTCCAGCGCGAGATGCCGCCGGGTCGCGTCGAGCGGCCGGACGGAAGGATCTCGAGCACTTCGAGGTCGCCGACGGTGTGCGCGATGGCCGGATCCCTCACCTGATATCCGACCTCGGCGTCCGCGTACACGCTGAGGAACGCAGGGTCGCCGACGGTGATCGTCGCTCGATCGAGCGTCGCAGCGGCGTTCACCGGGTCCGCGGCAGCCGCGACGCCGGCCAGAACGAGCGTTAACGACAGCCCGAGCGCGACGGCGAGCCGCGTCAACTGCGTCGCGTCCGCGTGTTGAAGAGCGCCATCAGGGTCGGGACGAAAGGACGATCGGTGTAGAGGTCCACGCTGTCGATCTTCATGCGTGCCAGAGCCTGCCGCCGCTCCGTCCGCCGGCGCCGCGCGGTGCTGGCGTAGTCCTCCCGTAGCCGCCGGTCGCTCGTGTCGACCTGCGCGATGCGTCCCGTCTCGGCGTCCTCGAGCGCGACGACGCCGACGTTCGGGAGCTCGACCTCGCGTGGATCGTTGAGCACGAGCGCGATGACGTCGTGCTTCCGGCCGAGCATGCGTACCGCCGGATCGTCGACGAGACCGACGTCGAGGAAGTCCGAGATGAGGAAGACCACGCTGCGCTTCTTCGTGACGTTCGTGAGGAAGCGCGCGGCATCGGTCATCTCGGTCCGCACCCGCCGCGGCGCCGCGAAGAGCAGCTCGCGGATGAGTCGCAGGAGATGCTCGCGTCCGCGCCGCGATGGCATCCACTCCTGCAGTCCTTCGGCGAATCGAAGCAGCCCGATGCGGTCGTGGCTACGCATCGCGGTCATCGCCAGGAGCGCCGCGACCTCCGCCGCGAGGTCGCGCTTGCTCTGGTCGACCGAGCCGAACCACGACGACGCCGAGACGTCGACGGCCAGAAGGATGTTGAGCTCGCGGTCCTCGCGGAACTTCTTGATGTACGGCGTGCCCATCCGCGCGGTCACGTTCCAGTCGATGCTGCGGATGTCGTCGCCGGGCTCGTACTCGCGCACCTCCTCGAACTCGAGCCCCGACCCGCGGAAGACGCTTCGGTACGTTCCGAGCAAGGCCTCGTCGGCGAGGATGCGCGCCTTGATCTCGACCTGACGGATACGCCGGAGCACGCTGGCGGGGAGGGCCTCATCACCCTGGACGCGGTCGTGCGCGCGTGCCGTCGCGATCACGGTCAGGGGAGCGGGACCTTGTCCAGCACCTTCGCGATGACCGACTCGGGCGTGACCTCTTCGGCCTCCGCCTGGTACGTCACGATAAGACGGTGACGCATGACGTCGGGCGCGACCGCCTTCACATCGTCGGGAAGCACGTAGTCGCGTCCCTCGAGGAACGCGTTCGCGCGAGCGGCCAACGAGATGAAGATCGACGCGCGCGGTGACACGCCGTACGCGATCATCGGGCGCAGGTCGTTCAGGCCGAACTGCTCCGGCTCGCGCGTCGCGAACACGATGCGCACGACGTAGTCCTTGAGCGAGTCCTCCATGTGGACCTGCTTCACCGCGGCGCGCGCGTCGAGCACGGCCTTCGGCGAGGCGACGCGGCGGACCTGCGGGATCTCACCGATCGTCTGGCGGTCCATGATCTCGCGCTCTTCCTGCTGCGAGGGGTAGCCAATCACGACCTTCATCATGAAGCGATCGACCTGTGCCTCCGGCAGCCGATACGTTCCCTCGTGCTCGATCGGGTTCTGCGTCGCGAGCACCATGAACAGCTCACCGAGCGGATGCGTCGTCCCGCCGATGCTCACCTGCTTCTCCTGCATCGCCTCGAGGAGCGCGCTCTGCACCTTGGGTGGTGCGCGGTTGACCTCGTCGGCGAGGAGGATGTCGGTGAAGATCGGACCAAGGCGAGGCCGGAAGGTCTGGTCCGCGGGGTTGTAGATCATCGTTCCGTTGAGATCCGCGGGCAGGAGGTCGGGGGTGAACTGCACGCGCTTGAAGCTCGCCTCGATCGTGTCGGAGAGCGTCTTGACCGCGAGTGTCTTCGCGAGACCGGGGACGCCCTCGATCAGGAGATGACCGTTGCAGAGCAGTCCGAGCAGGAGTCGGTTCACGAGGTAGTCCTGACCGACGATGACCTTGCGGATCTCGTGTAGCACCGGGGCGATGAAATCGCCGCGCCGCAGGACCGCGTCGTTCGAGGTGGACGGCCGATACGTCTTCATCGTCGCACAGCGTACCGGCTGGGAGTGTCACCGGTTCGCTTTACGCCAAAAGAACGGCCCTCAGGTCTTCAGCTCCTCGAGCACTTCCTTTGCGTGGCCATCGGGCTTCACTCCGTACCACGCCCTCTTCACCTTCCCGAGCTCGTCCACGAGGAACGTCGAGCGGATCACGCCCTCACCGCGGCCTGGCCGCTCGCCCCACGCTCCGTAGGCATCGTGCGCCTTGCGATCCGGATCGCTGAGCAGCGGGAACTTGAGCTTGAACTTCTCCTGGAACGCGCGGTGCGACGCCGCGTCGTCGCGCGAGACTCCGAGCACGGGAATGCCAAGGGACTGGAAGGCCGTGAGATTGTCGTTGAACTGGCAGGCCTCGACGGTGCAGCCGGGTGTGTCGTCCTTCGGATAGAAGTACACGACGTACCGCTTGCCGCGCATCGCGTCGGTCGAGACGAGCTTGCCGTTCTCATCGGTCAGCGCGAGGCTCGGCGCGGTATCGCCGGAACGCAGCTCCATGGTCTTCTCCCTCGTGGTGGCTGTGTGTCCGAGTCTATGAGGCGGCCACACGCGACGCCGTGCGGCGCGCGAGAGCCATGACCGTGAGCATCGGGTTGACGCCGGAGGCGTTCGGGAACGCGCTCGCATCGGTGACGTAGAGGCCGCGGACGCCGCGGACCTGACCGTCGGCGTCGGCGACCGACGTCGCGGGATCCGCGCCGATGCGACAGCTCGACATCTGATGCGCGGAAAAGAGCGCGACGCGATTCGAGACGACGCCGCGACGCTCGATCTCCGCGAGGAACGGCTCGATAGGGCCTCCGCCGTGCTCCAGGGGCGGCGTGTGCAGTGTGAATATGCCGCGCGCACCTGCGGCGGCGTGGATGCGTGCGCACTCGGTCATCGCGCGCGTGAGCAGGCGCCGCTCCGCGGTGCCGCACGAGTAGTCGACGACCGGCTCCCCCTCGCGATCCACGCGGACGCGCCCCTCGGTCCGGTCGCGCGCGATCGCGATGAACGGAGCGATGTGGCGCGCCTGCGCGGCACGCGCACGATGCGCTCCGCTGCCCCACCAGGGGAATGACGCGGCGAGGACGCCGGGCTGTGCCTGCGGGATCTCGATGCGGAAGCCGTAGCCGTACTCCTCCTCTTCCGCGAACTCATCGCCGAGTACGGACTGCGGCACGCCCGACCAGACGCCGCCGAGGTCCTCGTCGTACACGCCGGAGGTCACGGAGACCGGATGGAGATGCAGATGCCGACCCGCCTGCGCCGTCGCGATGCCCGAACGAAGAAGGAGTGCCGGCGAGAGGATCGCGCCACCGGCGAGCGCGACGAGCGGCGCGCGTACGCGCAGCTCACCGCCGTCGACGCGCGCGACGACACTCGTGACCCGACCGTCGGCCGTCTCGATGCGTCGCGCCTCGCTGCCGTGCAAGATCTCGGCGCCGCGCGCGCACGCATCGGCGAGATAGGTGCGGAGCGTCGAGCACTTCGCGCCGCGCCGGCAGCCGAGCGTGCAGGGTCCGCAGGCGGGCACGCCGGTCCCGGGAGTGACGCAGCCCCGGACGTTGCGGGCGATCGTGGCGCTCGCGAGGCCGAGCGCCCCAAGCCCTCGCTCGAGCGCCGCGTTCGGGCCGTTGCGAACGCTCTCGTCGGTGTCGACGTCGATCCGTTCGGAGACCGCGTCGTAATGCTCGTCCAGATCGTCGATGCCCGCCTCATGCCACTCCTGCCGCACCTGCGCGGAGATCCGCAGCGACGTGTTCCAGTTCACGATCGTGCCGCCCCCGACGGCCGACCCGGCGAAGATCGCGATCGCGCGATCGTGCGTCGCGGCGATGCCGCGGTCGACGAAGAGCGACGCGTATCCCGCGAGCTCGCGACCGTCGAAGTCGAGCTCCGTCCGCAGCACGGCGCGCTCCAGCACGACGACGTGCATGCCCGCGGCGGCCAGTGTCGCCGCGACGACGCCGCCACCCGCGCCGGAGCCGATCACGCACACGTCCGCGTCGATCGTCTCGCCCGCGGTGCCGCGCCGCGCGCGCAGCGGGACGGGGTCGGCCGGGCGCTCGAGCGGCGGACGCACGTATCCGGACAGCGCCGCGTACGGCGAGCCGTCCTGTCCGTAAGTGTAGAGAAGGACGAGCCGCTTCATGACCTGGAACGCACGACGCTTCAGGGGCAGCGGACTTTCTGCCCAGCGCTTCAGGTAGTCCTCGCGATCCACCTGGCCGAGCGCGCTGAAGCGCACCGCACGACCGGTCAGCGCGAGGTTCAGGAACGGCGACTCGATCGTGTCGAGGAGCTGATCGAGCTCCGCGACGAGCGCGGGCCGCGCGAGGGCGGTGACCTCGGCGCGCAGGATGCGGTGCACGCCGAGACGGCTCGCGCTCGGCAGATCACCGTCGCCAGGAACGAACGCATCACAGAGCGCCGCAAGAGTCCGGTCGCGATCGGCCACTGGCCGGGGAGGCTACTGCGTCGGCAGCTCGGCGTGACGCCCGATGACGGGTAGCGACTCCCCCACCGCGAGGAGCACCGGGAGGATGCGGCTCTGCAGCAGCTCGGGCCGGACCGTCTGCTCGTAGAACGCGAGCGTCGCGTCGAACTTCGCGAGCTGATCCGCGGCGAGCGGCGAGCTCGTCGCCGCCGTCGTGAGCGCCTTTAAGACGGCCGGGTCGGCGAACATCGCCAGCGACGGATTCACCGCGGCGATCGCCTGCACCGCGGCGATGTCCTGAACGTTGATGGTCGCCTTCCCGTGGAGAGGCGACAGCCACGCGTCCAGCGTGAGCGTACCGAGGACCGCGACATACACGACCACGGTGGCCGTGACCGCGCCCAGCGGGATCCCGACGAGCTGATCGAATCGTCGCAATGCGGGCACGCGATAGAAGAGTCCGACGAGCACACCACCGACGCGGCCGAGGATCGTCCCGCCGATGAAAAGAGCCACCGCTCCGAGGCCGAGGCCGGCCGCTCCCGATGGCACGATCCCGTTCAGCGGACCCGCGTAGAGCGAGGCGATCGAGAGGAGCGCGCCACCGAGGGCGATGAGCGGGAGGACGAACCCCTTCCGCCATCCCGCGATCGCGCCAAGGGCGATCGCTCCGATGATCACGAGATCAGCCATACGCCGGGAGTCTACGTGTCAGGATGCGCGCAGATGTCTCGGATCGGGATCGCGCTCGGAGCGGTGCACGACCGCCCATTCGCCGATGTGGTCGCGTTCGCGCGCATCGCCGAGCAGTGCGGCTACGAGGCGATGTTCGTCCCCGAGGCGTGGGGTCGCGATGCGTTCGTGACGCTGGGCGCGCTCGCGCATGCGACCAAGCGAATCGGCCTCGGCACCGGCATCGTCAACGTGTACAGCCGCACCCCCGCGCTTCTCGCGATGGCCACCGTGACGCTCGATGAGATGTCGGGCGGGCGCGCGATCCTCGGTCTCGGGACCTCCGGACAGCGGGTGATCGAAGGATGGCACGGCGTTCCGATGACACGACCACTGCGCCGTCTGCGCGAGACGACCGAGGCCGTCCGCGCGATCGCCAGCGGATCGCGGCGCGGCTACACCGGCGAGACGATCGCCATCGCGCCGGGTTTCGCTGTGACGTTGGCCCGGACGCGCGAGCGCATCCCGATCTATCACGCGAGCCTCACGCCGCGGGGACTGCGGCAGTGCGCGGAGGTCGCCGACGGCTGGCTCCCCTACTTCGCGAGTCCCGAGACGCTGCGCGCGGACATCACCGCGATGGAAGAGACGCTCGGCGCAGGGGGGCGCGATCGCACATCGTTCACGGTCGCGCCGTTCATCCCGGTGGTCGTGACCGAGGATGAGGCGCCTGCGCGCGCGGCACTGAAGCGGCATCTCGCCTTCTACATCGGCGGCATGGGCCGCTTCTACCGTGAGACCGTCGCGCGTCACGGCTTCGCCGACGTGGCCGAGAAGGTCCGAGCGCTGTGGGAGGCGCGGCAGCGGGACGACGCGGCTGTCGCCGTCACCGACGATCTCCTCGACGCGTTCGCGGCTGTCGGTGACGCCGCGCGTTGCCGCGCTCGAATCGACGACTATCGCGCGGCCGGCGCGGACCTCCCGATCGTCGCGATCCCCGGCGACGTCACGCGCGACGACGCGGACCGCACCGTGCGCGCCCTCGGTGAGGCCGGCTAGCGCCAGGCGGACACGATGGCGGCCATGATCATCTGGCCGATCAGGCCGTGCGCGGCGTCGATCGCGAACAGGCTCCACGGTCGTTTCGAGATCACTGTGTTCGCGGCGAATGCCGCGCCGAAGAACCCGATGCCGACGAGCGCGCCGAGCACCAGCCCGTCGGCGATGCTCGACGCGCCGACCGATCGCGCCAGGACGGCGAGGGTCCAAGCGTTGATGAACGCGGCGAGGATGGACACGACGAACTCCGGTCCCGGTCGCATCGCCTCATTCGGCCGGCCGATGAGCGCCATCCAACGTGCGCCGAAGACCTGTGGCAGGAAGAAGACGAAGCCGAAGGCCATGACCGCGATCGTGGCGACGACGACGGCGAGATAGCTGACGCCGAATTCGAGAGACACGCTTTCCCTCCCGCGTCGCGCGAGGCGACGGCGGGATGCTAGGCGTCTCGCGCCGCGTTAGCTGCGGTCGAGCGCCTTCTTCGAAAGCGTGTCGTCGAGGAGCGCGGCGACGTGCTGACGCGCAAGCTGCTCGGCCTCTTCCCACCACTGCGCCAGACGCTGCTCTTGCTCGCGCTGGCGTTCGCCGAGCTGGAACTCGAACTCCTTGAGCTGCCGCAACAGACGGTCGCTGAAGTGCTCTTCCTCGGCTGCGAGCTCGGTCGAGATGCGCTCGCGCTCGGAGCGACGCCAGATCTCGAGACGCTCGGCCTCGTCGCGACGGCGCCCTTCGAATTCGGCGTGCAGCCGCGTCTCGGCCGCCTCGTAGCGTCGCCTGGTCGCGACGAGCTCGACCGTGAGAGCGCTGTTCAGCCGTTCGGCGAGGTTCTGCGGTTGCTCGGCCGACCAGAGTCGATCGGACTCCGCGCGCCGCTTGGCGATCGCCTCCCGCTCGAGGCGCTCGATCTCGGCGATCCGCCGCTCGGCCTCCGCCCGCTGCAGCTCCATGGCCTGCATGAGCTCGGCGCGCCGCGCGCGCATCTCGGCATCGAGGCGCTCGAGTGCGGCGGCACGGCGACGCGCCAGCTCCGATGCGAGCGCGCCCGCTGTCGCGTCGATGATCTCCGCCGGCGCTTCGTCCGCGACCGCGTGTGGCAGGGGTTCGGGATCCAGGGCGTCGGTGTTGGCGGGGGGCGGCGGCGCGGCCGCGTCGGTGACGCCGCCTTCCTCGTTCCACACCAGCTCGCCGCGCGCCGGCAAGGGATCCGAGCGGCGGCGAAGGATCGCTGGGTAGATGCTTTGGCCTGGCGTTTCGTTGTCCATCACCGAACTCCCCGTTAGTTCCTCATAGGTGTACCGCCGGCACGCTCGTCCGGCGAATCACCCAGACGGGGTAAGCGCCGCCGACTATTCGGCTGGGTGGTCGGCGCCGTCCTCGCCGTGGCCATTCTCGCGCGTCGAGGGCCCGCTGGGTACGAGGTCACGGCTGAACGAAACGGTTTTGCCCTTCCTGTGGCGCTCGCGGCGATCGCCCGACGCCACCGTGACCAAGCCCCGCCCACCGCTCGTCATTCTCGAGTTGCCCTCGAAGACGGCGCCCTTGTCGACGACGAGGGACGGCGCGTAGATGTCCGCCTGCACCTTCGCGGTCGCGCGCAAGATGATCGATTCGCTGGCGTTGATGTTCCCGGTGATGTCGCCCTTCACCTCGACCGAGCCACAGTTGATGGTGGCCGCGACCTTTGCGCCCTCACCGATGACCAGGAGGTCCGTGGTCGTGATCTCGCCGGTGAAGGTGCCGTCGATGCGGACCTGACCCTCGAAGTGCAGCTTGCCCTCGAAGACCGATCCGGCGCCAAGCAAAGCGTTCAGGGTCGCGGTCGAGCTGGACTGCCCAAGATCACGCATGGGTACCTCCTGTCGCGCTTACGAAGAACGCGCCAGGGCCACCCGTTGCTACGGGCTGGCGCTAGCCCTTTCGGCCTGGCGCGCCTGCACCCCGCAGCAAATGGGCGTAGATCCCCGGCGTCGAGCCGGCGATCGATACCGCCCCAACCGCCTTGGCGTAGAAATCCTCCGGGCCGGCACCGCCGATGATCGCGTAGGCATAGCCCTCTCCGGCCATCGCGTGGAGCGTCACGAGCAGGAGCGCAGTCCCGATGCCCTGTTTTCGCTCGCGTTCGAGCACGCCGGTCGGGCCGAAGAAGGCCTTCGCCGTCGCGTCGTAGCAAGCGAAACCGAGGAGCTCCTGGCGACGCTGGGCCCGGAAGCAGGAGATCGGCAGGCGGCCGAAGCTGACCGCGCACTCGCTCGCCCATCCCTCTCCGAAGGTGTCGCCGACCCAGGAGACGACGACGTGCTTTTCCGGCGCGAGCGCACGGCGCACCTCGATCCCGATCCGGCGCAGGGCGTCGACGCGGGAGGCCGGCTCGGGGAGGTCATAGAGGCGCACGAGCATGTCGTGCGGGCCGGCCTCACGCGATGCTCCGGATCTAGCTTCGTCCACGCTCGCTCAGATAGTGATGCCAGAGGAGACGCGCCGCGACCGCGCGGTGCGGACGCCACGCGCGGGCACGACGCGCAAGCGCAACGGGAGACGGTCTCTCGCGCAGCTTCCACAGGTCGCGCACCGCTTCGGTCAGCGCGAGGTCGGCGGCGGGAAAGACGTCCGAGCGGCGCAGCGCGAAAAGGAGGTAGCACTGCGCGGTCCACGGTCCGACGCCGTGCAGCGCGTCGAGCGCCGCGTCGGCATCAGCGTCGGAAAGACCGGCGATCGCGTCGAGGTCGAGAGTCCTTTGCTCGAGCTGGACCGCGAGCGTGGCGAGGTACGCCGACTTCTGTCGCGTGACACCGATCGCGCGCAGTCCGGACGTGCCCAGTCGCGCGACGTTCGCCGGCGTCACCGCGCCGGTGGCGCTCGCGATCCGCGCGAACATCGCGCGACCCTGCGCGAGCGAGACCTGTTGCTCGAGCATCAGCAGCATCAGCGTCTCGAAGCCCGGCTTGCGCGGCCAGAGTGGCGGTGGGCCGTGGCGCTTGACGATGTACGCGAAGCGTGGCTCGACGCGCGCCAGAGCGCGCACCGCGCGACCGAGTGCGCGCTCGTCCAGCGGCGCCGCGGGGAGGACGCTACTTCCCTGAACCTCAGCCCGCCTTCTGCTTGAGCAGCTCGAGGATCTTGTTCTGACCCTCGAGGATGTCGATCTGTAGCTTTGCCAGCTCATGGAGCGCTGTCAGCGTCTCGTGGTCCGCGTCCGCGCGTGCATCCTGCGCGCGTGAGATGACGTTCTGGCCCACGAGGATGATCGGCAGCAGCACGAGCTGAAGGAAGTTCGACGAGAGCCAGTTCACCAGCACGGTCGGCGATCCTTGTTGCAGCGCGGCGGGCAGCGCGACGAAAGCGATCAGCGTGAAGACGTACGCGCAGTACATGGTGCCGACGACTTTCGTGATGAACACCGCCACCGCGGCATTGAATCCGCCGATCGCACTCGTGCCGTGGACCTGTTGCCGGATGTCCCGGCCCCGGATGTGCCTGGGCACGAACAGCAGCGGAGTCGTCTTCGCCGTATGCATCGAAGTCTCGTGGGTCTGGGTATTCGCCGACGTGTCCGCGCTCATCGCTTTCCTCCGCCGTCATCATCGCCACCGCACCACGCGTGCTGAAGCGACGGTGATTGTCGCGGACGAAGTCGCTGGAAGCCGACGAGCGCCGGCTGGGAGCTAGGGTCCCTTTGACACCGTGACCGCGGCGAAGATCCCGAGATCGGGTAGCGGTCCGCGCCCATCGATGCGCGGAGTGAGGAACAGCCGGTACGCGCCCGGGTCCGCGGATGCGCGGAAGTGGACGACGAACCAGCCCACCTGACCGGGTCCGACATACGGTGTCGACTGCACGGCCGCATTGCTCCCATCCGCGAGCGCGAGCGACGCCTGAGCGCCGTCGATCCCCCTGTACCAGCCGGCGGAGCCGGTATTACGGAGCGCGACGACCCACTCCACCGTCCCGTTCGGCCTCGCCGTCGGATACGCGCCCTGCGTCTCGAAGGTGGCTGCGTACGCGCTGAGCGGCGGAAGCTCGAACGTCGCACGGGTGAGCGCGGGCGGGGCCGCGGGCGGCGCAGGCTGGAGCGCCTCGTTGAGCTTTGAGCTGACCTCGCTCTCGAGCCTCATCGCAAGGTTGGTGGCAAGCTCAGGCGGGATCGTGAGCGCCACGACCGCGAGGACGCCCACGCTCAGGCCTCCCGATAGCACACGGCCCCAGCGCACATGGAGAGACGGCCGACGCGCGCGCCTGGGTGCACGCGGCGCGGGCGTGGGACGAGCGACCGCGTCGACGCGCGGGCTCTTGACCTGCGAGCGCGACACGCGCGGGGCCGGCAGTGATAAGCGCGGCAGGGACAGATGCGGCAGCGTCGGCACGCGAAGATGCGGCCGTACGCTCGTCAGGCGCTCCGCCACGACGCGGGCGCGCTCGAAGGCCGAACTCGGTACCGAAGGATCGACGCCCACAAGCAGAGCGCGAGCCTCGGCGACGACGCGATCGAGCAGAACGCGGGCCTGAGTGACGATCGTGGCCAGGCGCACCTCTTCGAGGTGGCGGTCCTCGATGCGCGAGCGCGCTGCCGCGGCCACCTCGGATGCTGACTCCCTGAGAAGTCTCATATCGATGAGCGCGGGGTCGTGCAAGCGGAGCACGTCGATCAGACCGGTCAAGCCGTGTTCGATCGGCGGATCGCCCGAGAGGGCGGGCGAGGGCGCTTCGGGCGCGAACACGTCGGCCACCGGCGCGATCATCGGCGGCGGCACGATCGCTGCGACCGGCTCGACCGTCGGTGCCGCGACCATTTGTGCCGCGACCGTCGGCGATACGACCGTCGGCAGTTCGGGCGCCCTCGGCGGCGCGACGCGTTCGTCGACAGCGGGCTTGTGTGCGTCGAGCACGACGGGTTGCTGCACCAGGTCCTCGTAGACGATGAAGGTCCCATCGGCGTCGTCATGGATCCCGGTCACGCGCATCACGGTCGGCGGTTGCATCGCGATGTGGCGCGCCTCCGTGACAAAGCGCTCGCGGCTCGCCGGTCGCGGATCACGGAGTATCTCGAGGATGACCACCTGGTGCCCGGGCTCATCGAACGCACGCCAGACCTCGGTGGTCTCGTCCTCGCGGTGACGGGCGGTGAGACGGTAGCGACCGGCGATCAGCTGACGCTCCTGGAGGCGCTCTTCCGCGGCGGGGCCCTGCTCCGTCGTGCGCATTTGCCCTAGTAACGCCGGGACGCCGGCAACCTCACTCGCACACTCGAACGGGCCAGTACGCGGGTACTGGGTCTGCCTTAGCGTCCGTTAGCCTTCGCCAAGGCTTGCGTTTCCGCAACCCGGAAAGGGGGCCGCCCATGCCGAGCCTGACCAATCGCGAGATCGTGGACCGCTTTGCGAGAGCGCTCGCCGCCAATGACGTGAATGAGCAACATGCCCTGCTCGCCGATGACTTCGTGGAGACGCACCCCCAGTCTGGCGAGCGGATCGTTGGCAAGTCGAACCGTCGAGCGATCATCGAGAACTACCCCGGCCGGCCCGAAGATTGGCGCGGCCAGACCGACCGCGTCGTCGGAGGCGAAGATCGCTGGGTGATGACCCCGACATTCAGCGCCTTACGGATCGTCGGCACCGGTGATGACTACACGATCGCCGGGCACATCACATATCCGGGTGGCGATGACTCGCACTTGATCCAACTCATCGAACTGCGCAACGCAAAGATCTCGACGCTCACGACCTACTTCGCGCCAAAGTTTGACGCACCGGCGTGGCGGTCAACCTGGGTGGAGAAGACTCCTTGACGGGAACAATCGGCAACGTGGCCCCCCTCGAGCTCTGCGAATCGCGCGCGAAGCACGGCGGCGAGCAGAGCCCGGTCAGCCTCGCGGGTCGATGTTCTGGTTCATGCGGAAGAAGTTGGTCGGGTCATAGCGCTTCTTCAGCGCAAGCAAGCGCGCGTAGTTTCCGCCGTACGCATCTCTGACCCGCTCAGCTCCCTCGTCGCCGAGGTCGTTGACGTACACGCCGTGCGAAAGCCCCGGCCGGACCGCGTCGAAGAACTGGCGCGTCCAGCGGATGTTCTCTTCCGAAGCCGACGCGTCGGCCCAGCTTGAGATGATCACGAGGTCGTATTGCTCGTCGCGGTGCCAGTACGCCGTGTCGGCCTTACCGACGCGGGAAAATGCGCCATGAGTATTGGCGAAGACCGTGGCGGTGAAAGGTGAAGGAACCCGACGCATGTATTCGACAATCGTCTCGATCGCGCCATCGCCGATCTCGTTGGTCAAACCTGACTTCCAGTAGTTGAGGCGTCCGGCAGGGAAGCCAGCGCCCAACAGACCCTGCATGACGAGATGGGTGGTCGGGGCGATTGTGTCGGCGATCGGTGGTCCGAATCGCCGGAGCGGCGCGATGACGCGCTCACCCTCCTCGGGCACGCCAAGGTAGTAGGCGATGAGCCCGACGACCCTGTTCCCGTCCGGCGTGGTGAGCAGGCCGGCGTACGTCGTCAGCTCATCCGGCTGTCCGGCGGCGAACTCGCGGTAGAACCGCAGCGCCTCGCGCGCGCGCTCAAACGGGTGGATGACCATGCCGCCGAGCACGGCGTTGACGGGATGCAGGCGGTATTCAAAGGACGTGACGACACCGAAGTTGGCGCCCGCGCCCCGGAGCGCCCAGAAGAGATCTTGGTTCTCCGTCGCGCTCGTCCGCAGTAGCGTCCCGTCGGCGGTGACAATGTCGGCCGACAACAGGTTGTCGAGCGTGAGTCCGTATTTTCCGGTGAGCCAGCTCTGTCCACCTCCGAGCGTCAGTCCGGCGATGCCGGTCGTGGACACGAGGCCGCCCGGAGTCGCAAGCCCGAAGGCCTGCGTCTCGCGGTCGAACTCGCCCCAGAGCACGCCGGCCTCGGCCCGCGCCGTCCTGGCGGCGGGGTCGACGCGGACGCTCTTCATCGGGGACAGATCGATCATCACGCCCTGATCGCAGACCGCGTTCCCCGAGACGCCGTGCCCGCCGCCCCGCACCGAGACGGGGAGCTCGCGCTCCCGGGCGAACTTCACCGCGGCGATGACATCGGCGGCTCCCGCGCATCGCGCGATCAACCCGGGGTGGCGATCGATCATGGCGTTCCAGACACTTCGTGCCACTTCGTAGCCTTTGTCTTCCGGGCCGAGCAGCTGCCCGCGGAAAGACCCACTCAGGGGACTGGCGTCGATGGCGTGCATCACGGTCGTGGTCATGCGCGTTGGCTCCCCCTGCCGCGGAGAGCCGCGCGTCGATCGACGCTCCCCCCGGCAACGGGCGATATTACTCCGCGTTCGGCCGCCTGACCTCGCAAGGTTCAGCCACTCCGACCGCCGTCGCCAGCACACCATTCACGAACTTCGGTGAAGCTTCGGAGCCGATCATCTTCGTGAGCTCCACGCGTGGTTCACGGTCACCGCGGCCCTGAGTCAGTAACCTACGGCGCGATCGGCGCGCTCTGCGTCCTTTGCGCTCTGTGTCCCTTCAAGATCGCTGGTCGCGACCGATCGGCTGCCCGCCGCCCCGCGCGGCAGCATAGACACGCCACTCACCGGGAACACCCTTGAGCTGATACGACCCGCGGTGGTCGAACCTAAGCTCTGATCCGACCATCAGATCCCGGACCGTCTGAGAGACGAGGACTTGGGACGGAGCGGCCAGAGCGGCCACTCGGGCACCGATGTTCACCGCGAGTCCCGCGATCTTGTGCCCGATTGTCTCGACCTCTCCGGTGTGCAGGCCTGCTCTCACCTCGATCCCGAGCGGCCGGACAGCATCGCTGATCGCGAGGGCACAGCGGACAGCGCGTGCGGGCCCGTCGAACGAGGCGAAGAAGCCATCTCCCGCTGTGTCGATCTCGCTGCCGCGGTAGCGAGCAAGCAGTGTTCGGACCGTCGCGTGGTGCCGCTCGACGAGCTCGCGCCACCGACGGTCGCCGAGTTCGGCGGCACGTTGAGTCGAGCGGACGATGTCGGTGAAGAGGATGATTGCGAGCGTACGGTCGAAGCTCGCTTCTTCCTCACCGACCTGAGGCAAGAAGCGCCCCACTTCGGCGACATTGGCGTCGCCTCGCGCATACCAGTGGAAGTGGGGACCTCCCTCGCTCGACTGCTCGACGACTCGCGCGCCGGCGATTTTGCTGGCCACGAATCGCCCGGTTTCGGGCATCACCTCGTAAAACGAGTCCGTGTCGACCAGGACGAGCGTCGGGACCTGGATCGTGGGCAATACCGCGCGGATATCCGTATCGAGGTGGCGGCTGAGCTCCGCCGCGAGGCTCCCCGTCGCGGGGCCGCCGAGCCAGCTGATCTTGCCGGCAATGAAGTTGTGACTAGGACAACCGGCAGCCACCTCGATCGCGCTGCAGCCTCAGCGCCTGCAAGCCGTGGTCGATGACTGGTCGATCACGATGAAGACAAGAAGCAGTCGCGCCAGATCCTCTTCAGCAAGATCCGCGCTGATCAGAGTGACAAACGGCTCAACGTTGAGTTCAGGCCGAGGCTAATCTGGGAACCATACGTGGAGGCAGTTCGGGCGCGGCAGCGGCAGGAGCAAAACCCCCTCGCCGGCTGTTACCACTTCGGAGCGGAAAGACGGAACTTGGACCCGCAGCCTCCGCGTCCGCGACGGCGGACTGAATCTGCTCCGCCGGGCGGCATGACTTCATCGCGACATCGAACAACCGACCCTAAGGGCACACAATCGATGCCTGAGAACCCTCGGCCCGCCCGTTTCGTTCGATCCGCTCGCGCAGGCGGGGCCGCGCAGGTGACCGCGATCGAGGGGAAGGGCTTGCTCGTGATCATCTCGGCGCCGTCAGGTGCGGGGAAGGACGCCGTCATCGACGAGCTCGTGCAGAAGCTGGAGGACGCCGTTGTCTACGTCACCGCGACGAGCCGCAAGCCGCGGCCCGGTGAGGTCGACGGCGTGCGGTACTACTTCTACTCGCCCGAGAAGTTCCGCAAGGAGATCGAGGCAGGCAACTTCTTCGAGTGGTCGATCGTCCACGGCGAGTTCAAGGGAGTGCGTCGCGACATCCTCGGCGACACGCTACGCAGCCACAAGATCGTGATCGTCAAGCCGGATCCGCAAGGTATGCGGAAGATCAAGGCGCAGCTGCCGCAGGTGCTGACCATCTTCATCATGCCGCCGTCGCTCGATTCGCTCCGCAAACGGCTCGTCGATCGCGGCACCGAGACTGACGAGCAGCGGGACCTTCGGATGCGGAACGCGGAGATCGAGATGGCCGCCGCACCCGAATATGACTACGTCGTCGTGAACGAGGACGGGAAGCTCGACCAGACCGTGGACGAGATCGCGAAGATCATCACAGCTCCGGGACGCTCACGAAGGCAAACCTCGCGCGCATGAGGACCTACGTCATTGACGCCGCCATGGGCGCCATCGAAGCGGAGGACGGCACTCGAACCGCGATTCACGCACTCATGCCGCGGTTGCGCGATGGCCGACCTGACCTGCCGCGTGCGCGGCGTAGACGCGTAGCTACGAGGGGACGACTGCGGGACATTTGGCAGTTTGTCCCGCGCCGAAAGAGATCGGCGAGCGCGCGAGGTCGCCGCGACGCTGGCGGTCGATCACGTCCGCCTGCGGACGCTCATGGCTCGGTTAGTGTGGCGGCCGCGTGAAGACCCCATTCCCCCGCGGGAGGAAGACCATGTCCGTCATCGACTGGCTGCTCGACTCGGACCCGTCGATCCGCTGGCAGGTGATGCGCGACCTCACGGATGCGCGTCCCGACGAGGTCGCGGCCGAGCGCGCGAGGGTCGCCGTCGAAGGTTGGGGCGCGCGACTGCTCTCGCTTCAGGCTCCTGACGGCCGGTGGGGCGGCGGCGCCGCCCTTCCTGGCTGGACCTCCACCAACCACACGTTGTGGCTGCTGCGGATGATGGGCATCGACCCGACGGATGCCGGGGTGCGCCGCGCGATCGCTTTGGTCCGCGACCGCGTCCGCTGGGAGTACGACGAGAACATGCGGTTCTTCGACGGCGAGGTAGAGCCGTGCATCAACGGCACCGCCGTCACGATTGGTTCGTACTTCGGCGAGGACGTCGGTGGCATCGTCGAGCGACTCCTCCGCGAACAGATGGCTGACGGCGGTTGGAACTGCGAACAGGAGCACGGTTCGACACGCGGGTCGTTCGACACCACCATCCGCGTTCTCGAAGGGCTGCTCGAGCACGAGCGCGTTACCGGAGGTTCGCCGGCAGTGAGGACGGCACGCGAGCGGGGCGAGCAGTACCTCCTCAAGCGGCGGTTGCTGCGCCGCCTATCGACGGGCGAGCTGATCGACTCGAGGTATACGCAGTTCTCCTTTCCGCCGGGTTGGCACTACGACGTCCTGCGCGGGCTCGACTACCTTCGCGCGGCCGGCGCGAAGCCCGACGATCGCGTCGCCGAAGCGATCGCGATCGTCGAGGAGAAACGGGACGCCGGCGGCCGCTGGCCGCTCGAGAAGCCGCACGAGGGCGAGGACCACTTCGCGATGGACGAGGGCGTTGGCAAGCCAAGTCGCTGGAACACGCTGAACGCGCTGCGAGTGCTTCGCTGGGCGGGCCGAGC
>DASYUY010000068.1:0-11929 GCA_036000705.1 Candidatus Limnocylindria bacterium | reverse complement strand
CTGCATCCCGCCGACGATCAACTACACCACAGCCGATCCGGGTCTGGACCTGGACTACGTGCCCAACAGCGCGCGGGCCCGGAGCATCACCACCGCGCTCTCCAACTCGATGGGCTTCGGCGGGCACAACGCGTCGCTGATCTTCGCGAAGGAGTAGCGATGATCGTGGTCATCTTCGACGCGAGAGGACAGCCGACGCTCGACTCGACCGGGCCGCATGACTACCTGAAGGTAGAGAGACCCGGCCCTCGTCCATGACCGCTCGCCGCTGTCTGTCAATGCGCTGCCGTGCATCATGCCGTTCGTGAGCTCGCTCGCCGGCAAGACCGCGCTGATAACCGGCGCCGCGCGTGGCATCGGCCGCGCGACCGCGCTACGACTTGCGAAAGACGGCGCGAAGATCGCGATCAACTACAAGGGCAATGCCGAGGCGGCCGCGGAGGCGAAGGGCCTGGTCGAGCAGGCCGGATCGTCCGCGACGCTGATCCAAGGGGACGTCTCCATGGACGCCGACGCCGAGCGTGTGGTGAAGGAAGCCCTGGCGTTCGGCGATGGCCGGCTCGACATCTTGGTCAACAACGCGGGCATCACGCGCGACAACCTGTTGATCCGCATGAGCGCCGAGCAGTGGGACGCCGTCCTCGACCTCAATCTTCGCGGCGCGTTCCTCGTCACCAAGGCCGCGATGCGCCCGATGATGAGACAGCGCGGCGGACGGATCGTGAACGTGTCGTCCGTGTCGGGCATTGCCGGGAACGCCGGCCAGGCGAACTACTCCGCGGCGAAGGCGGGTCTTATCGGGCTCACCAAGACCGTCGCGCGCGAGATGGCCAGCCGCAACATCACCTGCAACGCCGTCGCCCCCGGATTCGTCCCGACCGACCTCACGAAGGATCTTCTGAAGCAGATGGAGGAGACGATCCTCAAGCAGATCCCCCTGGGACGGTTCGGGACCGTCGAGGACGTCGCGGGCGCCATCGCGTTCCTCGTCTCGGACGAAGCGGCGTACATCACGGGGCAGGTCATCGTCGTCGACGGCGGGATGGTGACCTGAGCCGCGACGGCGGCACGCGCCGCGCCTAGCATTTCGTCATGTCCCCTCGTCGCCTCGCGCTGGTCGCGGGCATCGCCGTCCTCGTGTTCGCTCTCGATCGCATGACCAAGATGTGGGTCGAGCAGAACATCCCGCTGCACGAGGGACGGCAGGTCGTGGGGGATTACGTTCGCATCGTGCACACCCAGAACACCGGCGCCGCGTTCGGCCTGTTGCCCGAGCGCACGACACTCCTCTCCGTCCTCTCGGTGCTCGCCGTTCTCGCGATCGTCTACTACTACCGCCAGTTCGCGAACTCATCACCACTCGTCACGGCGACGCTCGGCATGCAGCTCGGCGGGGCCTTCGGGAACCTGCTCGACCGCATCACGCAGGGCTACGTCGTGGACTTCGTGGACGTCGGCAT
The DNA here is from genome assembly GCA_036000705.1 of Candidatus Limnocylindria bacterium. Lineage (GTDB taxonomy): Bacteria > Chloroflexota > Limnocylindria > P2-11E > P2-11E > CF-39. The sequence goes on along the minus strand of DASYUY010000068.1, from coordinate 10,469 downwards.
CCCCAACGGCGTCCGGTTCTGGGCCTTCAACGTGGCCGATTCGTCGATCGTGCTGGGCATCCTCTTCGTCACGCTGCTGCTGTGGCAGGAGGAGCGGAAGACGCCCGCGCGGGCGGCATGACCGAGACCATCACGCTCCGCGTCGACGCCGGCGGCCAGCGCGTCGACAAGTTCCTCGCAGATCACAGCCTTCTCTCACGGAGCGCGATCCAGCGCCTCGCCCGCGATGGGCGCGTGCGTGTCGACGGCGCCGCGGTCGAGCCCGCGTACAAGGTTCGTGTGGGACAGGAGCTCGTCGTCGACGTGCCGCCGGCGGAGCCCGACGTGTTGCTGCGCGCGGAGGACATCGCGGTCGACGTCCTCTACGAGGACGAGGACGTTGTCGTCGTGAACAAGCCCGCCGGCCTGGTCGTCCATCCCGCCCACGGGCACAAGACGGGGACGCTGGTGAACGCGATGCTCGGTCGCATAGCATCGAACACCGGACGGGAGAGCGGCCGGCCGGGGATCGTGCACCGTCTCGACAAGGACACCAGCGGCGTGATGGTCGTCGCGAAGACGGACGTCGCGCAGCTCGCGCTCGGCCGCCAGCTGCAGGCGAAGCGATTCGCGAAGGAGTACCTCGCCTTGGTCTGGGGCGACCCGGGCGACAGTCCGACCGTCGTCGAAGCGCCGCTCCTTCGCGACGCGGAGGACCGTCGGCGCATGGTCGTCCGCGCCGCTGGTCGCGATGCGGTCACGCGCTTCGAGCGCATCGCTGCCTGGGGCGGAGGAAACGATCGCACCGCGCTCCTACACGTCGAGCCGGTCACCGGACGAACGCACCAGATCCGCGTGCATCTCGCGTACGCACATTTCCCTATCGTTGGCGACCCGGTGTATGGACGACGTGGCGACACCAGCGGACTCGCGCGGCAGTTCCTCCACGCGTGGCGGCTCACGGTGCGCCTGCCGCACGCCGGAGAGCGCACCTTCACCGCTCCGCTCGCGCCCGATCTCGTCGCATACCTGGAGAAGCTCGGAGCGCCGACCACGCGTTCGCCCCTCTTCGCGGAGGTGTCTTGAGCGTCGACGGCAAGGGCCTGCTCGTCATCATCTCGGCGCCGTCGGGTGCGGGGAAGGACGTGGTCCTCGAGCGGCTGGTCGGGAAGCTGGACGATGCGGTCGTTTACGTCACCGCGACGAGCCGCAAACCGCGGCCCGGCGAGGTCCACGGCACGCACTACTACTTCTATTCGCCGGAGAAGTTCCGCGAGGAGATCGAGGCGGGGAACTTCCTCGAATGGTCGATGGTGCACGGTGAGTTCAAGGGCGTGCGACGCGACGTGCTCGGGGACACGCTGCGTGACCACAAGATCGTGATCGTCAAGCCCGATCCGCAAGGTATGCGGAAGATCAAATCGCAGCTGCCGGAGGCGCTGACCATCTTCATCATGCCCCCCTCGGTAGAGGTGCTGAAGCACCGACTCGACATCAGAGGCACGGAGACGCCGGAGCAGCGCGAGGTGCGCCTGCGGAACGCGGAGATCGAGATGGCGGCCGCGCCCGAGTACGACTACGTCGTCGTCAACGAGGACGGCAAGATCGACGAGACCGTGGATCAGATCGCCGAGATCATCCGCAAGGAGGCGAAGCGCCCCCGGCACTACGACCTCTGACGGCGCGCCGGCAGAGGTCGCCGGAGTTGAGCGAAGCGCTACGGAGGTACGACTTGTGACCGCACGAACTGCGGAGGTCGCGGTCTTCGCCGGGCTGCGCGGACCGGCGCGCACCTTCACCTACGCGGTGCCCGACGGTCTGGTGCTCGAGCCCGGGCACCTCGTTCGTGTCGGCTTCGGCCCGCGCTCGGTCCCGGGTGTCGTCGTGCGGCCCGACGCGCCGTACGAGGGGACGCTCCGCGCCATCGATGGACTCGTCCATCCGCTTCCGTTGCTGCGTGCGCACCAGCTGGCTCTCGCGGCATGGATCGCGGCCGAGTACCGCTGCGGCGTCGCGGACGCGGTCCGCGCGATGCTTCCGCCGGCCCTCGCCGGCCGCGCGCGCACCGGGCTGCCGACCGCGCGCGGCGATCGCCGCGAGCCGGTCTTCGCCCTGACGCCCGCCGGGCGCGAGGCGCTCTCGGGATCCGGGCGCCTCGGCGCGCGACAGCTCGCGACGCTGCGCGCGCTCGCCACAGGCGCGGTGAGCCCCGGCGATCTCGCCGACGCGGGGGGCGCCGCGATCGCCGCGCGCGCCCTCGCCAAACGCGGTCTGGTGCTCGAGGGCGCACGCAGCGTGCGCCGCATCCCCAGTGAGTTCGCGCTGGGCGAGGACGACGCGGTCCGCGACGCGACCGCCACCGCCGGACAGGCCGAGGCGCTCACCACGATCGTCGCCAGCCTCGGCACCGGCGCGCCGTTCCTCCTGCATGGCGTCACCGCGAGCGGGAAGACCGAGGTCTACCTCCGCGCCGCGACGCGAGCGCTCGCGATGGGGCTGGGCGTGATCGTGCTCGTGCCGGAGATCGCGCTCACGGCGCAGGTCGTCGCGCGGTTCGTGGCCCGCTTCGGTGAGCGCGTCGCCCTGCTGCACTCCGCGCTCTCCTCGGGCGAGCGATACGACGAGTGGCGCCGCGTCCTCGACGGAACGGCCGACGTCGTGGTCGGCTCACGTTCCGCGCTGTTCGCTCCACTCCAGCGCCCAGGTCTCGTCATCGTCGACGAGGAACAGGAGCCCTCCTATAAACAGGAGAGCGCGCCGCGGTATCACGCCGTCGACGCGGCTCTGGCGCTCGGTCGGATCGCCGGCGCGGTCGTGGTCCTCGGGAGCGCGACGCCGCGCGTCACGACCTATCACGCGACCACGACCGGAGCGCTCCGGCTCCTCGCGCTGCCGGACCGTGTCAGCGATCTCGCGATGCCGCCGACGGCGATCGTCGACCTGCGGCTCGAGCTGAAGGCGGGAAACCGCGGAACGTTGTCGCGCGCCCTGCGCCTCGCGCTCGAGCGGACCGTCGCCAAAGGCGAGCAGGCGATCCTCTATCTGAACCGCCGTGGCTTCGCGACCGTCGTGCTCTGCCGCGACTGCGGCCATGTCGTGAACTGTCCGGCGTGCGACATCCCGTTCGCCTATCACGTCGATGGAACGCTCGTGTGCCATCGCTGCGGTCGCCGCGGGGCGCCGCCCGAACGGTGCCCAGCGTGTGGCAGCCGGCGGATCCGGCACTTGGGTGTCGGTACGCAGCGCGTCGAGGAGGAGGTGCGCGCAATCGTTCCAAAGGCGGCGCTGCTCCGACTCGATCGCGACGCGGTGCGCGCGAAGGGCTCGCACGCAGCCCTCTTCGAGCGGATGCGGTCGCGGCGCGCGCAGGTCATCGTCGGGACGCAGATGGTCGCGAAGGGCTTCGACCTCCCGGGCGTGTCGCTGGTCGGTGTCGTCAACGCCGACACCGTGCTGAGCCTCCCCGACTTCTCGTCGGCCGAGCGGACATTCCAGTTGCTGACGCAGGTGCTGGGTCGCTCGGGCCGCGGGCCCGCCGGCGGCAGAGGGATCCTGCAGACCTATCTGCCCGATCACTACGCGATCCGCGCCGCCGCGGCCCACGACTACGCGACGTTCGCGTCGGCGGAGCTCGACGGACGCCGGCGGTTCGGCTACCCACCGTTCGCGAAACTCGTACTGCTCCAGACGCAGGCCAAACGCGCGGATACCGTCGAGCGACGCGCGGACGCGTATGCGAAGGCGCTCCGTGCGAATGCCGCCGGTGACGCGGAGGTACTCGGTCCGGCGCCGGCCTTCGCCGCGAAACGCGCCGGAGCATTTCGCATGCAGCTCGTGCTGCGGGGCGCGCGACCGAACGCGCTGCTGGACCGCGTTCCCCCATCAGCGGAGTGGACGGTCGACGTTGACCCGGTGACACTGCTCGGATGAGCGAGAACGTTGCCCAGGAGGAGCCGCAGCCGCCGCGCCTGCACCTCGCGAAGGGATCGCCGTGGCGGATCGACCGCGGGCGTCGCGCGAAATGGTCCGCGCCCGCGTTCCTGTCGACGCATGCGGTCGAGGTGCGGCAGATCGGCGATCCGGTGCTGCACGCTCCCGCGAAGAAGCCGCGCATGCATCGTGGCGATCTCGAGGCCCTCGCGCAGCGGATGTTCGCGTCCATGGTCGCAGCGCGGGGGATCGGCATCGCGGCGCCCCAGATCGGCGTGCCACTTCGTGTCGCGATCATGGACGTGGACGAGGTCGGCATCGTGGCGGTCGAGCCGAAGATCGAATGGGTCAGCGAAGAGGCAGAAGAGACGAGCGAGGGCTGCCTGTCGGTGCGCGGCATGTACGGGATGCTCGAGCGACCGCTGCAAGCGCGGCTTGTCGCGCTTGACATCACCGGCAAGAAGTTCGTACTCGAGGGCGAGGAGTTCGGCGCGCAGTGCATGCTCCACGAGACCGATCACCTGAACGGTTTCCTCTACGTGGATCGTCTTCGTTCGCGTGAAGATCTCCATCACGTCGAGGTCGACGAGCCGGCCGACTCGGGCGCGGAGGAGCGGCTGCGGTCCTGAAACCGCGCACGGTGTTCCTGGGAACGCCGGCGTTCGCCGTTGCGTCGCTCGAGGCGGTTGACCACTTGTGCGACCGGGGTGCGCTCGAGCTTGTCGCTGTCGTCACGCAGCCCGACCGCGCCGGCGACCGCGGCCACCTCAGCGTTCCGGCTGTGAAGGCGCGCGCGGTTGCCTTCGGCCTGCCGGTGCTGCAGCCCGCGCGCATCGACGCCGCCGCCCTGCGCGAGATCCTCTCCTTCCGACCGGAGCTCCTGGTGTGGGCCGCCTACGGCAACCGGATCCCTCGCGCGCTACTCGCGGCGGTGGACGGCCGAGCCGTGAACGTGCACGCATCGCTGCTCCCGCGCTGGCGTGGCGCGTCTCCGGTCGCGCACGCGATCCTCGCCGCCGACCGCGAGACGGGTGTGACGCTGATGGAGGGCACGGCCGCGCTCGACGAGGGACCGATCCTCGCGCAGGAGCGGACGCCGATCGGCGAGGCCGAGTCGGCCGGCGACCTCACCGTACGGCTTGCGGCGCTCGGCGCGGGCCTGCTCGAGCGCGAGCTGCCGCGTTATGTCGCCGGCGAGCTGCGCGGCACTCCGCAGGACGGATCGCGGGCGACGCTCGCGCCGAAGCTCACGTCGCGCGACGGTGAGCTCGACTTCGCGCAGCCGGCGGAGGAGCTCGCGCGCCGCGCGCGCGCGGTCACGCCCGATCCGGGCGCGTGGACGACCTTGCGCGGAGAGCGGCTCCTCGTGGCTCGCGCCACGGTGTCCGGCGGCACGCCGAAGGAGCATGGCGCGCTCGAGATCCACAACGGGTGGCCCGAGGTCGCGGCCGGCGCGGGCTGGCTGCGCCTCGATCTGGTGCGCCCGGCCGGCAAACGGACGATGACCGGCGAGGAGTGGGCGCGCGGACTGCGCGGGATCGTGGGAGCGCGCCTGCCCTCCTGACCGCTACCGATTCATCCCGTTGATCGGGTACGAGCCATCGCTGAAGGGCTGGCTGTCGAATGAGAGCCTGAAGACGTCGCCTGACCGCTGCGAACAGACGCCGGCCCATGCCGCCATATTCGCGCGTGGCGGTTCCGGTCGATGGCAGGCGACCGGTACGCTCGCTAGGTGAAGGCCGCGCGGCCCGCGATCAGCGACGTCGACGAGCGAACGCTCGTCGCATGGCTGCGCGACCGCCAGGAGCCGGTGTATCGCTCGCGCCAGATCCGGCGGCACATCGCACGCGGGACCGCGGCGAGCTGGGACGAGCTCACCGATCTGCCCAAAGCGCTGCGCGACCTGCTCGAGCGATCGTTCCACTTCAGCGCCGTCGAGCCGGAGACCGAGATCGCCAGCGCGGATGGCGAGACGCGCAAGGCGCTGCTCCGCCTCCACGACGGCCATCACATCGAGTCGGTGCTGATGCCGCATCACGGTGCGCGCAACTCGGTCTGCTTCTCGACGCAGGCCGGTTGCCCGATGGCCTGTGCGTTCTGCGCGACGGGAGAGATGGGCCTGGTGCGCAACCTGACCGTCGGCGAGATCGTCGATCAGGTCCGGCACTGGCAGCGCGAGCTCGTCGCGCGCGGCGAGCGCGTATCGCACGTCGTCGCGATGGGGATGGGGGAGCCGCTCGCGAACTTCGACGCCACCGTCGCCGCCGTCCGGATGCTCATCGATCCCCAGCTCTTCGGCATCAGCCCGCGACGCGTGACGATCTCGACCGTCGGCGTCGTTCCTCAGATGGATCAGCTCGCCGCGCTCGACCTGCCGATGAACCTGGCGGTGTCACTGCACGCGCCCAACGACGCGATCCGCGGCGCGATCGTCCCGCTCAACAAACGCTGGAGCATCGACGAGGTGCTCGCCGCGTCGGCGCGTTATGTCGCGCGCACCAAGCGCCGCGTCACGTTCGAGTACGTCCTGCTCGCCGGCGTCAACGACAGCGAGGCGCACGCGACAGAGCTCGCGCGGCGCATCGCGCGGCTCGGTCGCACATCCGACTACCACGTGAACCTGATCCCGCTGAATAAGGGGCCCGGTGGGTTCGCGCGCCCGCCGGAACGTCGCATGGAACGTTTCGCGGAGATCCTTCAAGAAAACGACATCGCGGCGACGCTGCGCATCAGTAAAGGACAGGACATCGCGGCGGGGTGCGGTCAGTTGAAGGTGCCCGAGGGAAAAGCGGCGGTCGCCGCGGTCTAGCGGACCTTCGCCTTTTCCCGCTTCTTGGCCATCCGCGCGTCCTTCGTCTGATCGCGGCGGCAGCGCGTGCAGATGAGCAGCTTCTCGCCGGCGACCATCGACAGGTGCAGATTCGCGTCGAAGCGGCGCTTGGTGTGCACCTTCGAGTGGCTCACGGCCGATCCGAACGCGGCGGTCTTCCCGCAGATCGCGCAGGCGCGTGGCATCAGCGGCATCTCCTCAGATGGGGGAATCAACGTCAATGGTACTGTCGCGCCCATCGCGACGCAATGTGACGGCACGACTCTGTTGCGCGTCCTCGAAGCCGCCGCCGATCGTCTCGAGCGCGCGGTCGACGAGGTGAACGCGCTCAATGTGTATCCGGTCCCCGACGGCGACACCGGAACGAACATGGTCCACACGGTGCACTCGGCGCTCAAACACGCGCGCGCCGTCGAGCCGACCCTCGCCGCCGTGAGCGCGGCAGCGGCTCACGGCGCGCTCATGGGTGCGCGCGGCAACAGCGGCGTCATCCTCTCGCAGATCGTCCGCGGCCTGAAGGATGCGCTCGCGAAGGCGGACGACTTCGGGAACCGCGAACTGCGCGCCGCGCTCAATCTCGCACGACGCCACGCGCACGACGCAGTGAGCGCGCCCGCACCGGGCACGATCCTCACCGTCACCGTCGCGATCGAGGACGCCGCCGCCAACGACTCGGGCAACGTCATCGCGATGCTTCGTCGGGTCGTGGACGCCGGCGCCGAGGCCGTGACGCGCACGCGGGTCGAGAATCCGGTGAACAAGGCCGCTGGCGTCGTCGACGCCGGGGCGAAAGGACTCTGGTACCTCTTGGACGGCGCGCTCGCGGCGATGGAAGGTCGGAGCACGACCGTCACGGCCGCGGCGACCGCGTCACAGACCGCACCCGCGCACGCGGTCGCGAGCGAGGTCTCGTCGTGGGCGGGCGCGTACGACGTCCAGTTCCTCGTGGAGCATCCATCGCGACCGATCGAGGACATCAGGGCGGAGATGACAAAGTTCGGAGCCGACTGTGTCCTGGTCGTCGGTGACGAGTCGGTGATGAAGGTGCACGTGCACACTCTCCAGCCCGACAAGATCGTCGCGATCGGGATGACCGCGGGTCGGCTGGGAGACGTCGTCGTCGAGGACCTCGACGCGATGACGGCGCAACACGAGGCCGCAACGGGCATCGTCGTCGAGCCTCCGACGCACACTCCCGTCGCATCGGTCGGTGTGGTCGCGGTCGTGCCGGGCTCGGGTTTCGCCACGGTGGCGCGCTCCCTCGGCGCCACGCCCCTGCGTGGCGGAGCGTCGATGAATCCGTCCACCGAGGAGATCCTCGGCGCGATCCGCGAGGCCAATGCGGCTCATGTCGTGGTCCTGCCGAACGACAAGAACGTCATCCTCGCGGCCCAGTCGGCCGCGAAGCTCGCCGACGCGCGGGTGACCGTGACGGTGCTCCCAACGCGTACTGTCGCCCAGGGCATGGCGGCGCTCGTGGCGTTCGATGCCAGGAAGGATGCGGCGCAGGTCGCCGAAGAGATGCGCGAGGTCGCCGAGCGCGCACACGGCATCGAGGTGACGCGAGCCAGCCGCACCACCAGGGTGGATGGCCAGGACGTGCGCCAAGGCGAGGCGATCGCGCTGCTCGACGGTCGCGTCGTCGCGCACGGCGAGGACGAGGTGAGCGTGCTCGTGGACGCCGCGAAGCGCCTCACCGACGCCGAGCTCTTCACGTTGTACTCGGGGGCCGACGTCGACCCGACACGCGTGCAGCACGCCGCCCAGCGCCTCCGCGCCGCGTGCCCTCGTGTCGAGGTCGAGGTGATCGATGGCGGCCAGCCGCATTACACCTTCATCGTCGCGGCCGAGTAAGACACCCGCTTCACCGAGGCCGCACCATTGACTCTCGTGTCGACCGAGACGCGTTCACGCTCGCGACCAACGACGTCGCTCGAGCTCCCGGTCACGGCGCTGCCGGGGATCGGGGATGACTCCGCGAGGCTGCTCGAACGGATCGAGATCCGCACGGTCGGCGACCTGCTCTGGCATCTGCCGCGGACATACGCGGACTTCTCAAAGTTCACGCCGCTGAAGAGCGTGCGCGCGGATCAGGAGCAGACCGTCGAGGCGATCCTCGGCCGCATCGGCCAGCGGCGCACCGCGCGCGGGCAGCTCATGACCGAGGTCGAGCTGTTGGACCCCGAGGACCGCTCCCCGACGAACGTGCGCGCGACGTGGTTCGGCCGTCAGTTCATCAAGGAGCGTTATCCGGAAGGGCAGCTCGTGCGCCTGTCGGGCAAGGTGAAATGGTTCGCGCGCGCGCTGCAGTTCTCGAACCCGAAGATGGAGAACGCCGCCGCGGAGGCCGTGCACACCGGCCGGATCGTCCCGATCTATCGGCTGACCGAAGGCCTCAAGGAGGGCCACCTCCGGCGCTGGCTCCATACCGCGGTCATGGGCGGCGCGAAGCGAACGCCGGTGGTGCGTGAGGTGGCCGATCCGCTTTCGGAGGCCGTGCGCGAGCGCCGTTCGCTGGTGCCGCTGCAGGACGCGCTGCGCGAAGTCCATTTCCCGTCGGAATGGAAGGACCTGTGGAGCGCGCGCCGCCGTCTCGCGTTCGACGAGCTGCTGGTGCTGCAACTCGCGCTCGGTCAGCGGCGCGCGCGCTGGACGAAGGACGCGAAGGCGCTCCCGCTGCGCGCCGGCGATGAAGAGGTCGCACGCTGGATCGCGGCGCTTCCGTTCGTGCTCACGGCGGGGCAACGCGCCGCGTTCGACAAGATCCGCGAGGACCTCGGGAAGCGCGTGCCGATGTCGCGCCTGCTCGAAGGCGACGTCGGCTCGGGCAAGACCGTGGTCGCGGCGCTCGCCGCACGCATCGCGGTGGCGTCCGGTTCGCAGGCGGCGCTGATGGCGCCGACCGAGCTCCTCGCGGAGCAGCACCACCGCTCGCTCGGCGCGCTCTTCGCCGAGAGCGGGCCGCGGCACGCGCTGCTGACGTCGAGCGTGACGGGGGCCGCGCGGCAGGACATCCTCGCCGACCTCGCGTCCGGCGAGGTCGAGGTCGTCGTCGGCACCCACGCGCTGGTGGAGGAGGGCGTGTCGTTCAAGCGCCTCGGGCTCGCGATCGTCGATGAGCAGCACCGCTTCGGCGTGCGGCAGCGCGCGACATTCCGCGAGAAAGGGATCGATCCGCACCTGCTGTTGACGACGGCGACGCCGATCCCGCAGACGCTGTCGCAGACCGTCTACCGCGACCTCGACATCTCCGTGCTGAGCGAGCTGCCCTCCGGCGCCCAAAAGATCAGGACCGAGGTGCGGCCGCACGCGGCCCTGCCGAAGGTCTGGCCATGGCTCAAGGAGCGCGTCGCCGCGGGCGAGCAGGCCTTTGTCGTGACGCCGCGCATCGAAGAGGATTCGGAGGACGACATCCCGAGCGCCGAGGCGACGTTCCGCGATCTCAAAGCCAAGGAGCTCGCCGGCGTCCGCCTCGGACTACTGCACGGGCGCATGCCGGCGCGCGACCGGGACGACGTCATGCGGCGCTTCGCCGCGCGCGAGATCGACGTCCTCGTGGCAACGACCGTCGTCGAGGTCGGCATCGATGTCCCGAACGCGACGGTGATGATCATCCTCGGCGCCGAGCGATTCGGGCTCGCCCAGCTGCATCAGCTCCGCGGGCGCGTCGGGCGCCGCGGGCAGCGCGCCTTCTGCGTCCTCGTGAGCGAAGCCGCTGACGAATCGGAGC
>DASYUY010000067.1:0-1960 GCA_036000705.1 Candidatus Limnocylindria bacterium | reverse complement strand
CTGCATCCCGCCGACGATCAACTACACCACAGCCGATCCGGGTCTGGACCTGGACTACGTGCCCAACAGCGCGCGGGCCCGGAGCATCACCACCGCGCTCTCCAACTCGATGGGCTTCGGCGGGCACAACGCGTCGCTGATATTGCGCGCGGACTCCGGCGCGTGAGCGCGCGCCGGGTCGTCGTGACGGGTATGGGCGCGGTCACGCCGCTTGGGCTGGACGTTCCGTCGTTGTGGAGCGCGCTCATCGCGGGACGGAGCGGGATCAGGCGCATCGCGTCGTTCGATACGTCGGGGTACGACACGCAGATCGCGGGGGAGGTCCAGGACTTCGACCCGACGCGCTACTTCGAACGGAAGGAGGTCCGTCGTGCCGATCGGTTCGCGCAGCTCGCGGTCGCGGCCGCGACGGAGGCGATCGCCGACGCGAAGCTCGAGAAGGCGACCGACCCCGACCGGATCGGCGTCTCGATCGCGACGGCGGGGGGTGGACTGCAGTCGGTCGTCGAGACGGCGATCACGCTGAAGGAGCGAGGGCCGAGCCGTGTCTCGCCGTTCTTCGTGACGATGTACATCGCCAACGCGGCGTCGGGTCTGGTCTCGCTCCGCTGGGGATTCCGCGGTCCCAGCCTCACCCATGTCTCCGCCTGCGCGTCGAGCTCGCACTCGGTGGGTGAGGCGGCGGAGGCGATCCGACGCGGGCAGGTCGACGCCATGGTGGCCGGCGGGTCGGAGGCCGTGATCGTGCCGGTCGCGATCGCCGCCTTCGGCAACATGCGCGCCCTGAGTCGCCGCAACGACGCCCCCGAGCGAGCGTCGCGGCCGTTCGACAAGGATCGCGACGGCTTCGTCCTGTCGGAGGGTGCAGCGGTGCTCGTGCTGGAGGAGGCGGAGCACGCCGCGCGCCGCGGCGCGAAGACCTATGGCGAGCTGATCGGATACGGCGCCTCCGATGACGCATACCACATGGCCGACCCGGCGCCAGGCGGCGTGGGCGGCGCGCTGTCGATGCGCGCGGCGCTCGCGAACGCGGGTATCGCTCCGGAGGACGTCGGCTACATCAACGCGCACGGCACGTCGACCCCCGCCAACGATCGCGCGGAGACGCAGGCGATCAAGGAGGTCTTCGGCGATCACGCCTACAAGCTGATGGTGTCGTCGACGAAGTCGATGACCGGTCACCTGTTCGGGGCGGCGGGTGCGCTCGAGGCGATCATCTGCGTCCTCGCGCTGCGAGATGGCTGCATCCCGCCGACGATCAACTACGACACACCTGATCCAGAGCTCGACCTCGACTTCGTGCCGAACCGCGCGCGCACGGCGACGGTGCGCGTCGCGCTCTCGAACTCGATGGGACTCGGCGGCACCAACGGGTCGCTGGTCTTTCGAGCGGCGTGACCGTGTTCGTGCGCGTCTTGGCGCGACCGTGCGCTACCGTGGTCCGCCGTGGTCGGCGGGAGTGACTGAGCGGTGAGGCGGCGCGTGGTGATCACCGGTATGGGCGCCGTCACGCCCGTCGGCAACGACATCACATCGATGTGGGACGCGCTCGTCCACGGCAAGAGCGGCATCGCTCGAGTGGCGCGCTTCGACCCCGCGCCGTACGACTCGCAGGTGGCGGGCGAGGTCCGCGGGCTCGATCCCGCCGATTACATGGACCGGAAGGAGATCCGCAGGACCGACCGGTTCACGCATCTCGCCGTCGCCGCTGCGAGCCAGGCGCTGAAGGACGCGAAGCTGGAGAAGGTCTCGGACGGGAAGCGTGTCGGCACCGCGATCAGCAGCGGTCTCGGCGGGATCGCCACGATGAACGACCAGGTCCTGGTCATGGAGCAGCGCGGACCGTCTCGCCTGTCGCCGTTCTTCGTGCCGATGCTGATGGCCAACGCCGCGTCGGCGCAGGTGTCGATGCAGTTCGGGCTCAAGGGCCCGAGCCTCACGCACGTCTCGGCCTGCGCCT
>DASYUY010000066.1:0-8366 GCA_036000705.1 Candidatus Limnocylindria bacterium | reverse complement strand
GCGGTGAACAGGACCGCGCCAAGGATCGGCCCGAGCACGTTCGGGATCCCACCGACGACGGCGAACACGAGCACCTGCACGGCCTTCGTGAACCCGAAGTCGGAGGGATCGATCGAGAAGGTCACGTGCGCCGAGAGTCCTCCGGCCCAGCCGGCGATCAGCGCGCCGATGACGAACGCGGCGAGCTTGTGACGACCGACCGCGATCCCCTGACTGGCGGATGCGATCTCGTCCTCCCGGATCGCTGCCCACGCGCGCCCGATCGTCGATCCCTGCACGCGCCACAGAACGTACGCAACGATCGCGAGCGAAACGTAGATGTGCCAGAGCTCGGTCTTGGGCGGGATGCCGTTCAGGCCCTGGCCTTTTCCGGTGATCGGCGTCGCGAGCAGGACGACGCGCACGATCTCGCCAAAGGCGAGCGTCGCGATCGCGAGGTATACGCCGCGAAGACGGAACACGATGGCGCCGAGCGGCAGCGCCAGGACGGCGGCGGAGGCGGCGCCGATGGTCAGTGCGAGCGGGAACGGCGTGTCGAGGTGACGGCCGAGGAGCGCCGACACGTACGCGCCGACACCCATGAACGCGGCGTTGCCGAGCGTGAGTTGGCCCGCGTAGAGCGTGAGCCACACCGATAGGGCGAGCAGCGCGCTCACGCCGATGACGGCGATGGTCGTCGAGTAGGTGCGCAGGAAATCGACGACGGCGTCCACTAAACGCGGTCCGGCGACTTCTGCCCCAGCAGGCCGGTGGGTCGCAGCACGAGCACGACGAAGAGCAAGCCGAACGCGAATGCGTCGCGCAGCTCGGTCGGCAGGTAGACGAGGCTGGCGACCTCGCCGAATCCCAGGATGTAGGCGCCGATGACAGCGCCCGGAAGGCTCCCCATGCCGCCGACGACCATGACCGTGAAGGCGCGCAGCTCGAGCGGCACGCCCATCTTCGAATCGAGCGTGTTGTAGGCGAACGCAAGCAGGACACCGGCAAGCCCGCCGAGAGCCGAAGACACGAAGAACGTCGCCGCGATCGCGCGGTCGACATCTACGCCGAGGAGCCGCGCGGCGCGCGGGTTCTCGGCGAGCGCGCGCAGGTCCCGCCCAAGCTGGGTCCGCCTCAGCACGTATGTCAGGGCGACCATGAGGGCGATGGTGAGCACCACGATCGCGAGACGGATGCCCTCGAGCGTCGCGTCACCCACGCGCAACACGAACGACGGCACGGCCCCAGCCGGAAACGTGATGAAGTCCCCGCCGTAGCGAAGCTCCACCGCCCGCACCACGATGAGCGTGATCGCGAGGCTTGAGATCATCGACGAGAGCGCCGGCGCGCCGCGGCGACGCAGCGGCGCGAACGCGACGCGATCCAGAACGATGCCGAACAGTCCGGTGACGAGCACGGCGATCGGAAGCGCGACGAACCAGGGCAGGCCGAGCGTGCCGATGGCGAAGAGCGCCACGAACGCTCCGAGCATGAACACCGTCGGATGCGCGAGGTTGAGGATGTCGAGGACGCTGAAGACGAGCGCGAATCCGAGCGCGAACAGCGCGTAGATGCTGCCGATGAAGACCGCGTTGTAGAGCTGTTCGGCCACCGGGGTCTAAGCCCCGCCGCTCACTGGAACGGGATGAACTGACCGTCCTTCACGGTCATCACGAAGGTCGGCTGTTTGACATCGTGGTCGGCCGTGAACGAGAACGCGCCGAGCGGGGTCGCGAGGTTCGAGACGCCTTCGAGCGCCTTCTTCACCGCGGCACGGTCCGTCGCGTTGCCCGAGCGCTTGAGCGCGTCCGCGAGGACGATCGTCGCGGTGTACGACTGCGCCGCGAACTGGTCGGGATCGGTGCCGAACTTGGCCTTGTAGGCGGCCACGAAGTCGGTGTTCGTCTTGTCGGTGCTCGCCTTGGACCACGCCGTGCCGACCACCATCAGTCCGGCGTTCGCGTTCGAGAGGAGCGCGGCGGAGTTGAGGCCGTTCCCGCCGATGACGCGCTTCCCGGGCATCTGCTTGGCGACCTCGTCGAGGATCTTCCCCGCCGGACCAGCCAGCGAGGACGCGACGATCGCGTCCGGACTCTCGCCCTTCGCCTGTGTGACGAACGGCGCGAAGTCGACATCCTTGGCCGTGTAGGCGATCTCCTTCGACACCGTCACGCCGTTCGCCTTGAACGCCTCCTTGAATATCGTCAGGTCGTCGAGCTCGAACTTGCCGTCGCCGTAGATGATCACGACCTTCTTGAGTCCCAGCTTCTGCGTGGCGGCCTTGACCGTCTCCGGCACCGCGGACTGCTCGCCTAGCGACGCGCGGAAGATCCAGTCGCACGGACCGTAGTCGCACTTGCCGACGATCCCAAGGCCCGTGTTGGAGATCGCGATGACCGGGACGCCCGCGGTCTGGGCCACGGGATGCGCGCCCGCGGCGACGGCGGACAGGGTCGGCCCGAGGATCGCGACGACCTTGTCCTGCTCGATGAACTTCTTGAACGCCGTGATGCCCTGGTCGCGGACCGAGCCGTCGTCCTCGACGATCAGCTGGAGCTTCGCGCCGGCGATGCCGCCGGCGGCGTTGATCTGCTCGACGGCGAGGAGCGCGCCGTTCGACTGCTGTGGGTTGTAGAAGTTCGCCGCACCCGACTTGGCCGTCGCGAGCCCGATCTTGATGTCCGGCTTCGGTCCGGCGGCCGTAGCCGTCGCGGGTGTGCCGCCCGACGTCGACGTGCCGCCGCCGCACCCGGCCATGAGCAGCGCAACGACAAAGCCCACCGTAACGAAACGCTTCATGCGACACCTCCCTGCGACAGGCGACCCGAGGACGCAGGGATGGAGGATACGACTAGAGCGCCCGCCGCCCCTCAAGCGCTCGGCTGACCGATCAGGCCGGTAGCCCGGCCGCCCGCTGCACGCTCACGGCCGCGGCCAGCGCGATGAGCCATGCAAGCAGCGCAGCCATGAGCAGCGCCGCACCGGCCCAGACCGCGATGTCGAGCTTGAGCGACGCGAAGATCGAGAGCAGGACGATGCACCCAATCAGAGCCGCGGCGGACCATCCAAGCGGCGCCGGGAGCAGCTGGCGACCGAAGCTGAGCCACACGATCGCCATGACCCAGACGAGGAAGGGCAGGATGCCGATCCCGCCGGTGATGTACGAGCCGTTCAGGTCGATGATCCGCGCAATGAGCAGGAACTGCCCTACAGCCGCGACAACGAGGCCGAGCGCCGTGAGGGCCGTGAGCGGGCCGAGCCAGCCGCCGGCGTCTTCGCCCGCCCGGCCCTGCAGCGCGAGGACCGGCGGCACCAGAAGAAGTAGCGCGATCGCGTCGAAGAAGTCGTTGATCGTGCCGAACGGCTCGCCGGCACGGAAGAAGAGCGCAATCGTCACGAAAGCCAGCACGAACACGGGGACCGCGAGGTACGCCGACGGACTGGCGAGACGCGTCAGGACATCCAAGGCACGGCGACTATAGGGCGCGACGTCCTTCAAGAGCGCGGCTGACCGTTATCTCGTCGGCGTACTCGAGGTCGCCTCCCATGGGCAGGCCTCGCGCCAGGCGGGTCACGCGCACTCCGCTGCCGGCCAGGAGCTGTGCCACGTACATCGATGTCGCCTCGCCCTCGAGATTCGGATTCGTCGCCAGGATGAGCTCCTCGATGCCGCCGCCGCGCACACGCGCGACGAGCTGCGCGATCTTGAGATCGTCGGGGCGGATGCCGTTCACCGGTGAGATCGCTCCGTGCAGCACGTGGTAACGGCCCTTGTAGAGACCGGTGCGTTCGATCGCGAGCACGTCGAGCGGCTCCTCGACGACACACACGAGTCCACCGTCGCGCTCGTCCGATGAACAGATGACGCACGGGTCCGCCTCGGCGATGTTGAAGCACACCGAGCAGTAGCGCAGATCGGTCTTCACCGAGCGGATCGCGGAGGCGAGGGCGTCGGCGTCCGGCAACGGCGAACGAAGGATGTAATACGCGAGCCGCTGCGCGGTCTTGGGCCCGACGCCCGGGAGCTTCGAGAGCTCATCGATGAGACGCCCGAGTGGGCGCGCGAGGGCGCTCGGCATCACATACCGGGGATCTTGAGACCGCCGGTCACGCCGCCGAGCCGCTGCGCCGCGAGCTCGCGCGACTTCTTCAGCGCGTCGGTGAATGCGGCCAGCACGAGATCCTGCAGCGTCTCGACGTCGTTCGGATCGACAGCGTCCTTCTGGATCCGCACCGACTTGCATTCCTGCGTGCCCGAGAGGACCACGACGACCGCGCCACCCCCGGCGCTCCCTTCGACGGTGGCCGCCGCGAGCTCCTCCTGCGCTTTCGCCATGTTGGCCTGCATCTCGCGAGCCATCTTCTGAAGGTCGCCCATGTTCTTCATCACTCGATCTCCATGATCCGTTCCGGACGCCGGAAGGTCTCGAGCGCAGCGCGGAGCATCGGATCCTCCGCGGGCGACGGCGCGTCGGCCGGCAATGTCTGCACGACGCAGCGCACGCGCACCGTGAGGCTGAGGCGTTCCGATAATCCCTGCTCGAGCTCGCCGCGATAGCGGTCCTGCCAGTACGCGCGTGCGAAATCATTGTCGAACCCGATCACGACGGTGCTGCCTTCGATCGTGACCGGCTCCGCCTTCGCCAGCTGCGACGCCTTTCCGACGCTCTGCTCCTTCACGTGCGCGACCATCTCTGTCCAGGCCTTCTGCACGTCCGCCAAGGTGACCGTGGCCGCCTGCGCGCGGCGCGCGGCAAGATCGATCACGCCGGAACGCTCTGGGGCGCGCGCCTGTGCCCGCGTCGGCGTGCCGCGATCCGCGGGCGATGCCGGGGCCGGACGCGTCGCCGGCGTGGAGTCACGCCGCTGCGGCGTCTGCGTCGCCGGCCCGGTGACGCCGGGATGCGTGACGAGGTCGAGGATCGCGAGCTCCAGTGGCAGCGGCGTCCCTTCGCTCGTCTTGAGGTGCTGCTCCGTCTCGATGAGACGCTTCGCGATCGCCGCGAGCCGTGCCAGCGGGAACTTCGGCGCCTGCTCCGCGATCTTCGCGGCGACGCCCTCGCTCGCGGTCTCGGGCGGCTTGCCGGACGCGTTCGCGAGAACGAGCGCGCGGGTGTGGTCGATCGCGCGCTTCACGAAGAGACGCAGGTCGCGCCCTTCATCCACGAGCCGGCCCACCAGGCGGACGCCGGCCGCGCCGTCGTTCGCCGCGAGCGCGTCGAACAGCGCCGACGTCTCTTCCCATTCGGACACGCCGAGCAGCTCGTCGACGTCCGCGAGCTTGATGCCGCCATCAGAGAACGCGGCGACCATGTCGAGGACGCTCTCCGCGTCGCGCAGGGAGCCCTGCGCGTGCCGCGCGATGGCCTCCAGCGCCGCGGGCTCGGCTTTCAGACCCTCCTGCTCGCCGATCTTCGCGAGCTGCGCGACGACGCCCTTGTACGGTATCCGCCGCAGGTCGAAGCGCTGCGTGCGGGACACGATCGTGGCCGGGATCTTTCCCGATTCGGTCGTCGCGAGAACGAAGATGACGTGCGGTGGCGGCTCCTCGAGCGTCTTCAGCAGAGCGTTGAAGGCCTCGCTCGTGAGCTGGTGCGCCTCGTCGATGACGTAGACCTTGTACTGGCCCTGCGACGGCGCGAACCGCACCTTGTCGCGCAGGTCACGCATCTCGTCGATGCCACGATTCGATGCCGCGTCGATCTCGATGAGGTCGAGGAACGTGCCCTCGCGGATCGCGGTGCAGTTCTCGCAGCGGTCGCAAGGTTCGCCGTCCTTGGCCTTGGTGCAGTTCACGGCCTTCGCGATGAGCCGCGCGATCGTCGTCTTCCCGATGCCACGCGAGCCCGCCAGGAGATACGCGTGCGCGACCTGGCCCGCGCCGATCGCGTTCTTCAGCGTGCGGGTGACGTGCTCCTGACCGACGATGGCGGCGAAGGTCTGCGGACGGTAGCGGCGATAGAGGGCAGACCGTTCGGGCACGCATCGAGGATAGAGAGGAACGTCCCGCCGCGCGAGGACAACGTCATTCCAAAGGAAAGAGCGGCCGTGCACCCTCCGTCGATCACGGACATCACGAACACGCACACGCGCGCGGCTCGGATCAGGCGTGCCTGCGGCACGCGACGGCGACCGCTTACCGCTGCTTCCTTCCGGATCTGACGGGGTTCACGGACCGACGCTGCACAGGACCCGATCGTCAACGCCACGCGACGCACGCAGGACCCGCGACGCCGGACCTCGGGAGGGGATTCAGCCCCGCTGGAGCGGATTGCGGGTACAGGGCACCGCTAGCTCCCCGCCTAGCACGGCCACGACCATGGTATCGGCTAACGGTCGCGCGCGATGATCTGGTCCGCGACCTCGCGTAGGTCCTTGCCCCAGACATCGGGCTTCTCGAGGAGCGGGTTCCACAGCGCACCGGGACGCGCGACGAACGCACCGGCAGCGCCGGCGCGCATCGCGCCGGCGACGTCCCAGGCGTGCGCGGCGACGAGTCGGATGCGGTCGAGCGGCACGCCGAGCTTGCGCGCCGCGGCGGCGTACGCCTCGGGCGCGGGCTTGAGCCGCTTCGCGTCATCGGCCGTGAGCGCCTGGTCGAACAGATCGCGGATGCCGGCGTTGGCGAGCTGCGCCTCCTCGACCTGTCCAGTGGAATTCGTGAGCGCGGCGACGCGGAAGCCGGAATTCCGGAGTCGCGTGAGACTCTCGCGCACCTCCGGGTGCGCCGGGAGCTTGCGCACCTCGCCGAGGATCGCCTTCTCGTCCGCCTCGGAGACGGTCACGCCGCGCTTTTCGGCCGTCAGCGCAAGCGCCGCGCGGAAGTGCGCACCGAAATCGAAATAGGGGCCGGTCACGGTGAGAAGGAGGGCCGACTGCAACATCGTCGCGAACCATTCGCGACGGACCGACGCGTCACCGAAGACGCGTGCGAAGTGCGGATCGAGCGCGCGGAGATCGAGCAGCGTCTCGTTGACGTCGAACACCAGGACACGGTCGCGCGGCGGAGCCATTCAGCGGAGAGGGCGGGATTCGAACCCGCGAGCCTTTCGGCTACCCGCTTTCCAAGCGGGCGCACTCGGCCACTATGCGACCTCTCCCAGGTTGAATTATGGCGAGCGCGCACCCGCATCAATCGACGGCGAACCGCGGGTCCGGGTTCCAGGCGATCTCCCACAGGTGACCGTCCGGGTCCTGGAAGTGCGCCGAATAGCCGCCCCACGCGCGGTCCGCCGGCGGATTCGTGACCTTCGCGCCGGCCGCACGCGCGAGCGCGACGACCTCGTCGACCTCTTCCCGCGATCGCACGTTGTGCGCGACCTCGAAGCTCGCCGGTCCGTGGCGGGCCGCATCGACGCGCGCTTCCTTCGCCAGCGACTCTCGTGGCCACAGCGCGAGCTTCAGCCCGTTCCGCAGCTCGAAGAAGACGACCGCGCCGTTCTCGATCTCTTGCCCGACGATCCCCTCGGTCGGCCAACCGAGCCCGTCGCGATAGAAGGCGAGCGACCGCTCGAGGTCCGCGACGGCGAGCGTGATCAGCGTGATCCGCGGTTCCATCAGCTGCGGAGAGGGCGGGATTCGAACCCGCGAGGCTTTCGCCTACCGCTTTTCGAGAGCGGCACCATCAACCACTCGGACACCTCTCCGGAATGAAGTTTAAAGGTCGGCAGTTCCCTAGACTGCACATGCCGATGCCGCTACGACGCCTCCACTACGCATGGGTCGTCGTCGCGGTGACGCTCGTGACGCTCATGGCCGCGCAGGCGGTGCGCGCGGCGCCCGGCGTGATCATCGTCCCGCTCGAGCAGGAGTTCGGCTGGGATCGCGCCGCGATCTCGCTCGCAGTGGGCGTGTCGCTGCTGGCGTTCGGCCTCGGCGGACCGCTGGGGGGCTGGCTGCTCGAGCGATTTGGGCCGCGGCGACTTCTCACCGCAGGCATCCTGCTCATCGGGGCGGGCCTGTTCGGCATGATCAACATGCGCGAGCTCTGGCAGCTGTACCTGGCGTGGGGCATCGTCATCGGCGTCGGCACCGGAGCTGCGGGTCAGGTCGCGAGCGCCGCGATCGCGCAACGCTGGTTCCGCACGCACCGCGGACTCATCGTCGGGCTCTTCGGCGGATCGACGTCCGCCGGCCAGCTCGTGTTCATTCCGGCGATGGCCGCGCTCACCGTCACGTTCGGCTGGCGCGCCGCGATCGCCTTGCTGCTCGGAGCCGCCGCGATCGTCGTCGTTCCGCTCGTGCTGTTGATGCGTGACCGTCCGAACGATGTGGGCCAACGAGCGTACGGCGAGGGCGAGACGCTGACCGCGGCCGAGCGGGCCGACGACGCGCGCCGCACACCGCTGCGCGACGCGCTGCGGCAGCGCGAGTTCTGGCTGCTCGCC
>DASYUY010000065.1:0-8350 GCA_036000705.1 Candidatus Limnocylindria bacterium | reverse complement strand
GGAGCGTCCGGACGCGCCGTCGCTTCCGGCCGACGTTCCGGCCAGCGCGACCGAGAGCGCGGAGATCGCGGCCGCGCGCGGATCCGTGGCACGCGGAGCGCGGAATGCCAGCATCACGATCGGCAGCGTCCCGCCGGCGCGGTGCACGGTCACGCGCCGCTCGCCGTGCTGTTCCGGCTCGGGCGCCTTCGGCGGCTCGCCGAGATCGCTCGATGGATCGAGCGGGCCGAATGCGGACGCGGCTTCCTCGATGAGACGCTCGGGTTCGTCGTCTCCGGTCACGACGACATACGCGTTGTTCGGCGCGTAGAAGCGGCGGTAATGCGCGTACAGGCCGTCACGCGTCATCAGCTTGATCTCGTCCTTGCTCCCGATGACTCCCTGTCCGTAGGTGTGGCGGCTGAACGCGATGGCTTGCAGCTCCTCACCGAGGAGGAACGACGGATCGTTCTCGTAGCCCTCGCGCTCGCTGACGATCACCGTGCGCTCGGCCTCAGTCTCCTCGAGCGAGATGAGCGCGTTGCGCATGCGATCCGATTCGAGCTCGAGCGCGGTCTTGTACCGCGCCTTCGGCACGGTCTCGAAGTAGCAGGTCACGTCCTCGCTGGTGAAGGCGTTCCACTGCGCGCCGTAGCGCGCGAGCAACCGATCGAGGTCACCCTTGGGATGCTTGGTCGTGCCCTTGAACAGCATGTGCTCGAGGAAATGCGACATCCCGGTGGTGCCGGGGACCTCGTTGCGGCCGCCGACGTGGTACCAGACCCACAACGAGACGACCGGGGCGTGCCGCGCTTCGAGCGCGTACAGCACCAGTCCGTTGTCGAGGCGACGCGTCGCCGGGGCGTCAGTGATGGTCGGGATAGGTCGATTTTAGGCGGCGCGGCACTCCGTCGACGAACCGCTTGCTGTGCGTGGCAAGATTCGCCCGTGGCTGGTGTGCCGCCTCGCGCGCGAGGCGCTGCGGTAGCGCTCGTCCTCGCGATGCTCGGAACGGGCTGCGGCAGCGGCTCCGCGCCGGTCGCGAGCATCTCTCCATCGGCATCGCTCGATGCGCTGAGAGCCATCCGTGCGCGGGCGTCCCTGATCGTCGGGATCCGCGTGGAACAGCCGCCGGCGGGCCGCAATCAAGGCGATCCCGCGCACACCCAGAAGCGCGCACTTGAGAGCGAGGTCGCGACTCTGGTCGCGCGTGAGATCTTCGGCGCCAGCATGAAGATCGAGCTCCGCAGCTCTGGCGGTGATCGACTCGTTCCGCTGGAGAGTGGCGACGTCGATATCGCGATGGCCGCGGAAACGCCGTCCGCTCGTAACCGCGTCACGCTGTCCGTCCCGTACGCTGCGGGAGCGGTGGTCCTCGCGACGAAGGCCGGTTCGTCGATACGTCGCGTCGAAGATCTCCAGAGCAAGAATGTCGTCGTCGCCCAGGACGAATTGGGCGCAGGCGACACGGCGCAGCGTGTTCTACAGGAGCGTGGGATCAAAGCGAGCGTTCAGACGGTGATGGGCGTCAATGCTGCGGTCGCGGCTCTCGACGCCGGCACCGCGGACGCGCTTATCGGCGACCGCACCGGCATCGCGGTGGTCATGCGGGACAGGCCTGGCTCACTGACGATCGTCGCCGACGTCGAAAAGCGCCCCTTCGTGATCGCGACACGCCAGCGATCTCCCGAGCTCGCTGCTGCGATCAGCGACGCGCTTCGGACACTCCTCGCCTCGGGCGTGGTACGCGACGCGGCCACCAGAGCGGGCTTCCCGTACGAGGTTCCCTGACGACGGAGCAGGCCGCGGGCGCGCGGATCGTCGGCTTGACGCGGATCGTGCCGCTGCCGGGCTAGCCCCTGCCGCGCTCGAGCAGCACGACCATCAGGACGGCGGGCAGCGCCAACTGCTCCAGCCGGGACGGGAGTGGCGACTCCTGTTCGAGCAGGAATCTGCGCTCGATCAACGACGGCCGCTTCCGGAGACGCAGGTAGGTCGTCCCCTCGACGCCGTCGATGAGATACGTCGGATTGATCCATTGCTGGATCACGAAACCGACGAGAGGGATCTCGCCGATCAGGCCGTCGATCACTTTCACCCACGGGTTCTGCTCGTGGACGATGCCGATCGCACTGCCCGCGTCGTCGAGGATGTCGTAGGTCGCCTTCCAGAACGTGCGCAGCCCGCGCTGCCGCAGGGCGCCGATCGACCTGCCGTCGGCATCGCTGATCGCGTATGTAGCGCCGATGTCGATGATCTTGTTCGCCTTCATGTGATAGAGCGGCCGTGTCTGCTGTTCGTCGGCGAAGATCGTGACGTTCTCCTTGAGCCTGAAGGCCCTCTGCTTCACGTAGCTGACGAGCTGGCCGCTCGCATCGACGACGCGGATGAACGAGCTGATGGTCAGGAACTTGAAGGTGAGCGTGAGCGGGTACGCGACCCGCATGCCGCTCACTTCACGCCGAACTTCGCGCCGAGCACGGTCCGCACGGTGGTTCCGGCCGTCTGGGACGCGAAGTTGCCGGGTCCCTCATGGAACTCCTCGAACACCGCGGCGAACGCGATGGACGGTTGCTCGAACGACGCGAAGCCGATGAACCAGCCATCCGGATCGCCCGACGGCGTCTCGGCCGTGCCGCTCTTTCCGGCTACGGACACGGGGAACCCGCGGAACGGGAAGTACACGGTGCCGTCCGTGTCGGCGACGACGGAACGCATCCCATCGCGGATGAGCGACAGATCCGTAGGAATGCTCGCGGCGTGCCCGAGCTCCGCCTTCTCGAACTTCTTCTGTACCTTGCCCGAGCGGTCGCGGATCTCGATCACGAGGCGCGGCTTCCACACGATCCCGTCGCTCGCGATCGCGGCGGCGTAGTTCGCCATCTGCAGTGGCGTAGCGAGAAGGAAGCCCTGTCCGATCGCGAGGTTGGTCGCGTCGCCCGGGTTCCACGTCTTGTCCGCGGGATTCGCGAAGCGCTGCGCCTTCCATGCCGGACTCGGCACGATGCCTTCCGCCTCGAGCACGTAGTCGATGTCCGTCGCCTTCCCGAGTCCGAAGCTCTTCGCCGCGTTCGGCAACAGATCAGGGTTCTTGTCGTTGAGCCGCTTGCCGAGCTCATAGAAGAACGTGTTGCAGGAGCGCGCGAGCGCAGTGCGGAGATCGATGAGCCCGAGATTCCCGGTCTCGTGGTTGAGCTGCACCCACTGCTCGCCGTAGCCGGTCCAGCGCGCCGGGCAGTCGATGCGGTCGCCCCACTTGTATACGCCCTCGCGCATCGCGGCGGCGGCGGTGATGGGCTTGAACGACGACCCGGTGGGGTACTGGCCGAACGTCGCGCGATTGAAGAGAGGCTTGCGCAGGTCGGCGGAGAAGCGCGCGATGTTGAGCGCATCACCGTTCGCGAACGCGTTCAGGTCGAACGTCGGTCGGCTGGCGATCGCGAGGATCTCGCCGCTCCAGGGATCCTCCGCCACGAGCGCGCCCTTGCGGTCGCCGAGCGCGCTCTCGGCCGCCGCCTGAAGCGCGGGGTCGAGCGACAGCACGACATCCATGCCCGGGATCGGCGCGGTCTCCCCGAGCACTTCGACCTGGCCGCCGTTCGGCTCGATGATCCCCAGGCGCCAGCCGTACGTGCCGCCGAGGACGTCGTCCAGCGTGTCCTCGAGTCCGCTGTTCGCCTTGCCGATGAGATCTCCCGCCTGCACGCCGCGCGCGGCGCGCTTCTGCGCCTCGATCTCGCTGGCCTCGGCGAGATAGCCGAGCGTCTGCGAGGCGAGGCCGCTCGGGTAATTCCGGACCCGGGTCCCCTGCGCGGCGACGCCCTCGATGACGGCGAGCTTCGGCTTGATGCCGTCCAGCTGGGCGCCGCTGAGCGTTCGGATCGGGACGAAGGTGTCGGCGCGCACCCACGGCTGATGGAGCTTGGCTTTGATCTGGTCCGGCGTGAGCCCGACGACCGGCGCGAGGCTGAGCGCGAGTCCGTCTTCCGAGCGCACCTGACCGGGGATCACGCCGACGATCGATCCATCGATGAACGTCGCGAGCTCGGTCCCGTCACGAGCCGTGATCCGACCACGCGACGTGTCGAGTCGCGTCATGCGCACGAGACGCCCGGGCGACAGCACCGGCAGGATCGCCTCGGGCGACCACGAGATGCGCCAGACGGCCTTGTCCTTCTCCCCGACCAGAA
Organism: Candidatus Limnocylindria bacterium; assembly: GCA_036000705.1. Classification (GTDB taxonomy): domain Bacteria; phylum Chloroflexota; class Limnocylindria; order P2-11E; family P2-11E; genus CF-39. The sequence goes on along the minus strand of DASYUY010000065.1, from coordinate 4,181 downwards.
CGAGCGAGAGCGTCGTGCTGCGTTTGAAGTCGCCGACGCGTGTGGTGTGGAAGGTGACGTCGAGCGGGACCGTCGCGTTACGCGGATCGGGCGAGCCGTTCGCGACCTTCTGGCGCGTCGACGGTCCGGTCGTCGCTTCGAGCGAACGAAGGGTCATCTCCTCGGCGATCCGCGGCAGCCGATCGATGAAGCCTTCGGTCCCGATGCGCTCACGCGATTCCTCGGTGAGGAGATCCCACATCTCCTGGTAATGACCCTTCGTCCACGCGTCGGCATACGCCTTTGCGACGGGGTCGGGCGAGGGTGGGACCGCCTCGCACGCGGTGGCGACCGCGAGTGCCGCGTACAGGAGCGGGACGAGGAACGACCGCACCGGCTAGTACCCCGCCGCGTTGCCCTCGCGGCGAGGATCCGCGCCACCGCTGAACACGCCGTTCTCGTCGATCGCGATGGCCTGCGCGCCACCGGTCACCTCGGCCCAGTCGCCGACGAGCGTGACCTCATGACCCTTCGCCGCGAGACCCTTGCGCACGGCCTCGGGGAAACGGCTCTCGATCTTCAGCGCCCGACCGGACTCGTGGTACCAGCGCGGTTCTTCGATCGCGCGCTGCACGTCCATGGCATGATCGATGAGCGCGACGGCGAGTTGGAAGTTCGTCTGCACCTGCGCGTGGCGGCCCGGCGTGCCGAACACCAGGCGCGGCGTGACGCCGTCGAGAGCGATGACCGTGTTCAGCGTGTGGACCGGCCGCTTGCCACCGGCGAGCGCGTTCGGCGATGCGGGATCCAGAGAGAAGCCGGTCAGGCGGTCGTTGAGCATGATGCCCGTGCCGGCGACCATCGACGCCGCTCCGAATTCACTGAAGACGCTCTCGATGAGCGAGACGGCGTTTCCGTCGCGGTCGACGATCGCCATGTACGTGGTGTCCGCCGCGAGGACCGCGAGCGATCCGGCCTCGCTCCGCTCGCTCGCTCTGGCGGGGATCGCCCGACGCCGCGCGGTCACGAACGGACCGTCGAAGAGCCGCTCGACATCGAAACGCACGTGCCGCGGATCGCCCGCATACGCGTCACGGTCCGCGAACGCCATCTTCTTGATCTCGACCATCTGATGGACGAGGTCGGCGCTGCCCCAGCCATGCTCTTTCAGCTCGAGGCCGTCGGCGATCGCGAGCTCCTCGAGCAGGATGTGTCCCTGAGAGACGGGCGGCTGCCCGACGACGCGGAGACCGCGATAGGGCACCGCGATCGGCTCGGGCCGATCGGTGGCATGCGCGGCGAGATCGTCGATCGCGATGTGGCCACCCATCGCCGCAAGACCTTCGGCGAATCGCGCCCCGAGATCGCCGCCGTAGAACGCGGCCGTCCCGTCGGCGACGACCTCGCGGAGCGTCTGCGCGAGATCGGTCTGCTGCAGGATCTCGCCCGCGCGGGGGAACCGGCCGCGCGGGCCGAAGACGCGCGCGCACTCCTCATCGAGCCGCGATCCGGTGTCGACGAAGCCTTCGGCGAGCCCATCGCTCACCGGGAACCCCTCCTCGGCGTACTGGATCGCGGGTGCGAGCGCGCGCTCCAGGCCGAGCCTGCCGTGGTCGTCCATGAGATCCGCGAACGCGGCGAGCACGCCCGGGACGGTCGCGACGCGTGGCCCGCCCTCGGGGTAACCGTCCGGGAACGACGCCGGCTCGAGCGACCGCGGCGCGGCACCAGATCCGTTGTACGCCTGCACCTCGCGCGTGCGCGCGTCGTACACGAGCGCGAACAGATCGCCGCCGATCCCCGTGCGATGCGGCTGGGTCACGGCGCACACCGCCGCGGCCGCGACCGCGGCGTCGACGGCGCTCCCGCCCTCCCGGAGGACGGCGATGCCCGCGGCCGTCGCGAGATGGTTGTCCGTCGCAACGAGCCCGTTCACCGAACGGATCGTGGGCCGCGTGGTCACGGGAAGATGCTATTCGCTCACGCAGGTCACACGAGCAGCCCGATGACCGTCCGCGCGATCAGCGCGGTAACGGTCGCGACCACCAGAGCCACGGCGAGCGAGCCGTTCGGTCGCGGGACGAGCGGCATGAGCGCGAGAGCGAGAGCCGCGAGCGGCCAGTTCGGGCTCCCGTTCGTGAGCAGCGCGCCGAAGAGTACGTAGCCGATCGCCGCCCACGCGATGACCGCCGCGCTGTCGAGGAAGACAACGAGCGCGCAGACCGCGGCCGCGATGACCGAGCCCCAGAGCACCAGATGGGGAATGCTCGTCCCGAAGGTCCCACCGCTTTCGGTGTACGCGAACACGCCCATGATGAGCGCGTCGATCCCGGCCACGAGTGCCTTCGTGCGTCGCGACACCTGAGCAGGCTAGCCGTCTCACCGTCGCGGCGTGACGATCAGCGCGCCGGCTCCTGCCCGAGAAAGATGCGCGTGTAGCCCCACGGCTCACCGGGTCGCAGGGGCTCCGGCTCGGTACCGTCGAGATGCATGAGCATCGCTTGCTCATCGCAGGCGAAGCGTTTCGGGCACACCGGACACTCCGCGGCGCTCTTCTCGGGCAGCCGGCCGAGGCTGATGAGCGTGAACCCGCAGCGCTCGAAGAACTCGGGCACGAGCGTCAGCGCGAACACGCGCCGCAAGCCGAGCTGCCTCGCCTGGGCGATGCACGCATCGACGAGGGCCTTCCCCACCCCGCGACGCGACGTCTCGGGCCGCACCGCGAGCGAGCGGACCTCCGCGAGGTCGCGCGTGAGGACCGCGAGCGCGCAGCATCCGGCGAACTCACCGTCCTCGGCGACGACGTAGTCGCGCAGGTGCTCGACGAGGAACTCGTGCGAGCGCGACAGCATCAGATCCTGCGCGGCGTATCGATCGATCAGGTCGCGCATGGCATCGACGTCTTCGGCGCGCGCCGGCCTGATGCGTACGCTCATGCGCGCAGCGCCGCGCGGGCTTCCTCGATCGCCGCCCGCACGCGCTCTGGAGCGGTCCCGCCAGGCGACGTGCGGGACGCGAGCGAGCGCGCGACGTCGATCTCGTCCACCGCGGTCTGCGCGAACCGCGGATCCACAGCGCGCAGCTCGGCCAGGGTGAGCTGAGCGAGATCCTTCTTCTGCGCCAGCCGGCCGCGCACCAGCCGGGCCACGATCTCGTGGGCCTCGCGGAACGGAACCCCCTGGCGCGCGAGGTGGTCCGCGAGATCGGTCGCGGTGAGCATGCCGCGCTCCGTCGCGCGCCGCATCGCATCACGGTCGAAGCGCACGCCGCTCACCACCAGTGCGAGCGCGTCGAGCGCGGGGACGACCGCGGCCGCGTCGTACAGCGGCACGCGCTGCTCCTGCAGGTCCCCGTCGTACGCGAGCGGCAGACCCTTGAGCGTCGTCAGGACCGCGACGACGTCACCGATGATCCGGCCAGCCCGGCCACGCACCAGCTCCGCGACATCGGGATTCTTCTTCTGCGGCATGATGCTGGACCCCGTCGCGTGCTGGTCCGAGAATTCGGCGAATCCGAACTCGGCGCTGGTCCAGAGCACCAGCTCCTCCGCGAGGCGCGAGGCGTGCACCGCGGCGAGCGCGCAGACGTACACGAAGTCGGCGACGAAGTCGCGGTCAGCGACCGCATCGATGCTGTTCCGAAAGGTGCGCGGGAGGGCCAGCTCGTCGGCGACGGCGCGCGGATCGATCGGATAGGGCACGCCGGCGAGCGCGCCAGCGCCGAGCGGCGACACCGCCGCGCGCTCCCGCGCCTCTTCGGTGCGCATCCGATCGCGTCGCAGCGCTTCGACGTGCGCGAGCAGATGGTGCGCGAGCGAGACCGGCTGGGCGCGCTGGAGGTGCGTGTACCCCGGCATGACCGTGTCGACCTCGTCCGCCGCTCGGTCGACCAGCGCCTGCGCGAGCCGGCGCAGCGCGAGGTCCAGACCGTCGAGCAGCTCGACGACGAGCAGCCGGAGATCGAGAGCGATCTGGTCGTTGCGACTGCGTCCGGTGTGCAGCTTTCCGCCGACCGCGCCGGCGCGCTGGGTGAGCACGTTCTCGATCGCCGAATGCACGTCTTCGGCGTCGTGCGGCCAGGCGAACGTCCCGCTCGCGATCTCGCCGGCGATCCGCTCGAGCTCGCGCACCAGCGTCGCCGCGTCGTCCTCCGAGATCACGTTCTTCCGGCCGAGCATGCGCGCGTGCGCGATGCTCCCGCGC
>DASYUY010000064.1:0-33824 GCA_036000705.1 Candidatus Limnocylindria bacterium | reverse complement strand
CGCGAGGGCACGGCGATCGGGGTCATCGTGATCCGGCGTGCAGAGGTCCAGCCATTCAGCGACAAGCAGATCGACCTGGTGAGGACCTTTGCCGATCAGGCGGTCATCGCCATCGAGAATGTCCGTCTCTTCAAAGAGATCCAGGACACGAACGCGGAGCTAACCGAAGCCCTGGAGCGCCAGACGGCCACGTCCGAGGTGCTGCGCATCATTAGCAGCAACCCCGTCGAGCTACAGCCAGTCTTCGAGGCCATCGCTCAGGCGGCAGCGCGCGTCTTCGACGCCCACAATGTGGCTGTTGCCCGTGTCGAGGGTGACACGCTCCGTCTAGCAGCCTATATCGGCGTGCCCATCCCAGACTGGCCGCTCGGCTCGACCGTACCGATTTCCGGAGAGCGTGGGCTCGTTACGGTTAACGCCGTGCTTGAGGACCGTACGATCCACATCGAGGACGCCTGGGAGCTTCCAGAGGAAGCATACGCCGGCCGCCTTGTATCACGCGCACGGCAGCGCGGATATCGGACGCTGCTCGCCACGCCGATGCGACGGCAGGGCCGGGTCATCGGGGGGATCGCGGTAACCAGAAACGAGCGGCGGCCCTTCACGCCTGAGCAGATCGCGCTGTTGGAGACGTTCGCCGACCAGGCGGTCATCGCCATGGAGAACGTACGCCTCTTCGAGGAGATCCAGGCGAAGAACGAAGAGCTCGAGGTGGCGAGCCGCCACAAGTCGGAGTTCATGGCCAACATGTCGCACGAGCTGCGAACGCCGCTCAATGCGATCATCGGCTTCTCGGAGGTCCTCCTGCAGGGCATCTTTGGGGACGTGAACGAGAAGCAGCGCGAGTATCTGCAGGACGTGCTCGGCTCCGGTCAGCATCTCCTCTCACTGATCAACGACATCTTGGACCTCTCGAAGATCGAGGCGGGCCGCATGGAGCTCGAGCTGTCGACGTTCGGGCTACGCGACGCGCTCGAAAGCGGCCTCACGATCGTCAAGGATCGGGCGGCGCGCCACGGGATCGCGCTGAGCGCGGTCGTCGCTGCGGACGTCGGCACGATCCAGGCCGATGAGCGCAAGGTGAAACAGATCCTCTACAACCTGCTCACGAATGCGGTGAAGTTCACGCCGGACGGGGGGCGGGTCGACATCAACGTACGCGCCGAGAACGACGATCTTCGCGTCGAGGTCCGCGACACCGGCATCGGCGTCGCTCCGGCGGATCAGGAGCGCATCTTCGAAGAATTCCGTCAAGTCGGACGCGAGCGATCCCGGGAGGGCACCGGGCTAGGACTGACGCTCACGAAACGATTCGTCGAGCTCCACGGGGGCCGCATCTGGCTCGAGAGCGCACCGGGCACGGGCAGCACGTTCGGATTCACGCTGCCGCTGCGTCGCGCGGCCGCGGTGAACGTATGAAAGACCTGATCCTGATCGTCGAGGACAACGACAAGAACCTCAAGCTCGCACGCGACCTCCTGCGCTATCACGGCTTCGACACGATCGAGGCCACCAGCGCCGAGGACGGCATTCCGCTCGCGGTGGCTCGCAAGCCCAGCTTGGTCCTGATGGACATCCAGCTACCCGGTATGGACGGCGTCAGCGCGCTCCACAAGCTGCGCGCCGACGCGGCGACCGCCGCCATCCCGATCGTCGCGATGACGGCCTCGGTGATGAAGGAGGACCGCGAGCGCTTCGACAAGGCGGGATTCGACGGGTTCATCACCAAGCCGATCGACGTGAAGAGCTTCCCGGAACAGATCCGCGGTCACATCCGCGCGGGCCGGTCGTGAAGGCTTCGCGGAAGATCCTCGCCGTCGACGACACGCCCGAGAACCTCCGGCTTCTCGATGCGATCCTCGGACCGCGCGGCTATCAGCTCATCACGGCGGACTCCGGCACGGCCGGGCTCGAGGCGGTGCATCGCGAGCATCCCGACCTCGTGCTTCTGGACATCGTGATGCCGGGGCTCAACGGTTACGACGTGTGCCGCCGTCTGCGAGATGATGCGGAGACGCGTTATCTGCCGATCGTGATGATCACCGCGAGCGGCGATCAGGAGCGCGTTCAGGCGCTCGAGGCCGGCGCCGATGACTTCATCGCGAAGCCGTTCAATCAGCTCGAGCTCCTCGCGCGCGTGCGCTCGCTGCTCCGTCTCAAGGAGTACCACGACACGATCAAGCAGCAGTCGCATGAGCTGGCGGAGTGGAATCACACGCTCGAGGGCCGGGTCCGCGAGCAGGTCGAGGAGATCGAGCGCGTCGGCCGGCTCCGGCGTTTCCTTTCCCCGCAGATCGCCGAGCTCGTGCTCTCGCAGGAGTCGCTGCTGCAGCCGCATCGCCGCGAGATCAGCGTCGTGTTCTGCGACCTGCGCGGGTTCACGACGTTCTCGGAAACGGCGGAGCCCGAGGAGTCGCTCGCCGTGCTACACGACTACCACCAGGCCGTGGGTGCCGCGGTATTCCGCGACGAGGGGACGCTCGAGCATTTCGCCGGCGACGGCGTCATGGTCTGGTTCAACGATCCTCTCCCGCAGGACGACCACGCCCTGCGAGCGGTACGGATGGCCGTCGGCGTACGCGACCGGATGGCCGAGCTGCTCGAGCGGTGGGAGAAGCGCGGGCACAGGCTTGGATTCGGCGCCGGCATCGCGATGGGACACGCGACGCTTGGTCGTATCGGCTTTGAGGGCCGCTACGACTACGGCGCCGTCGGCAACGTGACGAACCTCGCGCAGCGGCTGTCCGCGGAAGCGAAGCCCGGTCAGATCCTCGTGAGTCAGCGGGTGTTCGCGGCGACCGAGGCCGCCGTCGACTCCGAGAACGTTGGCGATCTCGTGCTGAAGGGATACTCGCGGCCGGTCGCTGCCTACAACGTAACGGCGCTGCGTGCGCTCGCGCGTCCTGCGGTCGATTGACTCAGCGCGGGTGAGCAGCTCAGTAACCGACCTGACGCTAACTCGGCGCTTTCTACTGACAGCGTGAAGGACCATCATGCCGTGATGCCGACGCGCGACGGGGCGATACGAGTCCTGATCGTCGAAGACGTCGCGGATCTTCGTGACTTTTGCGCGATCCTCTTGCGCGACGAGGGTTATGAGGTCGCGTGCGCGTGCGATGGCAGCGACGCGCTCCGCTGGCTGACCTGGGCTCCCGACGTGATCCTGCTCGATCTCATGATGCCGGTCATGGACGGGTACGAGTTCTACTCGCGGTTGCGGCAGCTCCCGGGGAAGCATCCGCCGGTCATCGTCGTGTCCGCCATCGCGCCGAGCCGCGCCGAGCTCCCCGGCATCCACGCGACGCTCGCGAAGCCGTTCGACTTCACGCAGCTCCTACACCGCGTCGCGACGGCCGCGACGCACAGTCCCGCCGCGACCTAAGCGAGCTGAGCACGCTGCAGCAGCGCGGGTAACGCCTCCGCGGCTTTCGCGCGCACCTCCGCCGGATCGAACAGCAGAGGCGCGCCGCCGCGGACGAGGAACGTGCCGTCGACCAGCACGTCGCGCACGCCGCGCGAACCGCCGCCGAACACGATCCGCGCGACGGGATCCCCGCCGGGCCCCGCCAGTCGATCGCCGTCGATCACCACGATGTCCGCACGACGACCGACCGCGAGAGTGCCGATCTCCTCCTCGAGATGCAGCGCGCGCGCCCCTTCGCGGGTCGCCATCCCGAGCGCGTGGGCCGCCGTGAGGGCGCCCTGCCCGCGCAGCGTGCGCGCGAGCAGGGTCGCGAGGCGCACCTCCGCGAAGCCATCGAGCTCGTTGTTGCACGCCGCGCCGTCGGCGCCGATCCCGACCGTGATGCGCGCCTGCCGCAGACGCACGACGTCGGCCACGCCCGAGCCGAGCTTGAGGTTCGACGACGGGCAGTGCGTCACCGCGCTCCCGCTCTCGTGCAGCGTGGCGAGCTCGGCCTCGTCGATGTGGACGCCGTGCGCGATGACCGTCCGCGGCGTCGCGATCCCCACCTGCGCGAGGTAGCCGATGGGCGACATGCCGGTGACGCCCTGCACGGCGGCGCGCTCCTCGAGGCTCTCGTTCGAATGCGTGTGCACGAGCGTCTCGCTCATCTTCGCCAGCATCGCGACGGCCTCGAGCAGCTCCCGCGTGCATGAGAGGGCAAACCGCGGCGCATACGCGTATCCGATGCGGCCCGCGCCGGCACGGGTCCAGCGCTTGACGAGCGCGGCGCTGGCGTCGAGCGAGCCCCGCGTGTTCTCGACCAGGCTGGGCGGAACGCCGTCCCCGGTGTCCATCATCGCTTGACCGAACCGCGCGCGGATGCCCGAGCGCACGAGCTCCTCCGCGACGACGTCGCCCCAGCGCGTGGTGCCCATGTCGAGGATCGTCGTCGTGCCGGTCGTGATGAGCTCGCCGAGACCGAGACGCACGCACGCGCGGACCGACGCCTCGTCGTGCGCGGCTTCGAGCGGCCAGATGAAGCGGCGCAGCCAGTCGAGCAGGCCGACGTCCTCCGCGAGCCCGCGGAACATCGTCTGCACCAGGTGCACGTGCGTCTGCACCAGACCCGGCATGAGATAGCAGCCGGAGCAGTCCACGACCTCCGTGTCCGGTGGTGTCTGCGTGACCGGCCCGATCTCGGCGATCCGCGCGCCGGTGATCAGCACGTCCCCGCCCATCGAACGCCCACCGTCGCCCATCGGCAGCAGCATCCCGCCGCGGAGCAGGATCGCCACTAGGAGTACGCCAGCTCGCGGAGCGCCGTCGCGAGCGCTCGCGTCCCGAGGATGACGTCCTCCGCCGCGGTGGCCTCCTCCGGACAATGCGAGCGGCCACCGATGCTCGGCACGAAGATCATCGCCGCGTGCGCCGCGGTGCTGAGCACCTGCGCGTCGTGACCGGCGCCGCTCGTCATGTCCCGCGGCAGGGTCCCGCAGGCGATACATGCCCGTCGCGCGACGTCGGTGGCGCGCTCGTTGAGCTGGACCGGCGGCCGATCGCGCAGCGTGCGCACCTCGACCGCCAGGTCGCGCTCGCGGCCCCCCACCTTGCAGACCTTCGTGATCTCGGCGATGAGCTCGGCGCGCAGCGCGTTGTCGCTGTGCCGCGCGTCGATGGTGAACCGCGCCACGCCCGGCACGACGTTGACCTGCGCGGGCTCGACGCCGATCGTGCCGACCGTCGCGACCGCGGGCGGGCCCATCTCGCGCGCGACGTCGGCGATGGCCAGCGTCATCGCCGCGGCGCCGAGGAGGGCGTCGCGCCGGCGGTCCATCGCGGTCGCGCCGGCATGGTCGGGCTGCCCGCGCACGACCACCTCGAGGTGCGCGGTACCGACGATCGTCCGCACCACGCCGAGGCGCGGGCCCTCTTCCTCGAGGATCGGGCCCTGCTCGACGTGCAGCTCGACGAAGGTGTCGATGTCGCGGCGGATCGCCTGCGCGATGTTCGCGGGATCGAGACCCACGCCGCGCATCGCATCGGCGAGCGTCACACCGTCGCCATCGCGCACCCGCGTTGCCTCATCGGGTTCGATCCGGTCCGCGATGGCACGGGCTCCCCAGAAATTCGTGGCGAAGCGGCTGCCTTCCTCCTCGCAGATCGCGAGGGCTTCGAGGATGCGTGTGGGTCGGCCGAACTGTGACACGAGGCTCGCGACGGCCTCGACCGCGGCGACGACTCCCAGCGCGCCGTCGAGCGCGCCGCCGCCCCGGACCGTGTCGATGTGCGAGCCGGTCACGATGGCGCGTCCACCGCGCGACCCCTCGATGCGTCCCCAGACATTGCCGACCGCATCGCGCCGCACGAGCAGGCCCGCGTCCTTCATCCACCCGGACACGAGCTCGGTCGCCGCGACCCACGACGGCGTGTACAGCGCGCGAAAGAGACCGCCGCTGGGAAGAGCGCCGCGCTGCGCGAGCTCGTCCAGGCGGCGCAGCAGGCGCCGCTCGTCGATCGCGACCGCCTCCGCTGTCCTCACGCTCCCATTCTCGTCACAAGCCGCCCGAATCGGACGTGGCGCTTCTCCTCGACGAACTCGCCGTCGTCGAAGACGGTCACGCCACGCACCAGCGTGCGCACGACCGCTCCGCGGAACGTTCGGCCGACATACGGACTGAGGCCGCTCCGCGCTTGCAGGCGCTCCGGCTCGAGCGTCCATTCGCGATCGACCGCGACGAGCGCCACGTCGGCATCGGCGCCGGCTCGGATCGCGCCCTTCTGCGGCCAGAGACGGAGAAGTCGCGCCGGCGCGCCCGCGACCAGACGCGCGAGCGCGCCGAGGCGCAGACCGCGACGGTGCACGCCCTCGGTGAGCATGACGGGAAGGAGCGACTGGATCCCGGTGACGCCGCCCCAGGCCTCCCAGATGTCTCGCTCGCCGCGTGTCTTCAGGTCGGCCGTGCATGGCGAGTGATCGGACGCGATGAGATCGACCTCGCCGGCGAGCACGTGCTGCCACAACCGCTCGCGCGACGAGGCATCGCGGATCGGCGGCGCGCACTTGAGCGCCGGGCCGACGCGCTCGACGTCCTCCGCGCTGAAGGAGAGATAGTGCGGGCAGGTCTCGACCGTCACGCTCGCGCCACGCTCGCGCGCGCGGAGGACCGCGGTCACCGCCGCCGAGCTCGAGGCATGCACGACGTGCACGCGCGCGCCGGTCTCACGGGCCGCGTCGGCGAGGCGCTCGATCGCGCGACGCTCGGCCGCGGGCGGCCGCGACTCGAGCCAGGCGGCGCGGTCGCGTCGGCCCATGGCGTGCAGCTGTTCGGCCCCCTTCGCGATCAGCGCTTCGTCCTCGGCATGCACGGCGACGAGGTGCCCGGCTTCGGCGGCCGCCGCGAGCGCAGGCGTGAGCGAGGCCGCGTCCAGATGCGGGAACTCCGGAACGCCGCTCGGGCAGAGGAATGCCTTGAGGCCGACAACGCCCCACTGCTTCAGCTCGCGCAGCGGCACGGGATCGGCGCCGACGAGACCGCCCCACAGCGCGTAGTCCACGATCGCCGAGCGCGCCGCGCGCGATTCCTTCTCGCGGGCTGCGGCCGTGTCGAGCGTCGGTGGCAACGAGTTGAGTGGCATGTCGGCGAGCGTCGTCACGCCGCCCGCGGCCGCGCCTCTCGTCGCCGCCTGCCAGCCCTCCCACTCCTCGCGTCCGGGCTCATTCACATGCGCATGCGCGTCGACGACGCCGGGGAACACGTGAAGGCCGCGCGCCTCGATCTCGTCGAACGCCTTGCCATGGCCCGGCTCGACGATCGCGTCGAAGACCCCGCCCGCGATGAGGACGTCCGCCTCCCGAACGCCTTCCTCGCTGACCACCCGTCCGCCACGGATCGCGAGATCTGCGGTGGCCGTCCTAGACCTCTTCGACGACGAAGTCCTGCGCGCCCTCCCAGAGCGTGAGGCGGCCGACCTCCGCGAGGTTCTCGTTGCCCTCGATCACGGTCGCGAAATGGTTGCCCGCGAGCTGCCCGACCTTGCTCGCGAAGAGGCAGGCGCCGTACGGAAAGAGGATCTCCATCTCGGAGATGCCGCCGGGATAGACGAGGATCTCTCCCGGCGCGGGATGACTGGTGTGGTTCTCATAGTCCACGCCGAGGCGCCGCTCCCCCATGGGGACCCAGGTTGACTCGCCGCTCCACCGGACGTGGACGAGCTTGCTGCGCAGCGGGAGCATCCGGCGGATCGCGGCGACCGTCTTCGGCGCGTCGTTCTCTTCCCAACGCGCCTTGAACGTGTACGGACCGGCGGTGATGCGAAGCATCGGCATCGCGGGCGTACGATACCCGCCCGATGGCGCACGCGACGCTCTCCACGCACGTCCTTGACACGACCAACGGTGTGCCCGCTCGCGGCGTCGAGGTCACGCTCTATCGGAACGGGACGCTTGCGGCGAAGGGCACCACCGGATCGGACGGGCGCGTGGCGAAGCTCGGCGACGAGCACGAGCCCGGGATCTACCGGCTCGTCTTCGATGTCGGAGCGTATTTCCGTGCCCGCCACCTCGACACGTTCTTCGGCAGCGTGTCGCTCGAGGTGCGGCTCGCGGGCGGTCATCAGCACATACCGCTCCTCGTCTCGCGCTACGGCGTCGTGTCGTACCTCGGCAGCTAGATGCGGTCCGACGCCTTGATCGAGACGCTCGCGGCGGTGTTCGAGCGCGCACCCGGGCTGGCCGCGGCCATGCGCCTTAGCGGCGACGAGACGCCGCGGGCGGTCATCGCCAAAGCCCGCGACGCGTTGGAGCGCATGAGCGAACCGGAGCGCATCGCCGTCCTCGACGCGCACCCACGGATCGGCGCCGATCCGGCCTCCCTGTCGATCCTCTCGCGACGCGAGCAGGGCGGCGATGCCGCCGACGCGGCGACCCTCCGCGAGCTCGCCCAGCTGAACGACGCGTATGAGAAGAAGTTCGGCTTTCGCTTCGTCATCTTTGTCGCCGGACGGACCAAGCGCGAGATCGTCCCCTTGCTCCGCGCGCGCCTGGCGAACACACGCGAGGCGGAGCTGATGGCCGGACTCGATGAGTTCCTCGCGATCTCGCTCGACCGGCTGGAGCGCGCGCGATGACACCGATGGAGATCCAGTACGGCAAGACGCGGGTGATCTTCTTCCGACTCGCGAAGCGCACCGCGCCCCCCTTCGCCGCATCGGTGACGATCGACGTCTTCGGTGAGCGCTTTGCCGCGGCGTACACCGAAGGCGACAACCGCGAGGTCGTCGCGACCGACACGATGAAGAACTTCGTGTACGCGACGGCCGCCGACTTCGACGGACGCTCGCTCGAGGCCTATGTCGGGTTCCTCGGTCAGCGCCTGTTGGTTACGTATCCGCAGATGGAAAAAATCCGCGTCACCGCGCACGAGGTGCCCCTCGATCCCGCCCACTACATCGCGTCGCCGAGGCGCGGCACGCCTGTGACCGCCCTCAGCGGTCCGGTGCCGTATGCGCCATCACCAGCAGGAGGGAGCAACGTCGTCTTCCGGCTTACGCGGGCCGACATCGCTATGTCCCAGGCGGATGTCGAGCGCCGCGACGACACGGTCGCCATCACATCCGCGCGCAGCGGGATCGAAGGGATGAACCTCCTGAAGACCACCGGAAGCTCGTTCGCGTCCTTCGCGCGCGACCAGTACACGAGCCTCCCCGACCTGATCGATCGCCCCCTGACCGTCCGCATGAACGTGCACTGGAGATACGCGGATCCAGTCGAGGCCGCGTCGGATCGAGCACACGTCTCCCCCGAGCTCGTGCGCCGCGCGATCGAGGTGACCTTTCACGACATGAACAGTCGGTCCATCCAGCATCTCGTCCACGAGATGGGCACGATGATCCTCAGGGTCTTCCCACCGCTCAGCGAAGTGGAATTCGCCGCCGAGAACCACACCCCGGATGCCGTGGCCGAGGGAAAAGGCGACGTGCGCGTGTTCGCGGAGCCGCGTCAGACGTTCGGGAAGATCGGGCTGGTGCTCCGCCGCTAGGAGAGACCGCCCAGGCCGACAAGAGCGCGAGCGTGCTCGAGCTCGCCGAGGTGACGCACCGCGTGCTGGAACAGGTATGCCTCACAGACGTCCCTGACGCGGATCTCGCCCTCCGGCACCAGGAGCGCGAGAAACGAGCCCTTGAGCTTGTCGGCCGCTGGCCGGTCCATCGCCTTCTCCGCGAAACGGCCCGCTGGCAGCGCCTCGAGCGCGCGCTCGGTGCGCGCGAAGACCGCAGTCTGGTACACGCGCCACGCGTCGAGGTCGCCGAGCCGGATGTGCTCCGCGTCCCTCATCGGCGTCCCACGCACCGGAGGTTCGCCGACGAGTCCGACGCGCTCCGCCCAGCCCTGCTCGTCCCAGAGCAGCGCGCCGGCGCCGAGATACCGAGCGGCGTTGCGGTCCTCGCCGACGACCAGATGCATGAGCGTGAACGCGATCGGGAGGACGCCCGCGCGCTCGAAGTGATTCGCCCTCGCGGGCGTCAGATCCGCGACACCCTGCTGCCAGAGGGCATGCACGGCGGCGATGCGGCGCACGAACGACGAGCGCCACTCCTCCGATGCGGCCGGCGTGCGCGCGACGCTCGTCTGCACGCGCCAAGTTTAGTCGGGACGGAAGTCGGGCCAGCGCGACTCATCGTTGGCGAGTCCCGACGCGATCAGCACCGCGAGCGCCTCGATGACCGGCCCGCGCTCGACACCCGTAAGCTCGGTGAGCCGCGTCACCTCGGTATGACCGTCGATCGCCGGGATGAGCGCCGCGACGCGCTCGGAGACGACCGCACGGTTGTGCCGGTCGCGAACGAGCGCACCGCCGAGACGGGAGTCATGGACGATCGTCAGGTTCGGGCTGAGCTTCGCGCGGGTCTGGTCGTCCAGCGTGTCCGCGATGTCGCGGAGTCGCGACTGGTACCGGACGATCTCGCGCGCGACGTCCTGCAGGCGCAGCTCGTACAGCCAGGTCTCACCGACCGCGGCGTAGCCGACGCCTCGTTGCCGCTGGATGAAGTCGCCCGGCTCGGTGCGGTCGCCGCCGTCGATCGGCTCGAGCGCGCCGCGCCGCACGAGGTACCAGTCGTCGTCGCTGCCCTCGACGAGCTGGTCCTCCGCGAGCACACGCGGTCGCAGCTGGGACGCCAGCGACGCGACGATGTCCGAGGGAAGATCACGGAGCGGGCTCTGCCGCTTCAGGAAGACATCCGCGAGCCACATGTCCGTGCGCTCTCGCATCGCGACGGCGAACACCGGCTGCTCGTCCATCAGCCGCCGCAGCTCCGTGCCGGGCAACACGAAGACGCTGCAGGGCGTGTCGGCGACGATCGACGCGGCCTTCTTCTGCTCGTCGAAGAACACGAGCTCGCCGACGAGCGAGGGCGCGCTCACGATGGCGAGCGTGCGCAGCTCCACCGTTCCGACGACACGCATCGTCCCGTCCACGATGACGTACGCCTCGTCGGCCGGGTGGTGCTCGTCGATGAGCATCTCGCCGAGGGCGAGCTGGCGCTTCGTCGCGAGCTTCTTCAGCCGTTCGCGCGAGGGTCGCTCGAGGAGCGCGAGCGGCCCGAAGGCGAACGGGTCAGGCGGCTTGCTCACTGCGCGCGCGGAAGCGCCGCGCCGATGATGTCGCGGATCGACGCGAGGCCCTGCGCGCGCACATATGCGGCTAGGCCTTCGATCACAGTGAGCGGCGCGGTCGGATCGGCGAACGTCGCCGTCCCGACCTGCACCGCGGACGCGCCCGCCATGAGGAACTCGAGAGCGTCGTTCGCGCTCGTCACGCCGCCCGCGCCGATGACCGGGATCGCGACGGCCTGCGCGACCTGATAGGTCATCTGGACCGCGATGGGCCGGATCGCCGGACCCGAGAGCCCGCCGCTGCCCGTGCCCAGGATCGGTCGTCGCTTCGCCACGTCGATGCGCATGCCGAGGACGGTGTTGATCGCCGTGAGCCCGTCGGCACCGGCCTCCTCGCACGCGCGCGCGACCGCGACGACGTCCTGCGGCGCGTTCGGCGTGAGTTTCACGATGACCGGCTTGTCCGTCGCGTCCTTCACGGCGCGCGTCACAGCGGCCGCGAGCCGGGGGTCGGAGCCGAAGAGCATCCCCCCCTCCACGTTCGGACACGACACATTGAGCTCGAATGCGATGACCCCCGGCGTGCCGTCGAGCGTCTCGACCACGAAGACGTAGTCCTCGACGCTGTAGCCGGCGACGTTGACGATGACCGGCACACCGATCTTCGACCAGATCTTGCCGTACTTGCGCGCCACCTCCTCCGCCCCGGGGTTCTCGAGGCCGATCGAATTCAGGATCCCGGCGGGGGTCTCGGCGATCCGGTACTGCGGGTTGCCCGGGCGCGCGCGCGGGGTCGTTCCCTTGTTCACGATCGCGCCCAGCCGCGTGATGTCGATGAGCTCGGCGTACTCGACACCCTGTCCGAACGTTCCAGACGCCGTCAACACGGGATTCTTGAGCCATAGGCCGCGCGCGGCCTCGATCGAAAGATCGACGCCGTGCTCCGGCAGCGTCTCGACCGGCGCGCGCGGGACCGCGCGCACGTCGCTGATCACGGCGCCCGCAAGGCTCTCGCGCAGCTTGTCCGCGATCTCCGTCGGCGTGCGCTCGGCATCGGGCTCGCCGGCCGCGGCCTCCGCGATCGACGCCCCATCCAGATCGACGAGCTCCACGAGGTCCTCTTCCTCCTCGCCCTCGGCCGCGGTCTCGAGCGACTCCTCGAGCGACTTCCGCACGTCGATCGGCCGCTCCACGTGCTTGCGCGACCGGCGCCAGGGCATCAGTGGATTCCCACCGTCGCCGGTTCGCCGGCTTCGAACGCGATGTCGCCGAGCGCGAACACCGGACCTTCGCGACAGACGCGCGCGTTGCCCTCGGACGTAACGACGACGCAGGCGCGGCAGACACCCATCGCGCAGCCCATGTGCTGCTCGACGGCGATCTGCGCGTCGAGCAGCGTGCGCCGACCGGGGAAGGTCGCGGCCGAGCGCTCCGCCGCATCGCGAAGGCGGCCCAGCGCGGCGAGCATCGCCCACGGTCCGCACGCCAGGAGCTGATCGGCCCACGCGAGCAGCGGCGGTAGCACGTCGGTCACGCGGCCTCGCGTTCCGAAGCTGCCGTCGTCCGTCGTCGTCACGTACTCGACGCTCGCCGGCAATCGATCCGACGGCCACAGGTACGCGACCGAGCGACCGCCCATGACGAGCGTCACGTTACGCCGTGACGCCTCCTGCTCGGCGATGACGCGCATCGGGGCGATGCCCGTGCCGCCGGCGACGAGGAGCAGGTTGCGCGCGTCCCGCCGGACGACGAAGGACGTCCCGAGCGGGCCGAGAAGGTCCAAGGCATCGCCGGCGTGACGCTCGGCGATCCACTCTCCGCCCGTACCGAGCGGCTTCACGATGAGCTCGATCTCGGCTTCCCGGCGGTCGATGCGGCAGAACGAGTAGGGCCGGCGGAGGAGCGGATCCCAACCGACCCCCGCACGGACGTGCACGAACTGGCCCGCGTGCGCCTGCGCCGCGATCTCGGGCGAACGGACGACCAGGAGCGCGCCCAGCTCGCCGATACGCGTGTTCGCGACGACACGGCCCTCCTCGATCAACATGGCGCAAGTCTCGCAGACGCGATCGCATCTGCGTCTGCTCCGCGGAGGGGAGAGGTCACGTGCGGAGCGGCACTCCCACGGAGAACGTGTAGCCGTCGGGATCCTCGATCAGGCAATCGCGCCAGCCGTGGGGCGGCCAGTCCTTTGCCGGCGCGAGCACGGTGAAGCCGAAGGCACGCGCGCGACGCTCCGCGTCATCGGGGTCGACGCCCAGGAGTCGGATCTCGACTCCGAACCCACGCTTCCCCGCGTCGCCCAGGCGCGGCCCCCACGGCTGACGCGCGTAGGTGCGATCGGCGTGGAGCTGGATCGTCGCGCCCTCGCGCTCGAGCGCCGCGTAGTCCACGGTCTGATGGAGAGCGTGGAACCCGAGGACCTGCGTGTAGAAAGGGATGCTCCGCGCGACGTCACGCACGATCAGGTTGAGCGACAGCCCGGCGAGCGTGCGTCCGTATTCGTCGGCGCTCATGAACGACGCGCTGTCGGCGCGATTCATCGGGGCCGCATCGCCGCCCACCACAGCGGAATTGTGAGACCAAGGAGCGCGGCACCGGCAAGTAGCGCCGGTCCCGCACCGACCGCGGCGAGCACACCTCCGAGGAGCGCGCCACCGGCGGCACCGGCGTCCTGCCAGGTATGCAGCGCGGCGAGGATGCGCGGGCGATCGTGATCGCGTGAGCGACGCGAGACGACGAGCTCCACCGCGATCGTCGTTGTCAGGCCGTTGACGAACGCGCAGCCGCCGATGACGACGAAGAGGATCGGGTCCAGGCGCAGCACCGCGAGAAGGGCAACGGAGGTCAGCGCCACGAGAGTGGAGATCACGAACGCCCAGCTCGCGGAGCGATCGCTCCAGCGGCCCGCGATCGGCGTCCACAGCACCTGCGCGACGCGCTGCGTGAGCGCGAAGGCCGCCGCGACGAACGTCGCGGGCACGACGAACCCGACGATCGGCGCGCCCTCGTGGAACAGCTCATCCACGCGGAATCCACCGGCCGCGACGAGGATGCCCGCGTAGAGCCCGAGCTGCACCGTCGCGGTGGCGAACAGGGCAAGCAGCCGAGGCTCCCACACCGACGCCGGGGTGTGGCCTTCCTCCGGTACGCGCACGTGTCGGCGCCAGCTGCCGGCAAGATAGGCCGGACCGATACCCGCGACCAACGTGAGCGCGGCAGCGACGAGGCATGCGCCGGTCCAACCGATGCTCTCGATCGCGAACGGCGCGAAAACGGCGCCTGCGAAGTAGCCGACGCCCCAGATCGCGCGCGTGTTGCCGATCCGACGGCCCGCGTGCGATGCCGCGTCTTCGAGCGCGGCGAGGAAGGACCCCAGACGCAGCAGCGAATAGCAGAAGCCCCACAGGAGGCGACCGAGGAAGAACACCACGAGTGCTGCCGGCAGCGCGTACATCGCGGTCGACACCGCGCTCAGCACGATCGCGACGACGACGAGCGCGCCTGCGGGAAAACGCCCGTAGAGGCGAGCTGCGACCGGATTCGTGATGAGGCGGACCCAGCGGTTGAGCGAGAGGATCACGCCGACCACCGGACGCGAGATGCCGAGCGACGCCGCGCTCACCGGCAAGACCGTGTACAGGAGAGTGTCGCCGAGGAGGGACGCCGAGACGACCAGCGCGGTGGCGATCGCCGGTGCCCCTCGGTGCCCCGGCGCCGCGGACAATCGGCTAGTCGGCAGCCGCCACCACGGCGGGCGCGCGATATTCGGCGAGCGGTGCGACCGAATAGCTCACCGCGCTCGCGCGCAGCGCGGTCACGACCGCGAGCGCGGTG
This sequence comes from Candidatus Limnocylindria bacterium, assembly GCA_036000705.1. Taxonomy (GTDB): domain Bacteria; phylum Chloroflexota; class Limnocylindria; order P2-11E; family P2-11E; genus CF-39. The sequence goes on along the minus strand of DASYUY010000064.1, from coordinate 18,966 downwards.
TCGAGCGACGTCAGGCACGGTACGCGCGCCTCGACGGCGGCGCGCCGGATGAGGAAGCCATCGCGGTCCACGGTCTTGCCCAGCGTCGGCGTGTTCACGACGGCGGCGCAGCGGCCCGAGCGGATGACGCGAAGGATCTCGTCGTCGCCCTCGGAGAGCTTGCCGACCTCACGGACGTCGATCCCGAGCGATCGGATGAGCGCGGCGGTCCCGCTCGTCGCGACGAGCTCGTAGCCAAGCCAGTGGAAGCCCTCGATGATCGGGACGACCTCCTGCTTGTCCTTGTCGGCCACGGTGATCACCACGCTGCCGCTCGAGGCCGGTGCGAGCCCAGCTGCGACCAGCGACTTCCAGAGCGCCGGTGCGAACGTGCGATCGACGCCCATCACCTCACCGGTGCTCTTCATCTCCGGTCCGAGGTACGTATCGACGTCGAGAAGCTTCGCCATCGAGAACACCGGCGCCTTGAGCGCGACGAGGTCGCCGGCGGGCCAGAGACCGTCGTGACGGGCGAATCCTTCGGCCGCGAGCGTCGAGCCGAGCGAGATCGCGACGGCAAGCCGCACGAGCGGCACACCTGTCACCTTGGTGAGGAATGGCACGGTGCGGCTGGAGCGTGGGTTCACCTCGAGCACCCAGACGCGGCCCTCCTCGACGATGAACTGGATGTTGAGGAGGCCCTTGACCGGGAGCGCAGAGGCGATCTGCCGCGTCAGCTCGACGATGCGATCGCGTTCGTTCGGCAAGAGATTCTGCGCGGGATAGACGGCGTAGCTGTCGCCCGAGTGAACGCCGGCGCGCTCGATGTGCTCCATGATCCCGGCGACGAGCGTGTCACGCCCGTCGCTGACGGCGTCGACCTCGACTTCCTTGCCGCGCAGGTACTTGTCGACGAGCACGCGCCCCGTCCCCGCTTCCAGCGCGGAGCGGAAGTACCGCTCGAGGTCCTCGTCGCTGTACGCGATCTCCATACCGCGACCACCGAGGACGTACGACGGACGGACGAGGACGGGGTAGCCGACCTCGGCGGCGATACGTCGCGCTTCGACGAACGATTCGGCGGTGCCGCCGGGAGGCTGCGGGATCCCAAGGGCATCAGCGAATTCGTGAAAGCGTCGCCTGTCCTCGGCGAGGCCGATCGCATCGGCCGGCGTTCCTGCGATCACGCCACCGATGCCCGCGATGCGATCGGCCAGGTTCAGCGCGGTCTGCCCGCCGAACTGCGTGAGCACCGAGGTCGCGCCCTCATTCTCGAGAACCGCGGCGACGGACTCTTCATCGAGTGGATCGAAATAGAGGCGGGCGGATTCGTCGAAGTCCGTCGACACGGTCTCGGGGTTCGAGTTCACCATGATCGATGCGACGCCGCGGTCGCGGAGCGCGCCGGCGGCCTGCACGCAGCAGCAGTCGAATTCGATCCCCTGCCCGATCCGGATCGGACCGGAGCCAAGGATCACCGCCTTCTCTCCGGGCAGCGGCGCCGCCTCGTTCTCGGACTCGTACGTCGAGTAGAAGTACGGCGTCACGGCTTCGAATTCCGCGGCGCACGTGTCGACCATCTTGTAGACGGGACGGATCCCCCACTGTGCGCGCAGCCGTCGAACGTCCGCCGGGAGCATGCCCGCGAGCGTCGCGATGTCCGCGTCCGCGAAGCCGAGGCGCTTCGCGCGGCGCAGGAGCGTGGGCGTCGGCGTCTTCCCCTGCAGCTCGCTCTCGGCAAAGCGCACGATCGACGCGAGCTTGCGGAGGAACCACCGATCGATCCTTGTCCGCTGATGCACGTCCTCGACCGAGGCGCCCCGCCGAAGCGCGGCGAAGAGTCGCCAGAGCCTGTCGTCGGTCGGGCCGTTCGACAGAAAGCGATCGAGGAACGGACCCGGCTCGGCGACCTCGACCCACGCCGGCGCCTCCCAGAGCAGACCCTGACCCTTGACCTCGAGGGAGCGGAGTGCTTTCTGCATCGCGGCCTCGAAGGACCGGTCGATGGCCATGACTTCGCCCGTGGCCTTCATCTGCGTCCCGAGCGAGCGATCGGCGCCGGGGAACTTGTCGAACGGCCAGCGGGGGATCTTCACGACGACGTAGTCGAGAGCCGGCTCGAAGGCCGCCGAGGTCCGTTTCGTGACCGCGTTCGCGATCTCGTGTAGTCGCTTGCCGACCGCGATCTTGGCCGCGACACGCGCGATCGGGTATCCCGTTGCCTTCGACGCCAGCGCCGACGATCGCGAGACGCGCGGATTGACCTCGATGACGTAGTACGGGACCTGCGCGTCGGGGTCCGCCGTTGGCGCGCGTTCCGGGTGCAACGCGAACTGCACGTTGCAGCCGCCCTCTATGCCGAGCGCTCGGATGATCCGCAGCGCGGCGCTGCGGAGCATCTGGTACTCCTTGTCGGTCAGCGTCTGCGACGGCGCGACGACGATCGAGTCGCCGGTGTGGACGCCCATCGGGTCGAGGTTCTCCATGTTGCAGACCGTGATGCACGTATCACCCGCGTCGCGCATGACCTCGTACTCGATCTCTTTCCAACCGACGAGGGAACGCTCGACGAGCACCTGGCCGATCGGCGACGCGGCGATGCCGCGCGCGCACCGGTCGATGAGCTCATCGCGGCTTGCTGCGAATCCGCCGCCGGTACCCCCTAGCGTGTACGCCGGACGAACGACGAACGGGAAGCCGACGCGGTCCGCGAAGGCGACGGCCTCGTCCACGCTGTGGACGGTGAGCGACTGTGGCACCGGCTCGCCGATGCCGATGAGCAGCTGCTTGAAAGCCTCGCGATCTTCGGCCTGCTGTATCGCGGACAGTGGTGTGCCGAGAAGACGCACCCCGTAACGCTCGAGCACGCCGGCCTCGGCGAGCGCGACCGCGAGGTTCAGGCCGGTCTGTCCGCCGAGCGTCGGGAGCAGTCCATCGGGACGCTCCTTCGCGATGATGCGCTCGAGCACCGGGGCGGTGAGCGGCTCGATGTAGGTGATGTCCGCCACACCGGGGTCGGTCATGATCGTCGCGGGATTCGAGTTCACGAGCACCGTCAGCGCGCCCTCTTCCCTGAGCGCGCGGCACGCCTGCGATCCGGCGTAATCGAACTCCGCGGCCTGCCCGATCGTGATCGGCCCCGAGCCGATGATCAGGACCTTCATCCGCGGCGAGCGACGGCTTCGCGGACGTCGACGAGGAAACGATCGAATACCGGCTCGTTGTCGCGCGGGCCAGGCGCGCCCTCCGGATGGTACTGATAGGTGCGGATCGGTAGCGTGCGATGCGCGAGACCCTCGACCGAGCCGTCGTTCAGGTTCCGCGCGCTCACATAGAAGTCGCTGCCCGTCGGGATGGAGGTCTCGTCGACCTGGAACTCGTGGTTCTGACTCGTGATCACCACGCTGCCGCTCCTGACGTCCTGCACCGGGTGGTTCGCGCCGTGGTGCCCGAAGGGGAGTCGTGAGGTCGTCGCGCCGATCGCGCGACCGATGAGCTGGTGACCGAGGCAGATGCCGAGGATGGGGACGGGCCGCGCCGTTCCTCGCTGCGACACCGCGTCGAGCAGCAGCTTGACGTTGTGCGCGATCTGCGGGATCGCGGCGGGATCGCCGGGGCCGTTGCTGATGACGATGCCCTCGGGCGACCACGACAGCACATCGCGCGCGCTCGCGGTCGCCGGGAACACCCGCACGGTCGCGCCGCGCCGAGTGAGACATCGCACCTGGTTCTCTTTCACGCCGGTGTCGAGCAGCGCGATCTTCGGACCGCTTCCGACCTGCCGGCCCACGCCGCTCGCTTCGACGACGAGCGGTCGCGCGCCGAGCGGCGCCGACGCGCGCGCCTTCGCGATGGCCTCCTGCTCGACACCCGGATCCTGTGCCAGACCGGGCGCGACCTGAAGCAGCGCACCGCGAAGCGTGCCGTTGGCACGAAGGCGACGCACCAGAGCGCGCGTATCAACGCCGGAGATGCCGGGAACGCCGTACTGGCGCAGGTACGCGTCGAGATCGACGGTGTCCTCGCGGCATGTCGAGTTCAGCTCCCGCACCACCAACGCCTCGATCCAGGGCCGACGGGACTCGGCCGCGCGCTCGAAGGTTCCGTAGTTGCCGATCAGCGGATACGTGAGGACGACGACCTGCCCGTTGTACGACGCGTCCGAGGCGACCTCCTGATAGCCGGTCATCGCGGTGTTGAAGACGACCTCACCTGACGCGGCCGACGCGTCACCGAACGCCTCTCCCCACCACGTCGTCCCGTCCTCGAGCGCCAAGACCGCCGCCCTGGTCATCGGTGCATAACTATACGTTCCAGATGCATAAAGATGCAACTGCGCCTCGGCGAGGATCGGCTCAGCGAGAACCGACCGGCGTCGCGCCACGCAGACCTCCTTCGTAGCGGACGTCGCCGCCGACGACCGCGTACACGACGCGACCGCGCAGCGTGCGCCCGAGCAGCGGCGTGTTCTTTCCCAGCGACACGAGCGACTCCGCTGACACGGTCCAATCCGCATGCAGATCGATCGCGATCCAGTCGTCGTCGCGAACCGCGATGCCGAGAACGCGTGCGGGTCCGGATGTGAGCGCGCGAATCACGGTGTCGCGGTCGCACCAACCGGCGCTGACGCCGCCCAGTACGAGCGACAGCGCCGTCTCGAGTCCACTGATGCCGAACGCTGCCTGATCGAACTCGACATCCTTGCGAACAGATGCATGCGGAGCGTGATCCGTGGCGATCGCGTCGACCGTGCCGTCAGCCAGGCCCTCCCACAACGCGCGCACGTCACTCCACGACCGAAGCGGCGGATTGACCTTGGTCGACGAGTCGTACGGGGTTGCTGTGGTGTGAGCGGGGCGCTCTCGTCGCTCGAAACGGGCCCGCTCCCGTTCGCCTTTCGGACCACTCGCTGATGCCGCGGTCTCGACTCTCACTCCGAGAGCCCCCCGCTCCCAGGCAAACTCGCGTGACCCGCCGACCCAGTCATCGGTCATTGCGAGGTGGTGTGGAGTGACGTCGCACGTCACTCGCAGTCCCCGCTTCTTCGCATCACGGATCGACGCGATCGCGCCTCTCGTGGAGACGTGGGTCAGGTGGAGTCGTGCGCCCGCCATCTCCGCGATAGCGAGGTCTCGGGCGACCGCGCTCTCTTCCGATGCACTCGGGCTTCCGGGCAAGCCGAGCCGCGCCGACACGACACCTTCGTGCATGACTCCCTTTCCCGACAAGTTCATGTCCTGCGCGTGCTCGATGATCAGCAGATCTTTGGTTCGCGCGTACTCGAGTGCGTGGCGGAACAGCCGCGCATCATCGACGGGCGAGCCATCGTCGGAGAACGCGACGGCACCGGCGGCGGAGAGCTCGATGAGATCGGCGAGCTCGCGGCCGGCGCGACCGCGGGTGACGGTCGCGATGGGCAGTACGCGCGCCGCGGCTGCGGCTCTGCCTCGCGCGATGACCTCCGCGACGAGCCCGGGGGAATCGATGGCCGGCTCGGTGTTCGGCATCGCGCAGATCGTCGTGAAGCCTCCGCGCAGCGCCGCGCGCGCGCCCGACGCGAGCGTTTCGGACTCCTCGAAGCCGGGCTCGCGGAGGTGGGCGTGCAGATCGACGAAGCCGGGCGTGACGAGGTAGCCCTTCGCCTCGAGGTCGCCGCGCTGCATCAGCTCGCCTCCAGAGTCGGGGTGCCGACGAGGAGATAGAGCAGCGCCATGCGCACGGCGACGCCGTTCGTGACCTGGCGTTCGACGAGCGAGCGCGCGCCGTGCGCGACCGCCGCGTCGATCTCGACGCCTTCGTTCATCGGACCGGGGTGCATCACCGGCGCGCCGGGCCGCATGAGCGCGGCGCGCGCCTCCGTCACTCCCCACACCCGCGCGTACTCGCGGAGCGACGGCAGCAACCCGCCCTCCTGCCGCTCCTTCTGCAGCCGCAACGCGATCACCGCGTCGGCGCCGTCCAGCGCGCGGTCGAGATCCGGCTCGTAGGTCGTACCGTCGGGTGCCTGCCCGCAGCGCCAGGCGCTCGGCATCAGCGTCGGTGGTCCGGACAGCGTGATGGTCGCGCCGAGCGGGACGAGTGTGTTGATGTCCGATCGCGCGACGCGGCTGTGCACGACATCGCCGACGATCACAATGCGCTTGTTCGCGAGATCGCCGAGCGCGCCTCGCAGCGTGTATGCGTCGAGCAGGCCCTGCGTGGGGTGCGCGTGCCAGCCGTCGCCGGCATTGATGACCGCCGCATCGGTACGCTCGGCGACGAAGTAGGGCGCGCCCGAAGAGCTGTGCCGCATGACGACGACGTCGCCTCCGAGCGCCTGCAGCGTGCGCACCGTGTCATAGAGCGACTCGCCCTTTTCCACCGAGGAGCCGCTGGCCGAGATGTTCACCACGTCGGCGGACAGCGTCCGCGCGGCAAGCTCGAAGGAGACACGCGTTCGCGTGGATGCCTCGGCGAAGAACAGCACGACCGTGCGCCCACGCAGAGGCGGAGCGCGCCGCACCGGCCGCGAGAGCACCTCGACCATCGCGCCGGTGGTGTCGAGCACGGCCAGGGTCTCCTCGGCCGACCAGTCGTCGGTGTCCAGGACGTGCCGCCGGGACCACCTCATGCGTTCACCCGCTCGCGCGCGATGAGCTCGACCTCGTCACGCCCGTCCACCTCGGTGAGGTGGACGCGAACGTCGTCGGAAGGCTTGGTCGGCACGTTCTTCCCGACGAAGTCGGCGCGGATCGGGAGCTCGCGGTGACCACGGTCGACGAGCACCGCCAGACGGATCGCGCGCGGGCGACCGTAGTCGACGAGGGCATCCATCGCGGCGCGGATCGTGCGCCCGGTGAACAGCACGTCATCCACGAGCACGACGACTTTGTCGTCGACGGAGAAATCCAGCGCCGACTCGCGGACGATCGGCGCGTAGCCGATCTGCGTGAGGTCATCGCGGTAGAGCGTGATGTCGAGCGAACCAAGGGGCACGCTGGCGTTCTCGTTGGAACGGATCGCGTCCCGCAAGCGCTGGGCCAAGATGTCGCCGCGCGAGCGGATACCGACGATGGCGAGCTTGGAGAGGTCGCGGTCGCGTTCGACGATCTCGTGCGCGATCCGGGAAACGGCGCGACGCACGTCGTCGGCGCCGAGCAACATGGCCAGGCTTGTCTCCTTCCCGGCCTCTCAGGACCGGTCTTTAAAGGGTGGCGCTCAGCGAACCTATGGGTTGGCGCTCAAGGAACGGTAGGCGATGCCACCCAAGGTGGCGCTCAAGGAACTATAGGCGAAGCCACCCAAGGCCCGAAGCTAGCCGACGCGGAGGATCGCGACCTGGGCCTGCTGTCCCTTGTAGTTCACGACGAACGGGTAGTTGCCCGGCAGCGATACGCCCGGCATGTTCAGCGTGAGCTGTCCTTGCGCGGTCAGCGTCCCCGAGGAGGCCTTCGAGCCGCCGGTGCTCTGGTTGCCGAAGCTCACGAGCAGCGTGCCGGTGCCCGCGGTGTTGTTGGCGTTGCGGACCGTGAACGTCACAGCGAACTGCGCGCCGATGTTCACGCGCGACGGACCGCTGTAGGTGACGACGCTGCCGTCGCCGAGCGTGACCGTCGTTCCACCCGGCGGCGGGGGTGCGATGGTGGGGACGGGCGTGCGTATCGGCGTCGGGGCCGACGTGCCGCCGGGTCGCTGTGTCGGAACAGGCGTCGCGTCGACCGGCGCCGCCGTCGGTTCGCCGGACACGGCGACCGGTGCGGAGGGATCCGTGACGGGCGCGCTGGTCGGAGCGGCGCTCGCGTTCGGCGCGCTCTGAGTGCCGGCGACGACCGCGGCGGCGCCACCGCCGACGATGAGAAGAACGAGAACGACAGCGAACAGCGGTGCGGGGCTGCTCTTCTTTGCGCTCTTCGTCGGCGGAGCGATGCGATCAGGGACCTTGTATGCGCCCTGCCACTGCGCCGCAAGCTCGCGGCCGCGGGGCGCGAGTACCGTCGCGATCCATTCCTTGCCGTCCGAGTCGAAGAAGTAGGTCTGGATCGCGTGGACGTCCGGCGGGACCGGCGGCGTGGACATCTCTGGTCCACGTTCGTGGATCCAGCGCGCACCGACCGGGTCCCATGTGAAGACCGAATGCTCTTGTGCCACGCGTGCATTATCGAGTTGCTGCGGTAGCGTCTTCGTATATGCGACCATTGCTGGCTGTACTCCTAGTGCTCACTCTGGCTGCGATAGCGGTGGCCGCGACCGCGTCGGGAATGTCCTCAAAAGCGCCAACAAGCTCAACAAATGCGGCTCCGCGAGCAACGGCCGATCCTGCGAATACAGCGCGCGTCGAGCTCGATCACTTCATCGGAAGTTCCCCCGGTCAGGGGAGGGGGATATCCCCCGTCGTGCGCGGTCTTTTGATCCCGATCGACGGTGCGGAGATCCCGACAGAGCCCGAGCTGCTTCCGAACTCACCGCGCGAATATCGCGCCGGCTGGCATGAGGGCATCGACTTCCCCGCGGATCGGGGGACGCCGGTGCGCGCGGCCGCGGCGGGGACCGTGATTCGCGTCGACCGGGACTTCGCCGACTGGGACCAAGGCGCGCTCGACGAAGCGGTCGCGGCCGCCATCGCTCTCGGGTACACGCCGGAGCCGGCGCTGGATCGCATCCGCGGACGTCAGGTGTGGATCGACCACGGCCGACACGTCGTCACGCGGTACGCGCACCTCGAGGCGGTCGCCGATCTACAGGTGGGTCAGGTCGTCACGCGTGGTCAGATCATCGGCGCCGTGGGCAGCTCCGGATTCGAAGAGGGCGGACCGCACCTGCACCTCGAGGTGCGCGTCGGCGACGAGTATCTCGGCGACGGGCTCGAGGGCGACGAGCTCGTCCGCGTCATCACGCGATCGTTCGACTAGTCGCCCCGCTCCAGGAAACAGCGCGCGCAGAGCGCACGGTCGTCGCGGGCGAGGATGTTGAACGTGGTCCCACACGCCGCGCACGCGCGCGTCGCCTTGGCGTCCCACTCCCCGCCGGTCTTGCCCGTGACGACCTCGTCACCCAACCGGACCCATCGCTCGACCGCCCGTTCCGCTTCGTCGTCTCGGCCCATAGCGGGTTTCGTCCCGCCGCAAGTTGGTGGCCCGAACGAGCGCCGAGGGGGCCAAGCGCCCAAGACCGTTAGGGAATCGTTACGAGCACCAGGCAGGCGAGCGCAGACCGCCGCGCGAGCGGCGGGGTTAGCGGAGTCCGGTGCGGCGGGCGCGCAGGGCGGCCTCGAGCACGATCTCGACGGCCTCCGAGGCGATGGGCCGCGGCAGCGCTTTGAACACGCCGAGCTCGGCGCATTTCTCTTTGTCGGGGAGCTCGTACCACCACGACAGCCGATCGAGCTCGCACATGTACACGTACGCGGTCAAAGGCTTGGGAAGCTCGTAACGGATGGCGCCGAGGAGATCCAGACGGTTTGCGACGATCCGCGCCGCGTCCCAGAGCTCGCGGCGCGCGACCTCCAGGATCGTCTCGCCCGAGCGCCGCGCGCTGGTCGGGAAGTGCCAGCCGCCGGCGTCAGGCGTGCGCACCCACACGGTCAGGTCACCGTAGAAAGGGAGGACCATCGCGATCTGCGCCGAGGCGGGCGGGAATTCCTTGAAGCTCGAATCGCGGCGCGATACGAAAGTCAGATCCGCCATTGGCGCAAAAGTAAGCAGGACAGCGACCGGCGCGTCAATAGCCCGCGCGTCACAGACGGTGGCGGAACGGTGTTAGCAGTCAGGCGCGCAGCGCTTCGGCCAGCCGGAACGGGTCGGCGGCGATGACCGAGGCGGCGTAGAGCTCCATCGCGCCGATGTCGCTGGTCTTGTTCGCCGGATCCCCCCGGTCGACGAGTCGCGCGACCGGCGGGAAGCGCCGCCAGTCCTCGCCGTCGGGCGACAGCGGCGGCACGTAGAGCGCCATGTTGTACGAGACGACGCCCGCGCCGCGGTAGGTCGAGACGGCCTTCGCGATCGCCGGCGCGAGTGATGACTCGTCGGCTCCCGGGCGTCCCAGGACCAGGATCTCGCGCTCCTTTATCGGCACGAGCGAGGCGATGGATCGGACCCCGTCGATCTCGGCGCCCAGGCCGAGCGCCTGGTGGACGAGCCACAGATCGTCGAAGTAGTCCTTGCCATGCCGCGCGTCGTACGCGAGCGCCTGGCGGCGCAGCAGCTCGATCTTCGGGTAGTGCATACCCCGCGTGGCCGTCATCTGCATGTGGCCGTGAACGATCGATCCACCGGCGCGCCAGAGGCAGTTCCACATGAGGAAGTAATACCGGGCCGCCGGATCCGTCTCGAGCGCGCGCTCCGCCCAACGGTGCGCCGTCACGAGGTGGTCGCGGATCGCACCTCGGTCGAGCGGAGCGAGGGGGTCGTGCTCCTTGAAGACGAGCACGCCGTGAAAGCCGTCGTACTTCGCGACGTTCGACGCGGTGATCCCGTCAACGCCCTCGACCCGCCCGAAGACGTCCGCGGGCGTTCCGGTCTCCGGCCGGCAGAACGGATCGTTCGCGGACGACGCGATGGTCGCGCGGACCTCATCGCCACCCTTGATCTCCATCGGGCGTAGCGCGCGCAGCTCGTTGAACAGAGCGCCCTCGAGCGTGACCTGATTGTTGACGCGCACGATGCGCTGCTCTCGGACGGCGTCGACGGATCCGAAGAGCTTGCGGATCCACTCGTGCATCTCCGGTGGCGGCTCGAGGCGGCCGGTCGTCGTGGAGATGGCCAGGATCCGTCCGGCCGCGGCACGCGCCTCCGCCGGGAGCGAGGCGACGGCCTCCTCGAGGTCGACGATGGATGCCGTCACGCGGCCTTGCGGACCCTCGACGCCGTCCGGTACAGGTCGACGTAACGCTTCGCCGACGCCGCCCATGAATGATCCTCCCGCATCGCCCGCCGGACGAGCTCCGTCCACGCGTCCGTCGAGGATCGGTGCAGGCGTATGGCGCGAGCGATCGCGTCGTCGAAGGCGGCGGGCGCGTACTCGGCGAACGAGAAGCCATTACCACGCGCGCCGTGGCGATCGAGATCGCGCACCGTCTCCGCGAGGCCGCCGACCTCGTGCACGACCGGGATCGTTCCGTAGCGGAACGAGATGAGCTGGCCTAGTCCGCAGGGCTCGAAGCGCGACGGCATGAGGAAGAGGTCGGAGCCGGCGTAGATCCGCTGCGCGAGCGCGGCGTCGAATCCGAGCGTGAGCCAAAGCTTTCCCGCGTAGCGCCCCGCGAGAACTTTCCACTTCGCCTCATACGCTGGATCACCCGACCCGAGCACGACGAGCTGGCCACCCCCGTCGAGCAGCTTCGGTGCGGACGCGGTCAGGAGGTCGACGCCCTTCTGTTCGACCAGACGTCCGACCACGCCGAAGACGGGCGCGCGCGGGTCGGCGTCGAGCGCGCCTTCCTTCTGGAGGGCGGCCTTGCACGCGGCCTTGCCGCTCGGATCATCAGCGCTGTAACGCGCGGCGATGTTGCGATCCGTCGCGGGATCGAAGGCCACGGTGTCGATGCCGTTGACGATGCCGAACAGTCGCCGACGGCGCTCGCGAAGCAGCCCCTGCAGGCCCTCGCCGAACTCAGCGGTGAGGATCTCTTTGGCGTAGCGCTCGCTGACCGTGCTCACAACGTCCGCCGTGACGATGGCGCGGGCCATCGGATTCGCTTCGCTGCGCTCCTCGATCGGGAGGCGCGCGCGCGGCAGTCCTATCAGAGCGAGCACGCTCGCAGCGGTCCGCCCTTGATATGCGAGGTTGTGGATGGTGAAGACGGTGGACGTGGCGGCGAGCGCACGCGCCCGCGCGATGAGGGGCACGAGCAGCGCGGCGTGCCAGTCGTGAGCGTGGACGATGTCGGGTGGTGAGTCGCGGATGTCCTCGAAGACGGCGCGGCAGAAGAGCGCGTAGCGCTTCGCGTCGTCGGGCTCGCCGTAGACACGGTCGCGGCCGAGCCGCTGGTCGTTCCGGACGAACGCCACACGCACGCCATCCCGCATGACGCTCGGATACCGAACACGCAGCTTCGTCTTCCCATACGGGACCGAGCGTGATGGCGCGCGGTCGGTGATCTGGAACTTCGCGCGGTCGATCGTTCGATGGAGGGGCAGATAGAGCGTGACGTCATGACCGAGGCCCGCGAGCGCTTGGGGGAGACTGCCCGCCACGTCAGCGAGGCCGCCGACCTTGGCGTACGGGGCGGCCTCGGCGGCCGCAAAGACGATCTGCACGAGCCACCGGATGTTAACGAGATGTAAGGAGATGACGCTTCGAGACCGAAACCGTACGGCGAACGAAACCGGCTCGTTAGGCTGCTCAGTACGGGTGGTAGACGATCCAAGGAGGCAACCGTGAGCGTTTCATTCCGTGGCAGGAAAGTTCTCCTCGCGGCTGGTGCGGGCGCCCTGACCGCCGCGCTGCTCGGTGGCGCCGCTCTCGCTGCATTCGCACCGGTCACCGACGACCCCGTCAGCATGGTCGAGGCGCAGCTTGGCACCAGCGCCCCCGCCAACAGTGGGACTGACAAGCTCAAGGCGATCCTGGACGCGCTCGTCACGAAAGGCGTGATCACCGCGGCACAGGAAGACGCCGTGATCGCCGCGATCCGCGACGCCGACCCGAAGCGGGACGGCGAGCTCAAGCGGATCTTCGCGGGTCTCTTCGAGGAGTCCGCGAAGTACCTCGGCATGACGACCGCCGACCTCAAAACGAAGCTTCCTGGCACGAGCCTCGCCGCGATCGCCGACAAGACGCCGGGCAAGAGCCGGGCCGGCCTTGTGGCCGACCTGCAGAGCACGGTAAACGCGGTGATCGACAGGCTCCTCGCCGCGAACAAGATCACCAAGGAGCAGAGCGACAAGGCCAAGGCGGAGGCCCCGGGACACATCGCCAAGTTCGTCGATCACGTCTACGAGCAGCGCCCGCCGAAGACGACGACGCGGGGGCTCAAGGTCGCCGAGTTCGTCGGCGATGTCTTCGGCGCGGCTCGCGACTACCTCGGCCTCTCGCAGGCGGACCTCACCAAGGCGATGCGTGAGGGCAAGAGCCTCGGCGAGATCGCGAACGCGACACCCGGCAAGAGCCGGGACGGACTCGTCGCTCAGCTGACGGCGGCCGCGAACGCGAGGATCGACAAGGCCACGACCGAGGGGAAGGTCACGGCCGACCAGGCGACGGCGCTCAAGGCGCAGGTCGGCTCCGCCGTGACTGCGCTCGTCGACCGCAAAGGCCCGACCGCGATCTTCAAGCGCTGAGGGGACCACCGTCCGGTATCCGTTCGGTGGCGAGGCCCCCGCGGTCGGCGGTCGCGGGGGCCGGTGGGTAACGGCGGCGGCTGCCGGCCCGTTGGCTTTTCGCAGGCTGGCCGGAGGTCGGGCGGTATAGTCGGCCCGCGTTCGGCTCGGCCCAACTCGCTTGGGAGCATGTACTGGATAAGCGCTATCAGGTCTCTCAACCGCTAGGCACCGGGGGCTCTTCCCAGGTCTACCTGGCGAAGGACACCGCGCTCAATCGCGAGGTCGCGATCAAGGCCCTCGATCCCGCAGCGGCCGCGGATGGCTCACTTCGCAGGATGTTCGTAAAGGAAGCGCGCTCGCTCGCCCAGCTTTCCCACCCGAACATCGTGTCTGTCTTCGACGTCGGGGAGGTCGACAACTCTCCATACATCGTGATGGAGCACCTCGCGGGCGGGTCGCTCCAGGCGCGCATCGAGCGGGTCGGCCCGCTCAGGGCAGGCGAGGCCGCGCGGATCGCTATCGAGATCGCGAACGGCCTCGCGTTCGCGCACTCGAAGGGCATCATCCACGCCGATCTCAAACCATCGAACATCCTCTTCGACGCGAACGACCACCCGAAGATCGCCGACTTCGGCATTGCGCGCACGCCGACAGAGGACGCGGCGACACCGGAGCTCTACGCGACCGCGATGTACGTCGCCCCCGAGCGCGTCGAGGGCAAGCAGGCGTCGGTGCAAAGCGATATCTACGGGCTGGGACTCGTCCTGTACGAGATGCTCGTCGGCAAGCCGCCGTTCACCAGTACGAACGCCGGCGTCCTGATGCGCGACCACGTCGTGCGGATGCCTGTGCCGCCCAGTCATCTGCGGCCGTCGTTGCCGCGAGAGCTCGACACGATCGTGCTGAAGGCGCTGGCGAAGCAGCCGAACCTGCGCTACCAGAAGGCGAGCGATCTCGCGAACGCGCTCGCCTCGATCGAGAACATCGACAAGGACCTCGCGACGACGCGCGTCGTGACCGTCATGACCGAGCCGATCAACGACTTCGTGCCGACGGTCGATCAGAGCCCCGTCGTCGCGCTCCTCTCGAATTACGGCCAGCCGCTGCGCAGAGCTTACTTTGCGCTGCTCGCCGCCGTTCCCGTCTTCGCCCTGATGCTCCTCGCGAGCTTCGGACTCGTCACGTCACTGGCGGCCGCGGGCCTCGTCGCCATCGTCGCGGTCGCGGGTCAGTTGGGCATGGCTCTCGCCATCGCGTGGGTCCTCGAGACCGTCCTCATCTTCCTGTTCGTGCCGGGCCTCGCGGTCCTCTTCGCCCTCATGGGCGTGTGGGTCTGGCTGCGTGACGTGCGCAGCGAGCAAGCGATCATGGCGATGGCGATGCCCGTCGCCGCGCCGCTCGGCCTGGCGCCGGCGTTCATCCTGACCGCGGCTGCGATCGACGGCCTGATGGGGGTCGTCACCGCGGCGTGGGGAGCGATCGTGACGGTCATCTTCGCGATCGCCGCCGGCGAGCAGTCATTCGGTCCCTTCGTCCAGACCGGTTTCACGCTCCGGCAAGAGTCGCTCTTCAACCAGCTGCGCGCGATCGACACGAAGAGCGCGCTCATCGGAGTGCTGCAGGGCCGCGGCACTTCGCTCGGTGAGGTGATGAACCCGGAGACGCTCGTCTCGCAGATGGCCGCGTTCGTGTCGCGCGTCGTCGGCGCCGATGTTGCCGCCCTCGCGACCGTGATCGCCTGGACCGTCGCGGCTCTGACGGTCTGGTCGGTCACGCGGATGCTGCGATCGTTCTTCGACACGCTCCTGCGCCGCCCGAAGAAATGGTTCTCGCTGTACGTCTTCGCGCAGGCGGCCGGCGTCGCAGCGGGCGCGCTCATCCTGTTCCTGCTCTTCATCACGTGGGGCCCGCTCGACCACGCGGCAGCGCGGCCGGCCGACGGCGTCCTCTTCGTGTCCGCCCTCGTCGGCGCCGCGTTCGCGACGGCGCTCGGAGTCATCATCGGCGCGACGCAGCGCCCCGAGCCGGAGGATGAGCCCGCACCCTCGGTCGCCGCGCGGAGGCTGCCCGTCCGCTAACCCCGCCCGATCAAGGACCGGCGCATGCTTAGCGGCCGGAATTGAGCAAGCGGCTCGCGGATCTCTTCAAGGTTCGTGCCGGCGAAGGCCGCACCGTCTCGCTGGTGCTCGCCATGACGTTCCTGGTGTCCACCGGCAGCAGCATCGGCGGCAACGCGATCGAAGCGCTGTTCTTCGCGCGACAGGGCACGTCCACGCTGCCCCTCCTCTACATGGCGCTCGGCCTGACGACCTTCGTCGTCTCCCTCGCCGTGACCGCGGTGCTCGGCCGCGTCTCGCGCGCGCGGCTGTATCTCGCGCTTCCCCTCGTCCTCGCCGGGTCGCTGGCGCTGCAGCGCGTCGTTCTGGCGTTCGACATCCCGTGGACCTATGGCGCGTTCTGGCTGCTCATGTACGTCGAGGGCACGCTGCAGGGCATGCTCACGTGGGGCACCGCGGCGATCGTGTGCGACACGCGCCAGGCGAAGCGGCTGTTCCCGGTGTTCGCCGCCGGCGGGATCTTCGGTGGCGTCGTGGGTGGCGTCGCGACCCGGCCGCTCGCCGATCTCCTCGGTGCCGAGAATCTGCTGGCCGTGTGGTCGGGCGCCATGGTGCTCGCGTTCGTCGTCGCGCGGGTGCTGCTCGCTCGACACGTGGCCGCGCGCACGGCGGTAGGCACGAGCCTCATTGACGACATGCAGGCCGGCTACCGGTACGTGCGCGCATCGCCCCTCTGGCGTGCGGTGTCGGCGGCGACCGTGCTCTTCGCGGTGCTCTACTTCTCGATCGCGTTCCCGTTCTCGAGGGCCGCGACCGCCGCGTACCCCGATGCCGAGGAGCTCGCGGGCTTCTTCGGTATCTTCGGGGCCGCGTCGACCGGCGCGGCGTTCATCGCATCCCTGTTCGTCGCGAACCGGCTCTTCGCGCGCATCGGGATCATGACCGCGATCCTGATCTTTCCACTGCTGTATGCGGCTGGCTTCGCCACGCTGCTCGTCACGCAGATGGCGCTGAGCGCGATCGTCGCCTTCCGTTTCGCACAGCTGGTGTACCTGCAGGGCATCGCGAGCCCGGCATACGAGTCGGTGTTCAACGTGATCCCGACCGAACGCCGCGACCAGGTGCGCGCGTTCGTGAATGGCGTGCCCGACCAGGCGGGCATCGTCATCGCCGGCGCGGTGCTCCTCGTCGGTGACCGCGCGCTCGATCCGAGCCAGCTGGCCGCCATCGGGTTCGGCGCCGCGCTCCTCACCGCGTTCATCTGGTGGCGGGCATCGCGTCAGTACGCGAGCGCGCTCGTGCGGACGCTCCGCACCGGTCAGCCGATCGTGTTCACCAGCGAAGACGAGCCCTTCGTGGGCTTCAGTCGCGACGCCGCGGCCATCGCCGCCGCCCGTGCCGGCGCGCAGGACGAGGATGCCCGGACTCGCCGGATCGCGATCGAGCTGCTCGGTCAGCTCGACGACACGTCGGACGTGCTGATCGCGGCGCTCGGCGACACGGATGACGACGTGCGCCTGGCTGCGGCGACAGCGCTCGCGCGCCACCACCCGTCCGCGCTGCGAGCGGCGCTCGACGACGGCGATCCGGCCGTCCGTGCCACGAGCGCGGCCGCCCTGCTCGACACCGAACCGCGTGCGCGGGCGTCGCTGGACGCCCTGCTTCGTTCGCCCGACGCGGAGCTGAGGCTCGTGGCCGTGCGCGGCCTCGCGCACGCGAAGGGTGACGCGGCGGCCGACGCCATCGTCGAGCTCGCGAGCGACACGGATCCACGCGTGCGTGCGGCGGCGGTCCGCGCGCTGCCGGCGGCGGGCGCTGCGGCGCTGGCGCTCCTCGGCAGCGCGATCCGTGACGGCAATCGCGCCGTGCGCCTCGCCGCGGCCGACACACTCGTGGCGCTCGGCGCACCAGCGCTCGATGTCGCGCTCGGTGCGATCGAAGACGAGATCGCGGTCGACGACGCTCTCGACGCGCTCCGGCGTTTGCCTGCAGCGAGCGTCGCCGACCGCCTCCGGGAAATCGCCCGCCGGCGCGCCGCGCAGGCGGTGCGGTATCACGGCCTCGCGCGTGGGACCCGTGGCGATGGCGAACGGGCCGCGCTCGCGCGCGATGCACTGGTTCGCGCCGCGCGCAGGCATGCCGCGGTCGCGCTGGGAGCGCTCGCGGCGATCGCCGCCGACGATGCATATGAGGCGGCGCTCACCGGACTGCGGAGCCGCGATCAGGTGCAGCGCGCGAACGCGCTCGAGGCGCTGGAGGCGGTGGGCGATCGCGAGCTCGTGCGACCGTTGCTCGCCGTGTTCGACGATCTCGGGCGGTCCGAGAGGCCGACCGATCTCGACGCGCTTCGCGATGACCCTGACGAGTGGATCCGCGAGGTGTCCGCCTTCGCGACCACGCGACCGACTGTGACAGGAGGGACGGCGATGGAAACTCTGGCGACGCTCCCGACGATGGAGCGCATCCTCTTCTTGCGGCATGTGCCCCTGTTCTCGGATCTCCCGCCGAGCGATCTGAAACACATCGCGGCCCTTGCCGGGGAGCAGATCTACGACGACGCAACGGTCATCGCCCGCGAAGGCGAGCCTGGCAACGAGCTGCTCGTCATTGTCGAGGGCGAGGTGGGCATCGTCACGGCCGGACGCGAGATCGCGCGTCGGCGTCGCGGAGACTACGTTGGCGAGATGGCGGTGCTCGACGGCGAGCCGCGGAGCGCGTCTCTCATCGCGCAGGGTAGCGTGCGCACACTTCGGATCGGACGCCGGGAGCTCGAGACGATCATGCGCGAGCGCCCCGAAACGAGCCACGCCATGCTCCTCGTTCTCGCGCGACGCCTGCGCGAGCTGACGCGTGTGACCGCGGCGGCGACGCGCTAGTGCCGAGCCGTTACGAGCGCATATACGACGTCGTGCGCCGCATCCCGCGTGGTCGCGTGGCGACGTACGGAATGGTCGCGATGGTGGCCGGCTACTCGCGCGCCGCGCGCTTTGCCGGGCTCGCGATGCATCACTGCGACGACGCGACGGTGCCGTGCCACCGCGTGGTCAACGCGAGCGGCGGGCTCGCCCCCCACTTCGTTTCGCAGCGCGCGCGGCTGCAGCACGAGGGCGTGACGTTCGCGGGACGGAACGTGTCGCTCGCGCGCCACCTTTGGGCGCCCCGCTTGCCGAACGAGCGCGGCGCGGCTTCGTCGCGGCGGCGGGTGGCCGGTCGAGGATGATCACGCGGTAGGACTCGCCGAATGTGTAGCCGGCGGGCTTGCCGATGCGCCTGTTCCAGTCGCGCACCCACTCCGCCGCTTCGGGCTCGAGCTGCGAGCGATGCACGAGCAGAGCCTTGATCTTCGTGGCCATCGTGTCGCTGATGTCGACGACGGTGGCACCTTCGCCGAACGCCCCCACGAACAGCGCCTTCGGTTTGTGCGG
Organism: Candidatus Limnocylindria bacterium; assembly: GCA_036000705.1. Lineage (GTDB taxonomy): Bacteria > Chloroflexota > Limnocylindria > P2-11E > P2-11E > CF-39. The sequence continues at coordinate 267 of DASYUY010000064.1, read as the reverse complement.
CTCGAGCTTCTCGTCGCGCCAGAGCTCGGGGAACATCTGACGGGTCGAGGCATCGGGGTTGATGGTGCGGAGGGCGACCTCGCCGGCGGCGATGTGGTCGGGGTGGTTGACGTACTCGTCGGACACGCGCACCTGCGGATCCATCGCCATGATCACGTCCGGTCTGTGGATGCGCACCTGGCGCGCGACGTCCATGCGGACCTCGAGCGTGGGATAGAGGTATCCGTCCTCGTAGCCGAGGAAGACGACGTGTTTGACGCCGAGGAT
>DASYUY010000063.1:0-2853 GCA_036000705.1 Candidatus Limnocylindria bacterium | reverse complement strand
GCGCAGCTGAGGCTCTGCGCCGCGGCGCTGCAGCTGCCCTGGGTGGTGGTGGCGGCGAGGAAGGTCGCGTTGGAGGGCAGCGTGTCGGCGAGCGTCACCGCGGTCGCGTTCGAGGGACCGCCGTTGCTGGCCGAGAAGCTGTACCGCAGCGTGGCGCCGGTGTCCACGCTGGGCGGGAGTGGCGCCGCGCCGAGGGCGAGATCGGAGGACGCGGCGATGGTGCTGAAGGTCCGATCGGTCGAGGTCGCGACGTTCGCCGCGCTGTCGGCGCTCCGCACCTGATAGTGGTATGTCGTCGACGCCGCGAGGCCAGTGAGATGCACCTGGTGGCTCGTGACGAGCGCCGCGCTCGCGCTCGAAAGGCCGTATGCGCTCGTCGTCCCGTAATTGACGCGGCTGTCCGATGGCTCATCAGTCGTCCACGAAACGGTCGCGTCGGTGTCGGCGATCGCATCGACGGCGATCGCGCTGATCACCGGAGCCGCGGTGTCCCGTGGGGGGTCGACCGCGGCGAGGTTCCCGTAGTAGAGATCCTCGATCGGGTGGTTCGGATCACCCGCGAAGCCGAAGCTCCCCATCGCGCCCGCAGCATCCTGGCGCAGCTTCGCGACGATCTGCGCCGGCGTGAGGCCGGTGCAGGGCCCGGTCTTGCCCGCCTCGCCGAGACAGAGCGCAGCAACGCCCGCGACGTGCGGCGTCGCCATGCTGGTCCCGGACATCGTCGTAGTCCCGCCGCCCATCTTCGTCGACGTGATGCACACTCCCGCGCCCGCGATGGTGTGGGCGGCATCTGGGCTGTTGATCGTCGTGAAGTTGCTGAAGCTCGCGGCCGCGTCGTCGGATTCGAAGAACGAATCGAAGCATGTCGGCGATCCGAGCGAACCAGGTCGGCCATCCGTGTCGGCCATCGCGGTGACCGTCAGGACCTCGTTGTAGCTCGCGGGATAGTTCGCCGCGAGATCCTGTCCGCTGTTGCCGGCCGCGACGACATACATGATGCCCGCGGCCACCGACCGGCAGATCGCCTGATGCACGACGTCGTTGTTGGTCATGCCGCAGTTGCCGTCGTCGGTGCCGTCGCCGCCGAGACTGATGTTGGCGACCTTGATATTCAGCGCCGCCGCATTCGCGGTCACCCAGTCGATGCCGCAGACGACCTGCGCGTCGGTGCCCGAGCCCTGGGAGCTGATGACCTTGACCGCGTAGAGCTTCGTGCCCGGCGCGATCCCGATCACACCCGAGCCGTTGTTCTTCGCCGCGATCGTGCCGGCGACATGTGTGCCATGCCCCTGGTCGTCCTTCGCGGCCGTGCCCCGCCGGATGCAGTTCGTCCCGTTCACGGCGTTGAGGTCCTTGTGCTGGAGGTCGATGCCCGAGTCGATCACCGCGACATTCACCGTCGACGACGCATGCGCGGTCGTCGCCGTCGCGGCATTCATGCGGCGGACGCCCGTCGGGGCCGTGTCGCCCGGCGCGATCGGGACGGTGTCGACGATGCGAACGATGCGGTCGGCTGCGATCGACGCGATATCGGGATCGGCGCGGAGCAGCGCGAGCTGCGCGGCGTTGAGCTCGGCGGCGAAGCCGTGCAGCGCCGCGGTGTAGCGGAAGTCGCTCGTGAATCCGAGTCGGCGTTCGACGTCGTCGGTCTTCGCGCCCGGCTCGACCCGGTCGCGGAAGACAACGATGTAGCGCACGGGAGGATCCGCCGCAGCCACGTAGCCGGGCGGCAACACAGTCGACATGACGAGCGCGGCGAGCGCGATGCGCCAGAGACCCACGCCTTCCTCCCCTTGGCCGTGGAGCGAGCGGCCAAAGGCTAGTCTCTTTTTCGCGCCGTTCGGTCTCCGCTGCGTTTAGGGTCGTTCCTGTCCGGAAGCCGTCCCTTTGGCGCGTCTCGCGTCAACGGTAGGCGTCGTCCTGCGTGGCGCGACGCGTGCGAACGGGTGCGTCTCTGCGGGGCTACTCGGTGCGGATATAGACGTTCTCTCCGCTGACGACCTTGTTGAAGTTGATCATCCCGGGGACGACGAGCCTGATGCCCTCATCGGCGCTCGCCGGCACGTGGTCGCCGATCAGGCAGAACACGGTCAGGATCCCGTCGATCGTGATCACCCCGATGGTGTGGTCGCGGTGAGCGCCACGCGCATCTTCAGCGCGCCGCCGCACAGGTTCGACGGGATCGGGTCCCCGAAGATCACGCCGCAACCGTACGACTGGTAGGCGAGAAGCTCGGTGGCGGTCCAGGTGCCGGTGAGGCTACCGCCTCCCGCGAAGCTGTGCGTGAACGAGCCTTCGGCGTCGACGGACTTGGGATTGACGCCGAAAATCCCCTCGCCGGTGACCGCGACGCGGTCGCCGTTCGGGGCTTCGGCGACATTTGGATGCTCGAGCTCGAGCATGAATGTCTCGTTTCCGCTGTCGGCAGCAGCGGTCGCTGGTGCGATAAGACATAGCGCGACGACGACCAGGACTACGGATCGAAGATGCTTGAACATTCCATCCTCCGTTAGGGTCCGTCGTCGCGCATCCTACCCAGCGACGTCTTTGGTCCCTGTTAACAGATGGTCAACACATGCGCCGAGGCACACACCGTCCCGGGCGGCTCTGATGACGAATTGGTCATGACTCGACCTAGCGGGCAGCGGAGAGAACAGCCGGCGGCGCGTCGCAGATGGCATGACGGTCTAGTCATGTGCTCACGCCGTCCACGGCGCACGATCCAGCGATGACAGCCACCACCCAACCCACATCACCCGCTGCCCCTGCGCCGATTCAGAGTTCCACCAACGTCAACGTCTCAGAGGAGCCCACCAGAGGCGGTTCGATCTGGACGGCGAGCCGCGTGATTGC
>DASYUY010000062.1:0-88816 GCA_036000705.1 Candidatus Limnocylindria bacterium | reverse complement strand
GAGACATACACGTCGCCTTGACCGCGCGCGGCGAGTCGCGTCGCGACGGCCGCACCCGTCTCGCGCGCACGCGTCTCGTCCTTCTCGGACTTCATCTCGACGTTCACGCCCATGCGCCCACGGCAGAAGTCGAGCACCTCGTCGAGCGACAGCGTCGTCTTCGCCGTCGGCCGGTCGTGCGACACGAGCAGCCGGCCGTCCTGCATCAGCCAGACGTCCGTCTCGACCTCGTCGCAGCCGAGCGCGAGCGCCTTCTGGAAGGCGGCGATGGTGTTCTCAGCAACGTGACCCATGGCCCCGCGGTGCCCGATGCGACGCACCGAGCGATTCTGCCTCGTTGCTCCGTGGGCACGTATCTTGACCTCGTGAGGCTCAGCGGGGCGCTACTGCTCGTCGCTGTCCTGGCCTGCTCCACGCCGACCCCCGCGCCGAGCGCGTCCCCCGCGCGCGTGGTGAGTGGCGCGCTGCGGAACGTGATCCTCCAGGCGGCTGACCTTCCCGCGGAGTACGTCGTCGAGAAGGACGAGGAGATGAGCTCCGACGATCTCGCGAACGGTCTGGGCACGACCCCGCCGGTCCTGAAGCAGCGGCTGGCCACCGGCTACGTGCGGTCGTTCACCAAGGGCGGCGACCCGTTCGTCTGCTGCGTGATCGACTCGATCCTCATCGCGACCGCCGATGAAGCGGCGGCGCACGCGACGGCGGTCGAGTTCCGAGCGCGGGCGCTCGAGCTCGGGTCGGTCGAGACAGATTTCGGAGAGACGATCGGCGACGAATCGCGCGGTTTCGTGTTCCAGCAGCCGACGGCCGACGCAGCACTCATCACGCTCACCGTCCTGTTCCGCTACGCGAACGTCGTCGATGCCGTCGAGGTGACCGGACGCACGGGGTCGTTCGAACGCGCATACGTGCTGGAGTTCGCGAAAAAGCAGCTACAACGACTCCGCGCGGACGCCGAGAGGCGCTGATGCCAGACTGGACCGCGGAGCCATGAAGGTCCCCTCCTTCGACATGGAGCGCATGCAGTCCACCTGGGAGCACCGGGTGAAGTACGACCTGTCCGAGTCCGGGGTCGAGGCGCTGACGCTCGAGGAGATCACGAGAGATCAGAAGGAGCTCATGCGCGCGAAGCTCGGGTACGCCGAGGGCGTGGGACGTGAGGCGACGCGCGCGCTCATCGCCGGATTCCACTCCGGCAGCGAGGCGAAGAACGTCGTCGTCACGACCGGGACGAGCGAGGCGAACTTCCTCGCGCTCATGACGCTCGTGTCGTCCGGCGACGAGGTCGTCGTCGTCATGCCGAACTACATGCAGGTGCACGGCATCGCGCAGGGCCTCGGCGCGCGGGTGCGCGAGGTGTGGCTGCGCGAGGAGAAGGGCTGGCGGATCGATCTCGACGCGCTCGCCGCCGCGGTGAACGAGCGGACCAAGCTCATCTGCGTCTGCACTCCGAACAACCCGACCGGGCAGGTGCTGTCGCGCAGCGAGATCCAGCTCATCGTCGCGGTCGCGGCGAAGCACGGCGCGTGGATCCTCTCGGACGAGGTCTACCGCGGCGCCGAGCTCAACAGCAACGAGAGCGCATCGTTCTCGGGACGCGGCGAGCGCATCGTCGTCACCGGCGGGCTCTCAAAGGTCTACGGGCTGCCGGGTCTGCGGATCGGCTGGCTCGTCGCGCCCGAAGAGGAGGTGCAGGCCGCGCTCCGCCTCAAGGACTACACGACCATCGCACCCGCGACGATCTCCGAAGCACTGGCGGAGGTCGCGCTCGAGCGGCGCGACGAGCTTCTGAAACGCGCGCGCTTCATCCTCGGCGAGCGTTGGCCGAAGCTCGAGGACTGGGCGGCCACGCATTCGCGCGAGCTGCACTGGACTCCGCCGCAGGCCGGTGGCATCTGCTTCTTCAGCTATCGCTTTCCGATCGAGTCGATGGCTCTCGTCGATCGGCTCATCCGCGAGTACTCGACGATGGTCGTCCCCGGCATCCACTTCCGCGCCGAGCGGCACCTGCGGATCGGCTACGGGATGGAGCCGCGGATCCTGCACGCCGGCCTGGCCGCCATCGACCGCCTCCTTGCTTCGCTCGGGGACTGATCTCGCCGGCCCCGGCATACTGCTTGCTCGCCAAACAAAGCAGCACACGGAGGTGTTGAGTGACCATCACGGTCAGCGTTCTGCTCACGCTCATCGCACTCGTCTGCGGCATCCTCATGCTCGTCTCGGGCCGTTGGTCCCGCTTCCCGCTGGCAGCCATCGCGATCATGTGCCTGGCGCTCGTCCAGAGCGGTCTCATAAAGATGTAGAAGCGCCGCCAGGGCGCCCGGGAGGCTTCCGGACAAGCGACCAAGCACCCTAAGATGCGTCCACAAATGGCGGCTCGTCCGCTGCATCTCTTCGAGGCCGGTGTGGTCACGGAGACACGCTTCGCGGGGATGGCAGCCGCACCTGGTGCGCTCTCCGAGCACTTCGTTACACGACTCGGGCCGGAGAAGCACGTCCGCGTGCCGTTCAACCCACGCGACCGCTGGGTGACCGCGGCGCGCGAAGCCTGCCGCACCCTGAGCGACGCGATCGGCTCGTCGCTGCGCGCCGGCGCCACCTGCGGGATCCTCGGCGGCGAGTGCACGCTGGTCGCGGGGAGTCTCGCGGGCGCGATCCCGGTCGAGCCGGATCTCGCTCTGGTGTACTTCGACGCACACGGCGACTTCAACACGCTGGCGACAACGCCGTCCCATTACGTCGGTGGCATGTGCCTCGCGCACGTGTGCGGCCGTTCGGTCGCGCCGCTCCTGTGGCCAGGCTCGCGCAAGATCGCCGAGGAACGCGTCGCGCTCGTCGGAGGCCGCGCGCTCGATCCGGGTGAGCGGACGAACCTCGATCGCTCGAAGCTCACGCGCATCCGTTTCGACGCCGAGCAGGCGGACACCGCGGGCGTGATCGCATTCGCGCGCAAACGCAAGATCTGGCTGCACGTCGACATCGACGTCGTCGACCCGGCCGAGGTCGGCGCGGTCGTGTTCCCCGCGGCGGGTGGCGTGTCGCTCGCGCAGCTGGGCGAGACGATCACGTCGCTCGTGTCGGTGTCCGACGTGCGCGGTTTCGAGGTGTGCGGCTACGACCCGACACTCGACGCGAAGGGCAAGCTCCCTGTGATGCTCGCCGATCTCTTCTCGGCGCTCAGCCCAAAGGTTCTCGCCTAGCATCGGCGCGTGCCCACGCGGATCGTCGACCTCACGCTGACCCTCAAAGATGGCCTGCGCACCTGGGACATCAAACCGCCGTTCACGATGCTGCCGTACATGAACGCGGCGACCTTCAAGCTCGGCTTCTCTACGAAGCTCTTGATCATGGAGGACCACACCGGCACGCACGTCGATGCCTCGCTCCACTTCTACGACGGCGCGCGACGGACGCCGCGCGGCAGGTCCATCGCTGAGCTGCCGCTCGAGAAGCTTTCCGGCGACGCGGTGTGCATCGACGTCAGCGCGAAGCGCGCAGACGAACCGGTGACGGCGGAGATGCTCGCGGCGGCTGTCGACAAGCAGAACGTCGAGATCCGCAAGGACGACATCGTGCTCGTCCGATTCTGGTCGGGCACGTGGGGCGGCGATGCGTTCCTCGGAGCGCGCGGCCTCGCGAAGGACGCATGCGAGTGGCTGCTCGAGCGCGACGTGAAATGCGTCGGCGTCGATCATCCGAACCTCGAAGGTCGTGTCGGCGATGACCTCGGCAACGCCGACTGCCCCGGACACGTGCTGTTCCTCCATCCCGATCGCGAGATCCCGATCGTCGAGAACCTCGTCGGCCTGAAGGGCCTACGCGGAAAACGCTTCCGCTTCTTCGGCCTGCCGCTCAAGATGGACGGCGCGACCGGGTCGCCTATCCGCGCGGTCGCGCTCGTGGACGACTAGCCCTTACGCCGCGGCCAATTCTCGAAGTGACTGCGGTACGACTCCATGAGACTGTCCGGTCCCTGAGTCAACTTCTCGCCCCGGCCGCGTCGTAGGAGCAACACGACCGCCGGCCCGAGAAGGATCGCGAAGAGAACGACGACCCAGATCCACTCCATGTGGAGATAGTGCGCCGCAGGCCGCACCGACCAAGCAAGTTACGATCGCCGGATGGAACAGCTCCGCCTCATCGCCGCCGCTGTCGCGCTCGCCATCCCCGCCGCCGTGTTCGCGCTCAACGCGTGGATCTCGTATCAGGAGCGTGGCTTCGTCGAGCCTTTCAACATCCCTAGCGCGCTCGCCTTCGGCATTCTCGGCGCCATGGTCTCGCGGGGATCGAGGATCGCTCTCTACCTCGGCGCGGCGCTGGTCGTCGTCTACCTGGTGACAGCCGCGACTGGCGGGGTGATAGCGTTCGTCGTCTACTGGGTCGCGGCGCTCGTCCTCGTATTGCAGGCCCTTCCGATCACCAGTAGCCCGAGGGTTCGCGGCACCGCCTGACGTCGAACCACGCGAGCCAAGCCGGCGTTCAAGGGATGTGCACAAGCCTGGTCCTGGCACCGGAGCGTCGGCAGCCCTCGCCGCGCTCGTCAATCCCGTATCACTGGTCGCCGTTGCCACCCTCCTCCTCAACGACCACCTCCTGAAGTATCTGTCGCCGTCATGGCTCACCGGCAAGCTCAGCGACGTCGCGGGGCTGTACTTCGCGCCGTACGTGTGCCTCGCGGGACTGCTCACGTTGCTCTCGTTCGGACGAGCTCGCTGGCCGAGCGAGTGGATCGCGGTGGCGGTGTACGGAGCGATCGGGATCGCGTTCGCGATGCTGAAGACCTCCACCGCGGCGGCGGATTCCTTCGTCGCCGTGCTCTTCGCGCTCACGGGTCAACACCTCAGCCTCGTGGTGGATCCAAGCGATCTCATCGCACTGGTGTCGCTACCCGCGTCATATCTGCTCTGGGCGCGAGAACGACGGCGCGCGCCTGATGGCGCCGTGCGCCGACGACCGCTGCTCCGCGCCCTCGCACTTTGCATCGCGACGGCGGCGATGGCCGCAACGAGCTCGCCTGTGCCACACGTAGCGAGCATCGCGATCGACCGCACCGATGGAGATCTTCTGTATGCGATCGTCGAGGACACCGATGACAAGGATGGGCTTTATGTGTCCGCAGACGGCGGCGCCGGATGGCTGCGGATCTCCACGGTGACTGGCGAGGTGGTAGCCGATCCCGCGAACACGCGGACGGCGTACATCCTGGGCGCACCGGATTCCGAGTCAGGGCTGCTGCGGCTGAGGATCGGCGACCGTCCGGTCGAGATCGGGCCGGGAAAACGAGGCGCCAAGACGTATTCGACCGATGCGACATCTCTTTCGGTCGGGCAGTGGTCATCGCCGGTCCTTTTCTACGTCTTCCACGGAGTGCTGTGGATCAGTGGGGACGACGGCGTCAGCTGGCAGAACATCGGCCTCGGTGAACCAGTGCACGCCCTCGCGCCGGCGGCGACGCCCGGTCTCGTGTACGCCGCGACCTACGGCTACATCATGCGGAGCGTCGACGGCGGGAAGACCTGGACACATGTGATCGTCCTTCCGGGAACCGGCAATGTGAGCGCGCTGGTGGTGCATCGAGATGATCCGCAGCTCCTTCTCGCGGGGATCGGGAAGGAAATACGACGCAGCACCGACGGCGGGTTGACCTGGTCACCGAGGGTCCAGTACGCGGGATCGACCCAAGTTGAATTCGCGCACTGGGCGATCTTTCTTGACCCGACGGACCCCGATCGAGCCTACGCGCTCTTCGGGGGAGGCTGCTGTCCACCGATGATCAGCACGGACCGAGGCCTTACCTGGAAGGAGTGGGGAGATCCGCTGAGCCAGCTTGCCGCATCGGCCGACAGCAGGAGTCCGCTCCTCGGCTTGCACCCGCGCGGAACCAGTCTGCTGCGGCACGTCGGCACGCCGCCAGGGACGTGGGAGCGGGTCGGGGAAAAGCTTCCGCTGGGTCGCTGATCGTCCAAAACGAAGAGGCCGTCCTTTCGGACGGCCCCCGGCGCTTCGCGTTCGTTGGCTCAGTCGGCGTCGTGCGTGCGCGCGACGGTGAGGTCGCGCATCCATTCCTCCAGGTCCCGACCGACCTTGTCGGTGGGGACCGTCGCGGTCTTCGACAGACGGCTGTGCCGCGGCGGCTCGGGGAGCGCCGGCTGCGCCCAGTGCTTGCCACTGGCCGCCTCACGCCACTGGATGACCGCTGTCATTCAGACCCTCCTTCTACACGTCGCTGTAGAGGTAGAACTCGTACGGGTGCGGCCGCAGCGCCACCTGCTTGGCACTTGCACGTTTGAAGCCGAGCCACTCCTCGATGAGGTCCTCGGTGAAGACGCCGCCGCGCATCAGGAAGTCGCGGTCCGCGTCGAGCGCGTCGAGCACCTCCTCGAGCGAGCCGGGCGTCTGCCTGACCGAGCCGTGCGCGCCTTCGTACAGGTCCTCGTCGATCGGCTCGGGCGGCTCGATCTGGTTGATCACGCCGTCGAGGCCGGCCATGAGGCACGCTGAGAAGGACAGGTACGGGTTGCATGACGGGTCCGGCGCGCGGAACTCGAGGCGGCGCGCCTCGGGCTTGTCGAAGTACGTCGGGATGCGAACGCACGCCGAACGGTTGCGCTGCGAATACACGAGGTTGATCGGCGCCTCGTACCCGGGAACGAGCCGGCGGTACGAGTTCGTCGTCGGCGCCGCGAACGCGAGGATCGCGGGCGCGTGCCTCAGCAGCCCGCCGATGTAGTGGCGTGCCGTCTCCGAAAGCAGCGCATAGCCGGCCTTGTCGTAGAAGAGGTTGCGGCCGTCCTTCCACAGGCTCTGGTGCGTGTGCATGCCGGATCCGTTGTCGCCGAAGAGCGGCTTCGGCATGAAGGTGACGACGTAGCCGTTCTGGGCCGCGACGTTCTTGGTGATGTACTTGTACTTCAGCACCTTGTCGGCGGTCTCGACCATCGTGCCGAAGCGGATGTCGATCTCGGTCTGACCCGCGGTGCCGACCTCGTGATGATGCACCTCGACGGCGATGCCCGACGCGATCATCGCGCGGACCATCTTCGAGCGGAGATCCTGCAGCTTGTCGGCGGGCGGGACCGGGAAGTAGCCCTCCTTGAAACGCGGACGATGGGCAAGGTTCGGCGTGCCGTTGCTGCCGGAGTTCCAGATGCCTTCCTCGGAGTCGATGTAGTAGAAGCCATAGTTCGCGCTCTGATCGAAGCGGAGCGAGTTGAAGATGTAGAACTCGATCTCGGGTCCCCAGTACGCGATGTCGGCGATGCCGGTCGTGGGGAGGAACTCTTCAGCCTTCTTCGCGACGTAGCGCGGGTCCCGCGAGTACGGCTTGCGTGTGAGCGGGTCGATGACATCGCAGATGATGTCCATCGTCTTGACCTCGAGCACCGGGTCGATGAACGTCGAGGTCGCGTCCGGCATGAGCAGCATGTCGCTCTCGTGGATGTGCTGGAAGCCGCGGATCGACGATCCGTCGAAGCCGATGCCGTCGACGAAGAGACCTTCTGAGAGCTCCTCGACCGGGATCGAGAAGTGCTGCCACGTGCCGGGCAGGTCGACGAAGCGGAGGTCCACGATCTGGACCCCTTCCTTCTTCGCCATCGCGAGCACGTCCTTGGGCGAGGTCTTTGGGGCGGGCGGCGCTGCGGTCGCGGGGCGCTCGCGCTCGATGGTCAGCGTCATCGGTCAACTCCCCACAGGTGTTGTCGACGCAGAGCATCCCGCGCGGCCCCCGCTGCGGTGAACGCCCGCTGGGTTTCGCTTGGGTTGTGGAACGGTGCCACGAGCGCCCGGGGCGAAGGGCGCTCAACTCAGCCGCAATATGTAAGTTGACACTTTCGTAAGTGTGTGCTCACATGTGGCGGTGGAAGCCGCGATCCGCGCCATCGCCGAGCCCCGCCGGCGCGAGATCCTGCGTCTGGTGTGGACCTCCGAGCTCGCCGCTGGGGAGATCGCCAGCCACTTCGATGTGACCCGTCCGGCGATCTCGCAGCACCTGCGCGTGCTGAAGGAGGCGGGGCTCGTGAGCGAGCGACGGAACGGCACCAAGCGCCTGTATCGGGCCCGGCCGGAGAGCATCGCCGAGCTGCGCGCCTACCTGGAGTCCTACTGGGACGAGAACCTTCGCCTGCTCAAGCAGGCGGCGGAACAGGAAGAGCAAAGGAGAACACGACGTGACCGTAGACACGAAGGCCATTGAGAAGGTCGTCCGCATCGCAGCGCGGCCGGAGACCGTCTTCCGGCTGCTGACCGACCCGAACGAGTACGTCCGCTGGAAGGGGAGGCTTGCCCAGCTCGAGCCACGAGCGGGTGGGACGTTCCACGTCGACTTCATGAACGACAAGGACGTCGTCGACGGCCGCTTCGTCGAGGTGATCCCATCGCGCCGCGTGGTCTTCACCTGGGGCTGGAAGGACAGCCCTGTCGTGCCGCCGGGTTCCAGCACGGTCGAGATCGACCTTGAGCCCGACGGCGACGGCACACGCCTGAGGCTCGTGCACCGCGGCCTACCGGAGGGCGCGCTCGCCTCGCACGCCGAGGGCTGGGACTACTTCCTGCCCCGGCTCACCAACGTGGCCGAGGGACGCGATGCCGGCGCAGACACACCGCATCACGCCGCAAAGATGTGATCGCACAGGAAAGGGGAGACTGACATGGCCTATCCCGTCACGCATTTCGAGGTCATCGGGAAGGACAACAAGAAGCTCCGCGACTTCTACAGCCGGGCCTTCGATTGGAAGCTCACCGACGCGCCGGAGGACTACGCGATGGTCGACACCGGCGCCCACGGTCACGGCATCGGCGGCGGCATCGGCCCGTCGCGCGACGGCCGGAACAGCGTCACCTTCTACATCGAGACCGAGGATCTCAGCGGCACGCTCGCGAAAGTCGAGAAGCTGGGCGGAAAGACCGTCATGCCGCCGATGAAGGCCGGCCCGGTCGAGCTTGCGATGTTCGCGGACCCCGAGGGCAACGTCATCGGCCTCGCCAAGGGCATGTAGCCGAACAATTCCCGCGCCGCGCAAAGGTCCGTGACGACTGGTCGGACCTTTGCGCGGCGCCCACAACCGAACCGAAACCGTCGGCTCCCGATGCGCTACTGACCGGGGCCTGCCGACTGCGCAGGCTAGCGGCATGGAAATAAACGCTGGCGACACCGCCTGGCTTCTCGCATCCGCCGCGCTGGTCATGCTCATGACGCCCGCGCTCGGGTTCTTCTACGGCGGTCTCGTCCGCCGCAAGAACGTCCTCGCGACGATCATGCACAGCTTCTTCATCCTCTGTCTCATCAGCGTGCAGTGGGTGCTGTGGGGCTACTCGCTGGCGTTCGGTCCCGATCACGGCGGTCTCATCGGGGGGCTCGACTGGCTATCGCTGCGGGGCGTCGGACAGACGCCGAACCCCGACTATGCGCCGACGGTCCCCCACCTCGGCTTCATGGTCTTCCAGATGATGTTCGCCGTGATCACGCCGGCGCTCATCACCGGCGCATTCGCCGAGCGCAAGCGCTTCAAGGCCTTCGTCGTATTCACGCTCCTCTGGGCCACGTTCGTCTACGACCCGGTCGCGCACTGGGTCTGGGGCACGGGTGGCTGGCTCCGCACGCTCGGCACGCTCGACTTCGCCGGCGGCACCGTGGTGCACATCACCAGTGGCGTCTCCGCGCTCGTCGCGGCGCTCGTGCTCGGCCGGCGCAAGGGTCTCGGCATGGAGCCCATCGAGCCGCACGACGCGACCATGACCGTCCTCGGCGCGTCGCTTCTGTGGTTCGGCTGGTTCGGCTTCAACGCCGGCAGCGCGATCAACGCCGGCGGTCTCGCCGCCAACGCGTTCGTCGTGACGAACACCGCCGCCGCGATGGCTGCGCTCACCTGGATGACGGTGTCCTGGCTGCACAAGGGCGCGCCGAGCGTGCTCGGTGCCGCGGCGGGTGCCGTTGCCGGTCTCGTCGCGATCACACCGGCCTCCGGCTACGTCGACGTGTCCGCCGCCATCCTCATCGGTCTCGGAGCCGGCACGTTCTGCTACGTCGGCATCCAGCTCACCAAACGACTCCGGGTCGACGACGCCCTCGACGTCTTCGGCGTGCACGGCATCGGTGGCATGTGGGGCGCGCTCGCGACCGGCGTCTTCGCGACCGTGGCCGTGAACTCGGCCGGCAAGGACGGACTGGCCTTCGGCAACCCGGAGCAGCTCGGCATTCAGGCGATCGCCGTCGTTGCCTCGGTCACGTACTCCGCGGTCATGACGTTCGTGATCCTGAAGCTCATCGATGTCTTCGTGGGACTGCGGGTGCCGGAGGACGAGGAAGTCCTCGGGCTCGACGCTTCGCAGCACCGCGAAGCCGCGTACACGATCTAAGGAGGTCGAGATGGAGTTCCTCGCATTCGGATCATTCGCGGTCCTCGTCGTGGCCTGGCTCATCGCCCCCACGAAAGCCGAGATCGTCCACATCGAGTCGGTCAAGAAGGCCGCTTAACACTCACGGTCGCATCGCGGGCGTGCGGCGTCGTCGTCGCGCGTCCGCGTTCGCGTGTCTGGAGGTACACTCGAAGCGACAACTGAATACGACGGGGGAGCGCCGACGGGCGCTGAGAGTGCGGTGATCGCAGACCCCAGAACCTGATCTGAGTAATGTCAGCGTAGGGAGTCGGAACGCGTGAGACCTCGCTGCGGCGCTCGGATGCGCCGCTTTTTTGTGTCCGGCTGGTGAAGGCCGTCGTGGTCGCGCACGGCGACGTCGATCCGCGCGACCGGGCGCACCTTGACGGCGCAGACCTCATCGTGGCCGCCGACGGGGGGACGCTGGCGCTCGAGGGCTGGGGATTCGTCCCGCACGCCATCGTCGGCGATCTCGACTCGCTCGGCGTGGAGCGCGCTGCCGAATACGCCGCGCGCGGCGTCGCCGTCGTCCCCTACTCGCCCGAGAAGGACGAGTCGGACCTCGAGCTCGCGATCGCGTACGCGACGGCGGCCACGCCTGATGAGATCGTGCTGCTCGGGATCCTCGGCGGTGCGCGTTTCGATCACGAGCTCGCGAACACCCTGCTCATCGCAGCCGACGAAGTCCAGGGCCGCAGCATGCGCGCCGTTCGCGGCGACGTGACGGTGCGCGCGCTGCACGGCGGTGAGCGGCTCGAGCTCGCGGGCGCGGCCGGCGATCTCGTGACGCTGCTCGCGGTGGGCGGCGACGCCGAGGGCGTGCGTACGCAGGGCCTTCGCTATGCGCTGGCCGGCGAGACGCTGCATTTCGGCGCCGCGCGCGGCCTCTCGAACATCGTGATGTCTCGGCCCGCTTCGGTCACTTGCGACCGCGGCGTGCTGCTCGTCATCGAAACACAAACACACAGTGGAGGTGCCTCGTGAGCCGGTCAGGATCATGGCGGACGGTCGACATCGTCGTCACCGCGGCGATCGCGGTCGCATTCGGCGTGGTGTTCTGGGCGTGGAATCTGCTGTGGGATGCCGCGAGTCCCGTTTTCGTGGCGGTCCCACCCGCGCAGAACGTTCTCTACGGCACGTGGCTCGCCGCCGGTGTGCTGGGCGGACTCGTCGTACGCAAACCAGGCGCCGCGCTCTTCGCAGAGCTTGTCGCGGCGAGCGTCTCGCTCATCCTCGGATCGAAGTGGGGCCTCGACGCCGCCCTCTCCGGTCTGTTCCAGGGCGCCGGCGCAGAGCTCGCGTTCGCGCTGTTCCTCTACCGCCGTTGGGACCTACCCGTCGCGCTGCTCGCGGCCGCACTCGCGGCGGTCGGCGCATGGATCCACGACACGCCGATCTACTACGCCGAGCTCCCGCTCACCGATCAGCTCGTCATCGGCGCGTTCATGCTCGTGTCCGCGGTGATCATCGCGGGGATCGGTTCGTGGTGGCTCCTGCAGGCGCTCGTCCAGACCGGCGTGCTCGCGCAGTTCCCGTCGGGTCGCGAACAGCAACGCATCTAGAGTCCTCCCGCATGAGCCCGAGCGAGGGCGCGGCGATCGAGGCACGCGGGTGGGGCTGGCGCCACGCCGGGCGACGGGCCTGGGCGGTGCGCGGTCTCGATCTGCGTATCGAGCCCGGCGAGCGGGTGCTGCTGCTCGGCGCCTCGGGCGCGGGCAAGAGCACGCTGCTCGCGGCGCTCGCGGGTCTGCTCGATCCGACCGGCGGCGGCGAATCCGAGGGGGAGCTCCGCGTCGACGGTCGCGCGCCGCACGAAGCGCGCGACGCGATCGGCATCGTGTTCCAGGATCCCGAGACGCAGCTCGTCATGGCGCGCGCCGGGGACGACGTCGCGTTCGGGCTCGAGAACCACTGCGTTCCCACGGCCGCGATCTGGCCGCGCGTCCACCACGCCCTCGCGCAGGTGCACTTCCCGTATCCCGAGGACCGATCGACCGCGGCCCTGTCCGGTGGCGAGAAGCAGCGCCTCGCGATCGCCGGCGCGCTCGCCCTGCGGCCGCGCGTGCTGCTCCTCGACGAGCCGACCGCGAACCTCGATCCAGCCGGCGCGGAGGCGGTCCGCGTGACGCTCGCCGAGCTCACCGCGATGACTCTCGTGCTCGTCGAGCATCGCGTCGCGGAGTCGCTGCCGCTCGTGGATCGCGTCGTCGTGATCGAAGCGGGTGGCGGTGTCGTGGCGGACGGCGCTCCAAAGGACGTCTTCGCGCGCTACGGCGCGCGGCTGGCGGAGCTCGGCGTGTGGGTGCCCGGCCCGCCACCGCCGGCACCGACACGGCGCACGATGTTCGGCGCACCGGTCGCGCGGACCGACGATGTCGCGTTCCGGTATCCCGGCGCGGAGGTCTGGGCGCTGGGCGGCGTCGACCTGACGGTCCGTGCGGGTGAAGCCCTCGCCGTCACCGGACCGAACGGCTCGGGGAAGTCGACGCTCGCGCTCCTCGTCGCGGGTCTGCTGCGGCCCGCGCGCGGACGGGTCGCGCTCGATGATGCGGAGCCCTGGTCGCTGCCGGCGCGACGCCTGGTCGGGCGCGTCGGCACCGTCTTCCAGGACCCCGAGCATCAGTTCGTCACCGGTCGCGTCGTCGAGGAGCTCATGGTCGGTCCGCTGCGCGCGGGCCGCTTCGCGTCCGACGCGCGGCGCATCGCGATGGACCTGCTCGAGCGGCTGCGCCTCACCCACCTCGCCGCCGCGAATCCGTTCACGCTCTCCGGCGGCGAGCAGCGCCGGCTGTCGGTCGCGACGGCGCTCGCCACGGCGCCGCCCCTGCTCGTGCTCGACGAGCCGACCTTCGGTCAGGACCGCCGCACCTACGCCGAGCTGGTGGCACTGCTCGCCGCGCACTGCGATGGCGGCGGCGCGGCGCTCTTCGCGACGCACGACGAGAACCTCGTCGCATCTCTCGCCGACCGGACGCTGCGCCTCGCGGGTGGTCGCGTCGCATGAGGTTGCTCGAGCCGCTCGTTCCCGATCCGAGCGCGCCGCTCGCGCGGCCGAATCCGATCGCGAAGATCGTCGCCGCGCTCGTCCTCATGCTGGCGTTGTTCATCACCGTCGACCTCGTCACGTCGGGGATCGTCATCGCTGCGCTGCTCCTCGCCGTGCGCTTCAGCGGGCTTCCACCGCGCGCCCTCGCCGCGCGCGCCGCGCCGCTCCTCATCGGCGCGGCCGGCCTGGGCGTCTTCAATGCGCTCCTGTCGCAGAACGCCGTCGCGGGTGCCGCGATCGCGCTCCGCGTCATCGGCATCTCGCTCGCCGGGATCCTCGCGGTCGCGACGATCGATCCGACCGATCTCGGGGACGCGCTCGTCGAGCACGCGCACGCGCCGCCGCGATTCGTCGTGGGCGCGCTGGCGGCGTTGCGCCTGTTCCCGCTGTTCTCGCGCGAGTGGGACATTCTCGGCCTGGCCCGCCGTGCCCGCGGCATCGAGGCCGACCGCAGCTACGTCGATCGGGTCCGCGCTTTCCCCGGTCGCGCGCTCGGTCTCCTCGTCGCGGCGATCCGCCGTGCGACCCGCCTCGCGCTCGCGATGGACGCGCGCGGCTTCGGCGCGCGGGACTGCCGGACGCTCGCTCGTCCGCGCGCGCTCACCGTGCGGGACGGTGCGCTCGTCGCGGGTGCGCTGGTGCTCGCGGTCGGCGCGACGTCCGTGAGCGTGGCGCTCGGGACGTGGCGCCCGCTGCTCACGTTCTGAAGCGTCCGCCGCGCCACGCGGGCGGGTCCTACGGCGGCGCCCAGTACGCGGGCGGTACCGGTGATCCGGACGTGGAGCGACGCTTCGACGGTCGCGAGGTCGCCGATCTCGAACGCGCGCCAGATGCCCGCGACCGGCAGCTGTCGCCTTTCGTCAGCCGGCGCGGACCGCCAGCAGCTCGCGCTCGATGCGCTCGCGGATCGCGTCGCGCACCGCGACGAACGCCGCGAAGCGCGCCGCGTCGTCGCCGACCGCGGCCGAGGGATCCGGGAACGACCAGTGCCGACGCTCCCGCGCGTTGGGGAAGTACGGACAGGCCTCGTTCGCCTCGTCGCACACGGTGATGACGAGATCGAAGCGCTCGTCCACGTACCGGTCGAGCGTCTTCGACTCCTGCAGGGAGATGTCGATGCCGGCCTCGGCCATCGCCTGCACGGCCAGCGGGTTCAGCCCGCGCGCTTCGGTGCCCGCGCTCGCGACGTCGAATCGGCCGGTGCCGAGCTCGCGCAGGAATCCCTCGGCCATCTGAGAGCGCGCCGAATTGTGCGTGCAGAGGAACAGCACGCGCCGCAGGTCAGGCATCGGCATCGGGTTGCCGCGGTCCGTGCGACGAGAACTCGCGCATCACACCGGTGACTTCGTACACCGTCCGCTCGCAGATGTTCTGGATGCGATCGCCCATGCGCTCCAGGTTATGCGCGACCCAAAGCAGCCACGTCGCGCGGTCGATCGTGGTCGGGTCGTTCGCCATGTACTGGAGGAGCTCGCGATACACGATGTCGTACAGGCGGTCGACCTCCTCGTCCTGGAAAGCGACCCGCTCCGCGGTGTGCTCGTTGCGCCGCAGGAAGGCGTCGACGGCCTCGCGGAGCATCTCGCGCACCAGCCGGGCCATCTCGGGGATGTCGATGAGCGGCTTCAACAGCCGGCGGTTCTCGTGGAGCTCAACGACCTTGGCGATGCCCGCGGCGTAATCGCCCATGCGCTCGATCTCGGACACGACCATGAGCACCGCGACGATGAAGCGGAGGTCGCCCGCGATCGGCTGCTGCGTCGCGATGAGGTGGATCGCGCGGTCCTCGATCTGGAAGCGGACGCGGTTGATCTGCTCGTCCCCGTCGATGACCATCCGCGCGAGGCGTTGGTCGAGCGTCTGGAGCGATAGCACGCTGCGCTCGATGGCGACGTCGAGCAGGCTCGTCATCGCGCGCAGGTCCGCCTGAAGCTGCGCGAGCCCGTCGTCGAGCGCCGCCCGCGTGTGGATCGAGCGCGCGGTCATCCGAACCGCCCGGTGATGTACGCCTCGGTGCGCGTTTCGCGCGGCATGGTGAAGAGGTCGTCGGTCTTGCCGAACTCAATGAGACGGCCGACGCCGTCGTCGGCCGCGAGCATGAATGCGGTCCGCTCGCTCACGCGCGAGGCCTGCTGCATGTTGTGCGTGACGATGACGATCGTGACCTCGTGGCTCAGCTCGCGCAGGAGCTCCTCGATCTTGTAGGTAGCGATCGGGTCCAGCGCCGAGCACGGCTCATCCATGAGCAGCACGCTCGGATCCGTCGCGAGCGCGCGGGCGATGCACAACCGTTGCTGCTGCCCGCCGGAGAGGGCGGCGCCCGAACGATGGAGCTTGTCCTTCACCTCGTTCCAGAGCGCCGCGCGTCGTAGGTTCCGCTCGACGAGGTCGTCCATCTCGCGGCGGGACATCTTCCAGCCACGGAGCCGCGGCCCCGCGGCGACGTTGTCGTAGACGCTCATCATCGGGAACGGGTTCGGCTTCTGGAACACCATCCCGACCATGCTCCTCACTTCCACCGGATCGGTCGCGGGCGCGTACACGTCGACATCGCCAAGGATCACGCGACCGGCGGCTCGCGCTCCGGGTGTCGTCTCGTGCATGCGGTTGAGGCAGCGGAGCAGCGTCGACTTCCCGCACCCCGACGGTCCGATGATCGCCGTCACCGCGCCGACCTCGAAGCTGAGGTCGACGTCGCCGACGGCCTGCGCCGCGCCGTAGTAGGCGGAGAGCTTTTCGGTGCGGAGCGCGATGGCGCGCGGGGCCGCGGGCGCCGCGGAC
Organism: Candidatus Limnocylindria bacterium; assembly: GCA_036000705.1. Taxonomy (GTDB): domain Bacteria; phylum Chloroflexota; class Limnocylindria; order P2-11E; family P2-11E; genus CF-39. The sequence goes on along the minus strand of DASYUY010000062.1, from coordinate 72,612 downwards.
TCCCCGGTGCGCTCCGAGCGCTGCGCCGCGTCGCTCCGCGCCTCGCGCTGCCGCGTCGCCTGCATCGTGAGCGACATCCCCTTCTCGCCCTCCACCACGTCAGCGGACCCGCTGCCGCGCGACGACGCGCAGGAGGAGGCCGATCACACCGATCACGAGCACGAGCACGAGCGATGCTCCCCAGGCTTTGGTGTGCCAGTCGTCGTATGGGGAGATCGCGTACCGGTAGATCTGCAGCGGCAGCGCTCCGATGGGCCTGAGGAGATCGGTGCTGAAGAAGTCGTTCCCGAGGGCCGTGAGGAGCAGCGGCGCGGTCTCGCCGGCGGATCGCGCGAGCGCGAGGACCGACGCCGTGATGACGCCGGCGCGCGCCGTCGGCAGCACGATCGCGAGGATCACCTTCCACTTCGGCGCGCCGAGCGCGAGCGCGGCCTCCCGGAGCGAGTGTGGCACGAGCCGCAGCACTTCCTCAACCGTTCGCGCGACGATCGGGATCATGATCACCGCGAGCGCCACCCCACCCGCGATCGCGGCGTAGTGCCCGACGACGCCGCGGACGAGAAATGCCCACACGAAGACCCCGATGACGATCGAGGGCAGGCCGGCGATCAGCTCGGCCGCGAAGCGCACCGGCGCGGCGAAACGGCCGGACTGGTACTCGACGACGAAGATCGCCGCGGCGATGCCGATCGGGATCGCGATCGCGCCGGAGATCGCCGCCATGATGAGCGTCCCGATGAGGGCCGGCGCGACGCCGCCGCCGACCTCGCCGAAGGGCAATGGCCGCTGGGTGAAGAAGTCGACGTTCAGCGCCGGGAGCCCGCGCACGATGACGTAGCCGAGGATCGTCACGAGGAGCGCGACGGCGAGGAGCGTCCCGAGCATGAGCAGCCCGAGGACCGCGCCGCTGACGATGCGCCGCCGTACCGCGACACGGTGTCGCGCGGGGACGGAGGACATCACTGCTGCGGCGGCCGTCACGCTCAGATCACCATGCCGGCGGGCCGGTCGGCGATCGAGCGCCGGATGAGCACGCGGGCGACGCCGTTCACGAGGACCGCGACGAGGAGCAGCACCAGCGCGATCTCGACGATCGCGCTGAAGTACAGCTCGCTGTCCGCCTCGACGAACTGGTTCGCGATCGCGGACGCCATGGTGTAGCCCGGCACGAAGAGCGAGCCGCCGATGTCGCGCGAGGAGTTCCCGACGACCATCGTGACGGCCATGGTCTCGCCGAAGGCGCGCCCGACACCGAGCACGGCGCCGCCGATGATCCCCGGGCGCGCGTACGGGAGGACCGCGCGGCTGACCGCCTCCCAGCGCGTCGCACCGAGCCCGATCATCGCCTCGCGCTGCGTCGGCGGGACCGCCAGCAGCACCTCGCGAGACACCGCCATGAGGATGGGCAGGATCATGATCGCGAGGACCACGCCGCCGCTGAGCAGGTCGAAGCCCCCCGTCGTCCCGCTGAACAGGTGGCCGACGATCGGCAGCCGGCCGAGGGTCGACTGGAGCGCGGGCTCCACCGCTCCGCGCATGACCGGAACCATGACGAAGATGGCCCATAGGCCGTAGACGATGCTCGGGATGTACGCGAGGAGCTCGATGGTGAACGCGATCGGCGCGCGAACAGCGCGCGGCGCGAACTCCGTGAGGTAGATCGCCGCACCGACGGCGACCGGCGCCGCGAGCAGCACGGCGATGACCGTGGTCACCAGCGTGCCGTAGACGTACGCCGCCGCGCCGAAGAGGAGCTTGACCGGATCCCACTCCGTCGTCGTGAAGTACGTGAGGCCGAACGTCGCCAGCGACGGCCACGAGTCGATGAGGATGAGCACCGTGATCGCGACGAGCGTGAGCGGCACCAGCAGCGCCAGTGCCGCTACGCCCGCCGCGAAGACGCGATCGAAGGTGCGCGTCACGCCGTGACGGTCACTTGGGCAGGACGGCCGTGCCGCCCGATGTGATGGCGCGGATCTTCTCCTCCGCCTTGGTCACGACCGTCGCGGGCAGAGGCGCGTAGCCCAGGTCCTTCGCGAAGGCCTGGCCCTCATGGGTGCTCCACCAGAAGAAGCGCGCGATCGCGATGGCCTTCGCCTTGTTCGGGATCTCGGTGTAGGCAAGGGTCCAGGTGAAGGTCGAGATCGGCCAGGCCGCCTCGTTCTCCGAGTTCGTGATCGAGACGCGCAGGTCCGCGGGAAGCGTGACGCCCTCGGCGGCCTTGGTGACCGAGTCGAGCGTGGCCTCGATGTACTTGCCCTTCGCGTTCTGCACGTTGCCGTAGCCGAGCTTGTTCTGGATCGCGTAGATGAGCTCGACGTAGCCGATGGCGCCGGACGAGTTCTTCACCGCGCCGGCAACGCCCGCGTTGCCCGACGCGCCAAGGCCGCCCGGCCAGCTGACCGAGTTCGCGAAACCGACCTTCGACTTCCATTCCGCGCTGACCTTCGACAGGTAATCGGTCCAGACATACGTGGTGCCCGATCCGTCGGAGCGGTGCACCGTCGTGATCGCGAGGTCCGGCAGCGTCACGCCGGCGTTCAGCGACGCGATCTTCGGATCGTTCCACTTCTTTATCTGCTCGAGGTAGATCCCCGCGAGGACGTCCGGCGTGAACTTCAGCGGCGCGGTGACGCCGGGGAGGTTGTACGTCGGAACGACCGCGCCCATCACCATCGGGACGTGCAGCACCGGGCTTACCGCGGCGGCGAGCTGGGCTTCGGTCATCGGTCCGTCGGTCGCGCCGTAGTCGACCGTCTTGTCGGTGAGGGACTTGATGCCACCGCCCGAGCCGACGGGCTGGTAGTTGATCTGGATACCGGTGAGCTTGTTGTACTCCGAGACCCACTTCGTGTAGATCGGCGCTGGGAAGGTCGCCCCCGCGCCGGTCAGCTCCGACGCCTCATCCGGGCACTTGGCCTTCACCGGGACGGCGCACGGGTTGGCCGCCGCGGTCGCGCCGCCGGTCGACGCGCTCGTCCCCGCCGGCGTCGCCCCGCCGCACGCGCTGAGCATGGTCGCGAAGACGATCAGGGTCGCGATCACTGGCTTCTTCATCTCTCTCCTCCACACATCTCGAGACCAGCGTCGCGGCGTGCAGTGACAGGCTCGTGTTGCGGGATGTGCGCAGGGTGAGGGCTCTGTGAACGCTCGGTGAACGAGCCTCTCCGGGGGTATCGGTCCGCTAGGCGGGTGCAGCCTCCCGGAAGCGATAGCCGACGCCGCGCACGGTGTCGATCCAGCGCGGACGCTCGGCGTCGTCGCCGAGCTTCTCCCGCAGCGTCTTCACGTGCGTGTCGACGGTGCGCGAGTCACCGGCGAAGTCGTAGCCCCAGACGCTCGCAAGGAGCTGCTCGCGGCCGAACACCTGCCCGGGGTGGGCCATGAAGAACGCGAGGAGATCGAATTCCTTGGGCTTGAGCGCGATCTCGCTTCCGTCGAGCGTCACGCGGTGGCGGCCCGCGTCGAGCAGAAGCCCAGCGCTCTCGAGGCGCTCGCCGACCGGCGCGACGGTGTGTCGTGTCCGACGGAGCAGGGCGCGCACGCGAGCGACCAGCTCGCGCGTGGAGAAGGGCTTGGCGAGGTAATCGTCGGCGCCGAGCTCGAGCCCGACGACCTTGTCGAGCTCGGTGTCGCGCGCGGTGAGCATGATGATCGGCACGTCGCTCTCGCGCCGGATCCGCCGGCAGACCTCGAAGCCGTCGAGGTTCGGAAGCATCACGTCCAGCAGCACGACGTCGGGCCGGTTCTGGCGGAACGCTTCGAGGCCGCGCTCGCCGTCCTCGGCCGCGAACACTTCGAAGCCTTCCTGCCGAAGCGCGTAACCGAGCGTGTGACGCAGATTCGCATCGTCGTCGACCAGGACGAGCCGTGCCACCTGCGGCCGAGCCTAGCATCCAGTGCGAACGTTCACCGCGCGTTCACGACGCGCTGACAGCGTCGCGCGACGCTCATCGTGTGATCACCGTGACGAAGCTCAAGGTCCTGCATCCATGGGTGCGGGTCGGCGTCGTGATCTTCAGGAACGACTCGATCGGATTCGATCGTCGTGGCGACGTACTGCGTGTGGAGTGCGACGTCGTCGTCACCGGCATCGTCCCCGAGAGCGACGGACCGCTCGTCGCGTTCCGGCCGTACGCCGAGCACGCGCTCTACGGTTGAGAGCGCGTCACTCCGCGAGGGGCAAGGTGAAGCGGAACGTCGCTCCGCGGCCGGGTCCCTCACTTCTTGCCTCGATGTCTCCGCCGTGCGCCTGGACGATGTGCTTCGCGATCGCGAGGCCGAGACCGGTACCGCCGCCCGAACGCGAACGATCCGCTTTGTAGAAGCGCTCGAAGACGCGACCCAGGTCCGCGTGCGCGATGCCGACGCCGCTGTCCGCGACGCTGAAGACCACGCGACCATCCTCGCGCGCGGCCGAAAGTCGGACCGAGCCGCCGGCAGGCGTGAACTTCACCGCGTTGTGCACGAGATTCGCCAGCACCTGCGCGACCCGCTCGCCGTCGGCCCGAACGGCGGGCGCGTCGCCGGGCTCGACGAGCAGCGCCACGTCCGCGCGCGCGGCGAGCGGCCCCATCCGCCGCGCGCAGTCCGCGAGCAGGGCGCCGGGCGACTGCGGTCGGAGCGTGAGCGTCTCCGCTCCCGATTCGATCCGCGTGAGCGTGAGGAGCTCGTTCGTGAGCTGCGCGAGGCCGTCGATCTCCTGATGCATGCGCTGCACGAAGTCGCGCGCGACGGCCGGGTCGTCGATCGCGCCCTCCTCCAGCGCCTCGGCCATCGCCTTGAGCGAGGTGATCGGCCGCCGCAGCTCGTGCGAGACGTTCGCCACGAAGTCCGACCGCACGGTCTCGAGCCGGCGAAGCGTGGTGAGGTCCTGCAGGACCAGGAGGATCTGGCCACCTTCGAGCGGTCGCGCGACCGCGCGCAGGAAGCGGCGCGGATCGGTGCGCTCGATGGTCGCCGCGGCTTCGCGTCCTTCGCGCGCGGAGGCGATCGCGGCGAGGGTCTCGTGGTCGCGGATGACCTCGGGCAGATGCCGGCCGGTGACATCCTGGCCGGCGCTCGCCCGCGCCGCGGCGTTCGCCAGCAACACCCGCCCCTCGTGGTCCGCGATGAGGATCGCATCGCCGAGCTCGTCGATGAGCGTCGCGAGCCTGTCCCGCTCGGCCTCGGCCCCGGCGTGCTCCGCCCGCACCGCCGCCGAGGAGCGCCGGAGCGCCGCCGCGAGACGCTCGATCTCGACCGGCCCGCGGATGTCGAACGAGGAGTCCTGTGCCTCGGCCTGCTCGGCCAGGCGCTCGATCGGGCGCGCGACCGCGCGCTGGATGACCAGCGCCGCGACGAACGCCACCACACCCGCGAGCGCCGCAGCCGCGAGCAGGGAGAAGGAAAGGCGGGCCGCGAGCGTGTCCACCGCGACGAGGGGCAGCGCCAGCCGCGACACGCCGACGATCCTGTCCGCCGCGCGCACGGGGACCGCGACGTACAGCAGGTCCTTGCCGACGGTCGTCGAGAAACGCACCGTCCGGCCTTCGCGACCCGCCAGAGCCGGCACGACCTCCGGCCGTGTCGCGTGGTTCTCCATCGTCCGGCGGTCCTCGTCCGACTCCCCCAGCACGGTGCCGTCCGTCGCGATGAACGTGACGCGCACGCTCGCCGCGGCGCCGATTCGCTTCGCGAGCGCATCGAGCGCGTCAGCGTCGGAGCGCACGAGGAGGTCACGCGAAAGGTCACCCGCGAGCGCGGCCTCGTTCGCCAGGCGCGCGCCGAGCACGTCGATCTCGTGCTGCGTCGCGATGCCCGGCACGGCCGCGGCCACGACCGCCAGCGCGACGAGGATGGTGACGACCGACCCGAGGAGCACACGTGCGCGGATCGAGCGCGGCACGAGCATCACTCTAGGCGCGCGTCACGTTGACGCCGAGGTCGACCAGGCGCGCGAACAGCGCCGCGGGATCGACCTGCGCGTCGGCGGGCACGACGCCGGGCGGGATGCCGGCGCCGCGCGCGAGCGACTCCACCGCGAGCACCGCCGGCTCCGCGGCGATGTGGTAGCTGCCGCGCGGTGCCGCCAGAGCGGTGACGTGCACGCGGGCCCCCTCGCTCACGGCGACGGCGAACATGCCGTCGCGACGGCCCAGCAGACGCGCCAAGCGCGGCGCCAGTGCCGCGAGCGGCCGGGTCAGCCCGAGTCGCGACGCCAGGGCCAGCGACGTCGCCGCGAACGGGGCGTTCGGGTCGGCCCAGAGCTCGACGCGCCGCAGGCTCGGCCAGGACCGCGGCAGCAGGACGGCCGCGGCGCTGTCGACCGGGAAGCCGCGACGACCACCGCCGGGAAAGTCACGCGAGCGCGACCAGTCGACCGACGAGAGGAACGCGCGCACCGTGGCGGGCGTGCCGGTGTCCGCCGGAGCGGCGGCGAGGAAGAGGTCGCACGCGTCGGGCGAGGCGAGACCGCTCGTGCGGATCGCGGCCGCGGCGACCGTCGCGATCGAGCTGCACGACGTGAGGATCCGCACGCCATTCGCGACCGCTCGATCGTGTAGCGCAAGGATCTTCTCGGCGTACGCGCGCGCATCGGAGAGATCGATGACGTCGCAGCCATGCTCGATCGCCGCCTCGACCAGCATGGTCGAACGCTCCTGGAACGGCCCGGCGGTGTCGACGAGGATGTCCCCGCGACGCAGCGCCTGGTCCAGGGACCCGAGGTCTTCGGCATCCAGGAGCAGCTCCCCGACCGAGCGTGATGCGAAGACCGGCGTGATACCGCTGTCGATCAGCCGGCGTGCGACCACGCGGCCGAAGAAGCCGGCACCGATGACGACGACGCGCCTCAGCGGAGCTTCACCGCGAGATACACGCACCACGGGCAGAAGAGCGCGAAGAGGATCGCGGACGCACCGGCGGTCACGACCGGGATGCTCGCGAGTGCGCCGACGCTCAGCGCGATGCCCGCGCCCCACATCACCGCCGCCCACGCGCGCTCGAAGCGCTTCAGCGGCGTCGCGAGCGTCAGGCCGATGCCGCACAGCGTGTACAGGCCGTTCGCCACGCCGCCGGTGAGCGCGAACGCGAAGGGCGACGTCGCGATGTACGTCTCGACGCCGCCCACGACGAGGATGAGCTCGGCGGTGACATCCGCGGTGAGCCCGAGGCCCCCGAGGATGAGCGGGACGTAGGACCCGTTGATGCGGTCGCGCCACCACCAGTAGAACCAAAGCAGCGAGAGCGCCGCGGCGATCCACGTCAGCCAGCCGAGACGCCACTCGAGGAGATGCGTCCCGATGTAGACCAGGCGCTGCGCCGGATCCGCGACGAGCGGCGTCGCCGGCGCGAGGACGAACAGGAGCGCGAACGCGGCGGCGAAGTTGAGCGCCGCGCAGACGATCGGCGGGGCGATCCCCGCGGTCCTAGCCGAGGCGATAGCCGACGCCGCGCACGTTGGAGAGCGACGGCGCGCCCGCGCCGTCCAGCTTCGAGCGCAGACGCGCGAGATGCGCCTTGAGCCACTCGGGATCCGGATCGCGCTCTTCGGGCCAGCCCGCGCGGAGCAGCGCGCGACGATCGACGACCTCGCCCGGGCGCGCGGCGAGCGCGGCCAGGAGCCGGAACTCGGTGGGCGTCAGATCCAGCGCATCGCCCGCGACCGTCGCCTGATGCGCTCGCGCGTCCACCGTGAGCTTGCCGATCGAGGCCGCGGGGCGGGCGCGCGCCGCCGGAACGGCGCGGCGCAGGAGCGCCCGCACACGTGCCGAAAGCTCCTTCTTCGAGAAGGGCTTCTCGAGGTAGTCGTCTGCGCCGAGGTCGAGGAGCCGCGCGCGCTCGTCGCTGCCCTTCTCGCCGGTGAGCATGAGGATCGGCGTCGACGATGTGGCGCGGATCCGCCGGCAGACCTCGTCGCCGGACAGCTTGGGCAGGCCACGATCGAGGATGACGAGGTCCGGCGCTTCTTCCGCGTGACGCCGCAGCGCGGCCTCACCGTCGTACGCCGTGACGACCTCATAGCCGTCTTCGCCGAGGAGCGCGGCCACCATGCCGACCATCGCCCGCTCGTCATCGACGACCAGCACGCTCGTCATACGCGCGCCTCGCTCACGACGGGAACGCTGAATGCGAACACGCCACCGCCACCGGCGTTCTCCTCGTACCAGATGTCGCCGCCCTGCGCCTCGACGACGCGCCTCGACGCGAAGAGGCCGATGCCCGATCCGGGGAGCTCCGCGTGTTGCGCGGCGCGCACGTACGGCTCGAAGATCCGCGCACGGTCCTGCGGCGCGACTCCGGGCCCCTCGTCGCTGACGCGCACGACGCCGCGGTCGCGTCGTCGCTCGACCTTCACGCTGATGCGCGTCTCCTCCGGCGCGTACTTCGTCGCGTTGTGCACCAGACCGGCGAGCACCTCGGCGGTTCGCCGCCGGTCGCCGCGCACCCAGATCGCCGCGCCAGCGCGCGGGCCCGCGAGACGGTGACGGCGTGCGATCGGCGCGAGCTCTTTCAGCGTCGCGATCGCGGTCGCGCGCAGGTCGAACCTGGCGCGCCGAAGCGTGAGGTCGGGATGATCCGCGCGGACGCCGGTGAGGATGCGGTCGACGAGCTGATCGAGACGCTCGACCTGCGCGACGGCCTCGTCGATCGGGATGCGCCGATTGCCATTCTTCTCGGCGAGCAGATCGAGATAACCGCGGATCACCGAGAGCGGAGTGCGGAGATCGTGCGTGACCACCGCCACGAACTCGGTGCGGGCCCGCTCGAGCTCGCGGAGCCGATCAGTCGTCTGCCGCTCGAGCGCGTAGAGCGCCGCCTTGTCGATCGCGAGCGCGGCCTGATTCGCGAGCGCGCCCACGAACGCGACCTCTTCGTCGGCGAGCTCGATCCCGGCGGGTACGCGCAGCGCGACCGCGCCGAGCAGCCGGTCGCCGGCGAGAAGCGGGAGGGCGACGTGGTCGCCCTCGACGATCGGACGCGTCTCCGCCATCGCGCGCCGCGCCGCCGGCGGCAGAGACTTTCCGATATCGCCCGAACGCGCGCGTTCGCGCACGTCGTCGCGCTCGCGGAGGTAGATCGCGCCGGCGGACCCCGGATACACGCGGACGAGACGGTCGACGATGAGCCCGAGCACCTCGTCGAGATCGAGCGTCGAGGTCAGCACGTTCGAGACCTCGAACAGCGCCGAGACCTCGCGCAGCTTGCGCTCCGACTCGCGCTGCAGGCGGCCCTTCTCGATGATGCCGGCGACCTGGTTCGCGATCGTCTGGAGGAAATCGATCTCGGTGCGGTCGAAGTCGCGCGGCTCGACCGTCTGAACGTTCATGACCCCGATGACCTCGTCCCGCGACACGAGCGGCACCGAGAGCATCGAGGTGAACCGGTCGACGTCGACGGTCGGCACCACCTTCCAGCGCGGTTCGTTGCGCACGTCGCGCACCGCCAGCGGCACGCGCGCGTTCGCGACCCAGCCGGTGATACCCTCCCCGAAACGCAGCGTCGCGCGACCGACGGCGCGAGGATTCAGGCCGTTCGTCGCCACCAGACGCAGGAGCCCTTCGCGCTTCTCGAGGAGATACAGACTCGACACCTCGGCACGCATCGCATCGGTGGTGCGGTCGATCACGATGCGCAGCATCTCGTCCCAGTCGCGTGCGGACGACGCGAGCTGAGCCACCTCGTGCAGGAACGAGAGCTCCCGCAGTTTCCGTTCGGCGTCGGTGGGAGTCACGAGCCAAGGATAGGGACGGATGGGCAAATAGACTCCGAACATGCAGACCGTGATCCGCACCGAGAAGCTCACGAAGCGCTTCGGCTCGCTCGCGGCCGTCGACGGACTCGACCTCGAGGTGCGCGAGGGCGAGGTCTTCGGCTTTCTGGGACCGAACGGCGCGGGCAAGACGACGACGCTGCGGCTCCTCTGCGCGCTCATCGGCGCGACGTCCGGCACGGCCGAGGTCGCGGGATACCGCCTCGGGCGTCAGGATCCCGAGATCCGCGCGGCGGTCGGGATCCTCACCGAACAGCCCGGGCTCTACGAACGCCAGTCCGCCTGGGTGAACCTGGTGTTCTTCGCGACGCTGTACGGGCTCGACCGCACGACCGCGGCCCGGCAGGCGGAGCACTTCCTGCGGCTCATGGGACTGTGGGATCGCCGCCTCGAGGCGGTCGCGACGTTCTCGCGCGGCATGAAGCAGAAGATGGCGATCGCGCGCGCCGCGCTGCACGAGCCGCGCATCCTCTTCCTCGACGAGCCGACGACCGGCCTCGATCCGGACGCCGCCAAAACGGTGCGTGAGTTCATCGTCGCGCTGCGCGGCGAGGGACGCACGGTGTTCCTCTGCACGCACAACCTCGACGAGGCGGATCGCCTTTGCGACCGCATCGCGTTCTTCCGCCAGTCGGTCATCCGTATCGACACGCCGGATCACCTGCGCGCGGAGCTCTACGGGCGCTCGACCGAGATCCGCCTCCTCCCGACGCCGCGCGTCGAAGATCTCGTCCGCGTGCAGGGTGTCGAGGGCGTGCGCGAGGCGCATCTCGAGAACGGCTCGATCGTCGTGTCCGCGTCGGATCCGCTGCGGACCAATCCGCTGCTCGTGCGCGCGCTCGTGGAGGGCGGCGCGCAGATCGCGTACGTCATCGAACGCAAGGTGCATCTCGAGGACGTGTACCTGAGCATCGTGGAAGGAAGCGACTCTCCTCGTCGAGCTCCAAAGGTCGGGCAGGAGCAGAAGTGACGACGCTGACGCTCGCGCGCACGCCGGAGCGCGGTGCGTTGGTGCGCGCGGTCTGCGTGCGCGAGTGGCGCGAAGCGCTCGGCAACAGGTTGCTCGTCGCCATGACGCTGCTCCCGCCGGTCGTCATCCTCGCCTCTGGCATCGCCGCCGTCGCCGCGGCCGCGGCGAATCCGCCGAGCGACCGCGACATGCAGGCGCTCTACGCCGCGGCACCCGCGGTCGCGGGTCTCGATCCGAAGGAGGCCGTCCAGGGCTTCATCGCGACGTACTTCCTGATCCTGTTCATGCTCATCCCCACCGTCGTCCCGCTGACGATGGCGATCTTCTCGGTCATCGGGGAGAAGGCGGCGCGGACCCTCGAGCCGCTGCTCGCGACGCCGGTCGGCGTCGGCGAGCTCCTGCTCGCGAAGAGCCTCGCCTCCACGATCCCCTCGGTGATCGTCACGTGGCTCGCGTACGCGATCTACCTGCTATCGGTGTCGGCGCTCGGGAGCCAGGCGGCGGTGCGCGCGGTGACGGCGCCGCGGTGGGTCCTCGCGATCGTCGTGATGGTGCCGCTCCTCACCATGCTGTCGGTGAATCTCGGCATCCTCATCTCGACGCGCGTGAACGACGTGCGCGTCGCGCAGCAGATCGGTGGTCTCGTCGTCGTGCCGGTCGTCGGTCTTGGGATCGCGCAGGTGACCGGCCGCGTCGTGCTCGACAACCAGGCCTTCCTGCAGTTCACCGCGATCCTCATCGTCATCGATATCGCGGTGTTCGTCCTCGCGCGGCTCGCGTTCCAGCGCGAAAACATCCTCGCTCGGTGGCGCTAGCAGCAGGGAGGCGACGGCAGCGGGGCCGGCGCTCCTCGAGCGAGCGTCTGCGCCCAGCCGGCTGGCCGGCCTACGGCTCGGCGTTCGCCTTCGCCGGCTGCTTGCCGTCTCGCTGCGCGACGGCGCAGTAGCCAGCAGCGAGCGAGAGGAGTGCGGGGGCCGCTGCCGACGCCTCGCTCAGGGATTCGTTGTCGGCGATGCGCGTCCTCCCGGCAGGACGGGTAGCTGCGGGATCGGCAGGACACCGCTGGTCGGTGAGGGGAAGCGCATCCGCGGCGTCGGCGAGGGCGTGACGCGTGGTGCGATGACCGGCGGCGTGCGTCCACCCTCATCGTCCGGGAACGTGCGCGGTCCGACGATCGTCACGCTCGTGTTCGTCGTCTCGGTCACCGCGACGCCCCGCTCACGCACCTCATACGCGAGGCGGTAGGCGCCGAGGACAGCGGGAGCGACGAGGGGCGAGAAGAAGGTGCCGGTCGCGCCAGGCTCGAGGGTCCCCAGCGCGACCGTGCCCTGCACCACGGAGCGCTTCGTCTTCGTGTCGAAGAGTCGCCAGGTGAGGGTGAGCGCGTGCGAGGTCGTGCCCGCTGTGGACAGTGCCGTGTAGGTCGTGACCAGGAGCGATGCCTCTCCACGATGGAGGATGGTCGGCACGACAGCCGTGCCGCTGACGATGTATGGCTGATGGGCGCGGATCTGGAACGATGCCGTCGCCGCGCCGAGCGCCGCGAGGCCGTTGCCGTTCGCGTCCACGAGCCCGACCGTCACCTTGTACTCCCCCGGCGCCTTCGGCACGGCGAGCACGACTCCGACGTTCGCGCTGCGTCCCGGCGCGAGACCCGGAAGGATGGTGGGCGCCGACGACGTCGCGATCAGGGCGTTCTTGCTGTCACGCATCTCCCAGATCAACCGGAACGACCCGGGACCGGTGCCGCTCCAGGTCTCGCTTCCGGCGTTCGTGATCGGCACGGTGATCCGTGGCGAGGATCCGATGTCCACGCTCACGATGGTCTGCGGCACGTCGTAGCGCGCGTTGGCCGGAGGCTCGAGCACCGCGCCGTAGACGATCGAGGCGACGTTCGCGATGAAGGCATATGAAGCGGCGTCATCGGCGTCCCACGTCATCGCCACGACGACACGCGGGCCGAACGGCGTGAAGATGATGCCGGCGTCGTGGGTGAGGCCCGGAAGGTTGCCGGTCTTGTGCGCGACGACGACGCCCTCCGGAAGCCCTGCCGGTAGGCGATCGTTGATCTGCTGGCGTCCGAGACGCGCGAGCATCCGATCCGATGCGGCGGCGGAGATGAGCTGGCGCTTCGCGAGCAGCGTGAGTAGCGTGCCGACAGCGCGCGGCGTCGCGGTGTTGTCGTCCTCGCCCCAGCTCTCGAACACGTGGAAGTCGTTGATCCCCAAGGCGCGAAGCGTGGCGTTGATGTTCTCCGCGCCGAGCACGTGCCACAGCGCGAGCGCGGTGCCGTTGTCGGAGATCGTGATCATCGCCTCGAGCGCCTCGTCGAGAGTGAGCTCGGTGCCCGCCGGCTCGAACGAGCCATCCTCGGTGATGTCCTCGTCCTCGATGGTGATGGTGTCGCCGTAGTGGAGCTCTCCCGTGTCGACACGACGCTCGGCTTCCGCGAGCAGCGCGAGCTTGTAGAGGGACGCGGTGACGATCGTCTCGTCGGCGTCGTGCGCGTAGAGCGGCTTGCTCGTGGTGGGATCGGCGATCCACAGGCCGGCGCCGCCCGGGAACGCGCTCACCAGCTGGTCCAGGTGCTGCACGAGCTCCGCGGTGCTGGCGGCAGCGGGGGCGCCCGGGATCAAGCCGGTCACGGCCAGCGCCAGCACCAGCACGACGGCGCTGCCTTTCATCGCCCTCAAGTAACGCGGCTTTCGCCGCGGTGTTTCAAGGCTTTGCCGTTTGCTTGTGTTTCAGTGCCTCGCGGCCCAGCTGGAGCATCTCGCGGTACCCGGCGCGGGTCTCGTCCTCGAAGCCGAGCAGGTGAAGCGCTCCGTGAGCGGCCAGGAACGCGACCTCTTTCGCGAGGGGCCAGCGCCGCCGTTTCGCCTGCCGCGCGGCCTGCGCTCCGCTGATGACGACGTCGCCGAGCTCGAGCGTGCCGTCGGCCTCGCGCGCGAGCGACGCTGCGGCGCTGAGGCCTTTCCTGCCACGACGGAGCGACTGTCCGAAGGAGAGAACGTCGGTGGTGCGCTCGTTCCGCCGATAGCGGCGGTTGAGCTCACGCATCGCCGCATCGTCGACGAACGCGAGCACCAGCTCCGCATCCTGCGTCACACCGTAGGGGCGAAGCGCGGCGCGCACGGCGCGGCGCGCGAGTGCGAGGTCACACGGAGCCTCGCCTCGGACCGCGATCTTCAGCGGTCGGACGCCGCCTGTGGGGCCGGCGGGATGCGCGCGATGCGGTCTTCCGGATATGGGATGCGCTCGTGATACACACCGAGAAGGAGCTCGCAGAAGGCGTCCTTGATCTGCTGCAGGTCGCGCAGCGTGAGATCGCATTCGTTGAGCTGTCCCTCGGCGAGCCGGTCGCCGACGATCCTCTCGACCATCGCGCGGATCGTCTCGGGCTTCTTCTCCGCGAGCGAGCGCACCGACGCCTCGGTGCCGTCCGCGAGCATCACGATCCCGGCTTCCTTGGTGCGCGGCCGCGGGCCCGGGTAATGGAAGGACGCCTCATCGGGGTTCTGGCCGCGCTGCTGCGCGAGCTGGTAGAAGTACTTCACCACAGCGGTGCCGTGATGCGCGGGGATCATCTCGCGGATCATCGCCGGCAGGTGATAGCGCTCCGCGAGCGAGATGCCATCGCGAACGTGCGCCGCGACGATGCCCGCGGACACCATCGGGTCGAGCTCGTCGTGCGGATTCGTACCGGTCTGGTTCTCGATGAACGCCGACGGGTTCCGCATCTTGCCGATGTCGTGGTAGTACGCCCCAACGCGCGCCACGAGCGGATCCGCGCCGATCACCTCGGCCGCGCGCTCGGCGAGGTTCGCGACGAGCAGCGAGTGGTGATACGTACCGGGCGTGCGGAGCAGCAGCTGGCGCAGCAGCGGATGGTTCGGATCCGCGAGCTCGCGCAGCTCGAACACGGTCGTGATGCGGAACACATGGCCGAAGATCGCCATGCCGGCGAACGCGAGGAGGCCGGAGCCGGCACCGCTCACCAGCGCGGCGACCGCGAGCTGCGCGGCGCCGACCGGATCGGTCGACTGTCCGACGAGCGAGAACGAGATGACGACACCGAGGTTGCCGACCGCAACGGACAACGCGCCGGTCGCGAACTCACGCGCCGTCGTGGCGCGCTGGACCGCGGCCATCCCGAGGAGCGCCGGCACGAGAACGTACGCGACGAGCTCGACCTGACCGGACATGATCCCGACGTGTAGTGCGCCCGCGATCTGCGTCGCGAGCGCGGTGCGCCCGCCGACGAGAACGGTGATGATCATCGCGACCGCGGCGAACGGGATGAAGTACACGAGCAGCGTGTGACCCGGCACGAGCGTTCGCGCCGTCACCGTGACGGCGAGCAGCGACAGCATGACGAGGATCATCTTGCGGTCGTCGTTCCACGCCTCTGTCGCGTAGCGCGCGATGAACAGCGCGAGCACCGCGGCGATGAGGATCGCCCAGATCGTGAGGCCGACGGCACCCGGCCAGTCGATGCCGGTGTTGACAAGGCCCAACGCGCGGAGCTTCTCGACCTCGAGCGGGCTCACGACGGTGCTCTCGCGAACGACGACCTCACCGGCGAGGACCTGCACCTGGACCGGCTGCACGCCGGTGCGCGCGGCCTGCTGCGCGCTCGCTGTCTGGGTCTGATCGAGCGCGACGTCCGCCTCGATGAACTGCCGCACCAGCTCCGCGCCGACGGCTTTCTGGCGGTCGGTCCACGCCGGCGGAAGCGCGGTCGCTGACGCGCCCCTGGCGTCTTCGAGCTGCTCAGGCCGGATGCCCGGCTGGTAGAGCGTGCGCAGCGCGTTGTCCACTTCCTTCGCGACCGCGTCCCACTCGGCCGCGCTCATGTCCACGACGAGTGGCGCGAGCTGCGGGCTGATCGCGACTTCCGTGAGGCGTGTGACCGAGGTGATGCGCTGATCTCTCGTCTGCGCGACGTCTGCTCGAGCGCGGCCCATCGCGGCGACGGCCTGCGCCAGCCGGTCGCGCGAGCTCGCGATGATGGCCGGGTTGCGCGTATAGACCTTCGACACTTCCCGCGCGGCCCGCTCGCGCTCCGCTTCCGTGAGCGTCTCGGAGACGAACGAGACGGAGCGTGGCGCCTTCACGGTGCGGTCGGCGAGCGTCCCGACGTCGTAGCCGACCGTCGCCGGCGGCGAGAGGAGCAATGCGAGCGCGGTGAGGATGCCGGTCGCGATGACAAAGACGTACATCCGCGCCGTCGTCGCGCCGAGCGCGTTGCGGAGCGAAACGGGGAGCTGGTCGAGCCGCCGTCCGGCCGGCATGCGGATCACTGCTTCTCGTACCGATCGTACGCCCGGACTATCCGGGCAACGAGCTCGTGGCGGACGACGTCACGATCCTCGAAGTCGACGAAGGCGATACCTTCGACGCCGCGCAGGATCTCGCGCCCGACGACCAAACCGGACCGCTGGTCCTTTTCGAGGTCGATCTGGGTGATGTCGCCGTTGACGACGGCCTGCGATCCGTACCCGAGACGTGTCAGGAACATCTTCATCTGCGCCGGCGTGGCGTTCTGCGCCTCGTCGAGGATGATGAAGGCCTCGTTCAAAGTGTTGTGCGTGACCATGAAGTCGTTCGTGATGTAGAGGGAGTCCGCGGCCGCGACCTTGATGCAAATGGTCTCCTGCTCGCCCGCCGGCTCGACGCTGTCGATGAAGCGCATCGGCCGGCCACCGCCGTGCGCGTCGTACAGGTCACGCTTGCGTGCGAGCCGGAACGGCGGGATGCCGGCGGGCAAGCGGATGTCGACGACGTAGGCGTCCGAGCAGTTGTGGACGTCGCGCCCCCGCGCACGACCTGGCTTACGCCCTTGGGCGCGGCGCGTCCGCCAATGGGCGACGCCGCCAAAAGAGCGCACGAGGAAGACCATGTCCTCCCGTAGTCGGGGCGATGTCGTGGTGTATTGGATCCGGCACGTTCGTCCGTCCGGTGTGACCGGTCCGCCGTCCGTATCGAGCAGGCCCTGCATCACGGCGAGCCGTACGTCGGGGACGTTGTACAGGTACTCCGTCGGGACGAACGTGTCGGCCTGTCCGCCCCGGCCACCGCCGCGTCGCCGAAGGACGTGATCCATCTCGGTCGTGCGAACGATCTCGGTGTCCGGCGATCGTGACTCGAGCGCGAGGACGAGTTCCTGATCCGCGGCGGCGAACGAGGGGCTCGTGGACGTGGTGACGCATCCGTCGCCCAGCTGCAGACCGAGGGCGTACGGGTCCATGAGGATGTGAGACCGCTCGAACTCGACGGGCCGCGACAGGAGCGGCAGCTCGTAGCGGTGTTGATGCGCCGAACGCAGACGTCCCACCATGTCGCGCGTCTGCACGATCTGGGGCGGCTTGCCGCGCCGCCGATCGCTCGGAGTGGTCACCGCCCACAGGTGCTCGCCGCAGGCGAGCGTCGAAGCGCCGTCCTGCGTCTGCACGCGATACACCGGCTTGCGCCCTTGCGGATAGACCCCGAGCACCGCCGTTGGCCGTCCGTCGGAGCCGACGACGAGGTCTCCGACCGAGAGATCGCCAATGGTCGTGAAGCCAGACGGCGTGAGGACCTTGCTGAACAAGGGCTGCGCACGGCCACGCATGAACGCCAGCGGCGCGACCTCGATCTCACCGCGCTCCATCGCGCGCGTGAAGCGCTCGGGGGGCATGAGCTCGTAGAGCGCGTCGTAGAGCGGACGCAGGTACGGGTCGATCTTCTCCGTGAGGTCGCCGGGAAGGAAACCGAGCCGCTCCCCGGCCTCGACCGCGGGCCGCGTGAGGATGAGACGCGCGACCTTGCGATCGCGCAGCGCCGCAACGCCGAGCGCGACGGCCAGATAGCTTTTTCCCGTGCCAGCTGGACCTGTCGCGAACACGAGGTCGTGACCGCGGATCGCTTCGACGTAGCGGCGCTGGTTCGCGGACTGCGGCGTGATGCGTTTTCCGCGGACCGTCGTCGCGACGACTTCGCGCAGCTGTTCGGGCGCGCCGACGGGTGCTTCCTTCGCGTCGTCGATGAGCCGCTCCAACGCGGGCTTGCGCAGGTTCTCGTCGCGATCGGACAGCGTGCGCATCGCACCGACGAGCTCGCCGACGCGCGCGACGTTCGCGGGCTCACCGGTGATGCGCAGCTCGGCGCCGCGCGAGACGATCTTCACCGCGAACTCGCGCTCGATGCGATCGATGTTCGTGTCGTTGCTCCCGGTGACGAACATCATCTCGTCCGGGTCCGGGATGAGGATCGTGATCTGCGCTGGAGCGCTCATGACGGAGCCTTCTCCTTCAGCAGCGCGCCGACGAGGCCCGCGACCTTTTTCCCGTCGGCGCGGTCCTTCGTTTCCGCGAGGACCTTGGGCATCACCTTTCCCATGTCGCGCGGACCGGCCGCGCCCGTCTCGGCGACGACCCGCTCGACGATGGCGCGCACCTCAGCGTCCGACATCTGCGACGGCAGATAGGTCTGGATGATCGCGAGCTCGTTCTCTTCCTTCGCGGCGAGCTCCGGCCGGTCGCCTTTCCGGAACGCCTCGACGGAGTCGCGCCGCATCTTCGCCTGCTTTTGCAGCACCTCCTGCACCCCGACGTCGTCGAGGTCGGACGGACGATGCTCGGCGAGGTACGCCTGGCGCGACGCCTCGTCCTTGCCCTCCGCGCTCAGGCGCTCGATGGTCGCCTGAAGACGGTCGACCCCCTCGCGCTGCATCGCGGCCAGCAGGAAGCGCAGGGTGTCACGACGGAGCGTGTCGCCCGATTTCATGGCGGCCCGAAGATCGCTCTCGAGCCTTTGTCTCAGAGGGGATGCGACGGCGGGGCTCTCCGACCTAGCGCTTGCGCCGCTTGGCTTCCTTGCGCTTGCGGCGTGCTGCGGGGCGCTCGTAGAACTCACGGCGGCGGGCTTCCGCGAGGATCCCGGCTTGCTGGATCTTCTTGTTGAAACGGCGAAGGGCGGCCTCGAACGACTCGCCATCACCGACGATCACTTCAGACAACGGTCTATGGATCACCCGCCCTTCGGTCATATGAGACTGGTCGCTAGAGACAGAATGCCGGCCCCCTGGAGAGGCCGACAGGCGTCATGATATCCGGCGGCGGCCTCCTGGGGCGCGATAAAGGTACGCACTATTTACCCAGGCGGCCACGCGAACTCGCGCCCGCCAAGCACGTGGAGGTGCAGATGCAGCACGTTCTGGCCGGCGTTGTCGCCGTTGTTCACCACCAGCCGGAAGTTGTCGCCGACCCCGCCCTGGCGCGCGACTTTGCGTACCGCCTGCAGGAGGCGGCCTCCGAGGGGCTCGTCCTCGAGGTCCGAGAGCCGCTCGACGTGCTTCCGTGGCACGACCAGCACGTGGAACGGCGCGCGCGGGAAAACGTCGTTGATGGCCATGACGTCGTCGTCCTCATAGACGACGGTCGCGGGGATCTTCCCCGCCACGATGCGACAGAACAGGCAATCGTCCACGCAGCCAAGAGAATACCCACGTGGCGATAGCCGCCGTCGTCGTGACCTATCTGTTGTGTTCGATCTCGTTCCCGTACTGGGTCGCGCGCGCGTACGGCGTGGATCTCCGCGCGGTCGGAGAGCGGAAGCTCGGTGGAAGCAATCTCGCCAAGAGCGTCGGTCTCCCGCAGGGCATCCTGGGTGGGACGCTCGACGGTGCGAAGGGCTTCTTCGCGGTGGTCGTGGCGCGTTCGCTCGGTCTCGATCTCGATGCGCAGCTCGCATGCGGTATCGCGGCGCTCGTGGGTCAGATGTGGCCGGTCTTCCATCAGTTCGACGGCGGCCGAGCGAACGCGACGGGCTGGGGCTTTGCGCTCGCGGCCGATCCGATCGCGGCACTCGTCATGGGGATCCCGCTCTACCTGAGCCTGCTCGTCGTACGGATGGTCCATCCGCGGCCGACTCGGTTGCTCCCTCTCGCGAGCCTTCTGTCGTTCGCGATCTTTCCGGCCGTCATCTGGGAGCAGGAAGGCACGACGCCAACGGTCGTCGCCGGCCTGGTCGTGCTGACGCTCATCGTCGTGCGGCGGATCACGGCGGGTCTGAGGGACGACCTCACTACGGGCGCGCCGCTCGCGCGGGTGCTAGCCAACCGAGCGATGTACGACCGGAGCGAGCTCCAGCAGCGCGGCGTCGTCGCGATCTAGGGCCGTCCGCCCGCCGTCCGGCGACACGGCATCCGGTGTGCTCTGCCGCGAGGTATGCCGCCGATCGATGGTTTCTACCCGCTGGTGTCGCTGGCGGCATTCCTCTCTGGCGGATGCTTCGGCTTCTACGCCGCGTGGCGCGGATACGGGCGCCGGAGGGCGCAGATACGTGAGCTGCCGCGCACGCCCCGCGACTTGAGCGAGGTGGACACGTGGGCGGCCTGATCGATTTCCCCGGGGCCGCGCGACAGAACGACGCCGAGTGGCACGATCCGGCGGATAACACGGGACGCTCGACGCGCAACGCGTCCGAGCCATCGCTGATCACCTGGCTCGACGCGATGCGGCTCCGCGATGGCGATGACGACGGTGACGGCGGCGGTAACGCGGCCTAGCTGAGGCGATCCATCACCAGCGCGACCGCCGCGATCGCCGCGGTCTCGCTGCGGAGGTTCCGACCGCCAAGCGTGACAGTGCTTGCTCCGTGCTCGCGCGCGACGGCGATCTCTTCGTCGGTGATGCCGCCCTCCGGTCCGATCACCACGGACAGGGCGCGCGCGATCTCCGGGAGCGCGTCCCGAAGGCGCGCACGCCGCTCGCTTTCCCACGCGACGAACACCGGCGCCGGCAGGGCGGCGAAGAGATCGGCCCACGCGCGCGCCGGTTCGATCGACGGGACCCGACCGCGGCGCGCGGTCTCGGCGGCCTCGCGGGCGATGCGCTCCCAGCGTGTGCGCTTCGCTTCGCTGAGGCTTCGTGCGACCGAGCGCGCGCTGGTGAACGGCACGATGCGCGATGCGCCGAGCTGCGTCACGGCCTCGACGACCTCCTCGTCGTGATCGCCGCGCAGGATGGGCAGCGCGAGCGTCAACGCGAACGTCGGCTCGGCCGGCGTGAAGCCGCGCTCGCGCACGACGGCGGTGACCGACGCCGGCCGCACGGTCTCGAGCGCGACGACGGCCTCGGCCCCGTCGGCCACGAGGACGATCTGCTCGCCGGCGCGCAGCCGCAATACGGTGGCGATCTGACGCGCCTGCGTCCCGGCGAGGGTCACCCGGTCGGCGCGCAGCAGCTCCGGCGCGACGAAGAAGCGGTGCACTAGCGACGCAGCGCGAGCGCGACCCAGTCGTCGCGCACCGTGCGGTCGAGGAGCGAAAGACGCTCGCGCAGGAGGGCCTCGCGTGTCGCGGCCTCCGCGGGCGCGCTGATGCCGGCGACGAGGAGCGTGCCGCCTCCGGCAAGGCGCGCCGCGAGATCCGGCGCGATGCGTTGCAGCACCGGCGAGACGATGTTCGCGATGACGACGTCGAAACGGCCCGGGACGTCCGAGGCGCTGCCCGCGCCGACCGGGATCGCGACGCCGTTGCGCACGGCGTTCTCGCGCGCGGCGTCGACCGCGATGGTGTCGGTGTCGACGGCGACGACGGGCGACGCGCCGCGCTTCGCCGCGGCGATGGCGAGGATGCCCGAGCCCGTTCCGACATCGAGGACGCTCCTGCCGTCGAGCGGCAGCGTCGAGAGCGCCTCGAGGCACTGCTGCGTCGTCGGGTGCAGCCCGGTGCCGAACGCCATGCCCGGATCGAGCACGAGCTCGACGGCGTCACCGGCGACGGCCTCGGACCACGTCGGTCGCACGAGGAACGCGCCGATGCGGATCGGGACGAACTCGGCCTTCCAGCTCTCGAGCCAGTCCTCGTCGTCGATGCGTCGCGCGACGAGCTCGCCGATGGGTCCGAGACCGAATGCCTGAAGGTGTCCGAGCGCGTCGCGCACGTCCGACACCTTGGCGAACGCGTCCGCATCTTCGACGACGTACGCCTTCACGGTGTGGTCCGTCCCGCTCCCGGGCCGCAGCGGTACCTCGACGGCGATGCCGTTGTAGCCGACACGCGAGAGGATCTCGCTCACCGCCTCGACGGCTTCAGCGTGCGCGGGGACGGCGATCTCGAGCCAGGCGACCCGCGGCGTCATTCGCCGCCGATGGCGTCCTTGAGGCGGTCGAAGACGCCCCGCGCGTCGCTCTCGTCGTGTTGCTCGGGCGCGCCTTCGATGTCGTGGAGCTGGCGGTAAAGGGCCTTCTGCTCCTTGGTGAGCGTCCGTGGGATCGCGACATCGAGATACACGAGCTGATCGCCGCGGCCAGACGAGCCGAGATGTGGCACGCCCTTTCCGCGCAACCGGACCATCTGACCGTGCTGGGCGCCGCCCGGCACCTTCACCCCTACGGCCGCGCCCTCGATCGTCGGCACCTCGAGATCGGCGCCGAGCGCGGCCTGCGCCGGAGAGATGCGCAGCACGTGCACGAGATCGTCGCCCTCGCGGCGGAAGAACGCGTGCTCGCGCAGCCGGACGAGCACGTACAGATCGCCCGAGGGGCCGCCGCGCAGGCCGGCCTCGCCCTCGCCCGCGACGCGCAGCTGCTGCCCGTCGTCGATGCCGGCGGGGATGTCGAGTGGCAGCTCGTGGTCGCGGCGCTCGCGCCCTTCGCCGCGACAACGTGTGCAGAGCGCGTCGACGGTCTTGCCCGAGCCACCGCAGCGCGGGCAGGTCGACACGTTCACGAAGCGGCCGAACACCGATTGCTGGACCTGCCGCACCTCGCCCCGGCCGTTGCACGTGGCACAGGTGGAGATCTTCGAGCCGGGCTCGGCGCCGCTGCCCTCGCAGCGCTCGCAGGTCTCGAGCCGCGGCACGCGGATGGTGCGAGCGCCGCCTTTCACCGCGTCGATGAGCTCGATCTCGATCTCCATCCGAAGGTCGGCGCCGCGCATCGGTCCGCGCGGCTCACGCCGGCGGAACTCGCTGCCGAAGAAGGTCTCGAAGAGATCGCCGATCCCGAAGTCGCCCAGGCCCTGGCCGTTGCCGAACATGTCGTAGCGCTGGCGGCGCTCGGGGTCCGACAGGACCTCGTACGCCTCGGTGATGACCTTGAACCGCTCGGCGCCGTCGGGCGCCTCCCCGACGTCGGGGTGGTGCTGTTTCGCGAGCTTGCGGTAGGCGCTGCGGATCTGGTCCGCCGTCGCGTTCCGCGGCACACCCAGTAGCTCGTAGTAATCGACCGTCTTCGCCATCACCTGTCATTATCCCGGCTCATGGGTGATCTTTTCCGTATCACGACGCAGTTCCTGCACGTCCTTTCGGGCATCCTCTGGATCGGCGGCGGCTTCTACACGCTGCTCGTCCAGCTGCCTGCCCTCCTCGCCGCGCCGCCGCCGGCCCGCGGGCCGGTCACGGCACAGCTCGCGCCACGCCAGATCTTCTACATCCTGCGCGTGGCAGAGCTCACGATCGTCACGGGCTTTCTCAACCTGTTCGCCTCGGGGCGCGCCCAGCAGCTTGCGGAGCCGCTCGGATCGCGCTGGGCGGTGGTCATCCTCCTCGGGATGCTCCTCGCGATCGGTCTCTACGTGCTCGTTCGCGTCACCGTCGTGCCCTGGACCCAGCGCATGCTGACGCTCGGCCCGAAGGCCGCGGGGGGCGACGCCGCGGCGGCCGCGGAGGCCGGAGCCATCGTCGCGAGGATCCGTACGGTGGGCCGCGTCCAGATCGTGCTCGGCGTTCTCATCATCCTCGCGATGGTCACCGCCCGCCTCAGCTGAAACGGTGGCCCTGGTGTTCGCGGCGATCGCACCGCACGGCAGCATGGCGATCGCGGAGTGGTGCAAGCCGGAGGAGCGCGCGCTGGCGGCGAAGACGCGCGCCGCGATGGAGGAGCTCGGTCGCCGCTTCGCCGCGGCCTCACCGGATGTCACCGTCGTGCTCACGCCGCACAACATCCACGTCGAGCGCGGCATGGCCGTCGTGCTGGCGGGCACGATGGCGGGCACGCTCGAGAGCGGCGCGGTGCCGATCGCGATGCGCTGTCCGGTCGACCGCGAGCTCGCGATCGCGGTCACCGTCGCCGTCGGCGAGGCGGGCGTGCCGATCGCGGCGGTGAGCTACGGCGCCAACGACACCGCGGCGGCGGTGTTCCCGATGGACTGGGGCACGCAGGTCCCGCTGCACTTCATGGGTGGCCGCGACGATCCACCGAAGCCGATCGTGATGATCGCGCCGGCGCGCGATCTCCCGTGGGACGCGCACGTCACCGCCGGTCGCGCGATCGCGAAAGCCGCGGACGCTTCGGAGAAGCGCGTCGCGCTCATCGCGTCGTGCGACCACGGACATGCGCACGACCCGAAGGGACCATACGGCTTCAGCCCGGCATCGAAGGAGTTCGACGACCGCGTCGTGGAGCTGGTGAAGCGCGATGCGCTCGGCGAGCTTCTGAGGTTCGATCGCGCGTTCGTCGCGGAGGCGAAGGCCGACAGCTTCTGGCAGATGCTCATGCTCCACGGCGCCATCGCCGATCGCTGGCGTGGCGACTTCCTCTCGTACGAGGCGCCGACCTACTTCGGGATGCTCTGCGCGGCGTACTCGCCCCGGAGCTAAGCCCCTCGGAACCTTCCGCCCGTTCCGGCGTCATACCGCCATCCGGCCATGGCCGGAAGGAGGACGACGTCATGAGACGGTTCATCGTCGGCGCGGCAAGCCTCGTCGCCGCATTCGTCGTAGGGACACAGCCTGTCGCGGCCTGCGCGGGCCTCATCGGCCCCAACGGCGCGGTCAACCTGCTTCGCACCACCACCTTCGCCGGGTATCACGACGGCATCGAGCACTACGTCACCTCGTTCAAGTTCCAGGGCGGAAGCGGCCAGTTCGGCTCTCTCGTTCCGCTCCCCGCGGTGCCGACCTCGGTCGAGAAGGGCGGCGACTGGACGCTCCAGCGCCTGATCCGCGAGACCGAAGTCTTCGCCAAGCGCAGCGTGTTCCAGGCGAACGCGGCGACCGCCGGTCGCCTCGACGACGCACAGGTGCTGTTGCAGGTCAAGATCGATGCCCTCGACATCACCGTCCTGAGGGGCGGCGGTGAGGCCGTCGGACGCTGGGCGACCGAGCACGGCTTCCGCCTCCCACCGGATGCTCCCGAGGTCCTGGACTTCTACGCGGCGCGCAGCCCGATCTTCATGGCGGCGATCTTCGACGCCGACGCGGCGAAGGCGAAGGGCCAGAACATCGGCGACGGCACGCCGGTCCACATCACGATGCCGACCGCGAACCCCTGGGTCCCGCTGCGGATCCTCGGCACCGGCAAGAACGCCGATGATCGCATCGAGGCCGACGTGTACCTGCTCACCGATCGCAAGCCGGTCCTGCTTCCCGCACCGTTCTTCAACGGAATGAAGCTCGACCACAGCGCGACGGCCTCCGACTCGCTGCTTCGCGACCTCCGCTCCGACAAGGGCATGGACTGGGTCCCGGAGATGGGTTGGCTCACCAAGATCAGCATCAACGCCGCCGCGAGCCAGCTGACCTACGACCTCGCGGTCAGCGCGAACGGCACCGTACCGTCGCGGGTCGCTGCGGGCCTCGAGGCTCCGGCCAGCCCGACGACTCCCGCGAGCGACTCGGGGAGCCAGCCGATCGCCCTGATCGGCATGGCGATCCTGGGGCTCGGCGCGCTGCTGCTCGTTGGCAAGCTCGCGCCCCGGTCGGTCAAGCCATGACGCCGGCGGGAACCTTCCACACCGCCCGGCGTCATACCGCCATCCGGCCAGGGCCGGGAGGAGGACACGGTATGAGACGGTTCATCGCCGGCGCGGCGGCCCTCGTCGCGGCCTTCGTCGTCAGCACGCAGCCAGCCGCGGCGTGCGCGGGCCTCATCGGCCCGAACGGCGCGGTCAATCTGCTCCGGACGACGACCTTCGCGGGCTACCACGACGGCGTCGAGCACTACGTCACGTCGTTCAAGTTCCAGGGCGGCAGCGGGCAGTTCGGCTCGCTCGTTCCGCTTCCCGGTGTCCCGACCTCGGTCGAGAAGGGCGGCGACTGGACGCTCCAGCGCCTGATCCGCGAGACCGAAGTCGCGAAGCTCCTGTTCCGCGGCCCGGTTCCGGCACCCGGGGCTGTTGCTGCCGACTCGGTCCAAGTACTCATGGAAGTGAAGATCGACGCCCTCGACGTCAAGATCCTGAAGGGCGGCGGCGTTGCCGTCGGACAGTGGGCCACCGAGCACGGCTTCCGTCTCCCGGCGGACGCGCCGGAGATCCTCGACTTCTACGCGGCACGCAGCCCGATCTTCATGGCCGCCATCTTCGACGCGGACGCGGCGAAGGCCAAGGGCCAGCAGATCGGCGACGGCACGCCGGTCCACATCACGATCCCCACTGCGAACCCGTGGGTCCCGCTCCGCATCCTCGCCACCGGCAAGAGCGCCGATGCGCGCGTCGAAGCGGACGTGTACCTGCTGACCGATCGCAAGCCCGTGCTGCTACCGGCTCCGTTCGCGAACGGCATGCTGCTCGAGCACAGCGCGACCGCGTCGGCCTCGCTCCTTAACGACCTTCGGTCCGACAAGGGCATGGACTGGGTCCCGGAAATGGCGTGGCTCACGAAGATCGGCATCAACGCCGCGGCGAGCCAGCTGACGTACGACCTCGCGGTCAGCGCGAACGGCAGCGTCCCATCGCGTGTCGCCGCGGGGCTCGAGGCTCCCGCCAACCCGACGACCCCCGCAAGCACCCCATCGAACCAGCCGCTCGCTCTCATCGGCATCGGGATCCTCGGGCTCGGCGCGCTCCTTCTCATCGGACGCCTCGCTCCCCGGTCGGTCGCGCCGTGAGGCGCGCAGTCGTGGCGCTCGCGCTCGCCGCATTCGCGGCGAGCGCCTGCGCCTCGGCGCAGGCCGCGTCGCCGACGCAGGTCGGCATCCGGATCCACTACTCCCGCTTCGAGCCGAACCGCGTCGAAGTGCCTGCGGGAGTGCCGATCACGTTCACGCTCGTGAACGACGACCCGATCGACCACGAATGGCTCATCGGCGACTCGGCCTTCCACAACCGTCACCGCACCGGCACCGAGCCGGTGCACGGCGACCGCCCCGACGAGGTCTCGCTTCCGCCGCGGTCGACGCGAACGACCACCCTTACATTCGCGCCCGGCACGTACACGTTCATCTGCCACTTCCCGGGGCACGAGGCCTACGGGATGATCGGTGTGCTCGTCGCGAAGGGGTAAGACCGTTTCGGAGCTGGCTTCGGCCTTCGGACCTAGGGCCGCGTGTTGATCAACACGAACCGGCTGCTGTGGTCGACTCCGAATCCCGCGACCAACGTTTCGTCCGGTGTAACGACCTGCAGTTGCAAATTCCCGGCGAGCAGGAACTCCTGGACGTGAAAGCCCGCATAGACGCTACGGAAAGCGCCGTCAGTGTCCCGAAGCGCAAAGCCTTCACCCGTCGCGGCAATGGCTGGTGCTTGGACAAGGATCTGCCAGACGCGTCGATCCGTTCCAGAGAAGTCGATCACGTATCCGCTGTCGTATTCCCAACGTGGGCTGCCGATCCCGTGTGTGATCGTTTCACGGGATGGTCGGCCCAGCTTCGCGATCACCTGCGCCTCGGAGTCCCCGAGTGCCGCCGCGCCGAGCCCCTTCCCCAGCGCACCGCCCACGGTGGACGTCGTTGCCGAGCTCTTAGGCGAAGGGATTGGTTGCGAGTTAGTCGGCGTCAAGGCCTTCGTCGCGATCACCGTGGGCGCACACGCGACCACCACGAGGATCAGATACAGCAAGAGGCGCCGCATGGAGACATCCTCCTGCGGCGCCTCTCGTCGCGCGTCTGAGTTCGCTCGCGCGAACTCGTACGCGTCTTAGCTCTGCTCCTTGAACTCGCCCTCGATGGTGTCGCCGTCCGCCTTCTTTTCGCCGGCCGTCGCACCCGCGGGCTCGCCCTCGGGCTGCGGCTGGCCATTCTCTGACGGTGGCTGCTGCTGGCTCATCGCCTCGCCGATCTTCATCGACGCTTGACGCAGCTCCTCCATCGCGGTCCTTATCCGCTGCGTGTCGTCGCCCTTCAGCGTCTCGCGCAGCGCGGCGATCTTTTCCTCGACATCCTTCTTGATGTCGGCGGGAGCCTTGTCGCCGAGGTCGCGGAGCGTCTTCTCGATCTGGTAGGCGAAGGTGTCCGCTTCGTTGCGGGTCTGGATCCGCTCGACGTTACGGCGGTCCTCCTCGGCGTGCGCCTGCGCGTCCTTCACCAGCTTCTCGACCTCGTCCTTGCTGAGGCCGCTCGATGCGGTGATGGTGACGTGCTGCTCCTTGCTGGTCGCCTTGTCCTTCGCTTTGACGTTGAGGATCCCGTTCGCGTCGATGTCGAACGTCACCTCGATCTGCGGCACACCACGCGGAGCCGGCGGGATGCCGTCAAGGATGAAGCGCGCCAGGCTCTTGTTGTCCGCGGCGAGCTCGCGCTCGCCCTGGACGACGTGGATCTCCACCTGGGTCTGGCCGTCGCTGGCCGTGGTGAAGATCTGCGACTTCGACGTCGGGATGGTGCTGTTGCGCTCGATGAGCTTGGTGGCGACGCCACCGAGGGTCTCGATGCCGAGCGACAGCGGCGTGACGTCGAGGAGGAGGATGTCCTTCACCTCTCCCTTGAGCACGCCGGCCTGGATCGCGGCGCCGATGGCCACGACCTCGTCCGGGTTCACGCTCTTGTTCGGCTCCTTGCCGAACAGCTTCTTCACGGTCTCGTAGACGAGCGGCATGCGCGTCATGCCACCGACGAGGACGACCTCGTCGATCTTGTCCGTGGTCACGCCCGCGTCAGTGATGGCCTTCTTGACGGGACCGATCGTCTTCTCGACGAGGTCGCCGACAAGCTGCTCGAGCTTGCTCCGCGTCAGCGTGATGACGAGGTGCTTCGGACCGGCCTGGTCCGCCGTGATGAACGGCAGGTTGATCTCGGTCTGCTGCGTGCTCGAGAGCTCGATCTTCGCCTTCTCCGCGGACTCCTTCAGACGCTGAAGGGCCATCCGGTCGTTCCTCAGGTCGATGCCCTGGTCTTTCTTGAACTCCTCGATCAGCCAATCGATGATCCGGGCGTCGAAGTCGTCGCCACCCAGGTGGGTGTCTCCGTTCGTGGCCTTGACCTCGAAGACGCCCTCACCGAGCTGCAGGATCGAGATGTCGAACGTGCCGCCGCCCAGGTCGTACACGGCGACGACCTCGTCCTTCTTCTTGTCGAGCCCGTAGGCCAGCGCGGCCGCCGTGGGCTCGTTGATGATGCGCAGGACCTCGAGGCCGGCGATCTGGCCGGCATCCTTGGTCGCCTGACGCTGACTGTCGTCGAAGTACGCGGGGACGGTGATGACCGCCTGCATGACCTTGTCGCCGAGATACGCCTCGGCGTCGGTCTTCAGCTTCTGCAGGATCATCGCGGAGACCTCGGGCGGGGTGAGCTTCTGCCCCGCCCCGAGGACGACCTCGACGCCGCCGTTCGGCCCCTGCTGGATCTTGTACGGGACCTGCTTCAGCGATCGCTGCACCTCGGGGTCGGTGAAACGCCGGCCCATGAAGCGCTTGATCGAGTAGATCGTGTTCTCGGGGTTCGTGATCGCCTGTCGCTTCGCGACCTGGCCGACCAGACGCTCCCCGGTCTTGGTGAATGCGACGACGGACGGCGTGATCCGTCCACCTTCCGCGTTCGGGATGATCGTGGGCTCCCCACCCTCCATGTAGGCCATGGCCGAGTTGGTGGTGCCCAGGTCGATGCCAATCACTTTCGGCATGTCGTTACTCCTTCTTCTTGGCGACTGTCACCAACGCTGGGCGGATGACCCGGTCGTGCAGTCGGTACGCTTTTTGGTGTTCTTGTGTGACGCTGCCCTCGGGCTGGTCGGACTCGACATAGGCGACGGCCTCGTGCAGGTACGGATCGAACGGCGTGCCGAGCGAGTCGATGACCTCGAGGCCCTCGGACTCGAGGATCGAGCGCAGCTTGCGCTCCACGAGCCACATCCCTTCGACCCACGGCTGGCCCCGGAGGTCGTCGGGCACCGTCGCGAGCGCACGGTCGTAGCCATCGAGAACGTCGAGCAGCTTCGCGATCAGATCGGCTTTCGCGAACTTGGCGAATTCCGTCCGCTCCGCTTCGTTGCGCTTGCGGTAGTTCGCGAAGTCCGCGGTCATTCGCTGGAGATCGTTGGTGAGCTCCGTCAATTTGGCCTGCGTCGCGGGTGCTTCCGGCTCGGCGTCGGCGACGGCGCCCGTCGTCTCGCCGCGCGTCTCACCGTTCGTCCGCGCACTCAGCCGTTCCTGCAGGAGCTCCTCCGCCTTTCGTGCTTTGTCGTCCATGACCTAATGACCCTCCATCACTCGAACGAGATCGCTCATGAGCGAACCCACGTACCGCACCGCACCGATCGTGCGTGCGTAGTCCATGCGTGTCGGTCCCACCACGCCGACGTACCCCAGGTACTCCGTTCCGGTGCCGTACCGGCCGAAGACGAGACTGCACCCGCGCAGCGGCTCCAGCCGGTGCTCGCTCCCGATCGCGACATGGACCTCGTCGTCGCCGAGAGTCGGCGGGAGGAGGTCGACCAGGCGCGTGCGGTCCTCGAGCAGTCGCAGCATGTCGCGCATCCGGCCGCCCGCGGCGAACTCAGGCTGCGCGAGGATGTTCTGGATCCCATCGGTGTAGATGTCGTGCGTCCGCGTCGCGTCGTGCTCCTCCAGCGCTCGCGCGATCGCCGCGGTGACTTCGGCATCGACACCGGTTTCGCGCGCCGTCGCCGCGCGCACGCCCGCGGCGTCGCGGGTCGCGAGCGCCTCGGTCAGGCGCGCCGAGAGAGAGCGCAGATGATCGGGGGTCGTGGCGGTCCGCAGCTCCAGCAGCTGCTGCGCCACGGCGCCGCTCTCGAAGACGACGACCACCAGCGCGCGGCGCTCGCTGATCGGGATGGCCTCGAGGTGGCGAAGGGTCGCGTGTCCGGTCGCCGGCGGCGTGACGATCGCCGCCTCGGTCGTGAGGCGCGCGAGGGTCGAGGCCGCAAGACGAAGCCACTCCGACGTGTTCGAGAGCGCCTGCTGGAACTGATGGCTCACGGTGACCTGCTCGTCCGGCAGAAGGCTGGGCCGTGGCATCAGGCTCTCGATGAAGTACCGGTAGCCGAGGTCGGTCGGCACGCGGCCGGCAGAGGTGTGCGGATGCGTCAGCAGTCCCATGTCCTCGAGCGCGGCGAGCTCGTTCCGTACCGTCGCGGACGACACGTCGAGGCGGTAGCGCCGGACGAGGGCCGCCGACGCCACCGGCTGGGCCGTGGCGATGTACTCGCGGATGACGGCGCGCAGCAGATCGCGCTGCCGGTCGCCGAGCTGTGGGAGCTGATTTATCCGAGGCATTAGCACTCTCCCATCGAGAGTGCTAAAAGCCTACCAAGTGTCCGCGGGGGCCGTCAAGCGTGTAACGCTCGCCTAGTCGGCCGTCGGCCTGGCACCCAGCGTGCTGGTTGCCGCCTGCGACGTAGGGTCGGAGGTCCAAGCATGTTGTCCGAGTTCAAGGAGTTCCTGCTCAAGGCGAACGTCCTAGCGCTGGCCCTCGCGTTCATCATCGGCGTCGCGTTGGCCGCCGTCGTCAACTCGCTCGTGAAGGACATCATCCTGCCGCCGGTCGGGAAGCTCCTCGGCGGGGTCGATTTCAACAACCTCTTCATCGACCTCTCGGGAAAGAATTATCCGAGCCTGAAGGCGGCGCAGGACGCGGGTGCGGCGACGATCAACTACGGCGTCTTCATCAACACGGTCATCACGTTCATCGTCGTCGCCTTCGTGGTGTTCCTCATCGCGCGATCGATGCTCCCAAAGCCCCTGCCGATGAAAGCGTGCCCGTTCTGCGGTGAGGAGATCCTCGCGGCAGCGTCGCGCTGCCGCTACTGCACGAGCCAGCTGGCAACCGGAGCCCGCGCCTAGTTCAGGCCGGTGTCGGAGCGATCAGGGCGCGCACCCGGCCGACGAGGTCGTCGAGCTCGAACGGCTTGGTGACGTAGTCGGCCGCGCCGAGCTCGGTGGCGTAGTTGCGCTCGGAGAGGCCGAACATCGCCGTGACGACGACCACGGGCATCTTGTTGATCCGTCCATCGGAACGAAGCTCCCGCAGCACCGAGAAGCCGTCGCGGCGCGGCATCATGAGGTCGAGGACCATGCAGGAGGGTTCGAGCGAATCGACGAGCCGCATCGCCTCGTCGCCGTCGCTCGCGAGCCGCGAATCGAGACCGTCATCACGCAGCGCCGTGGTGATCACGTCTCCAAGCGCAGGATCGTCCTCGACGACGAGGACCAGTGGACGCTTTCGCGCCACTAGACGCGGATCTCCTTCGCGAGCCGCTCCGGATCGACGATGACGATGTGCCGGCGGCGGATCCCGATGATCTGGCGCCGCTCCAGGTCACCGAGGACGCGGTTCACCGAGACGCGCGACGCGCCGATGAACGCGGCCAGCTCGTCCTGCGTGAGCGTCAGCTCGAGCTTCGCGGTGCCATCGGCTTGCGCGAGGTCGAGCAGATACTTCGCGACGCGGCTCGGCACGTCGAGGAAGATGAGGTCCTCGACGCGGTCCGAGAGCCGCCGGATCGTCTTCGCGAGGGCGTCGAGCACGACCCGCACGGCCGCGGGGTGGGCCTCCAGGAAGCCAAGGAAGTCGTCGCGGGCGAGGAGCGCCGCCCGCGTGTCCTCGAGCGCGGTCGCCGACGCGGAGCGCGGGCTCCCATCGAACAGGGCGAGCTCCCCGAAAAAGTCGCCGGTGCGCATGATCGAAACGAGCGCCTCCTGACCGAACTCTCCCGGGAGCGCGATCTTCACCGCGCCGGCCAGCACGACGTACAGATGCATGCCGGGATCGTCCTTGCGGAAGAGCGCCTCGCCGCGCTTGAACGAGCGCATGCGCATGCGTTCCGCCAGCTGCGCGACCTCGGGGTCCGCGAGCTTGGCGAAGAGCGGATAACGCCGCAGGTGGTCCGGGAGACGCGTCTCCGGCACCGCGCGATTCTAGGTTTTCGACCACTCCGCGTATCGCGTTCTGTTATTGACGACCGTGCGAGCATCGAGCGCCCATGGACGGCGAGACCACGGTCCGCACCGGCGAGGCGTACGTCTCGGGCGCACTTACCGCGCTCGATGACGGCGCCCGCATGCGGCTCTTCTACGAGCTGCTGGCCGAGGTGGTGGAGTCGGCAGGCCTCCGCGCCTACCTTCCCCACCGCGTCACGGATCCCGTGGCCGCCGCCCATTTGGAGCCGCGTGCGGTGTACGACATCGACCGCGCGCACGTGACATCGGCGCGCGTCGTGGTCGCCTACGCCGGCATCCCGTCCTTCGGCGTCGGGATCGAGGTCGAGCTCGCGCGCGAGCACAACGTGCCCGTCGTCCTCGTCGTCGAGCGGGACCGGACCGTCTCGCGCCTGCTGCTCGGCAATCCCGCCGTCGTCGACGTCGTTCGGTTCGCCGACCTCGACGGACTTCGTCGCGGCCTGGCGGCGGCGCTCGAGCGCATCGCGGTCACGCCGCCGGGAGCCGTCCTGCCGCCGGTGTCCGACGACGTTGTCGTCCAGCGCTTCCTCGCGTCGCTCGAGCAGGCGCGGCACCTGCCTGACGGCGAGATCGCCGCGCTGCTACGCATCGGCGAGCTGGACGGTGAGGCCGCGTCGACGATCCGTGACGCCGTGGCGACGGGACGCATCTTCGGCGCGGGGCTGCGGGACCTCGTCGGTCGCTACGCGCTGCGGGGCGCCGACCTCGGTGTCTTCGTGCTCCGCGACGTGCTCGAGCGACCGCTCTCGGATACCGCGCGCGCCATCGGTCTCGACCCGCGCGCGACGCGCAAGCGCCTCGAGAGCGCCAGGTCGCGTGTCGGCCTCGCGGCGGACGCGCCCGGTGCGGACATCGCACAATGGCTCGTGACCGAGCTGATCGCCCCGCCGACGCGAGCGCTGCAGCTCCATCTCTTCAACGGAGGGCACGACGCCGCATGAGCAAGGGGCAGCGCAAGCAGAAGACGACTGGGAAGCTGGGCTGGCGCAGCAAGAAGGCCAACCACGGCCGGAAGCCCGGCATGGGTCGCGGCAAGCGCAACTAGCCGTCTGATTCCCTGAGAACGAAACACGCCGCCCTCACCGGGCGGCGTGTCGCTTTTGTGGGAGTCGAGGCGTCAGCGGCGGCGCTTGCGCCCGGTGCTCTTGCGTGCCGTGGACTTGCGGCGGGTGGTCTTCCGCGTGGCCTTGCGCGCGGTCGTCTTGCGCTTGGTGCCCTTGCGCGCGGTCCTCTTCTTGGCGGTGGTCTTCCTGCGGCTGGTGCTCTTCCGAGCCGTCGTCTTCTTCTTCGCGGTCGTCTTCTTACGACCGGTGCTCTTGCGGCCACCGCTCGACTTCGGAGCCGCGCCCATCGACGAACCGCCACTCGACTTCCCCGCACCCATCGGTGAAGGTGGCGTGGGCGGCGTGCCGGCCGGCTGCGGCGCGGGCCAGATCGATCCAGGCTGCTTCGGTGTCGACCAATCGGTTCCGGTGTTCTCGTCCTCCATGAGGCCTCCCCAATTCTTTCGCGAGAGGAAGTGCTGTTGCGTGACGTGTCATATCGCGTTCGGCATCTCGCCGCAAGCGCGGTAGTCCTACTACACCGGCGCTGCGACTCCGGCGTCGTCCGGGAGAAGACGCACGAACACTTCGCTCGCTAGCAAGCGGCCTCTCGCCGTGAGTCGCACGCGGTCACCCGACCAACGCAGCAGGCGCATACCGTCGAGCGAACGCAGTGCGCTTCGCACGCGTGCCGCGGCGCCATCACCGAACCGCGAACCGTAACGGGCCAGATCGAGGCCCTCATCGAGGCGTAGGGCCAGCATCGCGCCGTCGACCGCTCCGTCGGCGGTCGGATCGACGATCCGCTCATCGTCGCGATCGATCGCCGCGATGTACGCGGGCAGCACGCCCAGGTTGCGCGAGCGAATACCCGCAAGGTGCGAGTGCGCGCCCGCGCCGACGCCCAGCCAGTCGCCGTTCCGCCAGTAGCCGAGGTTGTGCCGACAGCGCTTGCCAGGCCGGGCCCAGTTCGCGATCTCGTAGTGCCGGTATCCCTCTTGGCCCAGGAGCGCTTCGGCGATCTCGTACAGCGTCGCTATCCCGTCATCGTCGGGCTGCGCCGCGGCGGCACGCCTGCGCCAGCGTTCGAGGGACCGCCACCCGGCGCCCGGCCAGTTGGCGACGCTCTCCTCCGGCTCGAGCGCGAGCTCGAGTGGATAGCAGGACAGGTGGTCGGGCTCGAGAGCGACCGCGGCCGCCAGGTCCTGCCGCCAGGCCGCCGCGGTCTGGCCCGGCCAGCCAAAGATGAGGTCGAGGTTCAGGTCAAAGCCGACCGACCGCGCCGCGTCGACCGCCGGGGCGACGTCCTCCGCGCGGTGGGTCCGGCCGAGGGCCCGGAGCCCTTCCGCCGACAGCGACTGCGCCCCGAGCGACAGGCGCGTGATCCCCAGCGCAGCCCACGCCTGCAGGCGCTCGCGATCGAGGGTCGCCGGGTTCGCCTCGACCGTCGCCTCGACCGGTCGCAGCTCGAACGCCTCGTCGAGCGCATCGCGCAGGCGCGCGACCTCACCCGGATCGAGGAGGCTCGGCGTCCCCCCGCCGACGTAGAGCGTCGAAACGCGCGGGCGGCCGAGCCGGGCGCCCTCGCGCCGGATCTCGGTTGCGAGCGCGTCCATGTACCGAGAGCGGAGTGCGCTACGGGCCGGCGCGGTCGCGAAATCGCAGTACGGGCAACGAGCCGCACAGAACGGGATGTGGACGTAGAGCCCGAGCCCGCTCATCGGCGTATCGCTCCAAGAAGATCGGGCAGCTCAGCGTCCGCGCTCAGCTCGGACGTGCGCCCGATATCGACGAGCCACTCGCGCGACTCGTGGACGAACGCGAGCAGATGCGAGGGCCGCCAGTCGGCCTCGGTCACGACACGCTCGTCGCCGAAGTCGGGCAACAGCAGCACGTACGCGGTGTTGCGATCGACCAGTCGCGCGCCCGCGACACCGTACCCCCCGACCTTCTCGGGTCCGCCGAGCGCCGCGAGGACCGAGCCGCGCAGCGGAGCGACGATCTCGCTCAGTCGCGCATCGCCGGTGGTCTCCCCCACGCCCGCCGCGCGGTGGAGCGCCAGGCCGGCGTGACCGGCGTACAGACCCTCGAGCAGCCCGCGCGTCTCGCGCGAGAGGCTCGCCCAGATCGTCGCGGCATCTCCGGTCGCGACCGCCTGCAAGAAGGTCGAGGCGCTCGTCTGCGTCGGGTGGTCGAACTGCAGCTTGGGCTGCTTCATGCGTCGTCCTTGATCCGCAGGATCGCGAGGAAGGCCTCTTGGGGGATCTCCACCGATCCCACCATCTTCATGCGCTTCTTGCCTTCCTTCTGCTTCTCCAGCAGCTTCTTCTTGCGGGTGATGTCGCCGCCGTAGCACTTCGCGATCACGTCCTTTCGCTTCGCGCTGACGTTCTCGCTCGCGATGATCTTTCCCCCGATCGCGGCCTGGATGCGTACATCGAACATCTGCTTCGGGATGAGACCGCGCAGCTTTGAGACGAGGAGGCGACCGAAGTGCTGGGCCTTCTCGCGGTGCACGATGATCGATAGCGCGTCGACGAGCGTTCCGGCCACGAGGATGTCAAGGCGCACGAGGTCGGCGGCGCGGTACTCCCCGAACTCGTAGTCGAGCGAGGCATAGCCCTGTGAGCGGCCCTTCAGCTGATCGTAGAAATCGACGATGACCTCAGAGAGCGGCATGTCGTACGTCAGCATCGCGCGCGTCGGATCGACGTAGCTCATGTTCAGCAGCGTCCCGCGCTTGCCCTGGGCGAGGTCCATGAGCGGCCCGACGTACGTGGTCGGTGCGATGAGCGTCGTTGTCATCCAGGGTTCGCGGATCTCGACGATGGTCCCCGGCTCCGGCAGCATCGCGGGGTTGTCGATCGCGACCTCGTCGCCCTTCTGGGTGATCACGCGGTACTCGACCGATGGCGAGGTCGCGATGAGCTCCATGTCGTATTCGCGCTCGAGACGCTGC
Organism: Candidatus Limnocylindria bacterium; assembly: GCA_036000705.1. Taxonomy (GTDB): domain Bacteria; phylum Chloroflexota; class Limnocylindria; order P2-11E; family P2-11E; genus CF-39. Next base: position 35,828 of record DASYUY010000062.1, on the reverse strand, counting down.
TGGATGATCTCGAGGTGGAAGAGGCCGAGGAAGCCGCAGCGGAAGCCGAAGCCGAGTGCCTGCGAGGTCTCGGGCTCGTAGATGAGGGACGCGTCGTTGAGGCGCAGCTTCTCGAGCGCGTCGCGCAGGCCGGGATAGTCCTCGGCGCGCTGCGGATAGAAGCCCGCGAACACCATCGGCTTCGCCGGCCGGTAGCCCGGCAGCGGCGACGCCGCCGGACGGGCCTCGAGCGTGAGCGTGTCGCCGACGCGGCAGTCGGCGACCGCCTTCAGGCCGGTCGCCGCGTAGCCCACCTCGCCCGCGCCCAGGCGCGCGACCGGACGCGGCTGTGGCGCGAAGACGCCGAGCTCGAGCATCTCGCTCGCCTTTTGCGTCGCCATCGGCAGGATGCGGTCGTCGGCGGTGAGCAGACCATCAACGACACGCACGTGCGCGACCACTCCTTTGTACGCGTCGTAGTGCGAGTCGAAGATGAGCGCTCGCAGCGGGCCGCTGGGATCCCCTTTCGGCGGCGGCACCCGCTCGACGACGGCGTGGAGCAGCTCGGCGACACCCTGTCCCGTCTTGCCCGATGCGAGGAGGATCTCCTCGTCCTTGAAGCCGAGCGTCGTGCGTAGGTCCGCGCGGACCAGGTCGATGTCGATGCTCGGTAGGTCGATCTTGTTGATGACGGGGATCACCTCGAGGCCCTGCTCCACCGCGAGGTACGCGTTCGCGAGCGTCTGCGCTTCGATGCCCTGCGACGCGTCGACCAGTAGCAGCGCGCCCTCGCAGGCGGCGAGCGACCGGCTCACCTCGTAGTTGAAGTCGACGTGGCCGGGCGTGTCGATGAGGTTGAGCTCGTAGATCTCGCCGTCGCGGGCCGTCCAGGCCATCCGCACCGCCCGAGCCTTGATCGTCACGCCGTGCTCGCGCTCCAGCTCCATCGAGTCGAGCAGCTGCTCGCGCATCTGCCGCAGCGCGACCGTTCCGGTGAGCTCGATGAGCCGGTCGGACAGCGTCGTCTTCCCGTGATCGACGTGCGCGATCACGCAGAAGTTGCGGATCCGGGATTGCGGGTCGGACACCCGTTCGAGGATAGGGTGCTTAGAGCGGCTCGATCACGGAGCGCCCGTATGCGACGGCGAACGCGAGCAGCCCCAGGACGATGTTGAGCCCGGTGTTCGGCCACTCGCGGCGCGTGATGTGGAAGAGGATCGCGAGCAGCATCATCGCGACCAGCCCGCCGGCGGCCGCGACGGTCAGGGACGGGAGGACTCCGCTCGCGGCCGGGAGCACGACGCCGATGGCGCCGAGGATCTCGAGCACCCCGAGCGCGCGCACGAAGGGACCGGGCAGTGCCCCGACCCATGGCACACGCTGCCCCATGCGCTGTGGGTCCCTGACCATCAGGAGCCCGTGTCCGCCGAACGCGAGCGCCGTCAGTACCTGCAGAACCCACAGAGCGACGTTCAAAGCTTCACCTCTTTCCTCATCGCCCGGGCGCCGCGGTCACCGGTCGCGCGCGAAATCGCGCGCGCACGACGCTGATGACCTCCTGCAGCTCGGCGATCCGGATCGCCCACGCCGCGAGCAGGTAGATGCCGACGCCGAAGGCCGCGGCGAGCAGGGTCTGAACGAAGAGCAGCGGCTTGGGGGGATCCTGCGCGAGGTTCAGCGGGATGTTCGTGACGTTGATGAACAGGAACATCGCGACGCCCATGAAGAGCGCCGCCGTCACCTGCTTCAGGGTGACGTAGCCGAGGCCGACCAGCCGCAATCGGGCACGCGGTGCGAGCAGCAGGAGAAGGAGCGCCGCCTCCGCCAGGGTCGCGATCGAGTTCGCGAGGGCTAGACCGTTGATGCCGAAGACCGGCGCGAGCGTGACCGACAGGACGACGTTCGCGCCGATGGAGATGAGCGTGAGCGCGACGGGCGTCGTCGTGTCGCGCGACGCGTAGTACGCCCGCGCGAGGATCTGCACGACCGCGTGGCCCGCGAGCCCGAGCGCGTAGAAGAGGAACGCGGCCTGGACGAGCTCGCGCGCGTCCGGACCGAACTCTCCGTACTGGAAGAGCAGGTTCACGATGGGACGGCGCAGCACGACCATGAGGATCGCCGTCGGTAGCGTGAGGAAGAGGATCCAGCGGATCGCCTGCTGCAGCGCGTCGCGCATCTTCGCGGCCTGACCGAGCGACGCGTAGTGCGACAGCGTCGGGAACACCGCGGCCGAGATCGCGATCGAGAACACCCCGAGCGGAAGGAGCATCAGCTGGAACGCGTAGTTGAGCGCGGTCAGGGAGCCGGGTCGCATGCCGGACGCGAGATAGGTGTCCACGAAGAACACCACCTGCACCGCGCCGAGCGACAGCGTGCGCGGCCCGGCGAGGGCGAAGATCTCACGAACGCCCGCGTGCCCGAGATCGAACGTGAGCTGGTACTTCGTGCGTCGGAAGGTCAGCTCCGGCAGCTGGACGAGGAACATCATCGCCGCGCCCGCGACGACGCCGTACGCGAGCGCGTGGATCCCGACGAACGGCGATGCGAACAGAGCGAAGAGGATCTGCACGCCGTTGTACACGAGCGGCGCGATCGCCCCCGCGAGGAACTGGCGGTACGACTGCAGCACGCCGGTCACGAGCGACGAGAGACCCATGAAGATCGGGCTCAGCAGCATGATCCTCGTGAGCTCGATCGTGAGGTCGAGCTGACCCGGCTGGGCGGCGAACGCTGGCGACACGATGAGCGTCGGCACGATCCAGGGCGCCGCGAGCCACATGAGGCCCGACAGCACCACGAGCGAGACGACCAGCACGTTCATCACGCTCGAGGCAACGTGCCAGGCCTCGTTCTCGCGCTCCTTCGCGAGGTAACCGGCGAACACCGGGATGAACGCGGACGCGAGAGCACCGGCCACGAGCAGCTCGAAGAGCGCGTTGGGGATCCGGAAGGCGGCCCAGAACGCGTCGAGCTGAGGCGTTTCCCCGAACGTCGCACCGATGACCGAAAGGCGAAGCCACCCGAGGATCCGGCTGGCGATGAGCGCGGCGATCATGACGAGCGACGCACGCGCGATGGACATCGTCACGGGCCGAGTATGAGCGAGCGAAGCGATACGGTTCTGTAGCGGGCGTCGTGTATCGTTCCGGCCCTATGGCGAAGAAGAAGCGTTCGGCACTCAAGCGCATCCGTCAAACACAGCGGCGCACCGACATCAAGACCATCGCGCGTTCCGCGGCGCGCAGCGCGGTGAAGACCGCGCGCGCGGCGATCGAGAAGGGCGGCGAGACGGTCCAGGAGGCCGTCGCGGAAGCCGCGAGCATGCTCGACCGCGCGGCGAAGCGGGGCGCGATCCACAAGAACGCGGCGCGGCGCAAGCGCAGCCGGGTCACCAAGCGCGCCGCGAAGAGCGCGAAGGCCTAAGACGCCTCGGGCGCGACCGTCCCCGCGGAGCCGTCGACGATGATCCGCTGACCCGTCGCGATCCGCTCGGTGGCGTTGGGAACGCCGACGACCGCCGGGATCCCGTACTCGCGGGCGACGACGGCGCCGTGCGACATCATCCCGCCCATCTCCATGACGAGCGCGCTCGCTGTGAGGAACAGCGGCGTCCATCCCGGGTCGGTGGCGGGAGCGACCAGGACCTCGCCGGGCTCGAGGCGCGCGCCAGCCGGCGAGCGCAGCACGTGGGCGACGCCGCGGGCGATCCCTGGCGACGCCGGCGCCCCGCGGATCGCGCCATCGGCGGCGGGCGAGGCGTACGCGGCCTCCGCATCGGTCCCATCGGATAGGAGCACGCGGGGGATATGACGCCGCCGCATCTCGCGGCGGTATTCCGACCGGCGCGCGGCGACGACGCCATGCATGTTCTCGCCACCCACCGCGCGACGCGCCTCGGGGATCGTGAGGAACCAGATGTCGTCCGCGGCGGCGACGCGACCGGCGCCTGCTAGCGACTCACCGACCGGCGCGAGGATCGCCCGACCGCGCGCGAACACCCGGATCACGTGGAACTTCGGCGCCTCGCGAACGCCAGCGAGCGCGCGGACGCGCCGCAGCAACGCGCGCGCCAGCACGCGTCGCGGACCGTGCACGCGCGAGAGGAGCGCGGCGATCATCGCCTCGGCCTCGCGCACGCCACGCGCGAACTGCGCATCCGGCGCCAGGGCTTCGCTGTCGAGTCTTTGATAGTTCGCGATCGCACCGAGCAGGTACGCCGGGTCTTCGGACCAGCGCGGCAAGCCGAGATCGATCTCGGCGATCGCGCGGTGGCCGTAGCGCTCGAGGAACGCCGCGAGCTCCCGCTGGAGGACGGCGGGTAGAGCGCCCCGCCGGAAGTCCGCGCTGAGATCCTCAGGCGCGCGGCCCGCCAGCGCCGCGCGCGCCTGCGCGTCGTCGCGCGTCCGTCGCGCGATGGCCCAGAGCTCGAGATCCATCTCGGTCGTCGGATTGAACGGTAGGCCGCGCAGCACGATGCGCAGCTCGTCGTCCGTCGCGACGCCGCGGAGAAGGCGCCCTGCGAGGTTGTACGAAAGGAAGCCGGCGGCGACCATCGCGACGAGCCTCGGGAACATGCGCGGCGGCCAGACGAGGAACAGCCGCTCGAACGCATCGAGCCGCTCCATGGGGGTATTCATCGCCCCGGGGTCGAGCCTGACGATCGCGTCGACCTGACGCAGCAGCCGCTCGCGCGTCGCGTCGGGCCGCAGGAGCGCGCGCACCACCACCGGCGGCGCCCCGGTGCGCAGCACAGCGCGCAGGCCGGACACGAGCGACCGGGCACGCGAGCCACCGCGCGGAGCGAGACGCGGATCATCGAGCAGGTGAGCGAAGATCCCCGAGCTCCGCGCCTCCATGACCGACATGACGCGCACCGGGATCTCGCGCGTCGCGATGTTTCGCACGAGGCCGGTGAGATCGACCCAGAGGCGCATGCCGGCGTCGGCGATGACCGAGACGCCCGCGGCCGGATCCGCGACGGGCCGGCCGACCGCGCCGGCCAGCGCCGCGCCCATGAGCCGGAAGGTCTGCAGACCCATCGGCGTGAACGGCTGGAGGACCCCCTGCGCGACGTTCACCGAAAGGTAGACGCGCAGGTCGCGGTCCGGATCCGGCGCCGACGCGGGGATCGGATAGAGCGTCGTGACGTCGCGCGACTGGACGATCCAGAGTTTGCGTTCGTCGATCGCCCATTCGATGTCCTGCGGCCTGCCGAAGTGGGCCTCGACGCGGGCGCCCATCGTGGCGAGCTCGCGCAGGCGCGCGTCATCGAGGATGCTGCCGCGACGCTCGAGCACCGCGCCGGTGCTCGCGTCCACGAGATAGTGGTCGGGATTGACCGCGCCCGAGACCAGCTGCTCCCCGAGCCCGCGCACCGCATCGATCGCGGCGCGCCGGCGTCGGCCGGTGATCGGGTCCGCGGTGAAGAGGACGCCCGCGATCGTCGCCGGGACCATGCGCTGGACGACGACCGCCAGGCGAATCACGGTTTCGTCGACCTCATGCGTCGCGCGGTACGCGACCGCGCGGTCATTCCACAGCGAGGCCCAGCAGCGCCGCACCGCGTCGAGCAGCGCGTCGTCGCCCTCGACGTCGAGGATCGTGTCCTGCTGCCCGGCGAAGCTCGCCTCAGGCAGATCCTCTGCCGTTGCCGACGAGCGCACCGCCACGCGACCGCCGAGCGCGCGGTGCGCGTCACGTATCGCGTTCTCGATGTCCGTCGGCATCGGTGTCGCGGTCAGTCGCTCTCGTGCGTCGACCGGATCGCTCCGATCGACGCCGGCCGCACGGGCGGCCGCGGCGTATGCCTCGGTCGTGATCACGAAGCCATCGGGAACCGGGAACCCGGCACGGATGAGCTCACCAAGGTTCGCGCCCTTGCCACCGGCGACGGCGATGTCACCGGCGCCGAGTGCCGACAACGGGAGCACGACGCGGAAGCTCATGGCGTCTCGAGCGGCATTCCGCGGAGGTTGTCGGAGAGGCGCAGGAGCAACCGGCGCAGCTGGGCCGTCTCCTGTGGCGAGAGACCGGCGAGCAGCTTCTCGTTCCCCCGCGCAGCGAAGCGCATCAACCTCGCGGCCAGCGCGTGGCCCGATCGCGTCAGCTGGAGCTCGCGCGACCGGCGATCACGCCCACGGACCCGCCGGATGATGAGCCCCTTCGCCTCGAGACGGTCGATGAGGCGTGAGACGCCCGCGTCGTCGGTGAGCAGGAGCTCGGTGAGCTGCGTCGGGCTCGTCGAGCGCTGCCGATGCGTCCAGACGAGGAGCTCCGCCTGCTGCATCGTGAGCCCGACCGGCTGGACCTGGCGATCGACGACCGTGCGCAGCTCACGCGCGACGCCGATCAGGAGCCGCCCGACGCGCTGCTGCGGCTCGACGAGACGCGCCGGCTCGGCTGCCGTCTTGCGCTGCACGGCCACGCCGGTGAGGCTAGGTTGTCACGACAATACTTGTCAAGACAAGTAAATCGTCTAGCGCCCGAACCGCGGGAAGGCGTCTCTCCCCGGATAGCGTGCCGCGTCCTGCAGCTCGTTCTCGATCTCCATCAGGCGGTTGTACTTCGCGTTTCGTTCGCTGCGTGACAGCGAACCCGTCTTGATCTGACCGCTGTTCAGCGCCACCGCGAGGTCGGCGATGGTCGTGTCCTCGGTCTCGCCGGAGCGATGCGAGATGACGGTCGCGTAGCCCGATCGGTGCGCGAGCTCGACGGCGTCGATCGTCTCCGAGAGCGTGCCGATCTGGTTGAGCTTGATGAGGACCGCGTTCGCGATACCCTCCGTCACGCCACGCCGGATGCGATCGATGTTCGTGACGAACAGGTCGTCGCCCACGAGCTGAAGCTTGTCGCCGAGCGTCGTCGTGAGGTGCTTCCAGCCGGACCAGTCATCCTCCGCCAGCCCGTCTTCGATCGAGACGAGCGGGTACGTCGCACGCCACGTCGCGTAGCGGTCGCTGAGGGCGGCGGCATCGAGCGTCGCCTTCTCGCGCGCGAGCGTGTACGTGCCGTTCGCGAAGAACTCGGTCGCCGCCGGGTCGAGAGCGATCGCCACGTCGTCACCCGCCCGGTAGCCGGCCCTCTCGATCGCCACGAGGATGAGGCGGATCGGCTCCTCGTTGTCCTTGAGCCCGGCCGGCGCGAACCCGCCCTCGTCCCCGACGCCGGTGCCCATGCCGCGGTCGTGCAGGATCGCCTTCAGCGCGTGGAACACCTCGGCGCCCGCGCGCACCGCCTCGCGGAACGACGTGGCGCCGATCGGCGCGACCATGTATTCCTGCATATCGGCCGAGTCGGTCGCGTGCTTGCCGCCGTTGAGGATGTTCATGAGCGGGACCGGCAACGTGCGCGCCAGCGGCCCGCCGAGGTAGCGGTAGAGCGGCAGCCCCACGGCGCTGGCGGCGGCGCGCGCGCAGGCGAGCGAGACACCCAGGATCGCGTTCGCGCCGAGCTTCGACTTGTTCGGAGTGCCGTCGAGCTCGAGGAGCAGCTTGTCGATGGCCGTCTGGTCGGCGGCGTCCTCGCCCATGAGCTCCGGCGCGATGACGTCGTCGACGTTGCTCACCGCTTTGCGGACGCCCTTCCCGCGGTAGCGCGACTTGTCACCGTCGCGCAGCTCGACCGCCTCGTGCGCTCCGGTCGACGCGCCGGAGGGCACCATCGCCGTGCCGCGCGAGCCGTCGGCGAGGATGATGTCGACGGCAACGGTCGGATCGCCGCGCGAGTCGAGGATCTCGCGCCCGCGGATCATCTCGATGGTCGTATCGCTCATCAGACCCGGATCTCGGAGCGGTCCGGGATCGCCGCGACGCCCGGAAGAGTCCGCCCTTCGATCAGCTCCAGCGAGGCGCCGCCGCCGGTCGAGACGTGGGTCATCTTGCTCGCGAGGCCCAGCTCGTCGACGGCCTGCACCGACTCTCCGCCACCAACCACGGTCACCGCTCCGCTCGACGCGAGCAGCTCGGCGACGCGCTTCGTCCCTGTCGCGAAGGCCGCGATCTCGAAGACGCCGAGCGGTCCGTTCCAGAAGATGGTCTTCGCGCGGCCGATCTCTTCCGCGTAGCGCTCAATCGTGCGCGGACCGACGTCCACGATGGCGAGATCGTCACGCACGTCGTCCACGCCTCTGACCGTCGCGGCGCGCGCCCCGGCTTCGTCGACCGAGGGCGCGCACTGCGCATCCTCCGGCAGGATCACGCGTTTGCCCTGGGACGTGGCGTCTTCGAGGATGCGGCGCGCCTCGTCGGCGCGGTCGGGCTCGGCGAGCGAGCGCCCGATCTTCCGCCCGATCGCGAGCAGGAACGTGTTGGCCATGCCGCCGCCGATCGCGAGCGCGTCGACGCGAGTGAGGAGCGCCCGCAGCACGTCGATCTTCGTGCTCACCTTCGCGCCGCCGATGATCGCGAGGAACGGCCGCTTCGGATCCGTCAGGAGGCCGCCGAGGGCGACAAGCTCCTTCTCGAGCAGTAGCCCCGCGTAGGCAGGGAGGAACTTCGCGACGCCTTCCGTCGACGCATGCGCGCGGTGCGCGGCGCCGAAGGCATCGTTCACGTAGAGGTCGTATCCGCCCGCGAGCTCCTGCGCGAACGCTGGATCGTTCTTCTCCTCTTCGGGATGGAAGCGGACGTTCTCGAGCAGCACCGCGTCGCCGGGCCGCAGCTTCGCGACGGTATCGCGCACGGCCGGCCCGACGCAGTCCGGCAACAGCGGGACTTCTCGCCCGAGCAGCTCGCCGAGCCGACGCCCGACCGGCCGGAGGCTCTGTTTCGGGTCCGGACCCTTCGGCCGACCGAGATGCGAGCACAGCGCGACGGCGGCGCGATGCCCGAGCAGGTGACCGATGGTCGGTAGCGCGGCGCGGATGCGCGCGTCATCCGCGACCGCCCCATCCGCGAGGGGCACGTTGAAATCGACGCGGACGAGGACCTTCTTCCCGGACGGATCGACGTCCCGGATCGTCCGCTTCGCGAAGCCCGCCACCGGGCGCTAGGCCGCCGCGGGAACGCGGAGCTTCGAGGCCACGAACGCGGTGATGTCCGCGAGGCGGCAGGCGTAGCCCCACTCGTTGTCGTACCAGGCGATGACCTTGACCATGTCGCCGAGGACGATCGTGTCGATCGCGCTCACGATCGTCGACCGGTCGTCGCCCTTGAGGTCGCTCGACACGAGGGGCTCCTCGGTGTAACCCATGATCCCCGTGAGCGAGCCTTCGCTCGCGCGCTTGAAGGCCGCGTTCACCTCATCCTTCGTGACGTCGCGCCCGAGCGTCGCAACGAAGTCGACGACGGACACGGTCGAAGTGGGCACGCGGAAGGCCATACCCGAGAACTTTCCTTTGAGCTCGGGGATCACCAGCGCGACGGCCTTCGCCGCGCCGGTCTCCGCCGGAACGATGTTCTCGGCCGCGGCTCGCGCGTCACGCGGCTCCTTCGCCGCGGTGTCGAGCGTCCGCTGCGAGTTCGTGTACGAGTGGACCGTGGTGAGGAAACCCTTCTTGATGCCGAACTCGTCGTTGAGCACCTTCGCGACCGGCGCGAGCCCGTTCGTCGTGCAGGAGGCGTTCGAGATGATGTGGTGCTTCTCCGGGTCGAAGTCCTTCTCGTTCACACCGAGGACGAGGGTCTTGTCCTCGTTCTTCGCCGGCGCGGAGATGATGACGTACTTGGCGCCGGCGTCGATGTGCGCCTTCGCCTTCGTCGCGTCGGTGAAGAAACCCGTCGATTCGATCACGAGGTCGACGCCGAGGTCCTTCCACGGCAGCTTCGCGGGATCCTTCTCCGCGAGGACCTTGATCCGCCGGCCGTCGATGATCAGCGCATCGGCCGTCGCGGAGACCTCGCCCTCGTAGTTTCCGTAGTTGGTGTCGTGTTTGAAGAGGTAGGCGTTCATCTGCGGATCCGTGAGGTCGTTCACGGCGACGACCTCGAGCTCAGGGTGCCGCTCGAGGACCGCTTTCAGGAATTGCCGGCCGATGCGTCCGAAGCCGTTGATGCCGATGCGCACACCCATGGCTGACCCCCTTGTGTCGTGAGACTAAAGGAACCACTCCCCTCGCCCTGACAGGCGCTCCCGGGCGGCGAACACAGCACCCAGCATGCCCACGTCGGGGCCAAGCGCGGCCGGCACCAGCCGCACCGCCGCCGCGGGCGCGCGGAATGCGCGCTCCGCGATCGCACGACGCATCGGGTCCAGCACGTGGCCCGGCTGGTGATCGGCGATCGATCCGCCGACGACGATCAGCGCGGGATTCAACACATTCACCAAGCCGACGGCGAGGTTCGCGAGCGCGCGCTCGGCGCGCGTGACGATCATCGCCGCACGCGCATCGCCGCGAGTCGCGGCGGCGAAGACCTCGGCCGCGTCGGAGACGCCGTATGCGTCGGCCATGTTGCGACCCGCGGCGTACGATTCGGCGCAGCCGAACGAGCCACAGCCACAGCGCGGCAGGTCCGCGCCCGCATCGCGTGAGGTATCGAGCTGGAAGGCCACGGGCCAGTGGCCGATCTCGCCAGCGGTGTTGGTGGTGCCGCGCAGCATCCGGCCGTCGCTGACGATCGCGCCGCCGAGTCCCGTCGACACCGTCACGTAGACGAAATCGCGCGCGCCGCGCGCGGCGCCGATCGCGCGTTCGGCGATCGCAGCCATCGCGGTATCGCGATCGACGAACACGCTGATCCCGTCGAGCGCCTCCGAGAGGCGCGCCCCGAAAGGGAACTCGATGAACCCGACCAGATTCGGCGCCTCGTGCACCAGCCCGGTGCGATGGTCGAGCGGGCCCGGCGCGGCGCAGCCGACCGCGACGATCTCGTGGAGCGGGAGGCCCGCCTCGCGCGCGCTCGCGCGCGCCGCACCCGCGATCGCGCGCACGATGGCATCCGCACCGTCGCGGGGCGTGCGCCGCTCATCGCGCGCGACGATCTCGTGGCGGTCGTCGGCGAGCGCGGCGATCACCGCGCGGATGTGTGTCCCGCCGAGGTCGATGCCGAGAAAGTGGTTGTCGCTCAGACCTTGGGCAGCTTGCCCGCGAGCTCCGGCGTTGATAGCGCGCTGGCATCGCCAAGCAGGACGCTCTTCTGCGCGGCCTTATACCCCTTCTTGGCCTTGTCCTTGCCGAACGTCTTCTCGGCGTCGGCGAAGATCGTCGTCACGAGCAGCGCGAGGTATGGCAGCGCCTGGGCGTCGGCGAGGTGCTCGCGCTCGATCGCCTCCACGTCGATGCGATCGTCGACGATCGGCAGCGGACGATCGATCGGATCCGCTTGCTCGTCGACGCGCATCAGCAGATTCGGCATGTGCTCCTCGATGCGGCCCTTGCCGTACTGACCGTTGTTGTATTCGGCGATGAGAGTGTTCGCCAGCGCCGCGAGCATCCCGACACGGCTGCCGACAACGCCCGCGGTGGGCAGCGGCCTTCCGGCGACCGGCGGTGGAGCGGGTTTCTCGCGACCGAAGCCGAACAGCCCGCGCTTCTTTTTCTCGGGTAGTGCCGCCGGTGGCGGGCTCCATTCCTCGACGGGCGGCGTGCCCGGCTCGGGGATGCTGAGCCCCGCGCTGCGCGCGTCGGCTCCGGGACTGCGCCACGGGTCTACCGATGTCGTGCCCGACGCCGGCGCGGACCAGGTGCTCTGGGCGGGCGCCGGTGCCACCCACGCGTCCTTCTCCGGTGCGGGCGAGGCCGACGGCGTCCAGGGCGTCTCGTGCGTCGGTGCCGGTGGTGGCGGCGAGCCCCAGGGATCATCCGTCGCAGGTGTCGCGGGCCTTGCGGCGGGGGGCGCGGTCCAGCGTTCCGCCGCCGGGGAGGGCGGCGCTGGCGTGCCCCACTGCTCCGGGCCGGTCGCGGGCGGTGCCCACGAGCTCACCGGCGGTTCGGCGTCCGCTGGAGCCGAGGGCTCGGCGGGCGCCGGGCCGAAGATGCCGGAGAGCGCACTCAGGCGGTCGTCCATGGCCGGGGTGTCGGCGACCTGCGGGGTGACCCAGTCCTGCGCCTGCGCTGGTTCCTGCGGCGTGGCTCCCCACTGAGGCGCGACCTCAGAGATCGGCGCCGACTCGGTGGGGCTGGTCGCCGTCCAGTCCTCGGTGGGCACGGCCTCTTCCGGCGTGATCCAGTTCTCCGTTCCCGCGGGGATCTCTGGTGCGGCTGCCGCCTCCGCCGTCGGGTAGTCCAGGGCGGCCTCGGAGGTCGTGCCGAAGGTGTCCCTGGACGGCTCGAAGGCGGGAGGCGCCGCGGCTTCCGTTGACTCGGGCCTAGGCTCGAAGGCTTGGGCCGCAGTGTCGATGGACGGCGGCGCAGCCTCGTACGCGGGCGGCGGCGGCTCGTACGCGGGTGCGGGCGGCGCCACGGTCTCGATCACATGCTCACGCACCAGCGCCGCGAGCGACGACAGTGCGGCATCGTGGTCGAGGTGGAGCATCGACGCGAGCGCGTTCAGGTCCCGCTCGCCATTCACCGCGAGCACGATGCGCCACCGCTCCGATGTGAGCGTGACGGCACCCTGATCGACGGCGCGCTCCGAGAGGCGGAACGCCAGATCGTCGCTCGGGATCAGACCGCGAAGCTCCTCGAGACGCTTGCGCTCCGCTTCTCTTTCTTCTTCCGCCTTCTTGCGCGCGGCCTCTCGCTCTTCCTCGGCCTTGCGGCGTGCCTCGTCGGCCTGCTTCCTGGCCTCAGCGGCCCTGCGCAGCAGCGTGTCGAGCGTGCCCTCGAGATTCGCGGGCGGCGCGTCATCCCAGGGCGTGAACTCGAACTCCGCGCTCCCGAGCGCGAAGATCGCAGCGAGGGCGAGCAGTGGCTCCTCTTCGCCGAACACCGCCGTGACGACCCGACCATCGGCGATGCCAAGCGCACCGACGCCATCGCCCGCACGTACCTGCAGCTCGCCGGTCTTCTTTGTCTGTGCGAGCAAGTCCACCACCGCGCGCAGCGGAAAGTCTTGAACACTTCCGCGAAGCGTCACCGCAGCGCGACCTCGGTGGCCTTGTCGAACACGTGCAGCTTCCTCAGGTTGAAGCCGACGCGCAGCGTCGCGCCGGGCTTGGTCTGGGTGTTCGTCGACAGGCGGGCGATGAAGGTCTTGCCATCGGCCGACAGCTGCAGCTGCAGCTCGTTGCCCAGGAACTCCACCACCTCCACCTTGGCCTCAACAGGCACGTGGCCGTTCTGCTGGGCGTCGGCCAGGTCGTCGATGTCCTCCGGACGCACCCCCAGCACCACCTCGCGCCCGAGCGCCTCGGCCGCCTGGCCTTTGAGCGGCGCGCGGAAGAACGCGGCGTCGGCTTGGGCGCCGCCGTCGCCGCCGACGACGCGGGCGTCGAAGAAGTTCATCGCCGGCGAGCCGATGAAGCCGGCCACGAACAGATTGGTCGGGCGCTCGTGCAGGTTCTCGGGGGTGTCCAGCTGCTGCAGCTCGCCGGCGTTCATCACCGCGATGCGGTCGCCCATGGTCATGGCCTCGACCTGGTCGTGGGTGACGTAGATGGTCGTACGCAGAAGGCGCTGATGCAGCTTCTGTAGCATCGCGCGGGTCTGGATGCGCAGCTTGGCATCCAGGTTCGACAGCGGCTCATCCATCAGGAACACCGCCGGCTCGCGAGCGATGGCCCGACCGACGGCGACGCGCTGGCGCTGCCCGCCGGAGAGCTCCTTGGGCTTGCGCTTGAGGAGCTGGCCGATCGACAGCATCTCGGCGACCTCGGTCACCCGCCGCTCGATCTCGTTCCTGGGCACGCTGCGCAGCTTGAGGCCGAAGGCGATGTTGTCGTACACGCTCATGTGCGGATACAGCGCGTAGTTCTGGAAGACCATGGCGATGTCGCGGTCTTTGGGCGCGACGTCGTTGACCCGGCGCTCGCCGATGAAAATGTCGCCGGAGCTCTGCTCCTCCAGACCGGCCAGCATCCGTAGCGCCGTCGTCTTGCCGCAGCCGGAGGGGCCCACGAGAACGAGGAACTCCTCGTCGCGGACCTTCAGGCTCAGGTCTTTGACCGCGCTGACGTCGCCGAACTTCTTGGTGACGTGGTCGTACGTGACGGTGGCCATGTCGCGGTGGAGTCTAAGGTCAAGGTCCGTCGGGCAGCAGGCGCGAGAACACAGAGCCGAAACGGGCCGCCGCCTGATCGACGAGGGTCACGCGTGCGTGGATCGCGTCGTCGAGCGAGCGGTCGGCGCCCGTGCGCAGGCGTGCAAGAACACGGACCCGGTAGGCGACCGCGCCTGGCGGCGGATCGAGCGGCACGAACAGGATGCGGCCTTCCCCCGCCGCCACCGCCTCGCTGTCCGAAACCGCGATCTGTCGGGGTCGGCCGGTCGCGCGCGCGTAATACGCGACCCGGGCGAATGCCTCGCGCACGTCGTCGTCGGCGACACTCAGGCGCACGGCGACTGCTCGCCCGGTCGGCAACGGACGAAGCTCGCTTTCGATGCCCCAGGCGCGGCCAGAGGGAATGCCCACGATGAGCGCGCCGCCGACTTCGTCGAGCGAGGCGCGCGGGGTCGTCCGACGGAAGTGCGTGCGATCGTCATCAGCCGCGGCGGGAGCCGCGACGATTGCGAGCAGAGCGAGGGCCAGCGGAAGGGCGTGGCGCATGACGCGAACGTAGGCCGCGCGGCGGCAATTGTCTGTCCCTCGCGCGTCACACGTTCGTGCGACAGCGCCGGACACAAAAGAGGTACCTCATTCAGGCAAGACGAACGAGGTATGTTCCGATCTCGTACGGCGCGAGCCGGATCGCCACGACGCCGTCGACGACATCCGGCGGCGGCGCCGTGCGGACGACGTCGAGGCTCGTATTCCCAAGTCCTTGATCGCCCTCGCGCAGATCGACGGCACGCGCGTCTGCGGCACGACGCGCGAAGCGCAGCGTCGCGGACACGTCGCGGCCCGAAGGATTGAAAAGGCGCGCGACGAGCGCACCGTCCGGGCCGGCGCGCAGGGCGGACGGCTGTACCGCGGGGTCGCCTTCGACCGAATAAAAGGAGTGGATCGCGCCGTCGCCTTGAGCGGTCCATGGTGGCGACAGCCAACCGCGGACCTCGCGCGCCGCCTCCGCCAGCGACCGATCCCCACCGAGCGGGATCACGCAGTAGCGGTACTCCCGCTCGCCGATGCACTGCGCGCTTGGCGTCGCGAGCGCCGGTCCGGCGTGTCCTTTGCGCTCCGGCAGATCGCCACGCGACAAGAAACCCACGGCGCGCAGCAGCGTGATCGCGATCGTGCGGCCGTCGTGCAGGACCGCGTACTCGCGGAGGCCATCCACTCCGACGGCCAGGCCACGCGTCGCGCCCTCGACGGCGACGAGGTCGTGGACGGCGCGCTCCGCGGTCGGCTGCTCGATCCAGCCGCCACGCGGCGCGGTGCGGGTCTCGCGCTCGAGCCAGGCGAACGCTGCCCCGGCGACGTGCGTGAGCGATCGCGTTCCGCTGTCGCAGAGAACGCGGAGCCGGTGATCGCGCGCCTGGTTGTCGACGACGAGCCGGACATCCACCCGCCGCGCACCGGCATCGAGGGAGATCTCCGCGAGCACCGGGCACTCGACGGTCTCAGGGGTACGGGCGAGGCGATCCTCGCGCAGACCCGCCGGAAGGCGCAGCGCGAGGACGACCGTCACGGTGGCGCGGTCGCCGCTCACCGCGGTGCGCCGCGAGCCGCTGAGATCGCGCGATCCCACCGTCGGGCCGGCATATGAATAGGTGTATTCATCGCCCCGATCCCCCTCGTCCAGGAGCGCCCCGTGAGGCCCGGAGCGCGCGCCGGTGGCCCGGTCGACGACCGTGAACGAGCCGTCCGTGGCGACCTCGACGCGGAAGGCCTCGTTCTCGATGACACCGTCCTCCGGCGACGACACGCCGGCGCCGTCGGCCCGGCGGGCGGGCGCCGTGCCGAGCGCCGCGCAGCGCACACGCGTCGGCCGTCCATCGACCGCCACGACGGCGTCGCGCTCCCATGGGACCGCGCTCCACACGACCGGCGTGCTCCCGCCACCACCGAGCTCCCGCGCCAGACGGGTCGCGAGGGCTTCGCCGCCGCGTTGGACAAACGCGAACCGCGGAGCCATGTCGGCGTCGTGCACGGCGTCGATCGAACAACCGCAGATCGAATCGTGTGGATGGTTCTGGAGGAGCATCCGCCAGAGCGAGCGCACCTCGTCGCGAGCGCGGCCCCCGGCCAGGGCGTCGAACGGCTCGCACCGCTCGAGCAGCAGCCGTTCGCAGCGGGCGTTCTCCTGTTTGATCCACACCCGCGTCGAGTTCACGGCGCGAAGGATCGGTCGATACCGGCCACGCACCATCTCCCCGACGATCGTCCCGCGTGGCGGCGCGACCTGTGCCTCGTACTCCTCGAGGTTCGCGATCCGCGCGTCGATGTTCGGCGCCGTCTCGCGCAAGGCCGCGACGGCTTCCGGCAGGCGCGCATACGCGTCGACGTGATCGTCCCCCACCATGAAGAGCAGCGTCGCGCCGTTGGCGTACGCCGTGGTGCGATCGAGCATGCGACCGAACCGACGGCGCACCCGCGCACGAAGCTCCCGCGGCGTCTCGGCGAGATCGCCCACCAGCTGCAGGCCACCGGAGTAGTGATCGACGAGATGCGTCGCGAGCACCTGGTCGCCCGACGGCGCCTGCCAGCGGAACTCGGCGCCGACGCGCTCGCCCTCGTCGCCGACCCCGCGCGAGAAGACGTAGCTGCTGTACCCGAAACCGCGAAGCAGCTGCGGCGTTTGCGCCGGATGGCCGAAGGGGTCGGCGACGTAGCCGACGCGTAGCGCGCGCCCGAACGTCGCGGACACGCGCAGTCCCTCCTGGAAGTTGCGCACCAGCGACTCACCCGAGACGAGCAGGTTGTCCGCGAGCACGTACCACGGCCCGATGAAAAGACGCTCCGCGCGGACGAGCCCCTCGATCCGCGATCGATCCTCTGGTCGCTTCTCGAGATAGTCCTCGGCCCAGATGGCGTGGCCGTCGAACGTGAACGACCGGAAGGCGCCGTCCCGCTCGAGCAGATCCAAGAGCCTCGACACCATCGGCACCAGGCGCACGCGATAACCCTCGAAGCGCTCGTACCACTCGCGGTCCCAGTGCGTGTGGGGCACGACAAAGGCGCGCCAGCGCGCGCGGCGCCGGGCGAGAGCCACCGCGTAGGGCGCGGAGAGGCCGGACACCGTGCCGATGAGCGCGCCGGCGAGCACGTCGAGCGGGTAGTGGACCCCGACGGCGACGCGCGCGAACGCGACCGCGACCGCGAAGAGCAGCGCGGGCAGGCGCCACGCCGGCGCAACGAATCCAAGTGCGACCGCCGCGCCGAAGGCGAACGCGGTGTCGCCGGAGGGGAACGAGAAGGTCGTGGGCTCGGTGATCAGCGTGGGCGGCAGGTCGAGGACGACGCTGAAGGGACGCGGGCGACGGACGACGAGCTTGAGCAGCTCGGCCACGATCCAGCCGTCGCACAGGCCGAGGTAGACGGTGAACGCGCCCCAGATCGCGCGGCGGCCCCAACCACGGGCGCGACCGACGAGCACGCCGGAGATCCACCAGATCAGACCGTTCCAGTTCAGGTAGGCGACGGCGGCGGTGAGCGCGGCGAGAAGTGCGTTGCCCGCGACGGCGGTGACGATCGCGATGAAGAGCTGCCGGTCGGCCGCGAAGAGTCCCTCCATCAGCGGCGGACGTGCCGCCAGACGAAGAGGCCGATCGCCGCGACGAGCGCGGCCGCGACGAGATAGTCGAGACCTTTGAGCGACTGCTTCAGGTCGAGCCAGTGATCCCCGAGCTGCATCCCGCCCCAGACCAGGAGCATCACCCACGGGATGGCGCCCAGGATCGAGAACAGCGCGAACCGCCAGAGCGGCATGCGCGCGATACCCGCGGGTACCGAGATGAACGTCCGGACGATCGGCAGCATGCGTGAGAAGAACACCGTCGCCTCGCCGAACCGCGCGAACCAGCGCTCAGCCAGCTCGAGATCGTGCGCGCTGATGAGGACGTATCTGCCGTATCTCTCGACGAGCGGCCGACCGCCATATGCTCCGATCGCATAGCTGGCGAGCGAGCCAAGGGTGTTCCCGAGAACGCCCGCGACGACCGCGCCCCAGTAGTTCCAGGGCGAGGACGTGAGCGGCTCGACGAGTCCGCGCGAGACGCTCCATCCGGCGAACGGAAGGATCAGCTCCGATGGCAAAGGGATCGCACAGCTCTCGATCGTCATCGCGATCACGACACCGACGTAGCCGAAGCGCTCGTAGAGCGATTCGAGAAACGGGAGAACGATCGCGTCGATCGCCTCGAGCACGCCGGTATGATGGCCTCACGAGAGGAAGGGTGCGTGAACTCATATGGAGGGACGCATGCCTGACGATCACATGACGCTCGACGAGCGGCTGGCGGACGGGGTCACCAAGATCGGCTCCGCCGACGTCATCGTGGGGATCCCGAGCTTTCGCAACGCGGCGACGATCGGCCAGGTCGCGGCGACGGCCGCGAAGGGCCTGCGCGAGTATTTTCCCGGCGCGCGCGTCGCGATCGTGAACGCCGACGGCGGCTCGAACGATGGCACGCCCGATCGCGTGGTCGAGGGCGGGTCCGGCGTGCCGGTCGCCGTGGGTCGCTACATCGGTCCTCCGGGTAAGGGCTCGGCGTTCCGCGCCATCTTCACCGCGGTCGGCATGCTCGGGGCGCGCGCGTGCGCCGTCGTCGACAGCGACCTGCGCAGCATCACGCCGGAGTGGATCGGCCGCCTGTTGACGCCGGTCACGAGCGGCCAAGCCGACTACATCACACCGCTCTACGCGCGCCACAAGCACGACGGCACCATCACGAACTCGGTCGCGTACCCGCTCACGCGCGCGCTCTACGGGCTCCGTGTGCGACAGCCGATCGGTGGAGAGTTCGGATTTCGCGCCGACCTCGCGCGGGCATACCTCGAACGGTCGGTGTGGAACACGGACGTCGCGCGTTTCGGCATCGACATCTTCATGACAACGACAGCGATCGCGCGTGGCGCGCGCGTCGCCCAGGCGTTCCTCGGCGCGAAGGTGCATGACCCGAAGGACCCCGCCGCCGACCTTGGGCCGATGTTCACCCAGGTCGTCGGAACGCTGTTCAATCTCGCAGCCGAGAACGAGTCGCTGTGGTCGAAGGCGCACGCGTCGAAAGACGTGCCCGTCATCGGCGACCCGATGCCCGTGGAGCCGGAGGCGGTCCCGGCCGATCCCGCGCGCCTGCGCGAGAAGTACGCCGCGGCGAAAGGCGAGCACCAGGCCGCGTGGCGCGAGATCCTGTCCGCACCAGTGCCAGACACGATCGATGCGTCAGCGTGGGCACGGATCGTCTTCGATCACCTCGCCGCGGCACTGCGCCGGCCCGCGCGCAGCGAGCAGATCGCGCGCTCTCTGCTGCCGCTTTATCAGCTGCGGACCGCGTCGTTCATCGAGGAGGTCCGGGACATGACGACGACGCAATCCGAGTCGGTCATCGAAGAGGGTGCGCGCGCCATGGAAGACGAGAAGAGCCGCTTCGTCGAGCGGCGCAGCCAGGACACAGCGAGGAGCGCGTCCACCGCGTGAGCGTCTCGCTCAAAGAGGACGCCCTCGTGCTGATCACGGAGAACGACGGATCGCTCGCGCTCGGCAGCGCGAGCCCGTTCGGCCTCTATTACCACGACACCCAGTTCCTCTCGGGCTACGCGCTGCGCGTGAACGGGGCGGCGCCGATCCTGCTGTCGGCGAACACCGAGCAGAACTACGTCGCGACGTTCCAGCTCATGCGCGCGGAGGGCGCGACGCTCGGGACCGCGCGTCACGCGGCCGAGGCGCTGTCGATCCGACGCACGCGCTTCCTCGCGGACGGCCTGCGCGAGCGCATCGGAGTGCTCAACGCGAACCCGCAGCCCGTGCGTGTGGCGCTCGAGCTCGAGTTCGAGGCGTCGTTCCGCGACATGTTCGCGGTCCGTGGGCACCGCCAGGTCGCGACCCCGCACGAGATCAAGCGCGGCCCGCGCGAGGGCGGGATCGTGTTCGAGCGTGTGGGCCGCGACGCGGTCAGGCGCACGACGGACATCACGATGCGACCGGCGCCGGACCGGATCGAGGGAAACGTGTTCCATCTCGAGCGGGAGCTACCGCCGCAGGGCGTCCTGACGATCGAGCTCGCGGTCATCCCGCGTGAGGACGGCGCGGGTGCCGCACCATCGCCGGACCGCTTCGATGACGCGATCGACGCGCTCAACGCGCGCTACCGCCGTTTCCTACGCGGCTGCGCCCGCTACACGACGAGCTCCGAGACCCTCGATGAGGGTCTCATCACGCGCAGCGCGCTCGACCTGCGCGCCCTGATGGAATTCCACGAGAGCGGGCCGTTCCCCACCGCGGGCATCCCGTGGTACGCGGTGCCCTTCGGGCGCGACGGACTCATCTGCGCCTACCAGACACTCGGCTGGAACCCCGACGTCGCGCGCGGGACCCTGCGTCTCCTCGCGAAGTACCAGGGGCAAAAGGTCGACGACTTCTCGGAGGAACAGCCGGGAAAGATCTTCCACGAGCTCCGGCGGGGAGAGCTCGCGCGACTCGGCGAGATCCCGCACCGTCCGTATTACGGATCCGTCGACGCGACGCCCCTCTTCGCGCTGCTCGTCGCCGAGACCGTGAAATGGACCGCCGACCGCGAGCTCTGGCGGGAGCTCTTGCCCGCGGCGGAGCGCGCGCTCACCTGGTGCGACACGTACGGCGATGCCGACCGCGACGGCTATGTCGAGTACGGCCCGCAGGACCCCGATCGCCGCGGTCTGGATCGCCTGCACAGTCAGGGCTGGAAGGACTCGCCGCAGTCGCTCTCCTATCCCGACGGGACCTGGGCGAAGCTGCCGGCCGCGCTGGTGGAGGTACAGGCGTACGTCTACGCCGCAAAGATGGGCCTGGCCGACCTGTACGCGATCGACGGCGACGCCACGCGCGCGGATCGTCTTCGCGGCGAGGGGCGTGAGCTGCGCGAGCGCTTCGAGCGGGATTTCTGGATGGACGACCAGGGCTGCTACGCGCAGGCGCTCGACGGCGACAAGAAGCAGGTGCGTGCGGTCACGAGCAACGCCGGCCACGCGCTGTGGTGCGGCATCGCGACCCCCGAGCACGCCGCGACGGTCGTGCACCGTCTCATGACGCCGGACATGTACACCGGCTGGGGCATCCGCACGCTGTCGAGCACCTACCCGACCTTCAACCCGATGAGCTACCACAACGGATCGGTGTGGCCGCACGACAACTCGCTCATCGCGCAGGGCTTCGCGCGGTACGGCTTCCGCGAGGAGGCGGCCGAGATCACCAGCGCGCTCATCGAGGCCGGCCGGCGCTTCCCCGACGCGCGCCTGCCGGAGCTCTTTTGCGGCTTCCAGCGTGACCTGCGCTTCTCGTCGCGCCCGGCCGACTACCTCGTGTCGTGCATCCCGCAGGCGTGGTCGGCGGGGATGGTGTTCCTCTGCCTGCGCACGCTCCTCGGGCTCGTTCCCGATCTCGCCACGCAGCAGCTGCTCATCGACCCCGCGCTGCCACCGTGGCTCGAGCGGATCGACGTCCGCGACATGCAGGTCTTCGGCGAGCGGATGACCTTTCGCGTCCGTCGCGGCGCCAAGGGCGATCACGTCGCCGGCGGGCAGGGCCGTCTCGCGCAGACGAGGATGGCCGCTCCCGCGTGACTCGCGGCGTGCGCCGCATCCTGTTCGTCCATTACACGACGCCGGCGATCCTCGGCGGTGTCGAACAGGTCATGGCCGCGCACGCCGCCGCGCTCCACGCGGCGGGAAAGGACGTCGCCGTGCTCGCCGGTCGTGGCGCCGCGACGCCGCGCGGCGTTCGCCTCATCCGCGTCAGCGAGGCCGACTCGCGGCATGCTGCCGTCGAGCGCGACCTCGCCGCGCTCTCGCGCGGCGTCGTCCCTCCAGACCACGACAAGCTCGTCGCGCGTCTGATGGCCAAGGTCCGCCCGCACGTCGAGCGCGCCGATCGCGTTGTGGTGCACAACGTCATGACCATGCCGCTGAACCTCGCGCTGACGAGCGTCCTCGCGACGCTCGCGCGCGAGCATCCCGGTCGCTTCATCGCCTGGACGCACGACATCTCGTACTTCGACGAACGCTATGCGGCGCTGCGCCGCGAGGGACCACCCTGGGATCTCGTGACGCGAGTGATCCCGGGCGTGCGCTACGTCACGGTGTCCGAAGAGCGCGCGGAGCAGCTCGCGCGGCTCACGGGTCTCGCGCGAGGCGACATCGAGGTCGTCACGAACGGCGTCGACGTCGCCGAGGTGCTCGGCCTCGCGCCGACCGGACACCGCCTCGCGGAGCGCCTTCACCTGTTCGACGCGGATCCGCTGCTCCTCCTACCGGTACGACTCACGCGACGCAAGCGCATCGAGGTGGCCATCGACGCGACCGCCGTCCTACGTCGCCGGGGCCGCGCCGCGATGCTCGTCGTCACCGGGACCGCCGGTCCGCACAACGCCGCGAACAAGGAGTACCTCGCGGAGCTCGTCGTGCGCGCGAAGAAGGTGGAGGGCGTGCACCTCCTCGCCGCCCTCGGCACGCGCATCAAGTACGGCACGGTGGTGGACCTCTATGCCCTCGCCGATGTGCTGGTCTTCCCGAGCGAGAGCGAGGGCTTCGGGATCCCGATGCTGGAGGCCGGCCTGCACCGCATGCCGATCGTCTGCAGCGACATCCCCGCGCTGCGTGAGACCGGCGGCGACGACCCGATCTACGTTCCGCCCGATGCGAGCGGCGAGGTCATCGCCGACGCGGTCGAGCGCGCGCTCGACACATCGGTCATGCGCATGCGCGCCCGGGCTCGCGCGCACGCCTGGCCACGGGTCCTGCGCGAATTCGTCTTACCCGTCATCCTCGGACGCGCCGCATGAAGTGCCTCGTCGCGATCGTCGATCCCGAGCGCGACCGCGCGGTCGTCGAACTCGCCGTCGCGCTCGCCGCCGGGGACGAGGTCGTCCTCGCCTCCGTGATCGAGGTGCCCGAGGGCGATGCCCTGGCGTCGGTGCAGCCCGAGGCGCGACGCCTGCGCCGCGCGCTGGACCAGCTCGCGCCCGCCGACGCGCACGTGCGCACTCTGGTCACGGTCGCGCGGCAGGGGTGGCTGGCGATCCAGGAGACGGTCGCAACCGAGCGACCCGGGCTGCTGCTGCTGAGCTGGCGCCGTCCGGGCTGGGACCTGCTCGGCACGACGATCGAGGACGTCCTGCGCGCGCCACCGTGCGACATCGCGATCGTGAAAGGACCCTTCACGCGAGCGCGGCGCGTTCTGGTGCCGGTGCGCGGCGGCCGCTACGCGGATCTGGCGGCGAAGGTCGCGATCGGCTGGGCCCGCGCACGCGGCGGCAGCGTCACGCTGCTGCACGTGCGGACACCGGGACGCCGCACGCCGACGCTCTACCAGCTGCTCGGCGAGCGCGCCCTCGACGAGCGCGTCGACCGGCTCGTGACGCGGAGCGGCGACCCGGCGGAGGTCATCAACGAGGAGCTGGCCGATCACGATGCGATCGCGTTCGGCGCGACGGGACGGCAGGGCCACGAGGAGCCGCTCGGACCGGTGGGGCAGGCGATCCTCGCGAACGCGCGAGCGGCGATCGTGGTACGTACGGCGACGCCTTTCGCGCTCAGCACGGTGCTCGTCCAGCCGCCGCTGCCGACGGATCGAGCCGACCGCAGCCGCGTCATCAGCGAGATCGTCGACAAGTGGTTCGTGCAGAACACGTTCAGCTCCAGCGAGTTCGCGGACCTGCGCCGTCTCGTCGAGGCCAAGGAGCGCCAGAACCTGCGCATCTCCGTCGGACTGCCGACGCTCAACGAAGAGCCCACGATCCGCCGCGTCATCCGCGCGATCCGCTCGCGTCTCATGGAGCGCATCCCGCTGGTCGACGAGATCGCGGTCATCGATTCGGATTCCGACGATCGCACGCGCGAGATCGCGCTCGATGAGGGCGTGCCCGTGCACGTCCACGGCGACATCCTTCCGGAGTTCGGCGCGCGCCGTGGTAAGGGCGAGGCGCTCTGGAAGAGCCTGCACGTCCTGACCGGCGACCTCGTGGTGTGGATCGACACGGACGTGACCGACACGCATCCCAAGTTCGTCTACGGGATCCTCGGTCCGCTCCTGCTGCGGCCGGACGTCCAGTACGTCAAAGCCTTCTACCAGCGGCCGCTGCGCATCGGAGGCGAGCTGCAGGCGACGGGCGGCGGCCGCGTCACCGAGCTGTCGGCGCGGCCGATCCTCAACCTGTTCTTCCCGGAGCTGTCCGGGATGGTGCAGCCGCTGTCGGGCGAGCAGGGTGGTCGCCGCGCGCTGCTCGAACAGCTCCCGTTCTTCACCGGCTACGGCGTCGAGACCGGCCTGCTCATCGACACGCTGCGCCGTGCCGGGCTCGGCGCGATCGCGCAGGTAGACATGAAGCACCGCATCCACCGCAACCAGGATCTCCTCGGCCTCTCCAAAATGAGCTTCCAGATCCTGCAGGTCGCGCTCAAGCGCGTCGGCGAGAGCTACGGCGAACGGATCTGGGAGGAGGCGAACGCGACGCTGAAGCTGATCACGCAGGGCGAAGGCGGCAAGCTGCACCTCGAGATGCACGACATCGCGATCGCGGAGCTGCCTCCGATGGGGACCATCCCCGAGTACATCCTCTCGCGCCACCGGTGAAGGTCCTGCGCACGGTCGTCGACGTCCGCGCGTGGCGCGCGGGCGCGGGCCGCGTCGGCTTCGTTCCCACGATGGGCGCGCTGCACGCCGGGCATCTGTCGCTCGTCGAGCGCGCGGTGCGTGAGACGGACGCCGCGATCGCTTCGATCTTCGTCAACCCGACGCAGTTCGGCCCGGGCGAGGACTTCGCCGCTTATCCACGGCGCGAGACCGAGGACGTCGCGCTGCTCGAGGCGCACGCGTGCGCGACCGCGTTCGTTCCGCCGGTGGCCGAGATCTATCCGCCGGGCGACGCGACGCGCGTCACACCCGGACCGATCGCCGCGCCGCTCGAGGGTGCCGCGCGACCCGGCCACTTCGTCGGCGTCGCGACCGTCGTCGCGAAGCTGCTCGCGATCGTGCGTCCCGACGTCGCGTTCTTCGGGCAGAAGGACTTCCAGCAGCTTCGCGTCCTGCAAGCCATGGCACGCGATCTCCGGTTTGGCGCGGACATCGTCGGCTGCCCGATCGTCCGCGAGCCGGATGGCCTCGCGCTGTCCTCGCGCAACGCCTACCTGACGCCCGAGCAGCGCCGCGACGCGCTCGTCCTGTCGCGCGGCCTCTTCGCGGCGCGCGCGCTCTGGGAACGCGGTGAGCGCGACCCGGGCGTGCTGCGTCAGTGCGTGCGCGACCTCGCCGGCGGCGGCGTCGCCCTCGAGTACGTGTCGGTCGCCGATCCCCTCACGCTCGCCGAGCTGGCCGCGCCGGGCGAAAGCGTCGTGATCTCGCTCGCGGCGCGCGTTGGCACGGCGCGGCTCATCGACAATGTGCTGCTGGGCATGGACCTGGCGGACCTGCATTGACGCGGCGCGCGCTGCTCGTCGCGTTCAGCGTCGCGCACTTCGCGCATCACGTCACGAACAGCCTCCTCAGTGCGCTCCTGCCATTCATCCGCGACGCCTTCGCCCTCTCGTACACCGACGCTGGTTTCGCCGTCACCGCGTACACGATCGCCTCCGGCGTGACGAACGCGCCGCTCGGCGTCCTGGCCGATCGCATCGGCGCGCGGCGCGTCATCGTGTGGGGGCTCGTCCTCATCGGTCTGTCGAGCGTCGCGATCGGCCTCTCCAGCGAGTACTGGCAGCTACTCGCGTTCCTCATCGTCATGGGGGTCGCGAGCGGCACCTACCACGCGCCCGCGTCGGCGCTCATCGCGGAGATGTTCTCGTCGCGCCGCGGCATGGCCATGGGCACGCACACCACCGCGGGACATCTCTCGTTCTTCGCTGCGCCGCTCGTCGCGGGCACCCTCGCGGCGGCGGGGACCTGGCGAACGCCCTACATCGCGTTCGCGATCGCGCCGATCGCGTGCGCCGTCCTGCTCTGGCGCGTCGCCCCGACGGGCACGAGGTCCACCGGCCGGCACGGCTGGCTCGCGACCGTCGGCGATATCGGTGCTGTCGCGCGGCGGGTCGGCGCTCTGGTGACGCTGTCGATCCTCTTCCAGGTCGTGCTGTCCGCGGCGATGGCGTTCCTCAGCCTGTATCTGGTGGACGCCCGTGGGATCTCGCCCGGGGTGGCGGCGGCGCTCTTCGGCGTCCCGCAGCTCGCGGGCCTCGTCGGCGCGCCGATGGCGGGGACGCTCTCCGATCGCTTCGGCCGCCGCATCGTGCTGCTGCTCGGGCTCGCGCTGATGGGGCCGGCCGCCTGGGCGCTCACGGTCGTCCCGAACGAGCTGGTGTTCCTGCCGCTGCTGCTGATCGGGGTCTCGCTCTCGATCCGCGCGACGACGACCGAAGTGCTCATCGTCGACAACACGCCGCCGGAGCGCCGCTCGACGGTGCTCGGGACGTATTACCTCGTCAACCAGCCCGTCGGCGGCATCGCCGCGCCGATCTTCGGCGGCGTGGCCGGCGCGATCGGGATCGGCGCGGCCTACGGCTGGCTCGCCGCCATCTTCCTCGTGTTGTCCGCGATCGCGCTGCTCGCCGCGTTTCCAACGGCACGAGCGCTCCGGCGAGCCGCATCCTGACCTGATCGGCCGCGCGCGGCCGTGAACCGCGGCCCGACCGGTCGGGTACTCGCGCCAGCGTCGGTTGCACGGAGAGGGAGCCCGCTCCGGTCTCCGGCCCGGCGGAGGACCGTCCGCCGCGGCGGCGTGCGCACCCTCGGTCGACCGGAGGTCCGCATGCCATCTCGCATCGCGCTCGCTCTCGTGCCGCTCGCGGCTCTCGTCTCGTGTGCCGCACCACAGGCGACGTCACCCACGGTGACGGTGACGTCGCCACCGACCGCGACGGCGACCGCGAGCGCCTCGGCGCTGCCTGTCGGTGCGCGCCGGTTCGCGGTCGTGCCCGAACGCTCGCTCGCGACGATCCGCGTGCGCGAGCAGGTCGCGGCGATCCCCGCACCAGGTGACGCGATCCTCACCACCCGCGCATTCAGCGGCGCGGTGGTGCTCCTGCCCGATGGCGCTTTCGCGAGCGGTTCGGCGTTTGCGGCCGACCTCGACACGCTCAAGAGCGACGAGCCGCTACGCGACGAGTGGATCAAGTTCAATACGCTCAACACACGTGTCTACCCGCGCGCGGAATTCACGCTCCTGCGCGTGATCGGCCTGCCGCTGCCGCTCGCGTCGCAGGGCGAGTGGGCCGCCGCGCTCGAGGGCACGATGAAGATCCACGGCGTCGAACGCCCGCTGTCCTGGCCGGTGCAGGTGACGCGGTCCGCGGGCGAGGTGCGCGTGCGCGGCAAGACCGAGTTCGTGTTCGGCGACTACGGCATGGCCGTGCCGGCGAACCGGCTGATCCTGTCGGTCGTTGACAACGTGCGCCTCGAGGTCGATCTCGTCGCGCGCGAGGGCTAGCTCCGCTGGAAGGGAGGGCGGGGCTTTAGTGCCCCGCCTTCTTCTGCGCCGCCGGCGCGGCGGCCGCTGGGGTCGTCCTGACATCCTCGACCCACACCGGCGGGCCGCCGTCGGCCTTTACGTCCTCGACCCACGTGGGTGGGCCACCATCCGCCTTCACGTCGGCGACCCACTCGGGAACGTTGGCGTTGTCCTGGCCTGTCGTGCCCGCGCTCGCGTCTGCCGCGACGTCCTCATCGGTCGCGGCGTTCTCGTCGACGGCGCCGCCCGCGGTCTCGACGAAGGCCGGCGGCGCGCCGTCCGTCTTGACGGCATCGACCCAGGCCGGTGGGCCGCCGTCGTCTTTGACGTCCGACACCCACTCCGGCGGCTCGTGCGCGAAGGCCGCGGCGACGCTCAGCAGCATTGCGGCGGCGGTCGCGGTCAGGGTAAAGATGCGCATGCTCGTGTCCTCCTGGTGTTGGCTCTCACTTCGCTAACGGCGCGCGCGCCCAGACGTTTGGACGATCCGACGGGCAGGCGAGCGTCGCTAAGCGTGGTCGGCGGCGAGCGCGGACACGAGAACGGTCATCGCCTGATTGAGCGGCGCCGCGACGCCGCGCCGCTCGCCCTCGCGGTGCACCGCGCCGCAGATCGCGTCGATCTCCGTCGGGCGGCCGGCCTGCACGTCCTGCAGCATCGAGGATCGATTCGCGCCGGTGAGCGCCGCCATCTCGCGCCACCAGCGCCGCGCCTCGTCCTCGCCCATCGCGACACCGCTCGCCGTCGCGACGCGCGCGACCTCCGCGGCGAGGGCGTCGGCGACCCGCGAGCCCGCGAGGTCCGCGAGAAGCTCCGCGTTCGTGTAGCCCAGCAGCGCGGTCGTCGGATTCACCGCGGCGTTCGTCGCGACCTTGCGCCACACCGAGGCCCAGGCGTCTTCGACGACGCTCACGGTCATGCCTCCCTGGGCGAGCCGGGCCGCGAGTGCCTCGAGTGCCCGCTGCGGTCCGACGCCTGACGGTCGCCCGAGCTCGACCTTGCCCGGCCCGGTCGCGTGCAGCTTCCCATCCTCGAGGCGCGCCCCGACGTAGATGACGCCGACCGCGACGCGCGCCTCGCCGACCGCCGCCGCGAGGATCTCGTGGTTGCCGAGCCCGTTCTGGATCGTCAGCAGGACGCCGTCACGCGCGACGACGTGTTGCGCGACCTCCGCCGCCCAGCGTGTGCCGGGCGTCTTCACGCAGACGATCGCGGCGTCCACCGCGGCCGCGCCGGCGCGTGGCGGCGCGGTGGTGCGGTCGATCGGGACGACGTCGGTGCGCCCCGCGAGCGCGCGCTCTATGACGTGGCCGATCGCGCCCATCCCGATGATCGCGACGCGTAGCTGGCTTCGGTCGCGGATGGATCAGACCGCCCTCGGCCGCGCGACGTTCTGCCGGAGCGCGGCGAGCTCGCTCTCCTTCATCGTGAAGCTGTGCTCGGCGTCCGGGAACCTTCCCTCACGCACGTCGCTGTCGTACGCGCGGAGCGCATCGACGACTGCGGCCCCGATCTCGCCGTAGCGCTTGGCGAACTTCGGCTTGAAATCGCCGAACAGACCGAGCACGTCGTGCAGCACGAGGACCTGGCCGTCGCAGTCGATGCCGGCACCGATGCCGATGGTGGGGATCCCGAGGCGCTCGGTCACCATCGCGGCGACGGGCGCGGGGATGGACTCGAGCACGATGGAGAACGCACCGGCATCCTCGAGCGCGACCGCGTCGTCGATGAGTCGGCGTGCCGCGCGCGCGCTCTTCGCCTGGGTCTTGAAGCCGCCGAACTGCGCGACGCGCTGCGGCGTGAGGCCGACGTGCGCCATGACCGCGATGCCGTTCTCCACCAGCGCCCTCACGATCGGTACGGTCTCGTGTCCGCCCTCGAGCTTTACCGCGTCCATGCCCGCCTCCTTGAGGAAGCGCGCGGCGTTGCGTAGCGCATCGGCCGGCCCGGTCTGGTACGAGCCGAATGGCATGTCGCCGACGAGCAGTGGCCGCGACGCGCCGCGCGACACCGCGGCGGCGTGCCGGACCATGTCGTCCATCGTCACCGGAACGGTGTTCGGATAGCCGAGCACGACCATGCCCAGCGAATCGCCGACGAGGATGACGTCGATGCCCGCTTGCTCGACGAGTCGCGCGAACGCGGCGTCGTACGCGGTCATCATCGTGATGCGCTTGCCGTCGCGCTTCATCGCGACGACCTCGGGAACGGTGACTTTCTTCGCGATCGCGGGTGCGCCGCCGTACGACGAACCGGCGGAAGGGTGCTGCGCGTCCATGTCTAACCTCCGTCCAGGCCGGCTGCTGCCGGTCCCGGCGTCACCCGCAATCGTAGCGCGCGGGAGCACCTCGCAGGTCTCATTCCAGCCTGTCGAGCACGTCCGGTAGCGCCTCTAGATCGCCGATGACCCGCGTCGCACGCTTCGCTGACAGGGGCCCCTGCCCCTGAGTCTCCAGTGTCTCGCCGTGCCGGTCCACGAACACGGTGCGGTAGCCGAGCGCCGCCGCCGGCCGCATGTCGTGGTACTGGCTGGCACCGACATGGACGGTGACGGCGGGACCGGCGCCGCTGCGCTCGGCGAACACGCGCCAGTGGCCCGGGGCGGGCTTGTAGCTGCCGGAGTCCTGCGCCGTCACGACGAGATCCGGCTCGACACCGAGCTGCGTGATCGACCTGGCGATGAGGTCGCGATCGACGTTGGAGAGGATCGCGAGCCTCCGGCCACGACGGCGCAGCTCGGCGAGCGCATCGGGCACCTCGCCGAATGGCCGCCACCGCGGAAGAGAATCGGGAAGCGGCGAAGGCGCCAGGACGCCGAGCGACGCGAGCAGGCGTGTGCCGGCCTCACGCAGCACCTCGCGGTACGAGCGATAGGACTCGGCCTCGACGTGGGCCTCCACCGCGATGTAACGGCGCGCGAGCTCGCCGCGGTCCATCGGTGCGCGCAGGAGCGGCAGGAGTGCGTCGGTGATGCCTCGCTCCCAATCGATCAGCGTGCCGTAGCAGTCGAAGGTGACCCACTCGATCGGCACGCCGCGGACGATAAAGCTAGCGCGAAGTGAAACGGGTCACGCGCTCGGGCATGTGGCGCCGCGCCCAGCGGTCGAGGAACGTGTGGATGCGGCGGGAGCGCCGCGCCTGGGCCTTCTCTGTCTTGGCGGCCGTGTCCTGCGTCTTGCGATCGTTCACCTGAGTACCTCCTTCCCTCGAGCTGTCGCCGCAGCATCGACCGCTGCAGCGCCGAGCACTGCGTCCAGGCCAACGCTTCGGGCGACTCATGCGGCACGCCCGCAGCGTTCCGAAGGACGCATCGCCTAGAGTCGGCGCGATGCGACTGAGCGAGCTCGCGGCGCTGATGCAGCGGACCGAAGGCGTCGAGATCACGAGCTACCTCGTCGCGGACCCGCGCGCGGCGACAGAGGGCGGCGTTCGCGTCAGCCGCGCCGGCGGCCTGGTCAGCTGGACGATGACGTCGACCGACAACGGCTTCCTCAACCGCGCGCTCGGGTTCGGCACGATGTCCGACGCGACCCCTGCGGTGCTCGATCGGCTCGAGCGCCGATTCGCGGCGGCGGGCCGTCCACCACGCATCGCGGTCGCGATGGGACCGACGCCGCGCGGCGCGCTGCGGATCCTCGAGCGTCGCGGCTATGTGCCCGAGCAGGGCACCGAGGAGCACATCTACTGCTACGACCGTGCGCGACTGCCGACCCCGCGCGCGGTCGATGGTCTTCGCATCGAGCGCGTGCGGCGGGACGGGGCTGCCGAGTACGCGAAGCTCGCGTTCCAGAGCTTCCGCGATCGTGGCCCGTGGTTCCGCGGCATCGTCGAGCAGCTGGTGCGGCGGCGCGCGGGTGGCCGCGTGCTCAGCGCCTACGTCGGACGCGTCGACGGCGACGCCGCCGCGACGGGGATGCTGTTCGACGTGCGACCGGTCGGCGGCCTCGGGAACGGCAGCGTCCTTCCGAAGTTCCGCGGACGCGGGATCCAGAGCGCGATGATCGCGCACCGCATGCGCGTCGGGGCGGACCGCGGCCTGCGGATCTTCTTCGGCCAGACGCAGAACCCGGTCTCGGCGCACAACCTCGAGGAGCTGGGCTGGCGGCTCCTCTACACCGAGGTGGACTGGGTCCGTACGACTTAGCGGCGGCAACGCTGACGTCGGTGACGACTCGCGCTGTCATCCTCCTCGCATGCGACGTCGCTCCTTTCTTCGAGGTCTCGCGCTCAGCGGGGCCGCGGTCGCGACGGGCTGCGCGCGTAGCGATGCGACACCGTCACCGACGCCCGCGCCGACGACGACGGCCACCGCCGTTCACCCGACGCCGTCGCCGGTCCCGACGGTAGCGGCACCGGACTGGGACGCGCTGCGCACGGCGCTGCGCGACGGCCTCGTGCGGCCGAGCGATCCGACGTACGAGGCCGCGCGCATCCTTTACAACACGCGCTTCGACGGGGTCCGGCCGCAGGCGATCGCGCGCTGCGCGACCACTGCGGACGTCCGCGAATGCGTGCGCTTCGCGCGCGCGTACCGCGTGCCTCTCGCGCTGCGGTCCGGCGGACACAGCTACGGCGGCTGGTCGACGGGACCGGGTCTCGTGATCGACGTCGGTCGCATGACCGCGATCGACGTGCAGAGCGACCGTGTCACGGCGGGCGCGGGTGTGCGACTCATCGATCTGTACGACGCTGTCGCGGCTCGCGGCCAAGGTATCGCGGCGGGCAGCTGTCCGACCGTCGGCGTGACCGGTCTGACGCTGGGCGGTGGTGTCGGCGTCCTCTCACGCGCGTGGGGGTTGACCTGCGACGATCTCGTTTCGGCGCGGATCGTCACCGCCGACGGTCAGGTCCGCGAATGCGACGACGCGCGTGAGGCGGACCTGTTCTGGGCGCTGCGTGGTGGTGGCGGCGGAAGCTTCGGCGTGGTCACATCGCTCACGCTCCGCACGCACGTGGCGACGGACCTCGCCCTGGGGTTCATGTCCTGGCCCTGGTCGCGCGCCGCGGCCGTCGTGGCCGCGTGGCAGGCGTGGATGTCACGCGCTCCCGACGCGCTGTGGTCGACGCTCCATCTGCAGACCGCGGCGGGTGGACCCGAAGTGACGCTGCACGCGGTGCTGCCCGGCGCCACGGCCGATCTCGCGCGTCAGTTCGACGCCCTGGTCGCGGGCATCGGCCCGCCGGCTTACCGAGAACAGGGCGTGCGCGCCTATCGCGACGTGATGCTGTTGGAAGCTGGCTGTCTCGGACGGACGCTCGATCAGTGCCACCTCGCGGGCACGACGTCCGGCGGCGTCCTCCAGCGTGAGAGCTACGTCGCCAAGTCCGCGATCGCGCAGCGTCCGCTCTCCGGCGACGCGATCGCCGCGCTCGTCGGCGCGGTCGATGCTCTCGCGACACGGCAGGATGCGGGCAGCGGCGCGGTGTTGCTCGACACCCTGGGCGGCGCGGTCGCGCGTCTCGCGACGGACGCGACCGCGTTCCCCCATCGCGACGCGTTCGCCGTCGCGCAGCTGCTTGCGAGCTGGGACGCCGGCGCGGCACCGACCGTCGTCGACGCGACGCGCTCGTGGCTCCGCGACCTGTACGCCGCGGCGCGCCCTCTCATCGGACGCGGCGCGTACGTTAACTACGCCGACCCCGACCTCGACGACTGGTCGGAAGCCTACTTCGGTCCGAACTACGCGCGGCTCCAGCAGGTGAAGGCGAAATACGACCCCGACCGCGTCTTCGATTTCCCGCAGGCCGTGCGCCCCTCTTAGCGTGCGAGTCGCTCCGCGAGCTTCGCGACGAGCCGGCGCGCGACCTCGGTCTTCGCCAGGAGCGGGAGCGACTCCACTCCGTCGGCGCTCACGAACGTGACGCGGTCCGTGTCGGACCCGAAGACGGAGCCCGGGTCGCTCACGTCATTGGCGACGACGAGGTCGAGCTTCTTCTCACGCAGCATGCGCTCGGCCTCGGCCGTCGCGTCGCCCGTCTCGGCCTTGAAGCCGACGACGATCGCGCCGGGGCGGCGCGCCGCGACGATGGCTTTCAGGATGTCGGGGTTCTCGGTCATCCGCAGGTCCAGCTCCTTGCCGGCATCGCGCTTCTTGATCTTTCGTTCCTTCGTCTCGATCGGCCGGTAGTCGGCGACCGCCGCGGCCATGACAACGGCGTCCGCGTTCGGCAGCAGACCGAGCACCGCGTCGCGCAGCTGTTCGGCGGTCTCGATCGCTACGAGCTGCGTCCCGGCCGGCGCGCGCAGCGCCGTCGGTCCCGAGACGAGGAAGACCTCCGCGCCGGCGTCAGCGGCCGCGCTCGCGATCGCGTAGCCCATCTTGCCGCTCGAACGGTTCGACACGAAGCGCACCGGGTCGATCGGCTCGATCGTCGGACCCGCGGTCACGACGACGCGGCGGCCGCCGAGCGCGTGCGAGACGCTCAACACGTCGGCGATGGCGGCCTCGATCCTCTCGAGCGAGGCGAGCCGGCCCGGCCCGACGTCGCCCGAGGCGAGCGGCCCCGACTCCGGCTCGACGATGCGCGCACCGCGCGAGCGCAGCGCCGCGACGTTCGCCCGCGTGGCCGCGTTCTGCCACATGTGCGTCTCCATCGCGGGCGCGATGACGATCGGCGCGTCGGTCGCGAGCACGGTGGTCGCGATGAGGTCGTCCGAGAATCCGTTCGCGAGGCGCGCGAGGACGTGCGCGGTGGCCGGCGCGATGACGACGACGTCCGCCTGCCGGCCCATCGCGATGTGGCCCGCGGCGCGCTCGTCCTGGATCTGGAACATCTCCAGCTCCACCGGCCGGTAGGTGAGGGCCTGGAAGGTCAGCGGCCGCACGAACTCCGCCGCGGACCGCGACATCACGACCTGCACGGTCGCGCCTGCCTGCGTCAGACGGCGCGCGAGCTCGACCGACTTGTACGCGGCGATCGAGCCGGTGACGCCGAGCACGATGAAGCGTCCGCGCAGCACGTCCATCATGCGTTCAGCTCGTAGAGGAGGCGCAGGCCTTCGAGTGTGAGGTCTTCGTCGACCTTCTCGATGCCCTTCGCCAGCGGCGCGATGGTCGCGGCGAGGCCACCGGTCGCGATCACCGTCGGCATCGCGGGCAGCTCGGCCACGATGCGCGCGAGCAGTCCCTCGACCAGGCCGACGTAGCCGAACACCAGCCCTGAGCGCAGGCAGTCCGTGGTGTTCTTCCCGATCGCGGCCGCCGGCGGGGTCAGCGGAACACGGAAGAGGCGTGACGCCCGGCCGAAGAGCGATTCCGCCGAGACCTCGAGACCCGGCGCGAACGAGCCGCCCAGGAAGTCGCCCTCCGCGCTGACGACGTCGAAGTTCGTCGTCGTGCCGAAGTCCACCACGACCGCGGGCCCGCCATACCGGCGGTGCGCCGCGAGCGTGTTCGCGATGCGATCGGCGCCGACCTCGGACGGGTTGTCGACGCGCAGCCGCACGCCGGTCTTGATGCCGGGTCCGACGACGAACGCGGCGCGGTCGAGATAGCGCTCGGCGAGGCGTGTGAACGACTGCGTCAGCGGCGGCACGACGCTACCGAGAACGAGCGCGTCGATCTCGTCGAGCGCGAGATCCTCCTGCGCGAGCAGGCCGTCGAGAATCACCGCGAGCTCGTCTTCGGTGCGGTCGTGCACGGTGACGAGACGCCAGGTGCGGATGAGGCGGTCTTTGTCGTATGCGCCGACGACGATGTTCGTGTTGCCCACGTCGATCGCGAGCACGGTCATCTCAATCGTTCGATTCGGTGGCGCCGGTGCGCAGGCCTCCCTGACCCAGGTGCGCCTGCAGGGCCTTCGCGACGTTCGGCGGAACGAGCTCGGCGACCGACGCGCCGAACGCGACGAGCTCCTTCACGCGCGAGGCCGACAGGAACAGGTACTCCGGCGCGGTCATCAGGTAGACCATCTCGATCTCCGGCGCCAGCTTGCGGTTCATGTTGCCCATCTCGAACTCGAACTCGAAGTCAGAGAGCGCGCGGAGCCCGCGGATGATGAAGCTCGCGCGGACGTCCCTGGCGAACGTCACCTGCAGTCCGTCGAACGTACGGACCTCGACGTTGCGACAGCCTTTGCACGCCTCCTTCATCAGAGCGACCCGCTCGTCGGCATCGAACAGGGTCTTCTTGGAGAGATTGCGGCCGACACCGATGACGACGCGATCGAAGAGACGCGCCGACCGTTCGACGATGTCGATATGCCCATTGGTCGGCGGGTCGAAGGAGCCGGGATAGATCGCCACCCGATCGCTCATGCCGGTCGCGCCTCCTGTTTCCGGTAGTGCACGCCGGGACGAATC